>DATATV010000013.1:0-58315 GCA_036268615.1 Pseudonocardiaceae bacterium
TCCGGAGCCGGACCGGAGCGCCCGCCGCTCCGGTCCGGCCACCGGCTAGGCTCGCCGGGTGCGCCGGACCCTGTTGGTGACCAATGACTTCCCCCCACGGCCTGGCGGCATCCAGACCTATCTGCACACCATCGCCTCGGCGTTGCCGCCGGAGGACCTCGTCGTCTACACCTCGTCGTGGACCAGGGGCCCGGAGTCGCATCCCGAGTTCGACGCGAAGCAGCCCTACCCGGTGTACCGGCACCCGACCGGCCTGATGCTGCCCACCCCGGACGTGGCCAGGCGGGCCGCGGAGATCCTGCGGGCCGAGCGCTGCGAGGCGGTGTGGTTCGGTGCGGCTGCCCCGCTCGCGCTGCTCGCGCCCGGCCTGCGCAAGGCGGGTGCCGCCCGACTGGTGGCCAGCACGCACGGGCACGAGGTCGGCTGGTCAATGCTGCCCGGCGCGCGCCAGGCGCTGCACCGGATCGGCTCCGCGGCCGACGTGGTGACCTTCGTCAGCAAGTACACCCGGTCCCGGTTCGCCGCCGCGTTCGGCCGGTTCGCCGCGCTGGAGCCGTTGTTCTCCGGCGTGGACACCGAGGTCTACCGGCCCGACCCGGCCGCCCGCGACGAGATCCGCGCCCGCTACGGCCTCGGCGACCGGCCGGTTGTGCTGTGTGTGTCCCGACTGGTGCCGCGCAAGGGCCAGGACGCGCTGATCCGGGCGCTGCCGCTGATCCGCCGCGAGGTGCCCGACGCGGCCCTGCTGCTGGTCGGCGGCGGTCCCTATGCCGACCGGCTGCACCGGCTGGCCGAGCAGCAAGGCGTCGCCCAGGACGTGGTGTTCACCGGATCGGTGCCGTGGGGCGAGCTGCCCGCGCACTACGCGGCCGGCGACGTGTTCGCGATGCCCTGCCGGACCCACGGCCGCGGCCTGGACGTCGAGGCCCTGGGCATCGTCTACCTGGAGGCCGCCGCGGCCGGACTGCCGGTACTCGCCGGCCGGTCGGGCGGCGCACCCGAGGCGGTCCGCGACGGCGTGACCGGACACGTGGTCGAGGGCACCGACGTGCCGACCATCGCGGACACGCTGAGCGGGCTGCTCGGCGACCGGGAACGCGCCGCCAAGATGGGCCAGGCCGGCCGGGAGTGGGTACGCGCGGACTGGCGCTGGGAGGACCGGGCCGCCCGGCTGGCCACGCTGCTCAACTCGTGACCGTCGGTCCGACCCTGGTCACCCGGTCGACGGACGTGACCCGACACGCGGCACGGGTGGGGAACCCGCGCGTCAGGACGTACGTTGCACGGTCATCTACACCCTCCGTTGTACGGCTGGACCAACCCGTCGTCCGATGCGTGATCCGACCGGCAGGGGAACCATGGACCTCATGGTGGGTGTCGGCGAGGAAGGCACGTTGATGAGCAGTGCGGACGCCATGCGCGCCTCGGACGATGACCGACAGAAGGTGGTCCAGGCCCTGCAGGAACAGGTCGGGGCCGGCCGGCTGACGCTACCCGAGTTCGAGGAACGCACCGACCGGGCCTATGCCGCGACCACGGTCGGTGAGCTGCGTGAACTCACCGCCGACCTGCCGATCGAGGTCTTCCCACAAGCCGCCCCGCAGGCGCAGTCCTGGCAGGGCCCCTTCCCGCTGCCCTCCGTGCCGCCCTGGGGGCGCCAGCAGGCCATGCCGCCGCGGCAGGGCGGCCGGTTCCCGGTCCGCCGGGTGCCGCCGCTGGTCATCGCGGGCGCCGTGATCGGCGTGATCCTGCTGCTCAACGGTGTTGCGTTCGCCCTGGACGCCGGTCTGCACCTGGTGTTCCCGGTGCTGCCGCTGTTCATCGTGCTGTTCGTGCTGTTCCGCCGGGGTGGGGGCGGTCGGCGGTACCGGCGCTGATCACAGAACCCGCACGGGCTGTCTGCCTGGTGGGGCGACAGCCCGTGCGGGCTTGTTGTGGTGGTTTTTTACGGCTCAGCCGCCGTAAATCCTCTCGATCTCCCCTGCGTAGGTCTTGGCGACCACTGAACGGCGGAGTTTCAGGCTGGGGGTCATCTCGCCGCGCTCCTCGGTGAAGTCCACCGGCAGGATGCGGAACTTCTTGATCGCCTCGGCGTGCGAAACAGCCTTGTTCGCGTCGTCGACGGCCTGCTGGATCTCGCCCAGCAGCACCGGATTCCCCGCGAGGTCGGCCACGGTCGCCGCCCTGGGCAGGTCATGCTGTTCCTTCCAGGCCGGGAAGAACTCCTCATCGATGGTGATCAGCGCGGCGATGAACGGCCGCTTGTCGCCGACCACCATGCACTGGCTGATCAGCGGATGCGCCCGCAGTCGGTCCTCCAGCACGGCGGGGGAGACGTTCTTGCCGCCCGCCGTGACGATGATCTCCTTCTTCCGGCCGGTGATCCGCAGGAAGCCGTCCGAGTCGATGCTGCCCAGGTCGCCGGTGTGGAACCAGCCGCCGTCCAGGGCTTCCTTGGTGGCCGTCTCGTTGTTCCAGTAACTGCGGAACACCACGTCGCCCTTGAGCAGGATCTCGCCGTCGCCGGCGATCCGCGCCGACGTGCCGGCCAGCGGGCGCCCCACGGTGCCGACCCGGAACATGTCCCGGGTGTTCACCGCGGCCGCCGCACTCGTCTCGGTCAGGCCGTAGCCCTCCAGGACCGGAACGCCGACACCCCGGAAGAAGTGCGCCATCCGTTCGCCCAGCGGAGCGCCGCCGGACACCGCGGCCACGCACCGGCCGCCGAGCGCGGCCCGCAGCCGGGTGTAGACGAGCCGGTCGAACAGCGCGTGCCGCAGCCGCAGCGCGATGCTGATGCTGCCGGCGTCCATCGCCTCGCTGTAGGCGACGGCGGTCGCCTCGGCCGAGTCGAAGATCTTGCCCTTGCCACCGGCGTGCGCGGTCTGCTTCGCGGTGTTGTAGACCTTCTCGAACACCCGGGGCACCGCGACCACGAACGTCGGCCGGAACGTGCCGAGGTCGCTGACCAGGTTCTTCACGTCCGGGGTGTGTCCGATGGTCAGCCGGGCCTGCATCGCGGTCAGCGCGATCGCCCTGGCCAGCACGTGCGCGAGCGGCAGGAACAGCAGCAGCGAGTTGCCCGGCTGCATCAGCTCGGGGAACGCGTTGACGTTGCCCCGGGCCTCGGCGAGCAGGTTGCGGTGGGTCAGCTCGCAGCCCTTCGGCCGCCCGGTGGTGCCGGAGGTGTACACGATGGTGGCGGTGTCGTCGGCGCGCGGCGCGTGCCGACGCTGCCACAGCTCGCGGTCGCTGACGCTCGCCCCCACCGCGGCCAGTTCGTCGCTCACCCCGGGCGCGTCCCGGCCGGCCGGGCCGGCGAGCTGCCAGATGTGCCGAACCTCACTCAGCCGGTCGACGACGCCGTCGACCACGCTGCGGTGGGCCGAGGTCTCCACGATCACCGCGCGGGCGGCCGAGTCGGACACGATCCACTCGACCTGCTCGGCCGAGGAGGTCTCGTAGATCGGCACCACCACGCCGCCCGCGGCCCAGATGCTGAAGTCCAGCAGCGTCCACTCGTAACGCGTCTTGGACATCAGGCAGACCCGGTCGCCGACTTGCAGACCGGCCGCGATGAGCCCCTTGGCCACCGCTGTGACCTGCTCGGCGAAGTCGCGAGCGGTCAGGTCGACCCAGCTGCCGTCGACTCTGCGCTGGAAGCTGACGGTGGTGGCGAAGCGCTCGGCGTTCGCCCACACCATGTCGGTGAGGTTCTCCTCATCGGTGACCGTCACGACCGGTGGGACGGTGAATTCGCGCACGTGGACCTCCGTGCCAGTCGATGTTACTCGTGGGAAACCTAGCGTGCGTGTCCGCTCGACACCAGTGCGGCCGGGTCTGTCCGCAGGTCGGTCGGCGGATCTGGCACTGTGCTCGTGTGCCCGCCGTAGATGTCGTCGACGAGACGTTCCTCGTGGTGCCGCCGAAGGTAGTCGCAGCCGCGTTCGCCGATCCGGCCGGCTGGCGTCGGTACTGGCCCGACCTGGTGCTCTCGGTCTATCTGGACCGGGGCGCCGAGGGTCTGCGGTGGACCGTGCGGGGTGCGCTGGTGGGCACGATGGAGGTGTGGCTGGAGCCGATGCTGGACGGCACCCTGCTGCACTACTTCCTGCGCGCCGACCTGCCCGGCCCGGCCACCCCCTCGCCCCGGGACACGCTGCGCGAGCGGCAGGCCCGGCAGTTGGCCGCCAAGCAGATCGCGCTGGAGCTCAAGACCGTCCTGGAAGATGGACGCCGGCCAGGTGAACCGCCTCGTTCGCCAACTGACTGACTAATCTCAGGTTATGCGGGTCCATGTGGTGTCCGACGTGCACGGCAACGCCGAGGCACTGGCCAGAGCCGGTGACGGCGCGGACGCGCTGATCGTGCTGGGCGACCTGCTCAACTTCGTGGACTACCACGATCACGCCGGTGGCATCCTCGGCCGGCTGTTCGGCCCGGAGAAGGTGGCCACGTTCGCCGAGCTGCGCCGGGGCAAGCAGGCCGCCGCGACGAGCGTGTTCGTCCGGACGCTGTGGGCCGGCCTCGCGGACGCCGCCGAGCAGGTCGAGGAGGCCATCCGCGAGCAGTACGCCGGGCTGTTCGCCGCGCTGAGCACGCCGACCTACGCCATTCCCGGCAACGTCGACGTGCCCGCGCTCTGGCCGGAGTTCGCCCGGGACGGCATCCACCTGTTGGACGGGCAGACCACCGACATCGGCGGTCTGCGGTTCGGCTTCGTCGGCGGCGCGACGCTGCGGCCGGGGCAGGTGCTGCGGCGCACCGGCGTGTGGGTGCCCTACCTGCGCACCGAGGAGGAGTTCGCCGACTCGGTGGCCGCCCTCGGCCCGGTGGACGTGCTGTGCAGCCACGTGCCACCGGCGCTGCCGGAGCTGACCTACGACGTGATCGCCCGCAGGCCGGAGCTGGGCTCGCCCGCGCTGCTGAAGGCGATTCTCAAGCACCACCCGCGCTGGTCGGTGTTCGGGCACGTGCACCAGCCGTTGGCCATGCGGCTGCGACTGGGCCACACCGAATGTGTGAACGTCGGCCATTTCCAGCGAACCGGCGTGCCACACGCGCTGAGCTGGTAGCCACTGGCGGGTGGTCAACGGGTAGCCTCCCGAGCATGGCCGACGAGTCCACCCAGTCCATCGTGATCGACGCAGCGCCGGAGCGGATCGTCGCGGTCATCGCCGATTTCGGCGCGTATCCGGAGTGGACGAACGCGGTGAAGGAGACCGAGGTGATCGCCCAGGACGAGCAGGGGCGCGCCACCCAGGTCCGGTTCACCCTCGACGCCGGCCCGATCAAGGACGTGTACACGCTGGCCTACCAGTGGGCCGAGGACGGGCTGCTGGTCAGCTGGAACCTGGTCAAGGGACAGATGCAGAAGTCCCAGCAGGGCAGCTACACCCTGGCGCCCAAGGGAAAGGTCACCGAGGTCACCTACACGCTCGCCGTCCAGCTGGCCATCCCGCTGCTCGGTCTGCTCCGCCGCAAGGCGGAAAAGGTGATCATGGACACTGCCCTCAAGGAGCTCAAGCGCCGGGTCGAGAACGGCTGACAGGGAGCACGCGCGTGCGGGTGGTGCTGTTCACCGGCAAGGGTGGGGTCGGCAAGACCACGCTCGCCGCGGCGACCGCGGCCCGGCTGGCCGCCGCCGGGCGCAAGACACTGGTGGTGTCGACCGATCCGGCCCACTCGCTGGGTGACGCGCTCGGGGTGAGTTGCGCCGCCGACCCGACCGAGGTCGGCGGATCGGCCGACGGCCTCTACGCGGGCCAGATCGACACCCGCAGGCTGATCGACGGCAACTGGCAGGAGCTGCGCGGACACCTGCGCACCCTGCTCGCCGGCGCGGGCGTCGCCGAACTGGACGCCGAGGAACTGACCGTGCTGCCCGGCGTCGAGGAGTTGCTCGCGCTGACCGAGGTCTACCGACTGGCCGAGGCCGGCCCGTGGGAGGTCGTCGTCGTCGACTGCGGCCCGACCGCCGAGACGCTGCGCCTGCTCGCCCTGCCCGAGGCGCTCGCCGGTTACCTGGAACGACTTTTCCCGACCCACCGGCGGGTGGTCCGCGGCCTGCTCGCCGGGCTGGCCGGCGCCCGCCAGGTGGACCGCTGGGACGCGGCCGCCGACGCGCTGTCCCGACTCGCCGAGCGACTGGACTGGCTGCGCCGGATGCTCGTCGACGCCGAGCGGACCAGCGTGCGGCTGGTGTGCACGCCGGAACGGGTGGTCACCGCCGAGACCCGGCGCACGCTGACCGCGCTGGCCCTGCAGGGCATCCGGGTGGACGGGCTGATCGCCAACCGGCTGGTGCCCGATTTCGGCGGTGCCGGCCGGACCCGCGCGGCCCAGTGGCTGGCCACCCGGCACGCCGAGCAGCAGGCCGTGCTGGCCGAGTTGACCGCCGCCACCGACCTGCCGGTGCGCACCGTGCCGCACCTGGCCGGCGAACCGATCGGCGTGACCGCGCTGCTGACCCTGGCCGACGAGCTGTACGCGGACGCCGACCCGCTCGCGGCGGCGGCCCCCGACAGCGAGCCGCTGTTGTCGGTGCGGGCGCACGGAACCGGCCTGGACGCCCGGTTCGAGCTGCGGATCGCGGTGCCGCTCGGGCCGGACGCCGAGGTCGATCTGTCCCGAGTGGACGACGATCTCGCGCTGACTGTCGACGGCCGGCGCCGGCTGATCGCGCTGCCGCCGGTGCTGCGCCGGTGCGCGATCACCGACGCCGAGGTCGACCCGACCGGCCTGCTGATCACCTGCCGGCCCGATCCCGCGCTGTGGATGCGTGCCGGATCGCCGGCGGCACCGACCGGGTGAACTCGGGTTGGCCCGCGGGTGTCGGCTGAGTGGCTGCGCGGGCGGATTCGGCCAACAGTGATAATCAGCTGATGGGAACCTCGTCGAACGTCGGGCCCGAAACCGGGGCGGCCGGGTCCGCCGACCAGTCCGTGCCCGGTGCTCGGCTGGCCGAGGAGACCCGGCTGCTGCTGGACGCGCTGGCCGAGCGGGCCGAGCCGTGGCTCAACCGGCTCGCCGCCGGCCCGGAGGATGGCGCCGAGCACAGCCCGGCGACCTGTGGCTGGTGTCCGGTCTGTGCCGGCCTGGCACTGGTGCGCGGCGACCGCCCGGAACTCGCGGTGAAGGCGGCCGAACACGCTGTCGGCCTGTTGCAGGTGCTGCGCGCCGCACTGGCCGAACCGCGATCCGCCGCATCGCCGGCGTCCGGCCAGGAGCCCGGGTCGGACCAGGAGCCCGGATCGGACCAGGAGCCCGGATCGGACCAGGAACCGGAGCCCGCGCGGGTGCAGAAGATCGCGGTGCACCGGAAGAACGCCGACGGCGCCGGAGCTGGTTCGTGCTGACCATCGGACTCGACGTCGGCGGGACGAGCGTGCGGGCCGGAGTCGTCGACCGGTACGGCGACATCCTGGACGTGACCCGCACCGGAACCCCGACCGGCGAACAGGAACTTGAGGACGCGATCACCGAGGTGATCGACGAACTCGCCGGCCGGCACAAGGTCGCCGCGGTCGGGCTGGCCGTCGCCGGGTTCGTCGCGGAGGACCGGCGGACGGTCCGGTTCGCGCCGCACCTGGCCTGGCGGCAGGCGCCGGTCGCCGACCGGATCTCGGCCCGGATCGGGCTGCCCGTGGTGCTGGAGCACGACGCGAACGCCGCCGCCATCGGCGAACACCGGTTCGGTGCGGCCCGGGGGACCGGGGTGGCCCTGCTCATCGCGCTGGGCACCGGGATCGGCGCAGGCTTGTTGTTGGACGGCAAGCTGTTCCGTGGCGCCTACGGGGTCGCGCCGGAACTGGGCCACCTCACGCTGGTGCCGGACGGGCGGCCGTGCCCGTGTGGCAAGAAAGGGTGCTGGGAGCGGTATTGCAGCGGGACCGCGCTGGCCACCACCGCGATCGACCTGCTGACCAAGTACCCGGGCCTGTCCTCGCTGCTGGCCCGGGAGGCGGCCGCCGACTCGCGGGCGATCACCGGCCGGCGGGTGGCCGCGGCCGCGCGGGACGGTGACCGGCTGGCCGAGCGGGCGATGGCCGAGCTGGCCCGGTGGCTGGGTGCCGGCCTGGCTCTGGTCGCCGACGTGTACGACCCCGAGGTGGTGGTGGTCGGGGGTGGGGTTTCCGAGTCCGCGCCGCTGTTCCTGGATGAGGCTCGGGAGCACTACGCGGCCACGCTGACCGGGGCCGGGCATCGGCCGCTGGCGCGAATTCGGCCTGCTCAGCTGGGGGACGACTCGGCGATTGTGGGGGCGGCGGCGTTGGCCGTCGAGGCGGTTCGGCCGATGGCTCGGATCGGGTTGATCGGGCATGCGGCCCGGCGGAGATAGCGCGCTGTCGCGGGGTCCTGTCTGACGGGCGGCCCTGTCGCGCCAGCGACGCTCCAGGACCAGGAGCGAAGCGACCTTCACTGCCCTGATCAGATCTGGGCTCCGTCGTCCCAACCCGAGTCGGGGGGCGGGCCCTGGCGCATCCGCAGCACCAGCCAGCCGATGCCGCCGGCCAGTGCCACCAGGCCCAGTGGTGTGGCGATTCGGGAGTCCAGGCCGATGATCCCGGGGGCGGCGAACAGCAGGATGCCGATCACCATCAGCACGATGCCGAAGATTGTTCCTGGTCTGAGGCGGGGGAGCGGTGGCGGCTCCGGCGGCACGTAGTGCTCTTCCTCGCTGGCGCTCGCCCAGTCCCACTCCACGTCCGCCGATCGCCAGGCCGGGTTCGCGGCCGGGTCCTCCTGGGGCGCGGCGATCGGTCCGGTGACCGGCTCGATCTTCTGCTCGGGCTCCGGCGTCGCGGTCGGCTCGTCGACGAAGGCGTCCGGTAAATCCGCGCCCTCGGTCAGACCGGCCCCCAAGCCCTCCCGTTCCAGGTCGGCGATGATCTCGGCGAATCGCGCGTCGACGTCCTCCGGGCCTTCCGAACCGCCTGGTCGCGAACTCATCGCTTTTCCTTGTGTACCCGACGGACGAACTCGATGCTCTGGGCGAAGATCGTCGGCGCGTCGTTGTCGAGGGTGGCCACGTGGTAGCTGTTCGGCAGCACCACCTCGCGTACGTCTTCGCTGCTGATCCCGTCCAGCACGATCTTCGCGTTCTCCGGCTCGACGATGTGATCGGTCGCCGAGCGCAGCAGCAGCACCGGCTGGCTGACCTTGCCCAGGTCGGTGCGGACCTCGTGCCAGAGTTCACTGAGGCTGACCGCCGCGCGCAGCGGCATCCGTGGGTAGGCCAGCTCGACCACGCCGGGCTTGGCGATGTCCCCGCCGATCGCACCGACCGAAGGCACCACCTTGGCCAGCAGCGGGAGGATCTTCGCGTCCTTGCGCAACGTCATCACCGACGGGTTGACCAGCACGATCCCGGCCACCTGCGAACCGTGTTGCTCGGCGATGCGCAGGGTCAGGGTGCCGCCCATGGACAGGCCGCACACGAAAACAGTGGCGCACCGCGCGGTCAGTTCGGCGAAGCTCGCCTCCACCGCGCCGTACCAGTCCGGCCAGCGGGTCCGGTTCATCTCCCGCCAGTCCGTGCCGTGGCCGGGCAGCAGCGGGCACCGCACGGTGAAACCGGCCTCGATCAGCGCGTCCCCCCACGGCCGCATGCTCTGCGGGGAGCCGGTGAAACCATGGCAGAGCAGCACACCGATATCGTCTGAGCCATCGTGTTCGAACGGCTCGGCGCCGGGCAGGACGGGCACGGCACAGGCCTCCCTCACCGTCGTGGTAACTGCCTCAATCGTCGCACGGACTTCGGTGTGGTGGGCACCTCCGTTACCGCGAGCCTGCGGGTTCGTTGGCTGGTCGATGAACGCTTGTCCCCGCTCGTCGTTGTGCACAACCGCCCGGCGTTCGTAGGCTGATCGATGCAGGAGACGTAGTGAGACGCAGGCTGGCCCGCACAACGGGGAGGAGGCGCACCGCGCGGTGATCTACTGGGTGATGAAGTTCGTGCTGATCGGACCGGTGCTCCGGTTGTTCTTCCGGCCGTCCATCGAGGGTTTGGAAAACATCCCCGACACCGGTGGGGCCGTGCTGGCCAGCAACCACCTCGCGGTCGCGGACTCGTTTTTCCTGCCGCTGATGGTGCCCAGGCGGGTGACCTTCCTCGCGAAACGGGAGTACTTCACCCAGTCGGGGATCAAGGGTCGGCTGAAGAAGTTGTTCTTCTCGTCGATGGGCCAGGTGCCCATCGACCGCTCCAGCGGCGCCGCCGCGCAGGCCGCGCTGGACACCGGCGTGCGGCTGTTGACCTCCGGCCACCTGCTGGGCATCTACCCCGAGGGCACCCGCTCGCCCGACGGTCGCCTCTACAAGGGCAAGACCGGCATGGCCCGGATGGTGCTCCAGTCGAAGGTCCCGGTGATCCCCGTCGTCATGGTCGGCACCGACAAGGCCAACCCGATCGGGTCGAAGATGTGGCGTCCGCATCGCATCCGGATCAAGGTCGGCCCGCTGCTGGACTTCTCCCGCTACGACGGCCTGGCCGGCGACCGGTTCGTCGAGCGCTCGCTGACCGACGAGATCATGTACGCGCTGATGGAGATGTCCGGCCAGGACTACGTGGACGTGTACGCGGCCAAGGTCAAGGAGGACCTGGAGAAGGCCGCCGAGGCGGTGCCCCGGCAGGCCACCTCGCCGGAGGCCGACCGGCTTCCCGAGGTCAAGGCCGGCTGATCGGCGGCCCGCGCCGGCCCCTAGGCTCCTCCGGTGCGGTTCTTCTACGACTGTGAGTTCATCGAGGACGGCGTCACCATCGACCTGGTGTCCATCGGTGTTGTCGACGAGGAGGGCCGCGAGTACTACGCCGTGTCCACCGAGTTCGATCCGGACCGGGCCGGCCCGTGGGTGCGCCAGCACGTGCTGCCCAAGCTGCCCTCGCCGGCCAGCCCACTGTGGCGGTCGCGGGCCCGCATCCGGGAGGACCTGCTCGACTTCTTCGGCGTGCACGGCAGCACTTCGGAGCGGCCGGAGATCGAACTCTGGGCCTGGATCGCCGCCTACGACCATGTCGCGCTCGCCCAGCTCTGGGGTTCGATGCCCGAGCTGCCGAGGAGCGTGCCCCGGTTCACCCGCGAGCTGCGTCAGCGCTGGGAGGACGTGGGCAGGCCCCGGCTGCCGCAGCCGCCCGCCGGCGCGCACGACGCGCTCACCGACGCCCGGCACAACCTGGTGCGCTGGCGAGTGATCGACGAGCAGCGGCAGAAACTCGGCTTCCCGGTCGGCTGACCCGACACGCTAATCTGACGGGGTTGCTTTACCGATCCAGTCCGTGCCACCCTCAGCGGTGCCGGCGGCTGTGACGCAGGCAACTATCCGAATGAGGAAGTGAGTGAGTAATGCGCATCGGTGTACTCACCGGCGGCGGCGACTGTCCCGGGCTGAACGCGGTCATCCGCGCGGTCACCCGGAAGGGGATCGAGGCCTACGGCTGGGAGATCGTCGGTTTCCGCAACGGCTGGGCGGGTCCGCTGGAAGGACTGACCAGGCCGGTGGGGCTCAATGACGTCGAGGACATCCTGAACCGGGGTGGCACCATCCTCGGCTCGTCGCGGACCAACCCGTTCAAGGTCGACGGCGGCGTGGACAAGATCCGCAAGGTGCTCGCCGACAACGGCGTGGACGCGCTGGTGGCCATCGGCGGCGAGGACACCCTCGGGGTGGCCAAGCGGCTGACCGACGAGGGCATCGGTGTCGTCGGTGTGCCCAAGACCATCGACAACGACCTCGGTGCCACCGACTACACGTTCGGCTTCGACACCGCCGTGCACATCGCGACCGAGGCGATCGACCGGCTGCGCACCACCGCCGAGTCGCACCGCAGGGCCCTGGTCGTCGAGGTGATGGGCCGGCACGCGGGCTGGATCGCCCTGCACTCCGGCCTGGCCGGCGGCGCGAACGTCATTCTCGTGCCCGAGCAGCCGTTCAAGCTCGACGAGGTCATCGACTGGGTGCACAGCCGGTTCGAGCGGCAGTTCGCCCCGATCATCGTGGTCGCCGAGGGCGCCGTGCCCGAGGGCGGCGACCACGTGCTGCTCACCGGCCAGACCGACGCGTTCGGGCACGCCCAGCTCGGTGGGGTCGGCGACTGGCTGGCCAAGCAGATCGCCGAGAAGACGGGCGCCGAGTCGCGCGCGGTCGTGCTGGGCCACGTTCAGCGCGGCGGCACGCCGACCGCCTACGACCGCGTGCTGGCCACCCGGTTCGGTCTGCACGCCGCGGACGCGGTGCACGAGGGCGACTTCGGCACGATGGTCGCGCTGCGTGGTACCGACATCGTCCGGGTGAAGCTGGCCGAGGCGACCGCCGAACTGAAGACCGTGCCGGCCGAGCGGCTCAAGGAAGCCGAGATCTTCTTCGGCTGAGTTCTGGTTCGTCGGCTGAGTGGCGATGTCCGCCGGGCGCGGGCGTCGCCACTCGCGTCTTCACTCGGCGATCCAGAGCTGGACAACGTGCTCGACTGACGCGGACCGACACGAACCAGACCGCGATCGCCGAATTACCAAGGTTTGTCAGATCTAGTTAAAGACCAGGTGAAGGCTGGTTTGGCAACAGTGTGAGGCTCGTCCGAGACCCTTGCCATAGCCGCCTCGACGCGGGTTAGCTGAGGCTTACCTGACCAACGAGGGCGGAGTTGTTGTCGTGTGGGCTGACGCGTTGCCGAACCTGCTGATCGGTTTGCGGGAGGGTCTCGAAGCCGGGCTGGTGGTGAGCATCCTGCTCGCCGCCGTCCGCAAGTTCACCGGCACCGACGGCGAGGATGCGGAGTCCGGCGGCCGACGGGTGTCGACCGCGCCGATCTGGCTGGGCGTGCTCGCCGCCGTCGTGCTCGCGTTGAGCTTCGGCGCGGTGCTCACCTTCTACCGATCAGTGCTCTCGACCACCGGCCAGGAGGCGCTCGGCGGCGCGCTCAGCGTGGTTGCCGTCGTCCTGGTCAGCTGGATGATCTTCTGGATGCGCCGCACCGCCCGCTCGCTGTCCGGCGAGTTGCGCGCGAAGGTCGCCGACGCGCTCAGGATCAGTACCTCGGCGCTCGCGCTGACCGCCTTTCTCGCGGTCGGCCGGGAGGGCGTGGAGACCGCGCTGTTCCTCTGGACCGCCGCCCAGGCGTCCGGTGAGACCGTCGCCCCGCTGATCGGCGCGGCGATCGGCATCGTGCTCGCCGTCGTGCTGTGCGTGCTGCTCTACCGCAGCGCGGTGCGCATCAAGCTGGGCGTTTTCTTCAACCGCACGGCGATCCTGCTGATCGTCGTCGCGGCCGGCGTGTTCGCCTACGGCCTCGGCGATCTGCAGGACGCGGGCTGGCTGCCCGGCCACACCTGGCTTGCCTTCGACTTCTCGCAGAGCGTCGACGCGTCCTCGTGGTGGGCGACGATCATCAGCGGCATCACCAACCTGCGGCCGAGCATGACCTGGCTGCAGGTGGTCGCCTATGTCGTCTACCTGGGTTCGATGCTCGTCGCATTTATCCGGGCCGACCGGCAAACGATTGCGCCCCAACCGAAACCGGCCGAACAGACGCCGGAGCCGGAGCCGACGCTCGCGCCTGCCGGGCCGTCCCGGCGACGGATGGCGGTCGCCATCGGCGCGGCGCTGATCGTGCCGCCGGTCGCGGCGGCCGCGCTGATCGTCTTCGCCCCCGGCCGGTCGGCCGCCGACGCCGAGCAGATCCAGGTCACCGGCTCGGCGTGCGCCCCGGGCTGGTCGGCGACCGGCGCGGGTTCGCAGAACTTCGCGGTAGCCAACAAGACCGGCCACGCCGTGGAGGTCAATCTGGTCCAGGCGACCAGCCAGGGCATCGTCGCCGAGATCGAGACGCTCGGCCCGGCCACCAGCCAGAGCATCTCGGCCGGCCTGCCAGCCGGCTCCTACTTCTGGCGCTGCCTCGCTGACGGCCTGCCCACCACGGTGTCCAACACGGTCCAGGTGACCGGCGGGACCGGCGGCGCGGCAGTGGCCGATCCGCAGGCGGCGGTCAGGCCGGTCTCGGTCGCCGACCTCCAGCCGGCCGCCGACGCCTACGACCGGTACGTCGCGCCCAAGCTGGTCACCCTGCTCGGCCAGGTCGCCCAGCTGCGCACCGACATCGCCGCGAACAACGTCCCGGCCGCCCAGTCGGACTGGCTGGCCGCGCAGCTGACCTGGGAACAGGTCGGCGCCGCCTACGACAGCTTCGGCGACCTCGGCGACGCGATCGACGGCCTGCCACAGGCGTTGCCCGGCGGGGTGAACGATCCGGGTTGGACCGGCCTGCACCGGCTGGAATACGGGCTCTACCACGGACAGTCCGCCGCCCAACTGCTGCCGATCGTGGATCGGCTGACCGCCGACGTCACCACGCTGCAGGCGCAACTGCCGCAGATCACCGTCGACCCGACCGACCTGCCGGTGCGCGCCCACGAGATCCTTGAGGACGCCCTGCGCGACCACCTCAACGGGCTGACCGACGAGGGCGCCGGTGCCGCCTACCCGGAGACCTACGCCGACGTGCAGGGCACCGAGGTGGTGCTCGGCGAGCTGGCCCCGCTGATCAACGAGCGGGCGCCCAACCTGCTGCCGACCATCCAGCGGCAGCTTGCCGCGTCGAGTCAGGCGCTGCTGGCCACCCAGGCCGACGGCCGGTGGCGCAGTCCGGCCACCACCGCGCAGGCCGCCCGGCAACGTGTCGAGGCGACCATCGGCGCGGCCCTGGAGAACCTCTCGCTCATCCCCGATCTGCTCGAAGTCCCCGCCCACTGACCTCGGCCAACCCGTAAGGATTTTGATCGATGGACCTCAACCGACGGAATCTGCTCAAGGGCGCGGTCGCGGGAGCCGCCGGCACCGCGCTGGCCGGCGGGATGCTCGCCGCCGGTGCGAAGGCCGACGCGAACGCGGCGAGCGCGCAGGCCGCGCCGACCGCGCCGGAAACGGTGCCCTTCCACGGTGTGCACCAGGCCGGCATCCTCAGCCCGACGCCGATCCAGCGCTACTCCACGCACGTCTCGCTGAACGTCACCGCGGCCACCCGGGCCGATCTGGTCGAGCTGTTTCGGACGGTGACCGACCGGGCCCGCTTCCTGACCGCCGGCGGAGTCGCACCGGATCTCGGAGTCGGCTCGCCGCCCTCCGACAGTGATGTGCTCGGCCCGGACATCCCGGCCGACGGCCTGACGGTGACCCTGTCGGTCGGCCCGACCCTGTTCGACGACCGCTACGGGCTGGCCAGCAGCAAACCGGCCGGGCTGGTGCCGATGCGCAGCTTCCCCAACGACTCGCTGGAGGCCGACAAGCTCGGCGGCGACCTGTTCCTCCAGGTGTGTGCCAACACCCCGGACGCCGTGCACCACGCGCTGCGCGACATCCTCAAGCACACCCGCGGCGGGATGCAGCTGAACTACCGGCAGGACGGGTTCGTGTCCCCGCCCCGACCGTCGGGCACCCCGCGCAACCTGTTGGGGTTCAAGGACGGCATCAGCCAGCCGCCGGTGTCCGAGGCGGACCGGATCGTCTGGGTGCGGCGCGGGGCCGGTGATCCGGCGTGGACAGCCGGCGGCTCGTACCACGTGGTGCGCTTCATCCGGATGCTGGTCGAGTTCTGGGACCGGGTGTCCATCAACGAGCAGGAGAACATGTTCGGCCGGCGCCGCGACTCCGGTGCCCCGCTGGACGCGGCCGGCGAGTTCGATGCCCCGAACTACGCCAAGGACCCGAAGGGGCAGGTCATCCCGCTGGACGCGCACATGCGGCTGGCCAACCCGAGGACCGCGGCGACCGCGGACAGCCGCATCCTGCGCCGTGGCTACAACTACGACGGTGGCATCGACACCAACGGCAACCTGGACGCCGGCTTGATCTTCGCCTGTTTCCAGCAGAACATCCGACGCCAGTTCGAGGCGACCCAGACCCGGCTGATCAACGAACCGCTGGTCGACTACATCCAGCCCTACGGCGGCGGTTATTTCCTTGCGCTGCCCGGAGTTCAGGACAGCAACGACTGGTACGCCCGCGCGCTGCTGAGCTAGGCCGACCGGCAGCCGAGTCCGATCAGGACAGTGCTTCGGCGGCCGGAATCCGGCCGAACCGGGCGCTGAGGAAGGGGAACAGCTCGTAGGTGCTCATGCCCGAGGAGACCGCCGGGTCGTGGTCCATCAGCTCGCGGGCCTGCTGCTCGGTCTCGGTCAGCAGCACGCCGAGGCCCCACGGTCCGGCCGGGTCGTCCACCGGGCCGTAGACGACGACGGAACCCTTCTCCGCCAACACCTTCCAGTAGGCGGCGTGTTCCTTCATGATCGCCAGTTCGGCCGCGGTCATGTCGAAGGCGAACGTCGGCCGCGGCGGGATGAGCCGGTTGAAGTACGTGTTCATCGGGACGTCCTCGGTTCGTGGTCGGTGTCGGCGTGCACGGCGTCGGCGAACCGGGCCAGGATCGCCGTCCAGCCCCGGCTGTAGGAGCCTGCGGCGTAACCGCCGGGCAGTGCGCAGTCCTCGGTCAGCTGGGCGTCGGTGAGCGCCTCCCAGCCGCGGTGTTCCAGGGCGACCCGGGTCAGCGCCGGGCCCAGTTCGCTGAAGGCGAGTTCGACCTCGGTGGGCGCCGGGGTGTTGCGCCAGGTCATGACGAACCGGGTGGGCGGCTCCCAGGCCAGGATCTCGCCCCAGTCGATGGTCGTGCCGTCCGTCCACGTCTCGTAGACCCGGCCACCGATGTGCCGCTCGAAGGTGACCTCGCGGACCCGGTCCTGCCCGGCGGAGAAGGGTTGCAGCGGCCACCACGCACTCAGCGTGCGGACGAACACGTCGAAGGTGTGCGCTCGACCGCTGCGCACCACCGTGCTCTGCCGCACGGGGGAGCGCCGCAACGGGGTGGTGGCGGCCGGTTCGGGGCGTGCGGTCATGACCGTCCTTCGTGCGTCGGCCGGCCGGGGTCGGCCGATATCAGCCGGTATCTCGGTTCCGCTGCTCATTGTCGTCGACCCCGGCCTCGGCTTCGACCAGTTGGCGGGCGATGTCCAACGACGAGGCCCACATGTCGTCCAGGAAGGAACGCAACCCGGCCAGGCCCTGCGGACGGGCCCGGTAGAGCCGCCGGGTGCCGGCGCGCCGCTCGGTGAGCAGGCCGGCGTTCTTCAACACGGTCAGGTGCTGGCTGATCGCGGTGCGGGTCACGTCGAACGCCGCGGCGATCTCACCGGCCGCCAACTCCTGCCGCGCGACCAGCCGCAGGATCTCCCGCCGCCGAGGACCGGCCAGCGCCCGCAACGCCTCGTCGGTCGCCTGCTCGGACACGGATTCCTCCTGATCGTTCTCGGCCTACGCCCACAGGCCGACCTGGTTGCCGTCCGGGTCGGCGAAGACGGCGAACCGGCCGTAGCCACCGGGCAGATCCGTCGGCGGCACCAGCGGCTTGCCGCCCAGCGCCGCCGCCCGGGAAAGGTAGCCGTCCAGGTCGTCCACCCGTACGTAGATCTTGACGCCGGCGTCGCCCGGCTCGGTCTTCGGGCCGATGCCGCCACCGATGGCGCCCTCGCCGGCGCCCGTGTCCACCAGGCCGTAGCCGCCCATCTCGGGGTCGGCGGCGACCTGCCAGTCGAACAACTCCCGGTAGAACTGCTGCGCCCGCTCGTGATCGGGGCTGAGTACCTCGAAGAACGCGACCGGCTGAGCCATGGTTGCAACCTCCCACATCTGTCAGTGTACGCTAACGATAGAAATATCTAACGTTAGAGTCAACTGGCAGATGTGGGTGCGCCGACCCGGTCGGGCCCCGAACCGGGACCGGGCCGGCGCACCATCAGGAGGGCGACAGAGCGCCGAGGTCGAGGTAGCTGGCGAAGGTGCCCAGCCAGTGTTCGGCCGCGTAGCCGTGCCCGAACACGTAGCGCCGGCCGCTCGTCCGGTGCGCGGCGGCGGCTTCGGTGGCCAGGTCGGCATAGCGGTGCCCAGCCGGTAGCGCGGCCGCGATCGCCGCCCAGCCCCACGCCCGGGACAGCGCGAGCCCGGCCAGGTGCGAACCGTAGGGATCAGCGGGGTCCTCGACGGTCACCGGCTCGCGCAGACTCAGCCAGCGCGGCGCTGCCAGGTCGGGCAGGAACTCGTCGAACCACTCGGTGAACCGCTCCTGGCTGAACACCCGGCGCATCAGGTCGGCCTCGGTGAGCGCGGGGGAGAGGAAGTCGGCGGCGTCCGGCTCGTAGCCGCCGTAGCCGGAATCGGCCTGGTACCAACGCTTCGCGGCCAGCTCGCAGGCCAGCACGAGTTCCTCGTCGCCGACCGCGCGGCTGGCGTTGAGCACCAGGCCGGTGGCGAACGCGCTGTTGGCGTGGATACCCGCCCGGATCGGCCATGGCGTGCTCGGCAGCCAGGCCAGCCAGCGCTCGCGCAGCGCGGAACTGAGCGGCCGCAACGTCTTCGCCCACCGGTCGGCGTCCGCGTCGGTGCTCGCCCAGGTGCGCAGTTCGGCGTCGAGCAGCAACAGCCATGCCCAGCCGTAGGGGCGCTCCCAGTGGGCGCCGTTCGGGCCGAGGAAGAACGCCGCCTCGGTCGCGCAGCCCTCGGTGGTGAGCAGTTCGTCCAGGGTCGCCTTGGCCGCCGCCGCGCCCGGCAGGTCCGGCCGCAGCCGCAGCAGCCGGACGATCAGCCAGGTCTGGTGCACGCAGGAATGCCAGTCATAACTTCCGGCGAACACCGGATGGCGATCTCGTTGGGGCACGAGTTCGGCCGCGGAATGCACGAAATGCGTCCAGTGCACCGGATAGTCGCGCCGCACGTTGTCCACCGCCGTGGACAGCAGGCGATTCGTGTCGTTGTCAGCCAAGCCACTGGTCACGTCATCATCCTCCTGGTCTGCGGGTTGACGTGAATAGTGTTCATTTTTGACCGAGGTCTCAGCAGATTGTGATCAATCAGCCACACTGCCGGCCGGGCAACGACCGGCTGACCGGTCGATTCGGTCGCCGAATACCCTGGTGCCGTGAACTGGACGGTCGACGTGCCTGTTGATGAACTGCCGCAACTGCCTCCGCTGCCGGAGGACCTGCGGCGCCGACTCGACGAAGCGCTGGCCCGGCCGGCCGTGCAGCAGCCGGAGTGGCCGGACGCCGAGCAGGTGCGCCGGGTGCGTGCCGTGCTGGAGAGTGTGTCGCCGATCACCGTACCCACCGAGATCGACCGGTTGCGCCGCAAGCTCGCCGACGTGGCCCAGGGCAAGGCGTTCCTGTTGCAGGGCGGCGACTGCGCCGAGACGTTCGCGGACAACACCGAGCCGCACATCCGCGGCAACGTGCGCACCCTGCTGCAGATGGCCGTCGTGCTCACCTACGGCGCCAGCCTGCCGGTGGTGAAGGTCGGCCGGATCGCCGGCCAGTACGCCAAGCCGCGCAGCTCCCAACTGGACGCGCTCGGCCTGCCCAGCTACCGGGGCGACATGATCAACTCGCTGGCCGCGACGCCCGAGGCCCGCATTCCCGACCCGGGTCGGATGATCCGCGCCTACGCCAACTCCAGCGCCGCGATGAACCTGCTACGCGCGCTGACCAGCGAGGGCGAGGCCGACCTGCACAAGGTGCACGACTGGAACAAGGACTTCGTGCGCACCTCGCGCGCCGGCGAGCGGTACGAGGCACTGGCCCGGGAGATCGACCGGGGCCTGCGGTTCATCTCCGCGTGCGGGGTGAACGACGCCAGCCTGAGCGCCACCGAGATCTTCGCCAGTCACGAGGCACTGCTGCTGGACTACGAGCGGGCCATGCTGCGGATGGACAACCGGCAGCCCGAGGCCCGGCTCTACGACCTGTCCGCGCACTTCCTCTGGATCGGCGAGCGGACCCGCCAGTTGGACGGCGCGCACATCGCCCTCGCCCAGCTGCTGTCCAACCCGATCGGCATCAAGATCGGCCCGACCACCACGCCGGAGCTGGCCGTCGAGTACGTCGAGCGGCTCGACCCGACCAACCTGCCCGGCCGGATCACCTTCATCAGCCGGATGGGCTACGCCAAGGTGCGCGAGGCGCTGCCGGCCATCGTGGAGAAGGTCACCGCGTCGGGCCACCAGGTGGTCTGGCAGTGCGACCCGATGCACGGCAACACGCACGAGTCCACGGCCGGCTACAAGACCCGGCACTTCGACCGGATCGTCGACGAGGTGCAGGGCTTCTTCGAGGTGCACCGCGGCCTGGGCACCTACCCCGGCGGCATCCACATCGAACTGACCGGCGAGGACGTGACCGAGTGCCTCGGCGGCGCCCAGGACATCTCCGACAGCGACCTGGCCGGCCGCTACGAGACCGCGTGCGATCCCCGGCTGAACACCCAGCAGTCGCTCGAACTGGCCTTCCTGGTCGCCGAAATGCTCCGCTCCTGATCTCTCACCAGGTAGGACCCGCGATTGGGGCATTTCGCCGCTCGGCATGTTTCGGCTAAGTTGCTTAGCAGAGCTAACCGAGCGGCGGGGTGAGGCGTGACAGCGACGGCCAGGGCAGCGAGCAAGCTGGACCGTCGGGTACTGATCGTCTTCCCCGGGTTGATGCTCGGCATGTTGCTGGCCGCGCTGGACCAGACGATCGTGGCTACCTCGCTGCCCACCATCGTCACCGACCTCGGCGGGTTGACGCACATCTCCTGGGTGGGCACCGCCTACCTGTTGACCTCGTGCGTGTCCACGCCGATCTACGGCAAGCTGGGGGACCTGTTCGGCCGCAAGCGGCTGTTCCAGGGCGCGATCGTCATCTTCCTGCTCGGTTCGGTGCTGTGCGGCACTTCCACCTCGATGCTGGAACTGATCCTGTTCCGGGCGTTGCAGGGGTTGGGCGCGGGCGGCCTGATGGTCAACGCCCAGGCGATCATCGGCGACCTGGTGCCGCCCGCCGAGCGCGGTCGCTACCAGGGCTTCATGCAGGCCACCTTCGCCTTCGCCACGCTGATCGGTCCGCTGCTGGGCGGGGTGCTCACCGAGGACCTCAACTGGCGCTGGGTGTTCTACGTGAACATCCCGGTGGGCGCGGCCGCGCTCGCGGTCACCTCGGCGGTGCTGCGGCCCTCGCCGAGGGCGTCGTTCCGGCCGAAGATCGACTGGCTGGGCGCGCTGCTGCTGTCCGGCGCGATCACCTCGATCATCCTGGTCACCAGCTGGGGCGGGGTCAGCTACCCGTGGGTCTCGGCGCCGGTGTTCGGTCTCGGCGCGCTGGCGATCGTGTTGGTGGTGTTGTTCATCCTGGCCGAACGCCGGGCCACCCAACCGCTGCTGCCACTGCACCTGTTCCGCAATCCGGTGATCAGAATCGTCTCGCCGCTGACCCTGATCCTGGGCTTCGGCATCCTGGGCACCGGCACGTTCACCCCGCTCTACCAACAGATCGTGGACGGCGTCTCACCGACCATGTCCGGCCTGCGGCTCGCGCCGCTGGCGTTGTCGATGGTGATCACCTCGACCGTCACCGGCCGGCTGATCGGCCGGCTCGGCCGCTACCGCCGCTTCCCGATCATCGGCACGTCCGTGCTCGTCGTGGGCATGGTCCTGCTGTCCTTCTTCGGCGTCAGCACGCCCTACAGCTATCAGATCCTGACGCTCGCGGTGATCGGTGTCGGCTTCGGCATGATCAACCCGGTGATGGTGCTGTCCGCGCAGAACGCGGTCGAACCGGGCGACATCGGCGTGGCCAGCTCGACCACCACGTTCGGCCGGACGGTCGGCGGCGCATTCGGCATCGCCGTGTTCGGCACCATCTTCACCTCACGGCTGACCAGCGGGCTCGCCCAGCGAATGCCGCCGTCGGTGGTCCATCAGTTCTCCACCACCGGGATCAACATCAGCCGGGCACAGATCAACGCCCTGCCGGCGGCCCAGCGGACCGAGTTCCTCAACGGCTTCGCCTACGCCCTGCACAGCGTGTTCATCTGCGGGATCGTGGTCGCCGTGGTCGGCTTCGTGCTGGCTCTCAACCTGCGTGAGGTCGCGCTGCGGCCACGCCGGGCCAGGGCGACCGCCGCCGCGCCGGCGGCCCCGGTCGTGCCGGCGCCGGAAATCCCGGCCGTGCCGGTGATTCCGCCGGCCGTCACGGAGCAACAGCGGGGGACCGACGGCTCGGCCGCCGTCCACTGACCGGTCCTCGGCTCACGCCGCGGCGGACACTGTCCTCAGTGGACCGCGTTTCGCCGGTCGCGAAACGCGGTCAGCTCACCACTCCCAGCTGCCATGCTGAAGCCGGGTGAGGAGGTGTCCGGTGCCGCACGGGACGGGTCTGTTGCGCCAACGGGACTTCCGGCTGCTCTGGATCGGCGACACGATCAGCAGTGTCGGCAGCAACGTGACCCAGGTGGCGTTGCCGCTGGTGGCCGTGTTGACCCTGCGGGTCAGCACGTTCGAGCTGGGCCTGCTCGGCGCGACGCTCTGGTTGCCCTGGCTGCTGATCAGCCTGCCGGTCGGTGCCTGGGTGGACCGGCTGCCCCGGCGGCCGGTACTGGTCGCCTGCGACCTGGGCAGCCTGCTGCTGTTCGTCAGCGTGCCGGTGGCCGCCTGGTTCGATGTGCTCAGCCTGGCCCAGTTGATGGCGGTCGCCCTGCTGACCGGGATGGCCGAGGTGTTCGCCAACACCGCCTACCGGGTGTTCCTGGCCGGCCTGATCACCCCGGCCCAGCTGGCCGGCGCCAACGCGCTGACCCAGGGCAGCGTCTCCGCCGCCCGGGTGGCCGGGCGTGGCGCCGGGGGCCTGATCGCCCAGTGGTTCGGCCCGGTGTTCGGCCTGCTCGTCGACGCGGTCAGCTTCGCCGTCTCCGCGATCTGCCTGCTGCTCATCCGTACCCGGGAACCGGAGATCCCACCCCGGCCGCCGACCAGCCGGCTGCGCCACGAGATCGGTTCCGGGCTGCGGTTCGTCTTCGGTGATCCCTACCTGCGGGCGATCGTGCTGTTCGGCGGCCTGATCAACCTGGCGTTCATGGGTTACGGGGCCATCCAGGTGACGTTCCTGTTGCACACCCTGGACTTGCCGCCCGCCGCGGTCGGCGTGCTGGTGGCCGCGTCCAGCGCGGGCGGGGTGCTCGGCGCGCTGGTGGCCGGCCGGCTCGGCCGGCGCTTCGGCACCGCGCGCGGCCTGCTGATCAGCGTGCTCGGCACGGTCCCGTTCGATCTGCTCATCCCGCTGGCCCGCCCCGGCCCGCTGGTGGCCCTACAGGCTGTCGGCATGTTCGTCACCGGTAGCGGGGTGGTCGCGGCCAACGTGTTCATCGGCAGCTTCAGCCAGAGCTACCCGCCGCCGGAGCTGCGCGGTCGGGTGTCGGCGACCAGCTCGATGATCATCTTCGGTGCCGTTCCGGTGGGCAGCCTGCTCGCCGGCGGCCTGGGTTCGGCGTTCGGTGTCCGCCCGGCCATCTGGGTGCTGATGAGCCTCGTCGTGGCGAGCAGCCTGTTCCTGGTCGGCAGCCCGATCCGGCGCCGTCGCGACCTCCCCGAGGCCGCGACGGCCCAACCGGTCTCAGCGACCTAGCCGATCCTTCACCGACCTGGCGACCTCACCGTTGGCCGGCTCCGGCTCGGTGCGCATCGAGTCCATCAGCTGCCGGGCCGGCCCGAGCCCGGTGCCGCCCAACGACAACGCCTTGGTCAGCATGTCGGACACGCCGTCCGCGCCGTTGAGCACGACCATGTGGTCGACACTGCTGAACGCCTGCGCCCCGGCCGCGACGATCTCCGGCCAGCGCTCGGCGAGCTGCTGGGCGACGACCGCCTCCTGGTTCTCGGCCGGCGCGTTCGAGCGCGCCTTGATCGAGTCGGCCTCGGCCAGGCCCTGGGCCTTGGCCGCCTCCGCCGCGGCGAGCCCCCTGGCCCGCGCGGACGCGGCCTCCGCCTCGCCGGTCGCCCGGGTGGAGGCCGCGCTCGCCTCACCTGGCCGCCCCGGGCCCCCAGCCCGGAGATGATCAGCGCCTCGTTGGGCTCGGCCACCCGGAACAACCCGCGTAAGAGCAGAAAGAGAAACAGCACCACCACGATGGCGGCGCCGATGACGATGAGCACGGTCTGCGTCATGATCCGATCACCGTCCTCGCCCCAGTTACCTGATTGGTTGCCAGCGCTGGACGTGGACGGATCTCGGTTCGTCGTAGTCGACGACGAGCACCTGGACGCCCCGCTCGATGGTTTCGTCGGGATCAGCCGGACAGGCGTAGTCGGTCTCGACTCCACCGCGGATGGCGATCAGCACCTCACCGATCAGCCCTGGGCCGATCGTGCCGGTTACCCGGCCCCGTGTGCCGATCAACTGCGTCTCCGGTCCGAAGCGCCAACTATCGTGAGCGTAGAACTGCCGGAGCCCGCGGTGGGTCGCGAATTGGCCGCCGAGTTCCGGCGGATCCGTTGTGCGGTAGTGGGGTTACGGGAACGCGGCGACGGTGATGGTGCTGCCCGGCTGCACCAGCGTGCCGGCCGCGACGGACTGGTTGAACACCTGCCCGTCCTGCGTGTTGACGAACTGCTGCACCTGGATCTGCAAGTTGAGCGCGGCGAGGGTGGAGGTCGCCTGGCTGACCGCCATCCCGGTCAGCTGCGGAACACTCACCGCGTCGGACTCCTCGACGCCCACCTTGTGGTCCGCGCCCGGCGCGACCACCGTGCCGGCCGCCGGGTTGGTCGCCACGACGGTTCCGCCGGCCACCTGCGCGAACACCTGCGGCAGGTCGTAGGGGCTGAAACCCTGCTGGGTGAGGGCGGCGAAGGCCTGGGCGCGCGGGCTGCCCACGACATTGGGCACCGGCTTGGGCGGGGGGCCCTTGCTCAGCGTGATGGTGACCACCGAGTTCGAGTTCACCGGGCTGCCCGGGCCCGGGCTCACCGAGGCCACCATGCCCGCCGGCACGGTGTCGTTGTAGGCCGCCTGCGGCGCGGTCACCGGTCGCAGGCCGGCCGCGGTGATGGCCTGCTGGACCACGTCCAGCGAGGCGCCCGGGGTGATGTCCGGGACCACCGGCTTGCCCTCGGACATCAGCAGCACGACCTGCGACCCCCGTAACGCGCGTGCCCCGGAGGCCGGATCGGTGGTGATCGCCCGGCCGGGTGGCACGTTGTCGCTGTGCTGCTGCTGCACGGTCACGGTCAGATCGGCGTCGGTGATCACGTGCTCGGCCGTGGTCACGTCCAGGCCGCCCACCGTGGGCACCGCGGTCCACCGGCCGCTGCCCAGCCACCACGCGCCCACCCCGACCACGACGGCCAGCACGAGCACCACGGCGATCCAGATCAGGAAGTTGCGCCGGCCCCGGGTGCGCTGGGCCTGGTAGGTCGGCGCGGGCGGCCGGCCGCCGCCCTGCGGCGGTCCCACCGGCGGGCCGACCGGCGGTGCGCCCAACTCGCTGCGGGTCCAGGCACGGGTGCCCTGCGGGCCCATCGGGCCACCGGGCGCCATCGGCGGACCGTAGGCGGCCGGCGGCAGGGTGCGCACGGTGCGGTCGGGGTCCGCGGTCAGCGTGCCCGCGCTGATCGTCCGGGTGCGCCCGCTGTCCAGTCCGGTGGTGGTCCGGTCGGCGTCGCCACCGGGCCAGTGCGCGGCCTCCTCGGTGGGCGCCGGCGCCGGCACGGACACGGCGCGCAGGCCCAGGGCATTGCGGGTGCGCTGCAACTCCAACTGGAAGGCGGCCGCGTCCACCGGGCGCAGCGCCGGGTCGCGCCGGGTGGCGCGCAGCACCAGGTCGTCCAGTGCGGCCGGGATGCCCGGCATCAGCTCGCTGGGCGCCGGGATGTCGTCGTTCACGTGCCGGTAGGCCACCGAGATCGGCGTGTCGCCCTGGTACGGGGGCACCCCGGTGAGCATCTCGTAGAGCAGCACGCCGGCCGAGTAGACGTCACTGCGTGCGTCCGCCGCGCCGGTCGCCACCTGTTCGGGTGACAGATAGGCGACCGTGCCCAGGATGACGTCGTTGCTCGTGGTGCCGGCGCTGGCGATCGCCCGGACCAGGCCGAAGTCGGCCACCTTCACCGCGCCGTCCTGGCCGATGAGCACGTTCTCCGGCTTGACGTCCCGGTGGACCAGGCCGGCCCGGTGGGCCGCGCCCAGCGCGGCCAGTACCGGGTCGAGCACACTGGTGGCCACCGACAGCGCCAGCGAGCCGCGCTCGCGCAGCAGGTCACGCAGGGTGCCGCCGTCCACCAGCTCCATCACCAGGTAGACGTGCTCACCGTCGACGCCCTGGTCGTGCACGGCGACGACATCCGGGTGGTGCAACCGGGCCGCGGCGCGTGCCTCCAACTCGAACCGTTCGATGAACGACCGGTCGGCGGCGAACCGCGACTCCATCACCTTGATCGCGACGGGCCGGTCCAACCGCAGGTCAACGCCCCGGTAGACGCTGGACATGCCGCCCCGGGCGAGCGGCTGGTCCACCCGGTAGCGCCCCTCCAGCACGGCACCGACCAGTTCCGTATCAATCGGCGAGCCGATCACATTCCCGAACCTTTCCGGGCCGTCCGTGTCCACAGGCACCGATGGTACGGCGAAAACATCGCTCTATTGGCGCAGGGCGCTCGACGCTCCGTTGTGGCACCCTAGGCATTCGTGAGTACGATTCCAGCCGCCGAGGACGTCCTCGACCGGTCGTATGAAGTGTTGACTCTGCCGGAGGTGGCGCAGTCCGTCGGGCTGCCGGTCACCAGGGTGCACCAGATGGTGCGTGACTACCAGTTGCTGGCATTCCGTCGGGACGGCGTGAAAGTCGTTCCGGCGCTGTTCCTCAACGGGGAGGGCGTGGTGAAGGGGCTGCCAGGCACCCTCACCGTGCTCAGAGATGCCGGCTTCTCGGTCGAGGAGTCGTTGCGCTGGCTCTTCGAAGAGGACGACTCCCTACCCGGGTCGCCCATCGAGGCGTTGCGCGGCAACCGTGGCCGTGAGGTGAAGCGCCGAGCCCAAGCGCTGGCTTTCTAGCGCCACTTCCGGGGTTTCCACCGAAATTTCGTCGGTTCGAACGATCCCCGGGTCGCCCAGCGCGACCCGGGGAGCCCGATACGCGTGCAGCTTGTCGGAGAGCTTGAGCGGGTCGGGCCGGACCAGCGACACCGCGGCCAGCGCGGACGCGGCGATGACCAGTGCCATCGGCACCCAGCTGTAGAGCGCGGACGCTCCGGTCGGGTAGGTGATGAGCATGACCCACACCGAGCCGAACGTGCCCAGCACCAGGCCCGGAGTGGACCAGGACAGCCCGGCGGCCAGGATCAGCCCCCAGCTGAAGTACCAGGGCAGCGTCGCCGGGGAGAACAGCGCGACGATCAGCATGGCCAGCGCGAGCCTGCGGACCGTGTCGCTGCCGTTGCCCTCCCGGGCCAGCCACCACTGCCGGCTGACCAGCCCGATCAGCACCACCCAGCCGATCAGCCGGGCCACCGACATGAACATGTCCCCGTCCACCGAGGCGAACTGGCTGGCGATCGCGTGCGAGAGCTGGCCGGCGGCGGTCGGCAGCGAGATCCACAGGATGACCACCGAGGACGCGCTCAGCGCCGGCAGCCAGCCAAGGTTGACCCCGGCCGCCAGCGAGCACAGCGTGAACACCGGCAGCACGATCGCCAGGCAGCCCGCCGTCGCCTTGTAGAACCGGGTCCTGGTCGAGCCGGGCAGCCGGGACGCCCAGATCCAGACCAGGAACGGCAAAGCGATGCCGGCGGTCGCCTTGACCGCGAACGCGCCCGCGACCAGTGCCATGCCCCCGCTGTGCCGGCCGTTGAGAACGAGCGCGACCCCGGCGGCCAGCAGGCCCATCATCAGCAGGTCGTTGTGGCCGCCACCGACGAGGTAGACCAGCACCAGGGGATTGGCCACGCCGAACCAGAGCGCGACGGTCGGCCGGCCGCCGAGGTGGGTGGCCAGTCGGGGCAGTGCCCAGCAGAGCAGCAGCAGGCCGGTGCACATGGTGGCGCGCATGGCCAGCACACCGACGATGGTGCTCTGCCCGGTCACCACGACCACGCACTTGGCCACCAGGATGAACAGCGGGCCGTAGGGCGCGGGCGTGTTCTGCCAGATCGGGTCGACGTTCGCCGACAGGTGGTCGTTGAGCACCGAGACGCCGTACTGGTACGGGTCGAACCCGTGCAGCGCCAGGTCGCCCTGGGCCAGGTAGCTGAAGATGTCCCGGCTGGACAGCGGCGGTGCCAGCAGCAGTGGCGCGACCCAGACACCGATCGCGATCAACATGCCGCGCTGGTCCACCCGGCCCGCGCGTACCTCTCGGCCCAGCCGGATCCAGGCGACGATGAACAGCGCGACGCCGATGTAGAACACCGCGGTCGCCAGTGCTTTGCCGTGGCCGTAGCCGAGCCAGCTGAATGCGGTCCCGTTGAGTATCGGATCGGGTTCGAGCACCGCGGCCGCGCCGATGGCCGACACCGCCATCAGGGCGAGACCGCCGAAGCCCATCAGGATGATTCGCACCGGCACGGGCAGCAGGCCGGTGTCTTCTGCCCGCGAGGAAACCAGGCTGACCTGGGTCGGAATCGTGAAAGTCCGACGCGCGGGTCGCGCAGGCGCCGGCACATGGGCGGCGCTCGACCTGGGTACTGCTGGGGTACTGGTCATTGCGCGCGACATAATTTCACAGCGCTTCTGCTGCTCTGACAGGGCGGGTCGCCATGTGACCTCGCTGTTATTCCCTGCCATGTCGAATTGTCCGCTGAGTTCTGTGATGCGTTTTCCGGTCGATCCGATCCGGTTACACCCGTGTTTCCCGGTTGTCTCGGTGGTTGTCCCGGCGAGTCGGTGGATAACAACTTGATATACCGACCGACCACACGGTCGGTCGCCGTGCTCTGCTGGTACCCGACCTGACGGAGGGTGCTCATGACAGCGAACCGCACCGAGTTGGAATCCCGCATCGACAAGGCGATCGGCGCGCTCGACCTGACCGGCAAGGTGCGGTTGTTGACCGGCGCCGCGCTGTTCAGCCTGTGGCCGGAACCGGCGATCGGCCTGCCCGAACTACGCCTGTCCGACGGCCCCACCGGCGTGCGCGGTCTGGAGTACCTGAACGGCGCCATCGCCTGCCTGCTGCCCAACGCCACGCTGATCTCGCAGAGCTGGGACAGCGAGGTGGCCGCCGAAGTCGGCGCGCTGCTCGCCGAGGAGGCCGAACTCCGCCAGGTGCACGTCGTGCTCGGCCCGACGATCAACCTGCACCGCAGCCCGCTGGGTGGCCGGCTGTTCGAGGCGTTCAGCGAGGACCCGCTGCTCACCGGCGTGCTGGCCGCCGCCTACGTGCGCGGCCTGCAGGACCACGGCATCGGCGCGACCCCCAAGCACTACCTGGCCAACGAGTCGGAGATCGAGCGCACCACGGTCGACTCGGTGGTCGACGAGCGCACCCTGCGCGAGGTCTACCTGCTGCCCTTCGAGATCGCGCTGACCGACGCGCACCCGTGGGCGGTGATGGCTGCCTACAACCGGATCAACGGGGTCACCGCGACCGAGCAGGTCGAGCTGATCGAGGGCGTGCTCAAGGGGGAGTGGGGCTACGACGGGCTGGTCATGTCCGACTGGTTCGCCACCACGTCCGCCGCGGCCAGCGCCAACGGCGGCCTCGACCTGGTGATGCCCGGCCCGGACGGCCCGTGGGGCGAGCAGTTGGTGGCCGCGGTGCGCGCCGGCGACGTGCCCGAGGCGACCATCGACGACCACCTGCGCCGGCTGCTCCGGCTGGCCGGCCGGGTCGGTGCGTTCGACGGCGGCGGCGCCGACCGGACCTGGTCGACCGCGTTCGCCGGGCCCGCCGACCCGCGGCGGCGGGCCCAGGTCCGCAGGCTGGCGGCGAGCGGGATGACCGTGCTGGTCAACCGGAACGCGACGCTGCCGCTCGCACCGGATGCCGACGTGGTGCTCATCGGCCGGCACGCGATCGACACGATCGGCCAGGGCGGTGGCTCCGCCCGGGTGCGCGCACCGCACATCGTGACCGTCGCCGACGGCCTCACCGACGCGCTCGGCGCGGCACACGTGTCCGTTGTGGACGGTGTGACGGTCCGGGTTCGCCCGCCCGCGCCCGAACCCGGGGCGCTGCGCGATCCGGAAACCGGCGAACCGGGCATCCGGGCGACCGCTCGGAACGCCGCAGGCGCGGTGCTGGACAGCCGGCACGTGGACGTCGCCGAGTTGGTGTTCGGCTTCGGTGGCTGGCTCGGCGAGGCCGCCAGCGTCGAACTCGTCGCCGAGGTGGTGCTGACCGAACCGACCCGGATGCAGGTGGGCGCCCGCGGCCTCGGCGAGTGGACGGTCGAGGCACCGGGCCTGCGCCACACGGTGCTGTTGGCCGACGAGCACAGCGGCCCCGGCGCGGCGATGACCAGGCCACCGTTCTGGACCGACGAGGTGGAGCTGGCACCGGGCACGCGGCTCACCGCGACCGTGCGCCGGCCGGCCGGTCCCAGCCTGCTCGGCCTGGTCGCCCGACCGGCGCCGCGCCCGTCGGCCGAGGCGATCGCCGCCGCCGCGCGGGCCGCGCAGGACGCCGAACTGGCCGTGGTCGTGGTCGGCCTTACCCAGGAACAGGAGACGGAGGGCCTGGACAAGTCGACTCTGCGGCTGCCCGGCGACCAGGACGCGCTGGTCGCGGCGGTGGCCGCCGCGGCCCGGCGGACCGTGGTCGTGGTCAACGCGGCGACACCGGTACTGATGCCGTGGCTCAACCAGGTGGACGCGGTGCTCTGGGCCGGTCTGCCCGGTCAGGAGGCCGGTGCCGCGGTGGCCGCCGCGCTGCTCGGCGAGATCGAGCCGGCCGGCCGGCTGGTCACCACCTTCCCGGCGCAGGACGGCGACGGTCCGGTGTGGTCGACCGTGCCCGTCGCCGGCGCGCTGCCCTACACCGAGGGCACTGCGGTCGGCTACCGGGGCTGGGTCCGGGACGGCTCGCCGAGCCCGCGGTTCTGGTTCGGCCACGGCCTCGGCTACACCGAGTGGAGTTACGGCCCGGCCGAGCTGACCACGGCCGAGTCGGGCGTCACCTCGGTCCGCGTCGAGCTGACCAACAGCGGCTGCCGGGCCGGGCGCGAGGTGGTGCAGGCCTACCTGCGCCCGACCGACCCGGCCGAGCCGATCCGGCTGATCGGCTGGCAAGGCGTGCGGCTGGAGCCCGGCGAGACGGCGACCGTCGAGGTGACGTGCGACCCGCGGGTGCAGCGGGTGTGGCGGGTGGACAGCCACGACTGGGGCCGGTTGGCGGGCGCGGAAGTGGTGCTGGCGCGCGGTTTGGGCGATGTGCGGGTGACCGTTGCGGTGGATGCGTGAGCTGTCGGTCCTGATCGCGCGGTAGGCCGGGGCTGTCCGGGTTACCGTGCCCGGTAGAGGTTGAGGAGGTCGGCGACATGTCGTTTCCGCCCCGGTATCGCACCGCGGGGCCCCGTTCCCGGGGTGAGCTGGCCGGCGCGGAATCCCGGGCCAAGGCGCTGCACGCGGCCGTCGAACTGTTCTCCGTTTCCGGTTATCTCGGCACCCCGATCGCCCAGGTCGCGGCCCGGGCCGGACTGTCCCAGTCCGGTCTGCTGCACCATTTTCCGAGCAAGGCCGCGCTGCTGGCGGCCGTGCTGGAACAGCGGGACGCCGAGGACGGCGAGTTCCTGGGCGGTACCGGGGGCTCGCCGCCGCTCGGCTGGGCCGCGTTCGACGCGCTGTCCGCGCTGGTCGCTCGCAACTCGACCCGGCCGCAGCTGGTCGGGCTGTTCGTCCGGCTGGCCGCCGAGGCGATCGAGCCCGACCACCCAGCCCACACCTGGGCCCGGGACCACTACGCCGGCATCCGTTCCTGGCTCGCCGACGCGGTGCGCACCGGGCAGGACCGGGGCGAGATCAGACTCGACGCCCCGGTCGACACCCTGGTGCGCACCACCGTCGCGGTCCTGGACGGCCTGCAACAACAGTGGTTGCTGGAACCCGACCAGCTCTCGATGGTGGCCGAGTTCGCCGCGTTCGTCGCCGGCCTGCGCCGCCAGTGGGCGGCCGGCTGAGTGAGTCGTGCTGATCCGGATGCGCTGATCCGGTTATGCGGCGCGGGCGAAGTCGTTGGCCAGCTTGCTGATGAAGTGCGCCGACTGGTCGGGGTCCAGCGACCTGGCCAGCAGCCGGCTGTAGATCCGGTCGTACGCCGACACCTCGGCCAGCTCGGCCAGGCTGTGGTGGGCCAGCTCGTTCTGGACGTGCACGATCGGCGTGACCTTGGCGAAATCCATGATCATGAACGGGCCGGACGTGCCGGCGTGCGAACCGGACGCCATCGGCAGCACGCGCACCTCCACACACGGCCGGGACACCCGCTCCAGCAGGTAGCGCAACTGGCCGGCCATCACGATCGGACCGCCCATCGCGGTGCGCAGCACGAGTTCGGTGACCACCACGGTCAGCATCGGCGGCCGGTCCCGGGACAGGATCGCCTGCCGGGCCAGCCGGATGGCCACCCGCTCCTCGACCTCGCGCTGGGCCAGGGTGACCGAGTCGCGCAGCACCGCCCGCGCGTACTCGCCGGTCTGCAACAGGTCGGGCACGACCACGGTTTCGAAGCCACGGAAGCCGACGGCGTCGTTCTCGTGGTTGATCCGCGAGCGCAGTTCCCGGGGCAGCCGGGACTTGAACCGGTGCGGCCAGCCGTTGGGCGCGGACGTCCGGGCCAGGTCGAGCAGTTCCTGCCGGCGCGACTCCTCCGCGCCGTAGACGTTCAACAGCGCGTCCACGTCGTCGACCTTCGCGCCGCGCAGGCCGTTCTCCAGACGGGAGAGTTTACTGGCCGAAATGCCGATTTCCTTGGCCGCGTTCGCCGAGGTCATCTTGACCCGCTCGCGAAGTCGGCGCATTTCGACACCGAGTTCGCGGGCGCGGCTCGACGGACTTGACTCGGACATGAAACCCCCTTGGGTCGGTAAACGTGGTACGAAAGATAGCGCCGATCCATGCCGATTCTTGCCGCACGTTAATACTTCACCCGAAGGTTTCCTTGATTGCCATCTTGGCAATATGGGTTACTAGACTCGGCGGGAAAATCCCGCCGGGCTGGAGGAATTCACGATGACCACGCTGGCGGAGACCAACCCGGCGCTCATGTTCGCGTTCGGGCGGCTGCGCGAGTCGATGTACGGTTGCATCGACAACGTCGAGTACCTGCTGGCAGAGTACCCGGACGAGGTCGTCATCTCGTTGGCGCGCAATGAGATTCCCCGGCTGATCGGAGCCGTCCGAAGCGTCGTCGCCGAGCATCGACCGGATGACGACGGCCGGTGCTCGGGCTGCGGATTCCGGCGGACCGAAACCGGTTACGAGTTGCCAGCCTGGCCCTGCTCGGCAATCAACGCGATGCACGTGTACCTGCGCGATCCGGCGCGCGTGTTCGACGACCTAGGCGAGCCGGACCCGTTGCATCATTGACAATAATAATTATCGAGGCGAAACGCGCTGTGAACTGTGCGAACGACTTTGCCGGAACCCTGGGTGGACTGTGGGAAGACGGCGACCGGCCCTTCATGGAACGGGTCCACGGCACGCGATACTACGGATAGATGGCTTCCAGCTGTCCCTTCGTGCCGTGCATAGTCCAGAGCAGGTCAGCGAGATGTTCGGGGTCGACGGTAGGCATCTCCCAGACCGGTTCGCCCGCAGCTTTGCTCTGCTCCATTTCGGTGTGGAAGGCACTCGAGCGTTGACCGGCTGGTCGAGCAGACCACCAGCCTGAACGGCGAGCAGATCGACGCCTCTCCGGCAAGCACCGCGAACCCGGTGGCCGACGGAGGCTATGGAGGCCGTGGAATCGGTGTGTTCACACCGGTCAAACAACCTGCCGACGGCCAGGGACTTGGTCGATGGCCCATTCGGTCCACTCGTCCTGCATGGCCATCAGGCGCAGCCCGCATTCGAGATCGGGGTCAGCCGCAGAAGGCCCACTGGCCGGGCGGGCACTGGCCGGCGGTGGACCGCGCCTTGGCCACCAGCTGGGTGGCCAGCGCGTCCGCCCCGGCCTGACTGTCGGCCGAGGTGGCCAGGTCCATCGTGCAGGACGTCCGGCTCGCGCTGACACAGGCGGCGAGCTGCGCCCGAGCCGTGGCCTGCCAGGACGTCGCCACGCTCACGCCGTACTTCCACACCTGCGGGGTGGCCGTGCTGTCCTGGTAATTGAGCCGGTAGACCGCGTACCGGCCCGGGTCGCGCCCGGCGTTCACGGCGACCGGCTTGCTCGCCGCGAGCGCGTCGCTGGTCAGGCCGCGCAGGTCGGGCTCGGTGGCCAGGGCGGCCGCAGTCCAGTCCACCTGGTACGGATGGTTGCCGGCGGTGGCGTTGGCGTGCTGGTAGAACGTGCGCCACGCGCTGGAGTTGTCCGTGCAGGTCGCCTGTGCCGACTGGCTCGGCGCGACCGGGCCGACGATGGCCTGGCAGCTGCCGACCGCCGTGCCGTCGCCCTGCCAGGTGCCGTTGACCTCGATCTTGGTCGGCCCGTAGCCGTTGTTGGTGACCGTGACGGTCACCGAGCAGCCCGCGGTCGAGCACGTGCCCCACTTCTGCGTGCCGCCGGTGACGTTCAGACTCGGATCGATCGCGGTGGCCAACCCGCCGCTCTGCGCGGCCAGGTTCGCGTAGATGTTCGCCGTGGTCGGCGAGGAGTCGGTGACGTCCAAGGAAAGATCGCGCGCGGTGCCGTTGGTGGCCTGGAGGTCCACCCGCACAACGCCCTGCGGTGCGCCCGGCGCGAGATAGACCGTGTCCGCGCCGCTGACGATCTGGACGGCGGGCGCGCCGTTGAGGATGACGGTGGGCCGTTGGCTCAGCGGTGGCCCGGCGATCTGGTCGGCCTCCTGGTCGAACCACGCGGCCAGCTTGGCCGGCGTGAGCAGTTGGGCCAGCGGCAGCCCGAGCAGGTCGTCGGTGACCTGCACCCAGTTGCCGTTCACGGTGGGGTTGGCGTTGTCGGTCTGCGCGGTCAGCGCCGCCCAGAACGCGGCCGGTCCGTTGAGGTAGGCGACACCGCTGATCACCAGGACGGCCGCCTGCTGACCGGTGACCGAGAGTGTGCCGTCGATCAGGCCGTCCGCGGTCACCGTCAGCGTGAGCCCGACCGTGATGTTCTGTGGCGTGATCACCGAGCCGGTGTATTGCAGTGCGCCGGCTTCGGCGAGGTCGGCCATTGCCTGCCGGACGGTCTGGCTGATGCTCAGCGCGGGGGTCGGCATTCCGGCCGGCACGCCGTTGACGGCCCGCGCGCAGCCGGTGCAGGCGGCCAGGAGCAAGACGGCCAGCAGCGTCAACTCACGTACTCGTGCCATCGTCACCCCCCCGGCAATCATGAACCAAATTCTCTTTCCGGTTCGTGAAAGACCGCCGTTTTGTTACCTTCGGGCCTGCGATGAGAAAATGATCACTACCGATCCCGGTCGGTCGCACTGATCGCCAGCTCGGCGAGCTGTCCGCGGACCGGCTCGGGCACCGGTCCGGCCCGCAGCGCGGCCAGTCCGGCTTCGGTCAACGCGCTGATCCGCTGTTCCACCGCGGCCACCGCGCCGACCCCGATCAGCACCGCCCGCACCGTGTCCACCTCGGCCTCGGCCAGATCCGCCCGGCCGAGGCAGGACCGCAGCAGCGCCGCGTCCGCCGGCCGCCCGGCCATATCGGCCAGGTTCAGGCCCAGCGCCATCAGCAGGGTGCGCTTGCCCTCGCGCAGATCGTCCCCGGCCGGCTTGCCGGTCACCTCCGGATCACCGAACACGCCGAGCAGGTCGTCCCGCAGTTGGAAGGCGATGCCCACGTCCGCGCCGAACCGCCGGAACGCGTCGACCAGCTCCGGGCCGCCACCACCGAGCGCGGCACCGAGGTGCAGCGGCCGCTCCACCGTGTAGGCGGCGGTCTTGAACCGGTCCACCCGCAGCGCCGCCTCGATCGAGGAGTCGCCTCGGGCCTGGGTGAGCACGTCGACGTACTGGCCGCCGAGCACCTCGGCGCGCATCGCCCGCCACGGCCCCAGCGCCGCGGCCAGTGTCCGAGCCGGCAGGCCGGCACCGTGGAACAGGTCGTCCGCCCAGGCCAGCGCGACGTCGCCGAGCAGCAGCGCGGTGGCCAGCCCGAATCGTTCCGGATCGCCCAGCCAGTCCTGTTCGCGGTGCCGCCGGGCGAAGGTCACGTGCATGGTCGGCGCGCCCCGGCGCACCGCGGACGCGTCCATCAGGTCGTCGTGCAGCAGCGCGCCGGCCTGGACGAGTTCCAGCGCGCTCAGCGCGGTCAGCACCGCGCCCGCGTCGGCCGAGTCCGGGTCGCCGCCCGCGCCGCGCCAGCCCCACCAGGCGAACGTCGGCCGGATTCGCTTGCCGCCGCCGAGCACGAAGCCGGCCAGCGCGTCCACCGCCTCGGCGAAGTCCGCGCCGATCGCCTCGATGTCGGCCCGGCGGGTCGCGAAGTGGTCGGCCAGGATCGCCTCCACCTGTTTCGGCAGGTTCTCGTCGGTCGGACCCGGCACCATCACGGCGGTCATCCTCGCAGGTCCAGCGTGTGGGTCCGGTTCGGCGGGGGTCGGCCTGCGTTCCAGATCGTGGATGGCCCGTCGCCCCGTTTCGACGGATTCAATACGCTGGGTACATGACTTCGGTGGTTGAGCGGGTTCGAACCGGACATCCGGTGTTCTCGGTCGAGTTCTTCCCGCCCAGGGACGCCGCCGACGAGCAGATCCTGTGGCACTCGGTGCGCCAACTGGAGGGGCTCGACCCGGCGTACGTGTCGATCACCTACGGCGCGGGCGGCAGCAGCCGGGACCGCACGATCCGCACCACCGGCCGGATCGCCACCGAGACCACGCTGGCGTCGATGGCCCACCTGACCGCGGTCGACCACTCCGTCGCCGAACTGCGCAACGTCATCGGCTGGTACGCCGCGATCGGCGTGCGCAACATCCTGGCCGTGCGCGGCGACCCGCCCGGCGACCCCAACGGCGACTGGGTGACCCACCCCGAAGGGCTGCGCTACGCCGAGGAACTCGTCTCGCTCGTCCGCGAACTCGGCGACTTCTGCGTCGGAGTGGCCGCGTTCCCCCACGGCCACCCGAGGTCGGCCGACCTCGACGCGGACACCGAGAACCTGGTGCGCAAACTCCGGGCCGGCGCGGACTTCGCGATCGCCCAGCTCTTCTTCGAGGCCGATGACTTCCTCCGGCTGCGCGACCGGGTGGCCGCCCGCGGCTGCGACGCGCTGATGATCCCCAGCGTCATGCCGCTGACCACCCCGCGCACGCTGGCCAAGACGATCGAGTTCTCCGGCTCGCCCTGCCCGACCCGGCTGCTGGAGCGGCTGGAGCCACTGTCCGGCGACCCCAAGGCGTTCCGCGCCGCCGGCATCGACGCGATCACCGAGCTGGGCCGGCGACTGCTCGACGAGGGCGTGCCGGATCTGCACTTCATCACGTTCAACCGGGCGAAGGCGACCATGGAGGTGGTCAACCGCCTCGGTCTGGTCCCGGCCCGCACCTGACCGGCCTCAGGCGTAACTGGCTTCGGTGTCCCGCAGTTCCTTGCGGATGTTGAGCCGGCGGGCGAGCAGCGCGAGACCGGCGATGAACAGCGCGATCAGCCCGCCGCCACCGCCGAGCGCCAGCGCCCAGAACGACCAGGTGTGGGTGCGGCCTGCGGTGAACTTCGCGGTGGCCGAGAAGGTGGTCACCTTGCCCGGCGGTGGGGACCAGGTCACCGTGCTGACCCCGGAACTGGCGTCCGCGCTGGTGTTCCCGTCGGTGCGCACGATGCTGCCCGGGAAGCTGACCTTGATCTGCAGGTCCGTCCCGGCCGCCGGGACATCGGTGAGGTCCACCGAGCCCGCCATGCTGACCAGGTCCCCGGAGCGGTTGAAGCTGAGTTGGAAATGACCGGTCTGCGCGGTGGCCTCAGCGACCACAGTGGACAGTTCGGTGAAGCTCAGGTTGGTGAAGGTCAGATCGGTGCCGGTGTAGCCGTCGGCGTTGTACGGCTTGCTGATCACCCGCCCGGCCAACCCGGCGGGCACCGCCAACTGCGGATTCGGGTTCCCGATCCCGCCGGCGATGACCTCGCCGGAGATCAGGTCGTCGGACGACACGGCGAACGCCGCGTGCACCCGCACGCAACCACTGACCAGCAACGCTGAGGTCAGCACGACCAACGGCAGCAGCATCACGCGTGAGCGCGAGCGGCCGGAAATGCGATTACCAGCCCGGGACACGGGGTCATCCTGCCAGTGCTGTCCAGTGGCGGAAATATCATCACCACCGGCGTGCCACCAGGTAGCGTGCCCCCATGTCAACCAGTTCCGTGCCCGGTTCTGCGAGTGTCCACGAGATCTCGAACCGGTATGTAGACGATCACGCCCGGCTCGAACCGATCGAGGCCACCTACATCGGAGTCACCGGTCACGACGAGAAGCTGACCGACTACTCCCCGCAGGGCCACCAGGCGCGGTACGACGTGGCTGCCAAGGCGTTGCGTGAGGTCCGGGCGATCGAGCCCGCCGACGACGCCGAGCGTGCGGCCAAGGCGGTCTTCGTCGAGCGGCTGGAGATCGGCCAGGAACTGCACGAAGCCGGCCTGCTGGTCGGCGAGCTGAACGTGATCGCCAGTCCGGTGCAGGGCATCCGAGAGGTCTTCGACCTGATGCCGACCGCGACCGCGACCGACTGGGCGGTGATCGCCAAGCGGCTGACCGCGGTGCCCGGGGCGCTGGCCAACCTGCGCGCCGGCCTGGCCCACAGTGCCGACCAGGGCAAGGTGGCCGCGCTGCGCCAGGTCAGCAAGGTCGCCGACCAGTGCGACACCTGGGCCGGCAGCGGCACCAGCGGACAGTCGTTCTTCGGCAGCCTGATCGCCGGCGCCGACGAGGTCGACGGCGTCACCCCGGCGCTGCGCACCGACCTCGCCGCCGGCGCGACCGCGGCCTCCTCGGCCTATGCCGATCTGGCCGCCTTCCTGCGCGGCGAACTGGCCGGCCAGGCGCCGACCAAAGACGCGGTCGGCGCGGAGATCTACCAGCTGTGGTCCCGATCCTTCACCGGTTCCCGGTTGGACCTGGCCGAGTCCTACCAGTGGGGCTGGGAGGAGTTCTTCCGGATCGAGCGGGAGATGCAGGAGGTGGCCGGCCGGCTCAAGCCGGGCGCCACCCTCGCCGAGGCCGCCGCCGCGCTGGACGCCGACCCGCGTTATCTGGTCAACGGCCAGGACGGCCTGCAGGCGTGGATGCAGCGACTCTCCGACCAGGCCCTCGCCGACCTGCGCGACGTGCACTTCACCATTCCGGACGCGCTGATGAAGCTGGAGTGCCGGATCGCCCCACCCGGCGGCGGTGTCGGCGCCTACTACACCGGCCCGGACGCCGAATTCACCCGGCCCGGCCGGATGTGGTGGTCGGTGCCGCAGGACAAGGAAGCCTTCTCCACCTGGCGCGAGGTCTCCACCGTCTACCACGAGGGCGTGCCCGGCCATCACCTCCAGGTGGCCACGAACGTCTACCAGGCCGACTCACTGAACAAGTTCCAGCGGCTGATGTCGGGCACTTCGGGCTACTGCGAGGGTTGGGCGCTGTACGCCGAGCGACTCATGCGCGAACTCGGCTACCTGTCCGACGACGGCAACCTGATGGGCATGTTGGACGCCCACCTGTTCCGCGCCGCCCGGGTGATCATCGACATCGGCATGCATCTGGAACTGGAGATCCCGGCCGGCACCAGGTTCCACGAGGGTGAGCGGTGGACCCCGGAACTGGGCCTGGAGTTCATGCTGACCAGGACGATCAGCGATCCGGCGCATGTGTACGACGAGATCGACCGCTACCTCGGCTGGCCGGGGCAGGCGCCGTCCTACAAGCTCGGCGAGCGGCTCTGGCTGGCCGCCCGGGACGACGCGAAGCAGCGGCACGGCGCCGACTTCGACCTGAAGACGTTCCACACCCAGGCACTCGAACTGGGCTCGATGGGCCTGGACACGCTGCGGGAAACCCTGACCACGCTGTGATTTCCGCCGGTCGCCGTCCGCGCGGCGGCGACCGGCCGGTCAGTCCAGCGGCAGCGTGCGGCCGAGCACCGCGAACGGACGCGGGTCACCGGTGAACAGGTAGTCGCGCAACACGTCGACGAAACCGACCCGGCGGTAGAGCTGCCATGCCCGCGACGGTCCCTCCGGAGTGGACAGCAGCGTCGCGTCCGCGTCCACCCCGGCCAGCAGCCGGCGCAGCAGTCCCTCGCCCAGCCCGCGCCCCTGCGCGTCCGGCCGCACGTGCAACTCGGTCAGCTCGAAGTAGTTGGTCGTCCAGCGCTCGACCGCGGCTGTGCCGAAGCCGGTGAGCAGGCCACGGCGGACCTGTTCGTGCCACCACTGACCGGCCGCACCCCGGTAGCCGTAGCTGATGCCCAGCAGCCGGTCGTCGGCGTCCAGCGCGGCGACGCACCGCCAGTCCGCCCGCAGCATGTGCGCCAGCCACATCGGAGCCCGCTGTTCCGCGGTGCCGACCGGATAGCGCATCGCGGCCACGTAGATGTTCAGCGCCTCGGACAGTCGGGCGCGCAGCTCGTCAACGGTCAGTTCGACGAAGCGGCCGCGAGGAAGGGGCGGGGCCGAGGTCACCCGACGACTTTAGTGCCATCGCAACGACCCGCGTGCGCTAGCCCGGCAAACGTGCTCAGTCACCGGCCACGTCGGCGGGTTCGCCGCCGGTCAGCTCGACGAGTTCGGCGAAGGTGGTGGGGTAGAGCGCCTTGGGATGCCCGGCGGCGGCCCACACCACCGGGTGCTCGGCCAGCGCACGGTCCACAAGGGTCTTGATCGGCGCCGGGTGGCCGACCGGGGACACCCCGCCGATCACCTGACCGGTGTGCTGCCGGACGAAGTCCGGATCGGCCCGGCGCACCTTCGACACGCCGGCCAGGGCGGCCAGCCGGGTCGGGTCGGCCCGGTGCGCGCCGGAGGTCAGCGCGAGCAGCGGGGTCACCCCGGCCGGCCCGACCGCGGCGAAGACCAGGCTGTTGGCGATCGCGCCCACCTCGACCCCGACCGCTTCGGCCGCGAGTGCGGCGGTGCGCACGTCCGCGCCGAGCACACGGACGCCGGCTGCCGCGTCCGGCTGGCCGGCCTCGGCCAGTGCGGCGATCACCTTGCGCACCCCTGGGTGCTCGGCTCCGGTTGGTTCGGTCACCGCGTTCTCCTGTTCGTGCTGTTCAGTCAGGGCCCCATGTGTATCAGATCACGCCTGGCCAGCGCATTTTTCCTGTGTTACGCTCGGTTGTGTTCGAACGTATGTTCGAGCATGGCTCGGGGGTGAGGCGGGGGAAGCGCCGCACCCCCGAGTCGCCGCCGGCTCCCCTCGGCGGACGCGTCAGCCATGACGTTTCCGAACCGCTAGGAGGCCGTCGAATGTCAGCCCTGATCGACTTCCCGATTCCCCCGCGGTCCGTCGGTGCCCGTCCCCGGGTGCACCGGCCGGTCACCTCGCCGAGCACCCTGCTGGACCACGCGTGGGCCGGCCTGGTCGAGGCGCGCCGCGAAGTGGACCCCTCCCAGCGTTACGCCGCCGCCTACCTCGCCGCGCTGCGCGCCGCGGCGGCCATGCTCGCCCTGCGCGGCCGGCCGCACCGTGGCCGGGCCCGGCCGACCAGCGCGTGGGTGCTGCTGTCCACCCTCGCGCCGGAACTCAAGGAGTGGGCGGACTTCTTCGCGGCCGGCTCGTCGACCCGGGCCGGCGTGCTGGCCGGGGTCACCCGGCTGGTCAGCCAGCGTTCCGCCGACGACATGGTCCGGCAGACCGAGCAGTTCACCGACCTCGTCGCCGAGGCCCTGCGGGCCGCCACGGTCCACCGCACGGGCCCGGTGGGGACATGACCGGCGGGTCCCACCTCGACCAGGGAGAGCTGCTGCACGTGTTCGGCGCCCAGGCCGAACTCCTTGCCAGTACGGTGGAATCCGCCGACCAGGTGGCCCTGGAGTCGTTCGTGCCCGGTTGTCCGGGGCTGACCATGGAGGAGACCGCCCGGCACGTCGGCAGCAGTTACCGGATGGTCTGGCACTGGCTGCGCGAGGGCCGCCGGCCCAACGAGTGGCGGCGAGACCCGATGGGTGGGCAGACCCTGCCCGAGTACGTGCGCGCCGGCAGCGCCACCCTGCTGGCCGAACTGGCCGGCCACGACGCGGCCGAGCCGTGCTCGACGTGGTGGCCGGCCAACCAGACCTACGGCTTCTGGCGTCGGCGGATGGCCCACGAGACGATCGTGCACCGCGCGGACGTGCAGGGCGCGGCGCACCTCCAGCCCGACCCGATGGCCGACGACGTGGTGCTGGACGGCATCGACGAGGTGCTCACCCTGTGGTTCGTCTACCGGCTGTCCGTCCTGGGTGTGGTGGGTACTCGTCGGCACCTGGTCTCGGTGCGCACCGGCGGCCAGGAGTGGCTCGCCTACGCCGGTCCGCTGGGCACGAGCATCGACCCGGTCGACTCCGAGCCGGACGCGGTCGTGTCCGGCTCGCCGATGTCGGTCTACCTGTGGCTGTGGGGGAGGGTGCCCGATCGGCTGATCGAGATCGACGGAAACCAGGACGCGATCGCCCAACTGTGGGCGCTGCTCCGGCTGGCGACCCGCTGATCACCCGCTGACCAGGGCCGATGCGGCTGTGGTGGTCATCACGGTCGACACTGGGGGTTGTGCAACCGACACTGGGGCCGGTGCGACGCACCCGCGACTTCACACCGTACGTGGAGTTTGACCGCGAACACTGGCGTGAGTTGCGGGCGGCCACGCCGCAGCCGCTGACCTACGCCGAACTGGACAAGCTGCGCAGCCTGGACGATCCGCTGTCTCTGGACGAGGTCGCGGACATCTACCTGCCGCTGTCCAGACTGGTGAACCTCCGGGTCGCGGCGCGCAAGCAGTTGCACAAGGCGACCACCGCGTTCCTCGGCGAACAGCCCGAGCAGGTCCCGTTCGTGATCGGCATCGCCGGCAGCGTGGCGGTCGGCAAGTCGACCACCGCGCGCATCCTGCGCAGCCTGCTGTCCGGCTGGCCTGATCATCCGCGGGTGGACCTGGTCACCACCGACGGCTTCCTGTGGCCCACCGCGGAACTGGAGCGGCGCGGGCTGATGGCCCGCAAAGGTTTCCCGGAGAGCTACGACCGCAGGTCACTGGTCCGGTTCGTCTCCGAGGTCAAGTCCGGACGCGACGAAGTACACGTGCCGGTGTATTCGCACCTGAGCTACGACATCGTGCCCGGCGAGACCCAGGTGATCCGCAAACCGGACATCCTGATCGTGGAAGGACTCAATGTTCTCCAGCCGTCCCCGAGGCTGGCCGTGTCCGATCTGTTCGACTTCTCCCTCTACGTCGATGCCCACGTCGAGGACATCCGCCGCTGGTACGTCAACCGTTTCCTCACGTTGCGCAGCACGACGTTCCTCGACCCGGACTCGTACTTCCACCGCTACGCGGCGCTGACCGACGACCAGGCCACCGCCCGGGCGAACGAACTGTGGACCGAGATCAACGAGCCCAACCTGGTCCAGAACATCCGCCCCACCCGGGCCAAGGCCGGCCTGGTGTTGCAGAAGGGCCCGGAGCACTCCATCGAGCGGGTGCGCCTGCGCAAGCTCTGACCGCCCGAATCCCGACCAGGCCGATTCACTCGTCCCGGTGATCGTCGAGTTGTGACGGGTCCGATTTGGACTAACGTCGCCGACGATCAACCACCATGGGGTGTCAGCTGGTCGGAGGTTCGATGCGACGGTTCGGGGTTCTGCTGCTGGTGGCACTGTCGTTCCTGGCACTGGGCGCCGCGGCACCCCCGCCCCGCCAGGTGCTCTACGACGCGGGCAGTTCGTATCCCAGGATCATCCGGCTGACCTACAGCGGTTCGGCCAACGGCACGATTCTGGCCAGCATGACCACGATCCAGAACAACAACGGCATCGGCATCATCGAGAGCAGTACCGACGGTGGCAAGACCTTCAAGCAGATCGCCACGATCGCCGATCCGCTGGCCGCGAACGGCGGCCAGATCTGCTGCTCGACGCTGTACGAGCTGCCCTCGGCGGTGGGCAACATGCCAGCCGGCACAGTCCTCTGGGCCGACACGGCAGGCTACGGAGCCCCGTCGGGCAGCCGGCATGTGCAGGAGCGGCTGTGGGCCAGTTCCGACCACGGCACCACCTGGCGCTACGTGTCCACTTTCGCCACCGCGCCCAACCCGTACAACACCTGGGAGCCAAGCCTTTCGGTGGCCGCCGACGGCGAACTGGTGGCGTTCTACTCGGACGAGACGGACAAGACGCAGCACGATCAGAAGCTGGTCCAGGTCCGCACGGCCGACGGCGTGAACTGGGACGACTACAAGGACACCGTCGCCAGCGGCGACTGGTACGTGCGACCTGGCATGGCCAACGTCATCCGATTGCCCGACGGCATGTACTTCATGACGTACGAGGTGTGCAACAACGACCTGGTACACCTGTGCTCGACGTACTTCCGGGAATCCATCGACGGCTGGGACTACGGCGACCCGACCAATCTGGGCGCGGTGGTGCGCACCGCGGACGGCAAGTACGCCCGGCACACTCCGTATGTGGCGTGGAGTCCGGGCCCCGGGCCCAACGGCACCATCCTGCTGGTCAGCGAGATGGTGGTGAACTCGGACGGCAGCATCGCGCCGGAGAACGGGAAAACGTTGCTGGCCAACGACAACCTGGGCAGCGGAAACTGGTACGAGATCCCGGCGCCGATCCAGATAGACGGCGTGAACAACACCGGCTGCAAGAACTTCAGCTCGTCCCTGTTGCCCTCGGCGGACGGCAGGTCGGTAACAGAGGTAGCCACCGACCTGGACGGAACGGTCTGCAAGGCATATGTGGCATCCGGTCCGCTACAGGAGCCCCAGCCGTAGCCGGCGACAGCGAGGGTCCCTTCGCTCCCGGGCCTGTGACAAAACAGACCCGGAGTCAGGCCCGAAGCCGCAACCCCTTGGGCGTAGCCCGAAAACCGGCCTCCCGCAAAACCTCCCCCAACCGAGAAGTAAGCACAACATCCCCATCGGCCCGCTGCACCGCCAGTCCCCCCAACCAGCCGTCATGCACGGCCCGAGCCAACCCCCCGGCCGCGGCCCGCAACACATCCTCATCCTCGGTGAACGACAGCAACGACTTCCCGCCGCGCTCCACATACAACGCGACAACACCGTCAACAAGCACAGCCAGGGCACCCGCCTTCCGGCCAGGCCGATGCTTGCCCTCACCAACCGCCGCAGGCCAGGAAAGTGCGGCCCCATAGGCCTGAGCCGGATCAGCCGCCGCCAACACGACCACGCTCGGACCGCGATCCTGATCAGGCCGGCTCATCGCCCGCAGCCGATCGACCGCCCCCTTGGCCGCGAACTGGGCCGCCCCCAACCCCTCCACCACATAGCCCCGAACGACCTGCCCGGACTCCTCCATCGCCCGCAACACCCGATACAGCGCACTGAAACCGCCGGTGACCCGCTCGGTGTCCAACGCACCCCGGGTCAGCACGCCATGTCGTTCCAGGAAGGCCTCAGCCCGAGCGTGTGCCCGCCGGGTCGTGTCGAGTTCCCGGACCGGCGCGAGCGACCACCGGCCGGCCACCGTCGGCGGCCCGGTCCGGCTGGGCATCGTCGGCCGGGTGCGCAGCCGCGCGTACCGGCCCCGGGGCGCGCTCGGCCGTGGCTTGTGCGCGGCGCCCCGCCCGGAGACCACCGCGCGCAGTGGCGCGAGCGTGTCGTTGCTGACCAGCCCGGCCCACACCAGTTCCCACAGCGCGGCCACCAGACCGGCGTCGTCCACCGCGGGCTCGCCGGCCGTGGCCAGGATGGCGCCGACGCGGTCGGCCAACTGACGGAAGAACAGCGCACCACCATCCAGAGTGGACAGAACGGCGGCGGACAACGGCGTCTCCGGCGGCGGTTCCGCTTCGGGCAGCAGCAGGTCGGCGACATCGGTGGGAGCCAGTGCGATCCAGCCGTCGCCGCCGGCCAGCGCGCCGCACCCGGTCCAGCTCACCTCGCCGGTCGCGGTCAGCTCGTCCAACAGCGCCGGGTGGTAGCCGGGCAGTCGCGCGGGCAGGATCAACGACTCCACCGCGCTGGCCGGCAGCGGCGCGCCGGCCAGCTGTTCGATCACGCCCAGCACGTCGTCCGGCGTGGCCGCCGAGCGCAGCGGGGTGATCCCGTGCCAGGCTGGCAGGAACCGGCCCAGCACGGCCTGTTCCACCGGTTCGACCTCGGCCCGCAGCCGGGCCAGCGACGCCCGCCGCAGCCGGCGCAGCACGTCCGAGTCGCAGTACTCCTCACTGGCCGTGCGCAGGTTCTCGTCGCCCAGCGGGCGCAGTTCCCCGCGCACCAGTCGACCGGACCCGGCCATCCTGGTCAGCACCCCGGTCACCACCGCCACGCCCAGCCCGAACCGTGCCGCGACCTCGGCCGCGGTGAACGGGCCGTGTGTCCGGGCGTAACGGATGAGCAGGTCGCCGAGCGGATCGGCGACCGGTTCGGTGAACGCCTCCGGCACTCCCACCGGCAGCGCGGTGCCCAGCGCGTCCTGCACCTTGCCGGCGTCCTCGATCGCGATCCAGCGGTCCTCGCCGCCGATCCGCACCCGCAGCGCCCGTCGGGCGTCCACCAGTTCGGTCAGCCACTCCGGCCGGACCCCCCGCTCGGCCGCCGCTGCCTCGCTCAGGTCACCGAGGAAGCGCAACAGGTCCGCGGCGCCCTCCATGTCCCGGGCCTGCCGGTCGGGTGCGAGCCGCTGTAGTTCCGCCTCGATCCGGGCCAGCACCTCGGGGTCGAGCAACTCGCGGATGGCCTCGGCGCCGAGCAGTTCGGCGAGCAGCGCGGTGTCCAGCGACAGCGCCGCGGCCCGCCGCTCGGCCAGGGGCGCGTCCGTCTCGTAGAGGAACATGCCGACGTAGCCGAACAGCAGGCTGCGCGCGAACGGCGAGGGCGTCGGCGTCTCCACCTCGACCACCCGCACCTTGCGGGACGCGATGTCGGTCATCAGTTCGCGCAGCCCCGGCACGTCGTAGACGTCCTGCAGGCACTCGCGCATCGCCTCCAGCACCACCGGGAACCGCTCGTACTGCGCGGCCACCGCGAGCAGTTGGGCCGAGCGCTGCCGCTGCTGCCACAGCGGTGTCCGCCGGCGCGGATCACGCCGGGGGAGCAGCAGCGACCGGGCCGCGCACTCCCGGAACCGCGCGGCGAACAGTGCCGAGCCACCGACCTCGGACACCACGATCGGCTCGATCTCGGCCGGCTCGAACAGTACGTCCTGCGCGGTGGGCGGCAGTTGCTCGCCCTGCTCGTCCAGCGCGTCGGGCACCCGCAGCACGATGCCGTCGTCGGAGTGCGCGACGTGCGCGTCCATCCCGGTGCGTTCGCGCAGTTTCGCCCCGATAGCCAGCGCCCACGGCCCGTTCACCTGCCCGCCGAACGGCGAGTGCAGGACCAGTCGCCAGTCCCCGAGCTCGTCACGGAACCGTTCCACCACAAGGGTTTTGTCGTCCGGGATGTGCCTGGTCGCGGTCTTCTGCTCGGCCAGGTAGGCGAGCAGGTTGTCGGTCGCCCACGCGTCGAGGCCGGCGGCGGCCGCCCGCTCCCGGGCCGCCGGTTCGGCCGCCGAGCCCAACTCGCGGACGAACTTGCCCAGCGCCCGGCCGAGTTCCAGCGGCCGGCCCGGTGAATCGCCCTTCCAGAACGGCATCCGCGCGGCCTGGCCGGGCGCGGGCGTGACGATCACCCGGTCGTGGGTGATGTCCTCGACCCGCCAGGAGGAGTTGCCGAGCAGGAACACGTCGCCCACCCGGGACTCGTAGACCATCTCCTCGTCCAGCTCGCCGACCCGCGAACCGGCGCCCCGCTCGTCCGGCGGGGTGGTCACGGTGAACAGCCCCCGGTCGGGAATCGTGCCGCCGGAGGTCACCGCCAGCCGCTGCGCACCGGGCCGACCGCGCAGCTCGCCGGTGATCCGGTCCCAGGTGATCCTCGGCCGCAGCTCGCCGAAGTCCTCACTCGGATAGCGCCCGGCGAGCATGTCCAGCACCGCGTGCAGCGCCGACTCCGGCAGCCCGGCGAACGGTGCCGCCCGGCGCACCAGGTTGGCCATCTCGTCCACTGTGGACGGCTCGATGGCGACCATCGCGACGATGTGCTGGGCGAGCACGTCCAGCGGGTTGCGCGGGTAGCGCAGCGCCTCGATCGCCCCGGCCGTCATCCGCTCGGCCACCACCGCGCAGGACACCAGGTCGCCGCGGAACTTCGGGAAGACCACGCCCTGGGAGACCGCGCCGACCTGGTGTCCGGCCCGGCCTACCCGCTGTAGTCCGGACGCCACCGTCGGCGGCGCCTCCACCTGCACGACCAGGTCCACCGCACCCATGTCGATGCCCAGCTCCAGCGAGGAGGTGGCGACCACACACGGCAGCCGGCCGGATTTCAGGTCCTCCTCGACCGTGGTCCGCTGCTCCCGCGACATTGAGCCGTGGTGCGCCCGCGCGATCACCGCCGGAGCCCCGAAGGACACCCCGCTCTCGCCGACCGCCTCGGCCGGGAACCGTTCCATCTCAAGGTCTTCCGGCTCGGCGGCCAGTTCGTTGAGCCGGGCGGTCAGTCGCTCGGCCAGCCGCCGGGAGTTCGCGAACACGATGGTCGACCGGTGCGCCCGCACCAGTTCCAGAATCCGGTGCTCCACCGCAGGCCAGATCGAATGCCGCTGCTCCGCCCCGGAGGCCGAACCGGACACCTCGCCGGTCGGCTCACCGAGCTGGGACATGTCCTCGACCGGCACCTCGACCCGCAGTCGCACGGTCTTCGTGTTCTTCGGCTGCACCACACTGACCTCGCGGCCGCCGGCCAGGAACGCGGTCACCTCGGACACCGGCCGGACCGTCGCGGACAGCCCGATCCGCTGCGCCGGACGCTCCAGCAGCGCGTCGAGCCGTTCCAGCGACAGCGCGAGGTGGGCGCCGCGCTTGCTGCCGGCGACCGCGTGCACCTCGTCCACGATCACCGTGTCCACCCCGCGCAGCGACTCCCGCGCGTTCGAGGTGAGCAGCAGGAACAGCGACTCCGGCGTGGTCACCAGGATGTCCGGCGGCCGGCGCAGGAACGCCCGCCGCTGTTCCGGCGGGGTGTCGCCGGTGCGCATGCCCACGTCGATGTTCGGCTCGGCCAGCCCGAGCCGCTGGGCCGCCTGCCGGATGCCGGTCAGCGGCGCGCGCAGGTTGCGCTGCACGTCCACGGCGAGCGCCTTGAGCGGGGACACGTAGAGCACCCGGCAGCGGTGCCGGGGGTCCTCGCCCGGCTCGCTCGCGGCCAGCCGGTCCAGCGCCCAGAGGAACGCCGCCAGCGTCTTGCCGGAGCCGGTCGGCGCGACCACCAGGGCGTGCTGGCCGGCGGCGATCGCCTGCCAGGCGCCGCGCTGGGCGTCGGTGGGCGCGGCGAACGCCCCGGAGAACCACTGCCGGGTCGCCGGGGTGAACAGATCAAGCACGTCATCCGCCACATTTCCATCTTCACCCACCCCACCGACACGGACATGGCAGCATCATCGGGTCAACATCCAACGCGGGGAGACTCAAGCGTGCGTGTGCTGTCGGTGGACCTCGGTACGTCCAACACAGTGGCGGTACTCGCTGCCGCCGGCCGGCCACCCAGAGTGGTCGAAGTGGACGGTTCGGCGACGATGCCCTCCGCGGTCTTCGCCACCGAGGACGGCACCCTGCTGGTCGGCCGGGACGCCGAACGACGCGCCCGGCTGGACCCGTCCCGGTTCGAGCCCAACCCCAAGCGCCGGATCGACGAGGGCACCCTGCTGCTGGGCGACTCGGTGCTGCCGGTCACCGAAGCACTGGGCGCGGTGCTGCGCCGGGTCGCCGAGGAGACCATCCGCCAGCTCGGCGGTGAGCGCCCCGACGAGGTCCGGCTGACCCACCCGGCGCAGTGGGGCCCGGTCCGGCGCACGGTGCTGCTGTCCGCGGCCCGGCTGGCCGGTTTCGGCTCGAACCTGGTGCTGGTCCCCGAGCCGGTGGCCGCCGCCGCGCACTTCGCCTCCTTCCCCGGCCAGGAACTCCGGCAGGGACAGGCACTCGCCGTCTACGACCTGGGTGCGGGCACCTTCGACTGCGCGGTGGTCGGCGTCACCCAGAACGGGTTCGCGGTGCTCGCCGAGGACGGCCTGCCCGACCTCGGCGGCCTGGACGTGGACCAGGCCCTGCTCGAACACGTCGGCCGCGAGGTGTCGCACCGCGACCCCGGTCGCTGGCAGCGGCTGCTGCGCCCGGAGACGACCGCCGACCGGCGGGCCCAGCGCGCGCTGCGGGAGGACGTGCGGGCGGCCAAGGAGGCGCTGTCCCGGCACCCGCAGACCGAGGTGCCGATGCCGGAGCCGTTCGACGACGTGCTGGTCACCCGGGCCGAGTTGGAGGCGCTGATCCGGCCGAGCCTGCTGCGCAGCGTCGAGTTGCTCGCCTCGACCGTGCGGTCCACCGGGATGGCACCGGCCAATCTCGCCGGCGTCTACCTGGTCGGCGGCTCCAGCCGGATTCCGCTGGTCGCCAGCCTGCTGGTGGAGCACCTGCGGGTCGTGCCGACCAGCCTGGACCAGCCGGAGACCGCGGTCGCGCTGGGCGCGCACGGCGTGCCGCAGGACGGGGTCAGCCAGCGCACCCAGGACCTCGGCGGCCAGCTCCGCTCACCGGCCGGCGGGATGCCGGTGGCCGCCGCGTCCGCGCAGACGATGCGCTCGGCCCCGGTCGGGTCGCCCCCGCTCGGCTTCCCGGCGCCGCAGTCGGGGCCGCAGCCCGCGATCCGGTACGCGAACTTCCCCAGCTACGGCGGCCAGCCGCAGCCGCAGCAGAAACCCAAGCGGCGCAACCGAACCCTGCTGATCACCGCGGCCGCCGCGGTGGTCGTCGTGCTCGCCGTGGTCGGCGGGATCTTCCTGTTCAACCGGCCGGCCGCGGTGGACGCCACCTGCCAGTCGGGGGCCGCCGCCGACTCCCAGGGCTTCGTGCCCTGCCTGCGTCAGCTCGCCGGCGCGGTGGCCAACAGCGGGCGGTGCCAGCCGGGCAGCTCGGCCGACAGCAGCCTGTCCGGACTGGCCACCAACTCGGTCACCTGCCAGCTGGGCAGCGGCGCCGACGCCTACAGCGTGGTCTACCTGGTGACCACCAAGGCCGAGTCGCTGCAGAAGATCATCACCCTGATCATGCCGTCGAACGTGCAGCTGGTGGAGGCGCAGTGGCAGGGCAACGGCCTGACCGGCCGGTACGAGGCGGGCGTCGGTGACGGCTTCGGCGTCGTGCTGTTCACCGTGCAGGACAGCCCGATGCTCGGCGTGGTGACCAAGACGGTGGACAGCGACAGCAAGAACCTCTCCGCCAACACGATGGCCGACTACTTCGAGCAGAGCGTCCAGCCGGGGACGTGAGAACCGGCGCCACTATCCTGGTGCCGGTGAGAACCACGGCGTTCCGCACGCTGATGGCGGACGAGTTCGGCTCGATCCGGGCCGCGATGATCGCGAGTGATCACGTGTTCGCCGAGCTCGGTGGCAGAACAGCTGATCAGGCGCTGGCCGCGGGGCTGGAGCCCAAGGACATCTGGGATGCGGTGTGCCAGGTCTACGACGTGCCGCCGAACCGCCGCTGACCCGTGCTCGGCGTGTCGATAGCACACTCGAACACATGTTCGGCTATCTTTGTGCACAGCGCGGGTCGGCTGTCCACAGTCCAGCCAGCCTTCCCGGAATCGTCGGTCCCACGTCGTAGCGTCGGTTCCAACAGACAGACACCCGGACATACACAACTGAGGCGGATTCCGAAGATGGCAGCACAGGCACCCGATCGGGACAAGGCGCTCGAGCTAGCCCTGGCCCAGATCGACAAGCAGTTCGGCAAGGGCTCGGTGATGCGCCTCGGCGAGGAGAACCGCGCGCCGATCGCGATCATCCCGACCGGCTCCATCGCCCTGGACGTGGCCCTGGGCATCGGTGGCTATCCTCGCGGTCGGGTCGTGGAGATCTACGGTCCGGAGTCCTCGGGTAAGACCACGGTCGCCCTGCACGCGGTGGCCAACGCCCAGAAGAACGGCGGCATCGCCGCGTTCATCGACGCGGAGCACGCGCTGGACCCGGAGTACGCCAAGAACCTCGGCGTGGACACCGACGCGCTGCTGGTCTCCCAGCCCGACACCGGCGAGCAGGCACTGGAGATCGCGGACATGCTGGTCCGCTCCGGTGCGCTGGACATCCTGGTGATCGACTCGGTGGCCGCACTGGTGCCCCGCGCCGAGATCGAGGGCGAGATGGGCGACAACCACGTCGGCCTGCAGGCCCGGCTGATGAGCCAGGCACTGCGAAAGATCACCGGTGCGCTGAGCAATTCCGGCACCACGGCGATCTTCATCAACCAGCTGCGCGAGAAGATCGGCGTCATGTTCGGCTCGCCGGAGACGACGACCGGTGGCAAGGCGCTGAAGTTCTACGCCTCGGTCCGGCTGGACGTGCGTCGCATCGAGACGATGAAGGACGGCGGCGAGGCGGTCGGCAACCGCACCCGGGTCAAGGTGGTCAAGAACAAGGTCTCCCCGCCCTTCAAGCAGGCCGAGTTCGACATCCTCTACGGCCAGGGCATCAGCCGTGAGGGCTCGCTCATCGACATGGGCGTGGAGCAGAGCATCTTGAGGAAGTCCGGTGCCTGGTACACCTACGAGGGTGACCAGCTGGGCCAGGGCAAGGAGAACGCCCGCCGGTTCCTGAAGGAGAACCCGGACGTGGCCAACGAGATCGAGAAGCGCATCAAGGAAAAGCTCGGCGTCGGTCCCCAGCTGGACGCGGAGGAAGTTCCGGCAGGACCAGTTGAGTTCTGATCCCACCGAGGCGGCCAAGGAGATCTGCCTCCGGTTGCTCTCGGTGCGTCCGCGTACCAGGGCCGAGCTGGAGCAGAAACTCGTCGCCAAGGACGTGGACGCGGCCGTCGTCGAGCAGGTGCTCGGCAGGCTGGGCCAGGTCGGCCTGATCGACGACGCCGCGTTCGCCGAACTGTGGGTCCGCTCCCGCCACCAGTACCAGGGCATCTCCCGCCGGGCGCTGGTGATGGAGCTGCGCCGCAAAGGCGTGGACGGCGAACTCGCGGTGTCCGCGGCTGACGAGGTTGATGACGAGTCCGAGGACGCCAAGGCCCGGGAGCTCGTGCGGAAACGCTTGCGGAGCATGACCGGGCTGGACGAGGTGACCAGCATTCGGCGGCTGGTGGGGATGTTGGCTCGTAAGGGGTATTCGCCGGGCTTGGCGTACCGGGTGGTCCGCGAGGAACTCAAGTCCGTCGGGGCTGAGACCGAGTTGCTTGAAGGGCCGTTGTCGGAGCTTTGAGGGGGGGTCCTGTCGCGCCAGTGACGCGGGAGGACCAGGAGCGAAGCGATCCTCTTTTGTCGTTGGATGAGCGTCGCGCCACTCCGGTTCTCGGTCGGATCAGTGCACGCGCGAGCCAGGTCCGGTTCGGGTGGGTGGTCCCTTCACCCCGATCGCGCGATTGTCTGACGGTCGTGGCGTGCGCTTGGTACCGGGATGAAGGGGTCCTGTCGCGGCAGCGACGCTCCAGGACCAGGAGCGAAGCGACCCCTCGCCGAACTCGATCTCTAGCCGCAGCCCCCGGAAAATCCTGATGAGGCCCGGTCCGGCTGCCTTTAGGGTGGTTCGGTGAGCACCGAACCTGCGTTGGCCGTCAAGCACATCGTCTGGGACTGGAACGGCACGTTGCTGGCCGACAATCACGCCGTGTTAGCCGGCGTGAACGCGGTCTGCGCTGCGTTCGGCCGTGAGCCGATCGACATCGAGCACTGGCGGTCGATCTTCAGCCGGCCCCTTGTCGCCTGTTACGAGGGCCTGCTCGGTCGCAGTCTCGCCACCGCCGACTGGTCCTCGCTCGACCAGCTCTATCACCGTGCCTACGAGGAACTGCTGCACACCTGCGGCCTCGCCCCGGGCGTGCCGGACGAACTGCACCGCTGGGCCGCCACCGGTCGTAGTCAGTCGCTGCTGTCCATGTGGTTCCACCACCGGCTCGTCCCGTTGATCACCGAGTTCCAGCTTGCCCCGCTGTTCGCCCGGGTCGACGGCCTGCGCGACACCGTCGGCGGTGGCTCCAAGGCCGAGCACCTCGCGGCGCACCTGGCCGCCCAACAGCTCGACCCGGCCGACGTGCTCGTGATCGGTGACGTGGTCGACGACGCGGTGGCCGCCGCGCACGTCGGCGCGCACTGTGTGCTCGTGTCGACCGGGGCCATGTCGGCCGAGAAGTTGAGCGTCGAGGGCGTTCCGGTGGTCGACTCCGTGGCAGCCGCGATCGCGTTGACAAATCACCCGATCGGTGGGCAAAAGACTGTGTACTAGATCGCTTGTGTTGCTTGTCACAATGGTCTAGAACGGGCAGTCTCAGTCTAACGAGCCCGAACTATCGACTCGCCGACGTGGAGGCGCGCATGACGAGCACCGAGCTGACCCAACTCCAGCGGACCCTCGCTGATCTGCGGCAATGCATCGGCACGTTGCGATCCCGCTATGGCGATTCGGTCGAAGTGCGCAGGTTGGCCAACGATCTGGAGCGCCTCGGAATCGATGCGGACGCGTTCGCCGGGTTGCCCGCGCCCCGCACCCCGGTTTCCGCAGGTCCGGTGCGTGGTGGTAAACCCGAGAAAATTGTGGTTCCAGACACACCGTACGACCCTGAGCTGTGGCGAGGCGCCGACGACGAAGGGGTGGGCGGTATCCAGCCACACCATCGTTAACCGTCACGGCGTAGTGGCCCGCACTGGTCCCAACGACGTGATCGGTGCGGGAACGAGGAGAGCATGACGACAGGTGTCGGCGCGCCAGGGCGGGCGCGTATCGAGGCACGGACACTGCGTACCGACCGCTGGTGGATTTCCCCGGTGAGAAACGGCGCGGTGCTGCTCCTGGTGATCATCTATCTCACCTGGGCCATCTTCATCAACCGCGACTACTACTGGGCGCCCTACATCTCGCCGCTGTATTCGCCGTGCCTCACCGGCAACTGTGCAGCGGGCAGCGGCTGGGGCTGGTTCGGCAGTATCGCGCCGGTGACCCCGGCCCTGATCGTGATCATTTTCCCGATGGGCTTCCGGGTCACCTGCTACTACTACCGGAAGGCGTACTACCGCTCCTTCTGGGCGTCGCCGCCGGCCTGTGCCGTCGCCGAGCCGCACGCCAAGTACTCCGGCGAGACCCGCTTCCCGCTGATCATGCAGAACATCCACCGGTACTTCTGGTACATCGCGCTGGTGTTCGCGGTGATCCTCACCTGGGACCTCGCGCTGTCCTTCCGCGACCACGACGGCAACTGGGGACACGCCGGTCTGGGCACCTTGGTGCTGCTGGTCAACATCGTGCTGATCTGGGCATACACCCTGTCCTGTCACTCCTGTCGGCACATCGTGGGCGGTCGGTTGAAGCACTTCTCCAAGCACCCGGTGCGCTACAAGGCGTGGACCTTCGTGTCCAAGCTCAATGCCCGGCACATGGAACTGGCCTGGGCGTCGCTCATCTGGATCGCCGTGACCGACCTGTACATCAGGCTGGTGGCCAGCGGCGTGCTCACCGACGTGCGTTTTTTCTGATAGGGGACTGGAATGGCAGAAGTCGAGCGGCACAGCTATGACGTTGTGGTGATCGGTGCGGGCGGGGCCGGCCTGCGCGCGGTCATCGAGGCACGGACGCAGGGTCTGCGCGTCGCCGTGGTGTGCAAGTCACTGTTCGGCAAGGCGCACACGGTGATGGCCGAGGGTGGCTGCGCAGCCTCCATGGGCAACGCCAACTCGAACGACAACTGGCAGGTGCACTTCCGGGACACCATGCGTGGTGGGAAGTTCCTGAACAACTGGCGGATGGCCGAGCTGCACGCGACCGAGGCGCCGGACCGCGTCTGGGAGCTGGAGAGCTACGGCGCGCTGTTCGACCGGACCAAGGACGGTCGGATCAGCCAGCGCAACTTCGGCGGTCACACTTACCCGCGGCTGGCCCACGTCGGCGACCGCACCGGGCTGGAACTGATCCGCACGATGCAGCAGAAGATCGTGTCGCTGCAACAGGAAGACTTCAAGGAGACCGGCGACTACGAGGCCAACCTCAAGGTCTACGCCGAGTGCACGGTCACCGAACTGCTCACCGACGACGACGGCCGGATCAGCGGTGTGTTCGCCTACTGGCGGGAGAGCGGCCGGTTCACCCTGTTCGAGGCGCCGGCCGTGGTCCTGGCCACCGGTGGCATCGGCAAGTCCTTCAAGGTGACCTCCAACTCCTGGGAGTACACCGGCGACGGGCACGCGCTCGCGCTGCGGGCCGGCGGTCGGCTGATCAACATGGAGTTCGTCCAGTTCCACCCGACCGGCATGGTCTGGCCGCCCAGCGTGAAGGGCATCCTGGTCACCGAGGGCGTGCGCGGCGACGGTGGCGTGCTGCGCAACTCCGAGGGCAAGCGGTTCATGTTCGACTACATCCCCGAGGTCTTCAAGGACCAGTACGCGGACAACGAGGAGGAGGCGGACCGCTGGTACACCGACCAGGAGAACAACCGCCGCACCCCCGACCTGTTGCCGCGTGACGAGGTCGCCCGGGCGATCAACTCGGAGGTCAAGGCGGGCCGCGGTTCGCCGCACGGCGGCGTCTTCCTGGACATCTCCAGCCGGCTGCCGGCCGAGGAGATCACCCGCCGGCTGCCCTCGATGTACCACCAGTTCAAGGAACTGGCCGACGTGGACATCACCAGTGAGCCGATGGAGGTCGGTCCGACCTGTCACTACGTGATGGGCGGCATCGAGGTCGAGCCGGACTCCGCGGCCGCGGTCGGCGTGCCCGGCCTGTTCGCCGCCGGTGAGGTCGCCGGTGGCATGCACGGCTCCAACCGGCTCGGCGGCAACTCCCTGTCCGACCTGCTGGTGTTCGGCCGGCGGGCGGGTGCGGGCGCATCGGCGTACGTGCACGGCCTGACCGAGCGGCCGGTCCCGTCGGAGTCCGATGTGGACGAGGCCGCGAAGGCTGCGGTGACCCCGTTCGACGGCGCCGACAGCACCGACGCCTCGGAGAATCCCTATACGGTGCACCACGATCTGCAGCAGATGATGAACGACCTGGTCGGCATCATCCGCCGCGAGGCCGAGGTGGCCAGCGCGGTCCAGCGTCTCTCGGAGCTCAAGCAGCGCGCGGCCAAGGTCGTCGTGGAGGGCCACCGCCAGTTCAACCCGGGCTGGCACCTCGCCATCGACCTGCGCAACATGTTGCTGGTCAGCGAGTGCGTCGCGAAGGCCGCACTGGAGCGCACCGAGAGCCGCGGCGGCCACACCCGAGAGGACCATCCCCGGATGGAGGCCGACTGGCGCAAGCAGCTGCTGGTCTGCACCGCCGAGGGTGACGGGGTGCGGCTGACCCACCAGGACCAGATTCCGCTGCGGTCGGATCTGCTGGACTTGTTCGAGTACGGCGAGCTGGAGAAGTACTTCACCCTCGGCGAACTGGCCGAGCACCGGGCGAAGTCGACGGACGGGAAGGGCTGACGTGAGCTACCAAGGGCACTTCCGGGTCTGGCGCGGTGACGCCGACAAGGGCGAGCTGCACGACTACACGGTGGAGGTGAACGAGGGCGAGGTGATCCTGGACATCATTCACCGGCTACAGGCCACCCAGTCCCCGGATCTCGCCGTGCGGTGGAACTGCAAGGCGGGCAAGTGCGGCTCGTGCTCGGCTGAGGTCAACGGCCGGCCGCGGCTGATGTGTATGACCCGGATGTCGGTCTTCACCGAGGAGGAGGTCGTCACGGTCACCCCGATGCGCACCTTCCCGGTGATCCGCGACCTGGTCACCGACGTGTCGTTCAACTACCAGAAGGCGCGGGAGATCCCGTCCTTCACGCCGCCGGCCGACCTCAAGCCCGGCGACTACCGGATGAGCCAGCAGGACGTGTCGCGCTCGCAGGAGTTCCGCAAGTGCATCGAGTGCTTCCTGTGCAACAACACCTGCCACGTCATGCGTGACCACGAGGACAACAAGGAGTCCTTCGCCGGCCCGCGCTACCTGATGCGGATCGCCGAGTTGGAGATGCACCCGCTGGATGTCGAGGACCGGGTGCCCGCCGCCCAGGAGCAGCACGGCCTCGGGATGTGCAACATCACCAAGTGCTGCACCGACGTGTGCCCGGAAGGCATCCACATCACCGACAACGCGCTGATCCCGATGAAGGAGCGCGTCGTCGACCGCAAGTACGACCCGCTGGTGTGGCTGGGTAACAAGATCACCCGCCGTTCGTAACAACGACCCAGATAGTGGCGAGTTCGCCCCTC
>DATATV010000014.1:0-68848 GCA_036268615.1 Pseudonocardiaceae bacterium
CCTGGCGATGGCCTGCCATTCTGTGCTGGGTTTGTATTGTGGCTCGACCAGCACCACAACAGACGCGGCTTGAAGATTCAGCCCGATACCACCGACCCTGATCTGCATGGCCAATGCAGCAAACCCGTGGCTTTCCTGGAACGTCTCTGTAATCGCTGGCCGCTTCGACTGAGGGACGTCGCCGTGAATTACCAGACAACCTCCGTCGATCAGTTCCACCACCGTGTCCAGCACTGGACGAAACTCGGTGAATATCAGTACCTTCCGGCCTTCGGTACGACAGTCCTCGACGATCTCGCTGAGGGCCGCCATCTTCTGCGAGTCGACATCGTTGCCGGCCGAGAGTGCAACCCTCGCGCGCGCGAGGTTTCTCTTCGATATTGCTTCTTTGTAGGCGAGGCGCTCTGGTTCGCCTACAGTGATCGGTTCATCGGTGCGCATAATCTCTGGGAGTTCTGTGAGTACCTCATCCTGATTGCGTCGAAGATAGAACTCGCCCAGTCGCCGTCGGAACTCGTCGGGCTCATAGTGGGCATCTCGGCCATCGCCGAACCTGTCGCGCATCCGTCGTTCCTGGATGGGATCGACCACACCAGCGAGCGAAATGAGTTCCTCGGCGCGGTTCTCTAGCAGGGTTCCGCCCATGAGCAGCGCCCGATCCGCGAGTTTGACCAGTTCCTTGGTCACCTGGGTTCGCTTTGCCGAGCTGTTCTTTGCGTAGTGCGCCTCATCTGCAACGACAAATCCAATATGAGGAAGATTATTATTAAGAAGGTGTCTAGATTGTTCGTAGGAAGTTAGTAAAATCCCGCCTTCTGTGCGCCAGCTCGCTATGGCCGTTTGGCGGTCTTCGTTGCGAAATGCCCATCCATTGACCCTGGGAAGTGTCTCCTTGATTTCGCGCAGCCAGTTGTCGATCAGTGCCGCCGGACAGATGACAACGTGATGGTTCTGCCGCTCTCTTGTGATCGTGTGAGCGATTGCGGCGAGCGCCTCAATGGTCTTACCGAGTCCCATGTCGCCACCCAACAGCCCTTGGCCGACGGCAAGCGCGAATTTGGCTCCGAATTCCTGGTAGCCTCGTAGGTTCCTAGCGACCAGGCCCTTGTCGAGGTCCAAGCCATCAATGCGATTTCGGAGGGTGAACGACAGCCCTAGCGGTACCAAGCCATGACTGATCGCCGCAGCTTCTTGCGGATCGCCGTCGGCGGCGACGAAACGTTCCAACAGGGCATACATCTCAGCAATTGATTTGCTCCACCCTGCGATGACTGTCTCTCGCGATTCCGGCCGGTCAGAGAGCTGCCGTGCCTGCAAGATTCCCTGTGTTATCTGATCAAGCGCACGGCGAGTCCGTGTCGATCCGGATTCCGATCGGAGATTGCCATACTGAGTTCGGGCGTCCGACTTCTTCGTGCTGCCGCTGAACATCCAGCGTAGCCAGTTAGTAGCATGTTTGAGAAACCTCAGAGCCACGATGAGTTGTTGCAAGCCCGCTAAATGTGGCGATCCGACTAATTGGGCGACCGAGGCGAACATCTGGACTGCTCGTGCAAGATCTACGTCAGCCGCAATCCATTTTTGAGTATCCTTCGGTGGACGTAGGTCCGATGGCTGGACTTGAGCCGCTTGGCGGGCAAGTGAGATCAACTGTGAAGCGGAGTTTTCGCCGATCCCGTTGATTGTTCGTAACGCTTCGTATCCCTGCTCCAGCACGTCTCCCGCGGTCCGGATACCGTTTTCGGTCAGTGCTCGCCACCTGATTTTGTTTCCGCGGCGCGCTAATTCCTGCACCGACAAGTCCGCAAGTCGAGATTCGATGCGTGCTTTCTTCTGCTTGACTCGCGCACGTCGGACCTCGCTGCGGTACCGGCTCAGGACGTCTTCGGCTGAACCGACCACATTGGAGAGCCTGTGCACCTCTTCGGTGGCCCACCTGTGCGCCTCTGCCCGACCAACTACCCGTTCGTTGCTGGCGTGCTCGGACGGCTCAGCAGTTGACGACATCACACCCCCAGGGTTTGGCCGACCTCTGACAGTCGCATGACGCGAGGAGGCCTCGCATCCGGCAACTCGGTGAAATGTGCCGGGCCGTTCGGTCCATGCAGGCTTTTGTCGACTGTCGCAACACGCGATGCTCGGTCTCCTCGACGTGTTCGACGGCCAGCGTTGCGGCTGGTGGTTTCTGCACGGTGTGGGCCAGGAGTCGGCCCACGGCCGTGCCGGAAATCCGGGAAACCCAGGGAGTCAGCCGGTGTCGGTTCAATTGGCGAGGGTGCCAACCGAGGAGTCAGCGCGATCACAGAGACCCGGTGCTCGGTGACGAGCGGCCACGAAAACCGCAGGTCACGACCGCCGTGCACGCTCCCCGGACGGGCATACCATCTGATCGGGCATCAGATCCCCGACAGGTTGCCACCACCAGACGGACCGACCAGATCACCCAAGTCGGCAGCGAGCAACTGGTTGTCCAGACCAACATTCGTTGGTAGCAAAGAGCTTCCGTCAACAGCGCGCTCACTTGCACCGTCGGGGATCGACGTCGCCCACTGCCGACGGATCACCCCTGGCCCACACACACGCGGCAACAGTCGAGCACCGACGGATCACCCATAGAACGCGTTACAAATACCCGTATCGGCATACTCGCAGGTCAGAGCACATTTTCTGGTGCGCCCGGAGAGATTCGAACTCCCAACCTTCTGATCCGTAGTCAGATGCTCTATCCGTTGAGCTACGGGCGCTTGTTCAGTTGTCGCTCAGCCGAGGCGGAGCGTTGCGGAGGCTCCGGGATTTGAACCCGGGAGGGGGTTGTGCCCCCAACCGCATTAGCAGTGCGGCGCCATAGACCAGACTAGGCGAAGCCTCCCAGGACCATTTCCACTCGTCAGATAGACTACACAGCACCCTGGGGACAGAGCAAAACGGCCCCCCGCCCGCTGATCAACTAGCTGCGACCTGCGGCGATGCGACCACGGGCTGGCTGCGGCGGAGCATCCGGAGCAGCGCGGGCGGGCGGCCGCCGAAGCCCTCGGCCTCCATCGCGGCCAGGATGATCCTCGGTAGGTCGCGAACCATCGGGAAGACCAGGTACCTGGGCACCCACGTCGGCTGGAACTTGGCGTTGAAGCGGTACAGGGTCTCGATCTGCCACCACCGCGAACCCAGCCGCAGGGCCTTGGCCCACAGCCGTGCCACCGGGCCGGCGCCGATGCGTTCGCCTCGTTCCAGCGCCGCTCGGAACATGGCGAAGTTGAGCGAGACGTGGCGGACGCCCAGTGCCGGGCAGGCAGCCATCAGTTCGCAGATCATGAACTCGTTGAGGCCGTTGTCGGGCGCGTCCCGGTCCCGCCTCATCAGGTCCAGGGACAGCCCGTCCGGGCCCCAGGGGACGAACTGGAGCAGTCCACGCGCCACGCCGTCCTGCTCCGCGGTCACCAGCACGCATGCCGGGTCGGCGGCGTCGGCCAGGCGGGACAGCGCCATCGAGAAGCCACGTTCGGTTTCCGTCCCTCGCCAGCTGTCTGCTCGGGCCGCCAGTTCCGCGCGGCCCTGGTCGGTCAGGTCGCTCGCCCGACGAACCCGGACCTCGTAACCCGACCGGCGGACCCTGGCCACGGCCTGCCGCACGCCGCGCATCGACCGGCCGTCCAGGGTGAACGTGGCCGCGTCGACCACGGCCTCGTCGCCCAGTTCCAGCACCGTCAGGCCGTAGCGGGACCACACCGTGGCGGCGCGCTCCGAGCAGCCGAGGACCGCGGGTACCCAGCCGTGTCGCAGACAGCGGCCGAGGAACTCCTCCACCGCGCCGGGCCACGCCTCCACGTCGCCGAGGGGGTCACCGGAGGACAGGGCCACGCCGGCCAGGACTCGGTAGGCCACGGCTGATTTGCCGCTGCTGGAGAACACCGCTGACTTGTCGCGGCGGAGGGCGAAGTAGCCCAGCGAGTCCGTCCGGCCGTGGGTGTCGAGCAGACCGCGGATGCGGGTCTCGTCCTCGGGCTCCAGGGACGGTCTTGGCTCCGCCGAACGCAGCAGGAAGTAGCCGCCGAGCAGGAAGGCGCCGATGCTGGCGGCCAGGCCGATGGCCGCGGTCAGGTCGTTGAGCATCTCGACGCGGAACTGGACCGGGCCCGACACGCCCACCAGGGTGAGCAACGCGTGTGCCAGACGCTCACCGGTCGACGGGTGGTTGACCAGCATCCGGCCGTTGACCAGCAGGATCAGGAAGTTCAGGCCGGCGCCCAACACCAATAGCTGTAGGAACACCAGCAGCGCGGGCCAGCGGCCCATCGACGGGTCCGGCTGGGCGACGAACTTCTCCCGGTGCACCACCAGCACCACGACCAGGACCGCCGCGGTGCAGCCGGCGACCAGGCCGCGGTGGGCCACGAAGTGCAGTACGGCGATCGTGCCGCTGGCTGCCAGCGCGATCTGCCAGGCCCGGCGCTTGTGCCGGCGCAGGCCGTTGGACAGTAGCAACAGGCCGATCCCGGCGCCCACCGCGACCACGACGGTAGTCACCGTGGCCTGCACGGACAGGTCCAGCCAGCCGGCCACCGGGTCGCGCAGCCGGCGCCGCGCCGGCGGGAACACCACCGACAGCAACGTGATCAGGCCGACGAGCCTGGTGGACCAGGCGATGACCCGGACCACGGTCTCGCCCTGCGACGGCCAGCTGAGCCGCTGGCGCCCGTCCGAAGCACTTGTCGTCATCGACAGGTCACACCGATCAACCGCACGGTCGACAATCTCCCCCGAGCTAAGCACGAAATCCGGTTATCCGCCCTGTATGGTGCCCTGCCGGGTGAGGTCGCCCGCAGGCCGCTCACCGGCGAGTTCGACGAACGGGCGCAGCGAGTCCGGTTCGCGCAGTGCGTCCCGGCTGATCGCCCGGTCGACCGGTGTGCCGGCGAGGATCTTCTTCACCGGCACCTCGCACTTCTTGCCGTTGAGCGTGCGGGGCACCGCGTCGATCAGCAGGAACCGGTTGGGCACGTGCCGCGGGGACAGCTCCTTGCGCAGCGCGGCGCGCAGTTTCGGCTCCACCTCGGCCAGGTCGACGCCCGGGGCGAGCACCACGAAGCACAGCAGCTCACCGTCGGTGTTGCCGACACCCGACGTGTCGATCACCAGGGAGTCGGCGATCTCGGCGAAGCCCTCGACCACTCGGTAGAACTCGGCGGTGCCCATCCGCACCCCACCCCGGTTCAGGGTGGAGTCGCTGCGGCCGTGGATCACCGCGGAACCCCGGTCGGTGATGGTGATCCAGTCGCCGTGCCGCCACACCCCGGGATACATCTCGAAGTACGCCTCGCGCAGCCGGGAGCCCTCGGCGTCGTCGCCCCAGAAGTACACCGGCATGGACGGCATCGGTTGGGTGACCACGAGTTCGCCGACCTCGTTGACCACCGGCCGGCCCTCCTCGTCGAAGGCGGCCACCGCGGCGCCCAGCCCGCGGCAGGACAGCTCGCCCAGCCACACCGGCACGTCCGGGGCGGAGCCGACGAACGCGGTGCACAGGTCGGTGCCGCCGGACACGCTGCAGATCTGGATGTGGCCGCCGATCGCGTCGCCCAGCCAGCGGAAGCCCTCCGGCGACAGCGGCGAACCGGTCGAGCCGATCGTGCGCAGCGCACCGAGGTCCAGTTCGTCGGCCGGACGCAGGCCGGCCTTCAGGCAGGACTGCACGAACGGGGCGGACGTGCCGAAGTAGGTGATCGACTCCTCGGCGGCCAGCCGCCACAGTGCGGCCAGGTCGGGGAAGCCCGGGTTACCGTCGAACAGCACGATCTTCGCCCCCACCAGCAGGCCGGAGACGAGGAAGTTCCACATCATCCAGCCGGTCGTGGTGAACCAGAAGAACGTCTCCCCCGGACCCAGATCACCGTGCAGGCCAAGGGCTTTGAGGTGTTCCAGGACGATTCCGCCGTGCCCCTGCACGATGCCCTTGGGCAGCCCGGTGGTGCCCGAGGAGTACAGAATCCACAGTGGATGGTCGAAGTCGACCGGCTCGAACGCCAGCGCCGCGCCGGCGTGCTCGGCCAGCAGCGAACGCCAGTCCACCACCGGGACCAGGCCGTCCGGCGTCAGCTTCTTGTCCTCGCCGAGGTAGTCGACGAGGACGGTGGCGCGCAGGCCGGGAACCTCGGCGCGCAGCCGCTCCACGGTCGGCCGGATGTCGAAGCGGCGGCCGTTGTAGCAGTAGCCGTCCACTGCGATCAGCACGGTCGGCTCGATCTGGGTGAACCGGTCGAACACCGCGCGCACGCCGAAGTCCGGTGAACAGGACGACCAGATCGCGCCGAGGCTCGCGGTGGCCAGGAAGGCGATCAGCGTGTCCGGCGAGTTGGGCACGAGCGCGGCCACCCGGTCGCCGCGGCCGACACCGAGGGCGGCAAGGCCGGCGCGCGCGGCGGCCACCTCGGCGCGCAGGTCGCCGTAGCTGTAGCGCTCGGTCAGGCCGTCCTCGCGGCGGAACACCACCGCCGGGTCGTCGTCCGCCTTGTCGCTGCTCCCCCTGTTGGGCAGCAGCGACTGCTCCGCGTAGTTGAGGGTGGCGCCGGGGAACCAGCGCGCGCCGGGCATGACCGGCTCGACGAGCACCTGCTCGGCCTGCTGGTGGAAGCGGACGCCGAAGAACTCGGCCACCGCGCTCCAGAACCCGCTCAGGTCGCGCACCGACCAGTCCCACAGCGCCGGGTAGTCGGCCAGGTCCACGTCCCGGTTGGCGCGCAGCCAGTCGCGGAAGACCGCGATCCTGGTCTCGGCCAGCCGGTCGGGATCGGGCTGCCACAGCAGCTCGGGGACGGTCGAACCACCATCGTCGGCGCGCGCATCGGTCACTGGTGCACCCTCTTCCGTCATGACGTCATTCCTAGCTGATCGACGATCCGAACAGGAGACCACCAGCGCCGACGCACCACCCGGGCAGGCGTTGCCTACCCGGGTGGGTGAATAACTGTCCGTGAGCGCGCGGGCTCAGCGCAGGTGCAGGTCGAACCAGTTGAGCGTGCGCTGCCAGGCTTCGGCCGAGGCCGACGGGTCGGTGTCGAACCGGTTGCTCGCCTCGGCGAACCGGACCACCTCGGTGGCCACCTCGGCCTGGGCGGCCGCGTCGCGCAGCTTTTCCACCTGCTCCACCGGGATCTGCTCGTCCCGGTCGCCGTAGAGGCCCAGCCACGGGCAGGCCAGTTCGCGGGCCACGTCCACCAGGGCAGGCAGGCCGTCGGAGATGGGCTCCAGGATGCCACCGCCGGCGACGCTGACCGCGGCGCCGACCGTTCTGCTGCTGGCCACGACGAGCGCGACCGCACCTCCGATGTCGAAGCCGATCACGCCGAGCCGGTCGGCGGGCACGCCCCGCTGGGCCAGCCAGACGGCGGTCGCGTCGGTGTCGGCGAGCACCTTGTCGCCGGACAGTCGGCTGATCTGCTGGTCGACCTCGGGGCCGTCGAACTCGTCCGCGTCGTCGGTGCGGTAGAGGTGCGGCGCCACGGCCAACCAGCCTTCGGCGGCCAGACTGCCGACCAGTCCGCGCACCGCGTCGGTGACGCCGCGCGCCTCGTGCAGCACGATGAGGCCGCCGCGCACCGCTGGTTCGGGCCCGGCCACGGTGAGCCGGAGACTGCGACCGTCGGTCAGCGCGATGGTCTCAGTCCTTATCTCGGTCATGGGTCCAGCCAATCACGTGGAGGTGAACACCCGTCAACGTGAGCCTGGGAACTACCGCCGATCGGCGCAGTGCTGTCGCAGGTCGTTGATAGGTTTGTGTCAGTCTCGTAACCCGATCGGACGAGATCAAACGTGATGTCGGCGACAGGAGTTGAGGATGGGCCCGCGGATTCGCGCCGATCTTGAGGCGGTGCCCAGCTATGTGGCCGGCCGCACCGTGCAGGGCGCCATCAAACTGGCCAGCAACGAAGTCTCCGCAGGTCCGCTGCCCAGCGTGCGTGCGGCGATCAGCGAGGCCGCGGCCGACGTGCACCGGTACCCGGACAACGGGGTGGCCGCGCTGATCGGCCGGCTGAGCCAGCGGTTCGACGTCGCCGAGGACCAGATCGCGGTCGGCTGCGGCTCGGTGGCGCTCTGCCAGCAGGTGGCACAGGTCACATGCACCCCGGAGCATGAGGTGGTGTTCGGCTGGCGCTCGTTCGAGGCCTACCCGATCATCACCCAGGTTGTCGGCGCGAAGCCGGTCGCGGTGCCGCTGACCGCCGACCACCGGCTGGACCTCGACGCCATGCTCGCCGCGATCACCCCGCGGACCCGGCTGCTGTTCGCCTGCACGCCCAACAATCCGACCGGCGCGCCGCTGCGCACCGCGGAGCTGCGCCGGCTGGTGGAGTCGGTGCCCGAGGACGTGCTGCTGGTGATCGACGAGGCGTACCGGGAGTTCGTGGACGACCCCGACGTGCCCGACGGCATCGAGGTGGCCAAGCAGGCCTGGGCCGACGGCCGGCCGAACGTGGCGGTGCTGCGCACCTTCTCCAAGGCCTACGGCCTGGCCGGGCTGCGCGTCGGCTACTGCGTGGCCAGCACGCCGGTGATCGACGCGGTGCGCAAGGTGTCGGTGCCCTTCGCGGTGAACGCGCTGGGCCAGGTGGCCGCGATCGCGTCGCTGGACGCCGAGGACGAGCTGATGACGCGCTGCCGGGGTGTGGTGGCCGAGCGCGGCCGGGTGCGCGGCGAGCTGATCGCGGCCGGTTACGAGGTGCCCGAGACGCAGGCGAACTTCGTCTGGCTGCCGCTGGGCGAGCGGACCGCCGAGTTCAACGAGCACTGCATGGACCACAAGGTGATCGTCCGGGCGTTCGTCGGGTCCGGGGCGCGGGTGACCGTCGGTGAGCCGGCGGAGAACGACGCGTTCCTGGCCGCGGCCAAGGCTTTCCCGCTCTGATCGGTCGGCTTCAGTTGTTCTGCCGGGAGGTCGGGTCGCATTCGGACCAGAAACCGAGGCCCAGCGCGGAGATGACCACCGTCTTGCGGACCACCCGCACACCACCGAACCGGCCGTGCCGGGCGGATCGTTCGGCCGCCCGGACGAGCTGGTCGGTCAGCAGGATGTCGTAGCGCTCGGCGAGGTCGGTGTCCTCGTCGCCGAGGTCCACCAGGCCCAGCCGGTAGAGCCGAGTCAGGTAGGTGGGCACGTACTCGGCGACGGCGACGCCGGCGTCCTTGCCGACGGTCGACGCGTTGGCCAGCACGGTGCGGCCACTGCCGCCGAGCGGACCGCGGGCGACCACGTCGACGCAGACCCGGGGCGCGCCGTCGACCAGCGCGGCCAGGATGCGTGCCTCGTCGGGCACGAGCTGGCGCAGGATGGTCGCGTAGAGGTACTCGCGGTTGCGTCGCGGGTCGGCGTTGGTGGACCGGTTGAGCAGTTCGGCCATGCCGGCGCGCAGCGGTTCGGTCTGCCCGTTGAGCGGGCGGATCAGGGTGACCAGTTCGTGGTCGCCGAGTTGGGCGCGGTCCACCGACGGGTCAAGGGCGCCGGGGCCCAGCGACCGCCAGGCGAAGCCAGGGGTGGTGTCGGTCGTCTCGATCCGGCGGCGCACCTCGCCGACAACCGCGCGTTCCAGCCGGACCAGTTGCCGCTCGGCCAGTTCGCCGCCGGGCAGGCTGCGGGTGACCCGCCAGCTCGTCCTGGCCAGCCAGCCGGCCGCCCTGGTCGCGGTGATCACCGCGGCTTCGGCGCCGGACCGCGCGCTGCCGTTGCTCTCGGGTTCCCCGGTGGTTCCGGTTGGTTCGTCCGGCACGCGCGCCTCCGTTGGTCAGCGCGTCGAGAATAGTCCCTGCTGATCAGACCGCCCGGACCAGGCGTTACCCGGCGATTCACCCGCACGGCCGGCGAACCGGCGGCCCACCGCGGCGGCCAGCGCGGCGATGCCGGCGACCAGCAGCAGCGCGGCCAGCACGTCACTCGGCCGGTGCCAGCCGGCCACCACGACGGACACCGCGACCGCGCCGACGCCGGCGATCCCGGCCAACCAGACCAGCGGCCGCCAGCCCGGCGCGACCACCAGCAGCAGCGCGGCGAACACCGAGGCGACCGCGGTGACGTGCCCGCTGGGCAGCGAGTTGCTGCCGACCGGTCGGATCAGGGCGAGCTTGAGCAGTTCGGCGAGCACGTTGGCGGCGAGCACCGTGCCGACCGCGAGCGCCGCCGCGAGCGGTCGCCGGCGTAGCACCGCGACCAGCACGGCGAGCACGGTGCCGACGCAGACGGTGCTGATGCTGACCGTGGCCAGGATCTGGTCGGCGCGGGCGCCCAGGCCGGCGGAGCGGTCCATCACCGCGTCCATCGCGGCGGTGTCGACCCGCCGGCCGAGCGGGTCGCGCACGAAGAGCAGGTAGAGCCCGCCCACGCCGAACGCGGCGGTCAACGCGCCGGCGAGCAGCCAACCGACGGGCGGATACTCGTGCTCAGGTGGCCGGTCCGCGGGCCGGTGGTCGAGCGTGCTGCTGTACATCGGCGTCCTCCATCCCTACAGAGGTCGACGCGCGGGCGGCCGGCTGGTTGCCTCGGATCGGCGCTGGTCACCAGCGGTCGAGGTGCAGCACGTCGTCCAGCGGCTGGCGATGGGCCGGCTTGAAGTCGGTGCCGATGCTGTAGGCGGTCGGGATGAGCGCGGCCTGGTGGATGTCGGCGGGCAGCCCGAGAATCTCGTTGGCCTCCTTCTCGAAGGTGAGATGCAGGGTCGTCCACGCGGTACCGAGGCCGCGAGCGCGGGCGGCGAGCATGTAGCTCCAGACGGCGGGCAGGATCGAGCCCCAGAGGCCGCTCTGGTTGCCGGCCGGCAGGCTGCTCGCCTGGATGCACGGGACCAACAGCACGGGCGCGTCGCCCATGTGCTCGCCGAGGTAGGCGACGCTGCCGCCGATCCGCTGCTGCACCGGACCGCGGTCGGGGTCGTCGGCGAACAGCTTGCCGGCCGCGTGCGGCGAGGCGAGGTAGCCCTCCACCGCCCGCCGGTACAGCTCACCGAGCGCGGCGCGCTGCTCGGCGTCGGTCACCACGATCCACTGCCACGTCTGGGTGTTGCTGCCGCTGGGCGCCTGCAGGGCGATTTCCAGGCACTCGCGGATCAGGTCGAGCGGGACGGGGCGCTGGAGGTCCAGGCGCTTGCGGACGGAGCGGGTGGTGGTGAGGAGCTGATCGGGGGTGAGATCGAGAGCGGTCATGCGGTTGATCGTGGCAGAAGAGTCGCTGGCCAGCTGGTGGATGGGATTGCCATCACCGCGTTGACCGCCCAGCCGGGACACGCACATCGATGTTGTAGTGCAATACGTGGATGCCGACGAACGACAGCGCCAGCGGGCCCGCGAACGTGGACATCCAGTTCCCGCGTCCGTGGGATATCGAGGTGGGCGCTGAGCTGCGCCGACACGACATCCACGAGAAATACGCGGGCCAGGAGCAGGGCGGGATCTCGTCTGCGCCCAAGGCGGCCAGCGTTTTCCTGTTCACCGGGTCGACCGGCAAGCAGTACGGCTACAACTACGACGGCCCGCAATCAGACGGGTCGTATCACTACACCGGTGAGGGCCGCGTCGGTGACCAACAACTCGTCCGTGGCAATAAGACCGTCCTGCGATCAGACCGGACGTTGCGGCTCTTTGAGGAGGTCCGACGCAGCATTGTTCGCTACGTCGGCGCGTTCCGACTCGATGCGGAGCAAGCCTATTGCCGGGAGGATGCACCCGACACAAAGCTCGAGATGCGCAGCGTTCTGGTTTTTAAGCTCTGGCCGCTGGACGGAGCACCCGCTGCGCCTCCGAAGGCGCCTGTCGTGAGTCATCGCACTGTGCCGTTGGAAGCTCACCTGACCGAGACGTTCACCGCGAACCCTGCCACCGGCCAAACGAACGCCGAGCGCCGGGAGGCGGCCTGCGTGACGAGGTATGGGAGTTGGCTGGCCGGACAAGGGCACACGGTGGTCCGGAACGAGATCCGGTTGCCTGGTCAGGCGCGGGCGCTGTACAGCGATCTTTTCGACCAGACCGAAGGTGAATTGGTGGAAGCGAAGGGGTCGGCGAGTCGGGAGCACGTCCGCCTCGCGTTGGGCCAGGTGCTCGATTACGCGCGGTATGTAGAGCATCGGAGCCTTGGCGTGCTGTTGCCGGTTCGGCCGGCCGACGACTTGGTCGAGTTGTTGGCAGATCATTCAGTACACTGCATTTACGAGACCACACGAGGCGATTTCGAGCGAAGTTCAACGCCTAAATGAAACGACGCCAGCTGGGGTAATTCGCCAAACTTGCGGCCGTCGACCGGTCGCGCACGTAATTATGTCACGAAGGTACTGTTCCAGCAGCCGGTGAAGTGTCGCACTTGTGGCTTCGCCAGGCAGATAGAACATGTGAATCTTGGCAGCGCGATAGGCCGCGAGCTCATTCGGACGTTCCATGATCTTTGCGTCACGGTTAAGGACGACCCATCCTGTATGCGCTACCTTCGCCAGCCAGTCTTCGTCAAGAGCGCCGAGCGCTGCCGCCCTTGTGCCGAAAACTTCGGCCGGAGTACGTACCTGATACCCAAGGTTGGTAAGCAATCGGCGGACCGTGCGTGTCACGGCGTTCTCGTCCAGATAGAACTCAAGCGGCTCGGCCCAGGAGGACGCGGGCGGCGGCTCGAACTGCTTCGATTCCGACCCCGTGTTCTTCCGCGACGACGTCAGGACTCTCACCTGCTTTCAGCATCGCGGCAATGTTGGTTACCTTTGCACCGCTGCCGGCCACAACCGGTTGCCCAGAGAAACGAAATGGGTCGATGACAACCTTCGCAGGTTCGAACGGCTTTAGTTCCAGCTGCGTCGGGTATTCATCATGCCCCCACGAGACGTACTGGAGATAGTCCGCCACGATCTCCCGCATCACGCCCTGCCCGGTACCGCCTTCGATAAGACCCTCACCGGCCTTGGTACGCGAGAAATCCCATAGCACCGAGATTCCGTCCGTCGCAAGCTCACGCGAGGCGAGCACGTATTCCCGGCCGAACTGATGCTGAAGCTGCTCCAGCGCAGGCCGGATGCGCTGCGGACGCACACCCGCTTGACGCAGTCCCTCAAGCACCCACGCCTCGGCTAGCGCGATGAACGGAACACTTGCTTGGCGTCGGTGCTCTGCGAAGTCAACGTGCAGCAGGGGGCCGCCACGCTCATAGCCGCGGGCCCATCGGTGGAAGGTCTGTCTCGCAATGCCCAGGTCACGGGCCGCATCCGCCATGCTGAGCAGCGCCCGCGAGAAGCGCGCGTCGTCCGTAGCCAAGTCTCCTCGCCTCCCACATTCGCGCTACCTGGTCCGGTCAGTAGCGCGGGTACAGCTCGCTGGCGGCAGGCGCTGCCTACGTGTCTACCGCGTCAAGAGGTCGCCACCGCCGCGACACGCGTTAGCGGTATCGACCTCGTCAGCGCTGGACCCAGCGAGCATGGCTGTCCAGACGGCATCCACCGGTTCGGTCAGCGAACGCCGAGCCCGACCGGTTCTCGGCTTTGCGGAAGCGGAGGGATTTGAACCCCCGGACCGTTTCCGGTCTCTCGCTTTCAAGGCGAGTGCATTCGGCCGCTCTGCCACGCTTCCCTGGGGGCACAGCCTAGTGGCTGGGGCCGGCGGCGGTCACCGGAGTACCGACGTGTCACCCACGGTCGCACCAGTTCGGACAGCGGCCGGCAACGTGACCGGTACGTCGGTCACCGAACGTCCATGTTGGATCACGGGCGGGGATATTGCCTGTTCAACTAGGCTATTCGGGGTTGTGTCCCCGGCCACACGGGTGCATGCTCGGAGGGTCGGCCGGCTGGTTGGCCGGGGTGCGTCACGCGGCGCACGTCGCGCTCGGATCGGCTCGCCGGGAAGGGTCAGGTGGTGCGATGCGGAACAGTTCCCCACGGCGGTGCGCTGCTGGCTGCGTTCCCGTGGCCGAGCCTGAAAACTCCGCCACAAGAGCGAGCAGCGTGGGTGAGGTTCTCGGCCGTATGCCCCGGTGACGTTCTGACACGCATCCGAGGGCATACCGCATCGACGCCGTTGAGCTCTGAGTTCTCGGGCGCGTCTCACGGCGTTCCCGGCAGAGTTCCGCGCCGCCCTTGCCTGGCAACGACCGCCATGAACCGTTGATCGGGTCTGGGCGTGCCACCTCGGTGGTACGCCCAGACCCCTGACCCGCAGGCTAACGTGCCAGGCATGCATGCGATCACCATCCGCGAACCCGGCGGTCCGGACGTGCTCACCTGGACCGAACTGCCCGACCCCACCCCCGGCCCCGGCGAGGTCCTGCTGGACATCGCCGCCTCCGCCGTCAACCGCGCCGATCTGTTGCAGCGTCAGGGGTTCTATCCGCCGCCGCCGGGGGCCTCCGACGTACCTGGACTGGAATGTTCGGGGACCGTCGCCGAGTTGGGCGCCGGGGTCACCGGCTGGGCGGTCGGCGACCAGGTGTGTGCGCTGCTGGCCGGCGGCGGATATGCCGAGCGGGTCGTGGTGCCGGCTGCTCAGGTGCTCCCGGTGCCGGCCGGGGTCAGCCTCGTCGACGCGGCCGCGTTGCCCGAGGTGGCCTGCACGGTCTGGTCCAACGTGGTGATGGTTGCCGGGCTGGGCGCCGGCGACGTCTTTCTCGTGCACGGCGGTGCCGGGGGCATCGGCACACACGCCATCCAGGTCGGCAAGGCGCTGGGCGCGACGGTCGCGGCCACCGCGGGTTCCGCCGAGAAGCTTGACCTGTGTCGTCAGCTCGGCGCGGACATCCTGATCAACTACCGGGAGCAGGACTTCGTCGAGCAGCTCCGCGCCGCCACCGACGGGCATGGCGCCGATGTCGTTCTCGACAACATGGGCGCCTCCTACCTGGACCGCAACATCGACGCGCTGGCCACCGGCGGCCGGCTGTCCGTCATCGGCATGCAGGGCGGCGTCAAGGCCGAGCTGAACATCGGCAAGCTGATGGGCAAGCGGGCCAGCGTCGCCTCCGCCGGGCTGCGGGCCCGGCCGGTCGACGGGCCGGACGGCAAGGGGCGCATCGTCGCCGCGGTGCGGGACGGGCTGTGGCCGCTGATCGCCTCCGGAGCGGTCCGACCGCTGGTGCACTCGGTGCTGCCCTGCTCCGACGCCGCTGAGGCGCATCGAGCGATGGAAGCCAGTGAGGTGCTCGGCAAGGTGCTGCTCAAGCTGGGCTGAGTGTCAGCGGAGTTCTTCGACGGCCCGGATCAGGCGGTCCACCTCGACCACGTTGGTGTAGTGCGCCAGCCCGATCCGGACCGCGCCGCCGATCTCGCCCACCCCCAGCGCCGCGAACACGCCGTTCTGGCCGTTGTCGGCGAACGCGCAGATGCCCTGCTTGCTCAACAGCACCACCGCCTCCTCGGCCTTCATCCCGGCCACCGCGAACGCCAGCACCGGGACCCGGCGCATCGCGTCGCCGATCACCATCACGTGCGGCAGCGACCGCAACTCCGCCATCAGGTTGGCCAGCAGCCCGGCCTGGTACGCCTTCATCGACCCCAGGGACGCGATCAGCCGTTCCCGGCGCGGGCCGACGGCCGCGTCGTCCAGCTCGGCCAGGTAGTCGATCGAGGCGACCAGGCCGGCGAGCAGCGAGTGCGGTTGCGGGCCCAGCTCCAGGCGCTCCGGGCCCTTCGCGTTCGGGTCCAGTGAGCAGGACGGCAGCCGGTCGAGCAGGGCCGGGTCGCGGAACACCGCCGCGGCCACCGGCGGGCCGCCCCACGCGCTGGCCGACACCACCGCGATGTCCGCCCCCAGCGCGGCCATGTCGATGGGCAGGAACGGCGCCGCCGAGGACGCGTCCACCACCAGCAGCGCGCCCACCTCGCGGGCCACCTCGGCGACCCGGTCCAGGTCCGGCCGGGTGCCCACGGCCCCCGACGCCGCGGTGATCGCGACGACCTTGGCCCGCTCGGTGATCAGGTCGTCGAACTGCCAGGCCGGCAGCTCGCACGTCTCGATGTCCACCTCGGCCCACCGGGCGGCCCCGCCGCAGCGCTGCGCCGCCCGCTGCCAGGGCACGATGTTGGCCGGGTGGTCCAGCCGGGTCACCACCACCTCGTCGGCGATCAGCCAGCTCGCCGCGAGCGCGTCGGCCACCCGGTCGAGCAGTACCGCCGTGCTCGGCCCGAGCACCACCCCGGCCGGGTCGACGCCGACCAGATCGGCGACCGACCGGCGGGCGGCGTCTACGATGGCCTGAGCCCGCTGGGACGCCGGAAACGGTCCACCGGGCCCGGACACCGGTGCCCGCAGCGCCATCGACACGGCCGTGGCCACCTGTTCGGGTATCTGCATACCGGCCGGCGCGTCGAGGTGCACCCAGCCGTCGCCCAACGCGGGGAACAGCCCGCGAATACGGGCGACGTCCAAGGCCATAGCGCACACCGTACGGAAGTTGCGGAGCGCGACGGTCCCGGGGGACACGTGGTGACTAACCTGGGCTGGAAGCGGCGTGTCGGCGGCCGACCACCGGCCCGTCGAACGTGAACAACCCGGGAGCACCGACGAGATGACTGACCCGAACGAAGCAGCGGACGCCGATCACCGGCGGCAGGTCCTGGTGGTCGGGCCGGACGGCGCGCCGGTGGGCACCGCGGCCCTGGGCGGTGCCGACGCGGCCGGTGCCGACGGCTCGGACGTGACCGACCTGATCGAGCAGCCGGCCAAGGTGATGCGGATCGGCACCATGATCAAGCAGCTGCTTGAGGAGGTCCGCGCGGCACCGCTGGACGAGGCGAGCCGCAACCGTTTGCGGGAGATCCACCAGCGCTCCATCGCCGAGCTTGAGGACGGGCTCGCGCCGGAGTTGCGGGACGAGCTGGAACGACTGTCGCTGCCCTTCACCGAGGACAGCACGCCCTCCGACGCCGAACTGCGGATCGCCCAGGCCCAGCTGGTCGGCTGGCTGGAGGGCCTGTTCCACGGTATCCAGACCGCTCTGTTCGCCCAGCAGATGGCCGCCCGCGCCCAACTGGAGCAGATGCGCGGCCGGGCGCTGCCGCCCGGGGCGAGCGACGCGCACGAGGGTCCGCACATGCGGGGCAGTGGCCAGTACCTGTGATGATCGTTCCCAGGGGGTCCCGGAAAGGGCAACTGTCCGGTAACTGTCGCTACCGGCGATCAGGTCGCTCACCCGTCCCGGGTACCCTCGTTTGTCGTGCAGGCCACGAGCACGATTGAGCGAACCATGACCCCCGCCGACGCCACCAGCGCGCCGCCCCGCAGCATGCTGCGGGCCGTTGGCGACCTCCGCGAGGGGATCTCCCACCGCCAGCTGTGGGCCCATCTGGGTTGGCAGGACATCAAGCAGCGTTATCGACGCTCAGTGATCGGTCCACTGTGGATCACCATTTCGATGGGTGTCACCTCATTGGGTCTCGGTCTGCTGTACGGACTGCTGTTCAAGCACCCGCTGCCGCTGTTCCTGCCCTACGTCACGACCGGGTTCATCGTCTGGGGCTTCATCAACGGCTGCATCGTCGAGGGGATGGACACGTTCATCTCCAACGAGGGCCTGATCAAGCACCTGCCGGCGCCGCTGACGGTCTACGCGCTGCGCACGGTGTGGCGCCAGGTGTTGATGTTCCTGCACAACATCGCCATCTACCTGATCATCACGGCGATCTTCTTCACCTCGCTGGACCATCCGTACTCCCTTGATCCGGGTGGCATCATGAACCCGGGCATCGGGCTGTGGTCGATCTCGGCAGTGCTGGGCTTCGTGCTGCTGGCGGCGAACGGGCTGTGGCTGACGCTGCTGTTCGGCATCATCTCCACCCGGTACCGGGACATCCCGCAGGTCATCAACAGCCTGATCCAGCTGGCGTTCTACCTGACACCGATCATCTGGTCGCCGGATGACCTGTTCGCCAACGGCAAGCACTCCGGCGCGGAGATCGTGTTCCAGCTCAACCCGCTCTACCACTTCGTGCAGATCGTCCGGGCGCCGCTCACCGGGCAGGCGATCAGCCCGCTCAGCTGGCTGGTCGTCGGAGGTATCACCATCGTCGGGTGGGCGCTGGCGCTGGTGGCGCTGCGCAACTACCGGGCCCGCGTTTCCTACTGGGTGTGAGTGAGGCAGCAGAACATGGTCGGCATCGACGTCAAGAACGCCTACGTTGACTTCCCGATCTTCGACGCCCGAACGCGGTCGTTGAAGAAGAAGGTGCTCGGCAAGGTCGGCGGAAAGATCGGCACCGGCTCCAAGGTGCCGATCATCGAGGCACTGCACGACATCAACATCGAGCTGCGGGAAGGCGACCGGGTCGGTCTGGTCGGCCACAACGGCGCCGGCAAGTCCACCCTGCTGCGCCTGCTGGCCGGCATCTACGAGCCGACCAGAGGGTCCTCGCGCATCCAGGGCAAGATCGCGCCCGTGTTCGACATGGGTGTCGGCATGGACCCGGAGATCTCCGGCCTGGAGAACATCATCATCCGGGGCCTGTTCCTGGGGATGACCCGCAAGCAGATGGAACAGCGGGTGGACGAGATCGCCGAGTTCACCGAGCTCGGCGACTACCTGCAGATGCCGCTGCGCACGTACTCCACCGGTATGCGGGTGCGGCTGGCGCTGGGCGTGGTCACCTCGATCGACCCGGAGATCCTGCTGCTGGACGAGGGCATCGGCGCGGTCGACTCGGCGTTCATGACCAAGGCCCGGGACCGGCTGGTCGCGCTGGCCAACCGGGCCGGCCTGCTGGTATTCGCCTCGCACTCCGACGAACTGCTCTTCGAGCTGTGCAACTCGGCCATCTGGATGGACGAGGGCGAGATCAAGATGCAGGGCTCGCTGCGCGACGTGATCACCGGCTACAAGGGCAAGGACCCCTACGACAGCCTGCCGGCCGAAGTGCTGGAGCGGATCGGCGCCACCCCGGTACTTCCCAACGGCAGCGAGGAAACGTGACAGACAACGCGACGTTGGGGCCCAACTCGGTGGTGGCCGTCGTGGTCACCCGGCACCGGCGGGAACTGCTGGCCGACTCGTTGAAGATGCTGGCCGCGCAGACCCGGCAGCCCGACCACATCATCGTGGTCGACAACGGCGCCGACGACCCGGCCGAGGACGTGGTCGCGGCGTGCGCCGCGCCGACCACCTACCTGCTCTCGCACCGCAACCTCGGCGGCGCCGGCGGCTTCGCGCTGGGCATGTTGCAGGCGCTGGCGATGGGCGCGGAGTGGGTCTGGCTGGCCGACGACGACGGCCGGCCGGCCGACGAGACCGTGCTGGCCACCCTGCTGGAGGAGGCCAGGCGGCGCGGGCTGGCCGAGATCTCCCCGGTGGTCACGAACATCAACACCCCGGAGAAGCTGGCCTTCCCGCTGCGCCGCGGGCTGACCTGGAAGCGCAGCACCGGTGAGCTGGGCAGCGACTTCCTGCCGGGCATCGCCTCGCTGTTCAACGGCGCGCTGTTCCGGGCGTCCACCCTGGACGTGGTGGGCGTGCCGGACTACCGGCTGTTCTTCCGCGGCGACGAGGTCGAGGTGCACCGCAGGCTGGGCCGCTCCGGGCTGCCCTTCGGTACCACGCTCAAGGCCGCCTACCTGCACCCGGACGGCTCCGACGAGTTCAAGCCGATGCTCGGCGGCCGGTTCCACGCGCAGGACCCCGGTGACGTGGTCAAGCGGTACTACACCTACCGCAACCGCGGCTACCTGCTCGCCCAGCCGGGCATGCGCAAGATCGGCGCCCTTGAGGTGGTCCGGTTCGGCCTGTACTTCCTCGGCGTCCGCAAGGACCCCAAGGCCTTCCTCGACTGGCTCAAGCTGCTCCGGCAGGGACGGCGGGAGTTGTTCTTCCGTAAGTGAAGGGCCAGTGGCCCCTCACTGGCCCTGTCCGCCGGAACAGCACGATCCACCCGGAGCCGAGCTAGGAACGCCCCACCGCACCCCTGGGCAGCCCCTCAGGGGTGCTTGCGGGGCTCAGGAAGTGATCTCGCCGGTCTGGCCGTCCTGAGCCACCAGCCCGGCGATCAACAGGTCCGCCACCGATCTCGGGTCGGCGAGGGTCGTGCTCGGGTTGAGCAGCATGCTGATCGCCATCCGGACCAGCCACTCCGCGGCCTGGTCCAACGGCACCCGGAGCACCTCGTGGTGGGTGCGCACGAACCGCTCCACCACCGCCGGCAACAACACCTGGATCAGGGAGGGCTCGCCGGGTCTTGGCATCACCAGGTCGGTGAGCTGCTCGGGCTCGCGCGCGATCAGCCGCTGGAGCACCGCGTGGTCGCGCAGGTAGTCCAGGGTGAAGGTGATCGCCGTCTGCAGCGCCTCCGACAGCGGCGCCTCCCACTGCACGGTCTGGTCAAGCCGGTCGAGGAAGGCACCCACCTCTGCTTCCGCCACCGCCCTGACCAGGCCGTTCTTGTCCCCGAACACCCGATACGCGGTCGCTCTGGACACCCCTGCCCGATCGGCCACATCGGTCAGCGAAGTCTTGCGTACGCCGAAGCTGAGGAAACAGTCCAGCGCCGCGGTGATCAGTCGGGGGTCAAACTCTGCCGAAACCGAAATCACCGATCCATGTTCTCACCGTGTCTTCACAGCCGTGTTCACCTCCGCCGAACCGGCGGTCCACGGGTTACGCGTCCAGCGAAACCCGTGCGCCGTGAGTGAACCCGGATTGCCTGGTCACCGCACTCCTGGTGCAGTCGAGCCATGAGTGAACCACGACGTGCCCTTGTTCTGCATCTGTCCAGCGGCGGCGACCCGCTGGTCGTCTCGATCAGCGTGGCCACCGCCGAGGCCGTCGGGCCGCGGCTGGCCGACCTCATCCTCGGCGGGAAGATCGAGACCATCACCGCCGCCAACGGGACCGGTATCGCGGTCAACTTCAGTCAGGTGCTCGCCGCCCACGTCGACATCAACCCCGGCCTGGGGCAGATCTACGGCAGTGTGCCCCGGGAGCGCTGAGCCAGGCGCACGAGGTGGATCAGGCCGGCCGGGCCGCCTGCGGCGTTTCCAGCCGGCCGATCCGCTCCTCGTAGCTGGCCACCGCGGCCAGCCGGGCACGGACCCGCTGGTGCTCGGCGCGGATCTCGTCGAGCAGGGCGACCGCCTCGGCCGGCGGCGGTCCGTCGGTGGTGACCACGGCCGGGCGCTCGGTCTTGGCCACCCGGGTGTCCAGCGCGCCCAGCTGCGCGCCGACCCGGCTCAGCTCGTGCTCCAGCTTGCCCACCCGGTCGCGCAGGTTGCGGAACTCGGTGGCCAGGTCGGTGTGCCAGCCGGCGACCTCGTCGAGCCGGCCGTGCGCCCGGTCGATGTCCCGGCCGCTGCCGTCGAGCCGGCCCCACACCTCGTCGAACCGCCGGTCGGCCCGCTCGCTGGCCAGCGCGGAATGCTTGGCGGCGATCCGCTCGACCCGGTTCCACACCGGGTCGGTGAACATCCGGGTGAGCGAGCGTGCGGCGTCCCGGCCGGAGCGCTGGAAACTCATGGCAGTATCTCGATCCTTCCCTCGTTCACCCAGTCCCGGAGCTGTGCGGACTCGGCGTGCAGGCGGTGTTCCGGGGTGACGCCCACCGGGTCGCCCCAGGCGTGTGCGAACACCACCTGGTCCGGCTTGTCGATCAGGGAGATACCGGTCATCAGCAGCCGGGCGTTCGGGAACAGTTCGCGCACCAGGTAGGCCAGCAGGGTGCCGGTGGTCGGCCACATCGCCTGGTCGAGGTCCATGCCCAGCAGCTCAAGCAGCGGCACGGTGAACTCCCGGTTGGACACCGGCACCAGCCCGAGGTCGGCCGGCCACCAGTAGGGCAGCTCCGCGGTCTCCCAGTGCAACCGGCCGGGCTCGACCAGCAGGTAGAGCCGGTCGGTGTGGTCGGCGAAGGTGTACGGGCTGGCGATCACGCCCCGGTGCACGGCCACCACGTCGGTGCGCCGGCCGAGGCAGGCCGGGCCGTCGGGCTCGTCCAGCGCGAAGCTGGTCATCCGGATGACCAGGTCGGCCCCGTCGATGGCGGCGGCCCGCTCGGCGCTGGGCGGCATCGGCGCGTTGCCGACCACGGCGACCGTGCGCGGCTCGTCGGCGCGGGCATAGGCCGAGATCAGGTCGGTCAGGATGGCCCGGTTGGGGTGGGTCGTGGTCTGTGTCGTCGTCAACTCGGTGCCGTCCAGCGCAGCGCGCACCTCAGCCAGGTCACCGGTGACAGACATGGCGGTGAGCATAGGGATTCGTGGCCGATCATCATCTGGGAGAAGATTAAGAATCTACTGTCAGCCACGCACCGACGGTGACACCGGGGCGATGGCGGGGGCGCGGAACACGACCAGCCGCAGCATGATGAAGTTGATCACCGTCGCGGTTCCCTGGGAGATCACCCAGGACACCGTCACCGACCACTTCCAGCCGGACAGGATGTGCAGCGCGAGCGCGTTCACGCCGACGGTGACGAAGAAGGTGGTCGCGTAGAGCGCGACGAACCGGGCGACGGTCGCGCCGCCGCCGGTCGCCCGGAAGGTGAACCGCCGGTTGAGCAGGTAGGCCGTGGTGGTGCCGAGAATGAAGCTGCACGCCCGCGCCAGTGCCGACCACACACCGAAGTGCAGGATGAGCTGATAGCTGCCGAAGTCGACACCGGCGGCAAGTACGCCGATAACCACAAATCGGGCCATCTGGTGGACAAGGCCCAACTGACCGGCGGGGTCACTGCTGGTCACGGCCGGTTCGACGGGATCAACCACGGCGTCTGAACTGGTCACCAAGGTGTCCTCATATCCTCATTCGGGTACTGGCAAGTGTAAATGCGGCGTCGGCCCGGCCGAAACCGGCGCGGGGCCGGCCGAGCGCAGCCCTGGCCGCGTTGTCGGGGCCGGTCGCCGACCGGATAGCATCCGCCCGGTGGAACACACAACCAGCAAGCTACGACCGTTGCACGGTTGGGGCCGCACCTCGGCCACTCTCGCCGAGGTGGTGACGCCCGCCACGCCCGAGGACGTGAGCCAGGCGGTCCGCTCCGTCGGTGAGCGCGGCATCATCGCACGGGGACTCGGCCGTTCCTACGGTGACCCGGCCCAGAACGCCGGTGGCCTGGTGCTGGACATGACCGCCCTGCACCGGATCCACTCGATCGACCCGGACAGCGCACTGGTGGACGTGGACGCGGGCGTGAGCCTGGACCAGCTGATGAAGGCTGCGCTGCCGCACGGCCTGTGGGTGCCGGTACTGCCGGGCACCCGGCAGGTCACCATCGGCGGCGCGATCGCCAACGACATCCACGGCAAGAACCACCACAGCGCCGGCAGTTTCGGCAACCACGTGGTGTCCATGGACCTGGTCACCGCGGACGGCGAGTGCCACCGGCTCACCCCGGACGGCCCGGAGTCCGACCTGTTCTGGGCGACCGTCGCGGGGATCGGCCTGACCGGCGTGATCGTGCGCGCGACCATCCGGATGACCAAGACCGAGACGGCGTACTTCATCGCCGACCTGGAACGCACCGAGAACCTGGACGAGACGCTGGCCCTGGTCAGCGACGGCTCCGACGACCGGTACACGTACTCCTCGGCCTGGTTCGACGCGATCTCCCCCGGCCCCAAGCTCGGCCGGGCCGCGTTCGGCCGTGGCTCGCTGGCCAAGCTGGACCAGCTGCCGGCCAAGCTGCGCGCCGACCCGCTGAAGTTCGACGCCCCGAAACTGGCCACGCTGCCCGACTTCTTTCCCAACGGGCTGGCCAACAAGCTCAGCTTCAGCGCCATCGGCGAGCTGTACTACCGCAAGACGCCGAAGGAAAAGCGCGGCGTGATCCAGAACCTGACCGCGTTCTACCACCCGCTGGACCTGTTCGGGGAGTGGAACCGGGCCTACGGCTCGCACGGCTTTCTGCAGTACCAGTTCAGCACCCCGCCCGACGCGCACGACGGGCTGCGCGACATCCTGCACAAGGTCGCCGCGTCCGGGCACGTGTCCTTCCTCAACGTGTTCAAGCGGATGGGCGAGGGCAACCGGGCGCCGCTGTCCTACCCGCACCCCGGCTGGATGATCTGCCTGGACTTCCCGATCAAGGGCGGGCTCGGCCGGTTCTGCGACGAACTCGACGAACAGGTCCTTGGCCTCGGTGGCAGGCTGTACACCGCGAAGGACTCGCGGACCACGCCCGAGGCGTTCGCGACCATGTACCCGCGCCTTGACGAATGGCGCAAGATCCGCAATTCCGTTGACCCCGAGGGCGTCTTCGCCTCGGACATGAGCCGGAGGCTGGCACTGTGATCAACGCCGTTGGCAACCCGCAGTCATTGCTGCTGCTCGGCGGGACGTCCGAGATCGGCCTGACCATCGCGGAGAAGTACGCCGCCGCGGGCCACCTGCGGGTGGTGCTGGCCGGCCGGCCGTCCGAGCGGCTGGACGCCAACGCCGAGCGGCTGCGCGGAATGGGCGCGACGGTCAGCGTGCTGCCCTTCGACGCGCGCAAGCCCGACACGCACACCGAGGTCGTCGAGAAGGCGTTCGCCGACGGTGACATCGACGTGACCGTGGTCGCCTTCGGCCTGCTCGGCGACAACGAGCGGGGCTGGACGGACGTGGCCGCCGCGCGCGAACTGGCCGAGGTGAACTACGTCGCGCCGGTGACCGTCGGGGTGGCGCTGGCCGACCGGCTCAAGCGGCAGGCGCACGGTTCGCTGGTGCTGCTGTCCTCGGTGGCCGGGGAACGGCCGCGCCGGTCCAACTTCGTCTACGGCTCGACCAAGGCCGGGGTGGACGCGTTCTACGTCGGGCTGACCGAGGCGCTGCGCCCGCACGGCGTGGTGGTCACCGTGGTGCGGCCCGGTTTCGTGAAGACCAAGATGACCGAGGGTCTCGCCGCCGCACCGCTGAGCCAGACTCCCGAGCAGGTCGCCGACATCGTGCTGGAGGCGGTGCGCGGCGGCAAGGAACTCGTCTGGGCGCCGGGCGCGATGCGGGTGGTCATGTCGGTGCTGCGCCATCTGCCGAAGGTCGTCTTCCGCCGACTCCCGGTCTAGCCAGAACAGCGGGGCTGCTGCACGTGACCATTACCGAGGAATCCACTGTGACCTCCGACGGCTCCGGCAGCGGCGCGGACGTCGGGTCGGCTGAGACAGCGCAGCGGCCCGATGTCTCGGGCGCGCCGCTGCTCGCCGATCCGATCGACCCGGCCGGACCGGCCGGCGAGGCGCTCACCGGCCGGCGGATCGGCCGCGCGGCCGGCGAGTTCGTGCTCGCGGCTCTCGTCGCCGCGGTCGTCAGCCTGGTCGTCCTGCTGGTGATCGACCGGATTCACTACGCCCGGCCGTCCTTCGTCGGCGTCGCGATGACCAGCCTGACCAGCGTGGTGCTGCTCGCGGCCGCGCTGTGGCTGGTCAGCCGCGGTCGGTGGGGCCGGCGCGCGGACGTGGCCAGCTGGGTCGGACTGTCCGTGCTGAACACCGCCGTGCTGGGTTTCATGTTGGACGGCAGCAAGTTCTACCTCGGCGGGATCTCCTCCGACCAGTCCTTCCGCACCGAGTACTTCACCCGGCTGACGGATTCGGTGTCGGTCAAGGACTTCGCCTTCCTGAACGTGCCCTCCTACTATCCGTCGGGCTGGTTCTGGCTGGGCGGCCGGTTCGCCAACGTGCTCGGGCTGGCCGGCTGGGAGGCGTACAAGCCGTTCGCGATCATGACTATCGCGGTGGCCGCGGCGCTCGCCTACACCGGTTGGTCGCTGGTGGTCACCCGGCGGGTCGCGGTGCTGCTCGCGCTGGCCACCAGCACCGTCGGCGTGGCCACCTGGGCGGCCTACGAGCCCTACGCCTGGATCTGGGGCGCGCTGATCCCGCCGATGGCCGCGGTGGCCTGGAAGTATCTGACCGGCCTGCTGGGCCGAGGCGAACCCGCCGAGGGCTCGGCCCGCTGGGCGCCGGGCGTGCTGCTGGGTGTCTACATCGGACTGTTGGCGCTGTTCTACACGTTGCTGTTCCTGTTCTTCACCATGCTCGTCGTGCTCACCGCGCTGGTCGGTCTGGTGCTGCACTGGCGCGAGCGGCGCCACAGCGGACCGGTGCTGCGCCAGGCGGTACTGCGGGTGCTGCTGGTCGGAGTCGTCGCGCTGCCGGTGATGCTGGTGCACTGGGCGCCCTACCTGCTGGGCACGCTGGACACCCCGGTCAGGCAGAGCGCCGCCTCGGCGATCCTGCCCGAGTTCGGCGGGCAGTTCCCGGTGCCGATCGGGCTGTCGGACTTCATCGGCCTGCTCAGCCTGGCCGGCCTGGTCTGGATGATCGTGCGGGCGCGCGACGGCGTGGTGGCCAAGTCGCTGCTGCTCGTGCTCGTCGCCGGTTACCTCTGGTACGGCGTGTCCATGCTGGGCATCCCGGCCAAGATGACGCTGCTGCCCTACAAGATCGAGCTGGTGATGGACGAGACGCTGCGCTGCGCCGGTGTGCTCGCCCTGCTCGACGGCGCCCGCTGGCTCGCGCTGCGGCTGCGCGGCAAGTACCTGCGCTGGCAGCGGACCGCGCTGGTCAGCGTCGCGGTGATCGGCCTGCTGGGCACGGTGGGGGTGCTGCAGAGCGCGGCCGACCCACTGTCGCCGCTGCCCGACCAGGCGTTCAGCGACTACTACCCGACCGGCTACACCGCGCTGGGCGGGCACGACCCCACCCAGGACGGCGCCTGGAACCAACAGCTGCACGACACCATCGCGCAGCTGACCGGCAAGCCGGAGAACCAGTCGGTGGTGCTGAGCAACTACCAGGACTTCCTGAGCTTCTGGCCGTACTGGAACTTCGAGACGAGCATCATCGAGTACGCCAACCCGCTGGCCGACTTCTACACCCGCTCGGCGGCGATCCAGTCCTGGGCCAAGGCCGGCTCGCCGGCCCAACTGCTCGGCGAGCTCAACGATCCCCGGTTCGCCACGCCGAACGTCTTCGTCTTCACCCGCAAGGCCGACGGTCTGCACCTGACGGTCACCCGCAACAACTTCCCGGTGTACCCGCAGATCGTCGCCACCGACGTGGTGTTCCCGACCGCCCTGTTCGACTCCCCCGACTTCGTCAGCCGCGACGTCGGCCCGTTCACCGTCGTGGTGCGGCGCTGATGGCTCCGCCGGTCACCGAGGACACCCGAGGACAACTGAACCGATGACCGCGATCGCCGAGGACACCGTGACCGACGAGGCCGGCAGCACCGCCCCGGACCGCACCAGGGACCTGCTGTCCGGGCTGACGCCGCCGACCGACCCGGTGGCCCGCGGGTTCTGGCGGATCGTCGGCGAACTCGTCGGCGCGGCCGTGGTGGCCGTGCTGGTCAGCCTGGTCGTGCAGTACGTGCTGAGCCGACCACACCTCCAGATGCCGTCCTACGCCCCGCAGGCGGTGGCGAGCTTCGTCATCGCCGTGTTGGTGCTGGGCGGTTTCTGGCTGGCCGCCCGGGCGAGGTTCACCGCGTGGACCCGGTTGCTGGTGTGGGCCGGGATCTCCGCGCTGACCTCCGCGGTGCTCTCGCTGATGCTGGTGGGCACCCGGTTCTACCTGGCCGGCATCGCCGGCGACCAGCTGTTCCGGATCGAGTACACCACCCGGCTGACCAACACCGCGGGCTTCGCCGACTTCGCCTACCCCAACATGCCCGGCTACTACCCGCGCGGCTGGTTCTGGCTGGCCGGCCGGGTCGCGGCGCTGCTGCACGTCGAGGGCTGGGTGCTCTACAAGCCCTATGCGATCGCCACCATGGCCGTCGGCACGGTGCTCGCCTACGTGGCCTGGTGCCTGGTGGTGAAGCCGGCGCACGCGCTGCTGGCGACGTTCGCGGTGGCCACCGTCGCGGTCGCCACCTGGGCGGCCAACGAGCCCTACGCGTGGATCTTCGGCGCGCTGCTGCCGCCGCTGACCGTGCTGGCCTGGAAGTACCTGGTGCGGCCCGCGGCGCGGACCGGCCCCCGGCAGTGGACGCCACTGTTGCTGCTGGGCCTGCTGCTCGGGCTGTACGGCCTGTTCTACACGCTGCTGCTCGGTTTCTTCATCATGGTGCTGGTGCTCGTCGGCGTCGTCGGGGTGGTGCTGGACCGGCGGTCGGGCACTCCACTGTGGACAGCCGTGCGGCCGGTGCTGCTCCGGCTGATCGGCATCGGGCTGGTCTCGCTGCCGCTGCTGCTGTTGCAGTGGGCGCCCTATCTGGGCAGCGCACTCGGTTCGCCGACCGACAGCGGCGCCGACCGGTTCCTGCCCTCGTCCGGCGCGTCGTTCCCGATCTTCAACTATCCCACCAGTTTCGCCGGGGTGCTGTGCCTGATCGGGCTGGTCTGGGGGGTGCTGCGGCTGCGCGACGACGTGGTCGCCCGCACCCTGATGCTGGTCGCCGGCGCGGGTTACCTCTGGTACGGCCTGTCGTTCCTTGGCACGGTGGCGCACCTCACCCTGCTGCCGTTCAAGATCGAGCTGGTGATGGACGAGACGCTGCGCTGCGCGGGCGTTTTCGGTCTGGTCGAGGGCGCGCGCTGGCTGTGGGGCCGGGTCGGCCCGCAGTGGCGGGTGGCCGCGGTGAGCACCGTGACGGTGCTGTCGCTGATCGGTGTGGTCGGTGAGCTGCAGAGCGGTCCGGGCGCACTGTCGGAGCTGGTCACCGACGCCTACAGCGGCTACTACCCGACCGGTGACAACGCGCTGGGCCAGCACGACCCGGCCCAGAACGGCGCGTGGAACCAACAGCTGCACGACACGATCGCGGCGATGACCGGCAAGCCGGAGAACCAGCTGGAGGTGCTCAGCACCTACCAGGACTTCCTGGCGTTCTACCCGTACTGGAACTTCCAGACCACGGTGCTGGAGTACGCGAACCCGCTGGCCCAGTTCGACCAGCGCCGGGAGACCATCCAGGGCTGGGCGAAGTCGCCGTCGCCGACGGCGTTGCGAGCGGCGCTGGCTTCGTCGCCGTTCGGGGCGCCGAACGTCTTCGTGTTCACCCGCGAGGCGGACGGGCTGCACCTGACGGTCAGCCAGAACGTCTTCCCGGCGGCCGAGGACAACCACGTGTTCGACGTGGTCTTCCCGGCGAGCCTGTTCGACTCGTCGGAGTTCAGCACGCGGCAGGTCGGGCCGTTCACGGTGGTCGCTCGACACTGAGCCGTTCCGATGTGATCTGCAACATGACCACGGCTGATAGTTCATCGTTGGGAGTCTTGCCTTCGCCGTGGCTCCGGTCTCGGAAAGACCCATCGCCTTGGGCAATTGTTTCGGGTATGGCGAATCTCAGCCGATAGTTGTCCACAGGCCGGCTTGGCTGTCCACAGTGGGCGGCGGTTCTGGATGTCGCACTCGGGTGGGTCGATAGGCTGGCCGAGGGACGTAGCCCCCGGGTGGGAGGGGGCTGTGCTGGCGGCGGTTTTTCTTGCGGTGGAAGCGTTGTCCTGCATGGTGGTTCGGCAGGAGGATTGATGGAGGTCGCCGGCTTCGACTCGGTCCGGTGACCGGGTTCCGGCCCGAGGCCATCCATGAATTCCTCGGCCGGCTCGCCGTGAGCTGGCCGCGCTTTTGCTCACCATCGAGTCCGACGGGTCAGCACCGCAGGCTCTGACCGGACTGCCCGACCGCGACCAGATTCCCGCGGACAACTCGGAAATGACCTGCTGTCGAGACGACACCATCGACCGGCACCGGGAGACACACGGCTATACGCCGATGGCCGACGGCGCAGGCCCGATCTACCTGATCTACCGGCCTCGACACCTCGACCTGGACATCCGGGCCGACCACGGTCACCGGTCCGGCCTGACTCACCAGCCCGACCCCTGTCGGGCCCACCTGATCGTCCCGGCCGCCACCGAGATCACCCTCGTCACCCCGGAAAACCCTGACACGCACCCGTTTTCCGAGCAGGTTCGGACGATGTTGGCCGACACCTTGACGACACCCCCGCCGGACCCGGGAGTCCGGCGCGGGTGTCACCCGACAGAACTCAGAGGACCGAGCGCGGGTAGTCGATCTTCGGGTCGAACTTCATGCCCTTGAGGACCTGGCGGAACAGCTGGACGCGCAGCGGCCAGGAGACCCGGCCGGCGCGCAGGCCGGTGAACAGCCGGAGGACGAACTTCGCGAACGAACCCGCGTTCTCGTGGTGCAGCCGGAACGACGCCTCGTTGCGCACGCCGTAGCGGAACTTCCACAGGTTCGCGCTGGTCACGTCACCGAAGTTGACGCCACGGTTGACGCCCATGTCGTGCACGACCACGCTGCGCAGCACCTGCACGCCAGGGCCGGCCGCGTTGACCCGCAGGGTGTACTCCTGGTCGTCGAACCAGATGAAGTACTCCTTGAGCGGCAGGCCGAACCGGGTCAGCACCCAGCGCGGGAACAGCACCGACACGAACGAGCAGTGGGTGACCAGCACGTTCTCCTGACCACGGGCGATCAGCCGGGCCCAGTCCCAGGTGGTGCCCGGGTTGTTCATCTCGCACAGGTCGCCGTCGATGAACTTCACCAGCGAGCACGCGTAGGGCAGCGGCATGCCCATCGACTCCTCGGCCTTGACCAGGCCGGTCTCCAACTCCTCCAACGCGTCCGGGTTGGGGTAGCCGTCGTCGTCCATGATCCAGACGAAGTCCGCGCCGAGCTCGTAGCCGTGCGCCATGCCGGCCGAGAAGCCGCCGGCGCCGCCGATGTTCTCCGGCAGCCGCTTGATCACCACCCGGTCGTTGGACCGGTAGTTCGCCAGCACCTCGTCGGTGCCGTCGGTGGACGCGTTGTCCACCACGATGACCCATTCCGGCGTCCTGGTCTGCGCCAGGACGTGGTCGATCACCCGAACCAGCTTGTCCTTGCGGTTGAAGGTGACGATGACGGCGGCAACAGTGCTCAACGGAGCCATCCTTCGTAGAGCTCGCGAGTCCACGAGCGGGCGTCGGGGAGTTTGGCGAACGCGGCCGCCTTGCTGACCTGCTCGTCCAGCCATTCCTTGTGCTGGTCGGTGGAGTTGGTCATGGTGTCGATCCGGGTCGCCGCGGTCTGCAGGAACGGGTACGGATGCCGCGGGCACAGCAGGTCCTCGGCGACCAGCGAGGCCTGCGAGCCGACATCGGTGGAGATCACCGGCACGCCGGCCGCGGTCGCCTCGAACGTGGTCAGCGTCAGGCCCTCGTTGTCCGAGGAGACCACGAGCGCGTCGGCCTCGGCGAGGGTGCGCGCGACCGGCTGGTCGGGACTGCGGATCTCCATCGCCTCGGTCAGGCCGAGTCGGGAACGCAGCGCGTGCACCTCGTTGGCGAGCTCACCGTCGCCGTGCATGATGAACCTGAACCGCTCGGGCCCGCTGCGCCTGAGCCGCGCGGCCAGTTGCAGGAACAGGTAGGGCCGCTTCTGCTGGGTGAACCGGCCGACGAACACCACGGTGAACGGGTCGGACGCGATCCTGGTGCTGGTCGCCGGCACCGGCATGTCGTCGGTGGTCAGGTTGGCCAGCGTGGCCAGCTTGATCTTGTCGGCCGGCAGGTTCTGCCGGCCGATCAGGTAGTCGCGCAGCGCGGGCGAGATGACGTGGTGGGTGTCGATCACGTTGGACATCCGGACCGCGATGTCCACGAACCCGCCGGTGCGCCACTCCAGGATGTGCAGCGAGTCGACCATCGGCAGGTCCGGGCGTACCGAGCGCAGCCACGGCAGCCGGTGGTAGAGCCACGTGTTGTGGTGCACGTGCACACCGCGCACGTCGAACGTGGCGAGCACGCCGTTGAGGAACGCCGAGTCGTCGGCCGGGTCGACCGGCTGGCTGAGCGGCACCACCACCGCACCGTCCAGCTCCGGCCGGGTGATCCACGGCTGGGACGACTCCCGGTCGGTGATCACGATCGGGGTGAAGCCGGCCGCCGAGGCCAGCGCGACGGTGTCCAGCGCCCACCGCTCGGCGCCGCCCATCTCCAGCCAGTGCAGGCCGAAGATGATCGCCGGACCACGCCGCGGCGCGTCCAGCGAGGCGCCCCGTTCGACCAGCACGGGGGCCTTGCGCGGGATGTCGGTGGCGCGCATCCGCTTCTCCACCACGTCCGTGCGGTACTGGCGGAGCACGTCGAACTGCACCGGCGCCATGAACCGCACCGCCCGCCGGGCCTTGCCCTTCCAGCCGGGCAGCTTGCCGTAGGCGTCGGCAAGGTCGGGCGTCCCGCCCAGGTCGATCACGAGGTCGACCAGGCCGGTCGCGGGCGCGGTGCCCGAGGGCGAGGTGGCGATCGAGCGGATCAGCGCCGACCCGACCACCGCCCGGTCGTCCGGCCACTCGATCTTGTGCACGTGGCTGTCGGTGAGCGAGGGCAGAGTGCCCTGCGGTCCCCGCAGCACGGTCAGCCGGAAGGTCTGGCCCGGCGAGGCGAGCGAGTGGAAGTTCGCGGCGCCGATCAGCAGCCGCCGCTCCCGCTCGTCGAGGACGCCCGGTCCGTCGGCAAGCCCGACGCCGCTCTCGTCGAGCAGCTCGAACATCCGGGGCTGGCTCGGCTTGTCTGTCTTCTCGTTCACGTCTCTCGCACGGGTTTCGGTGGTGGCAACCGCTTGTTGCGTGCAGGTGGCGCCGACGGGCGGCCGGACCTACAGATAGAAGGCCATGACCAGGGTAAGCGCCCAGCACAGTCCGAGCACCTGGAGCACCCGGTCGCGCAGCACGATCTCGTCCGGAGCCCCGGCCTTGCCGCCGTCCACGTCGACGGCGTAGCGCAGCAGCGCGATCACGAAGGGCACAATGGAGATCTGCGCCCAGACCGAGTTCGACGCCTGGTGGATCTGGAAGGCCCACTCACCGTAGGTGATGATCACGACGGCCACCGAGGTGGCCCAGACGAACCGCAGATAGCTGGCCGAGTAGTTGCGCAGCGACGCGCGGATGTTCGCGCCGGTCTCCTCGTAGAGCCGGATCTCGGCGTACCGCTTGCCCGACACCATGAACAGCGAGCCGAACGCGGTGACCAGCAGGAACCACTGGGACAGCGTGATGTCGGCGGCCACGCCACCGGCGATGGACCGCAGCAGGAAGCCCGAGGCCACGATGCACAGGTCGATCACCGGCTGGTGCTTCCAGCCGAAGCAGTAGCCCAGCTGGACCGCCTCGTAGACCGCGATCACCACGGCCAGCTGCCAGTTGTGCGCGAAGCTCACCGCCAGCGCGCCCAGCAGCAGCACCACCGCGGTGACCAGGGCGACCGGCACTGGCACGATGCCCGCCGCGATCGGCCGGTTGCGCTTGGTCGGGTGCGCCCGGTCGGCGTCCACGTCCTTGGCGTCGTTGATCAGGTAGATCGCCGAGGCGGCCAGGCAGAACGCGACGAACGCGATCAGCGCGGACAGCAGCACCGACGGGTGGCTGATCTTCGCCGCGGTGAACGGCGCGACCAGCACCAGCACGTTCTTGGCCCACTGCTTGGGCCGCATGGTCCGGATGACGCCCTTGACCACGGCCACCGGGCTGCGGTCGGGCTTCCCGCCGGTGGTCGGCTCTGGCTGGTCGACCTCCTCGTCGGGGTACTCGCTGATGGTGTCCGGAGTGTCGGTCTCCGCGTCCGCGTCGGCCGCGGCGAGTGCCTCGGCCTCCGTCGGGCCCGCGGTGGCCGCACCGGTCGGAGCAGCCGTCCCACCGGCCGCCGCCGGGTCCGCCTGGTCGGCGGCGCCGGCGTCGGCCCGTTTTGCTTCGTCTACGGCTGTTTCGTCCACGGGTGCCTCCCTGGTGTCAGCCACCGATTCGCCCTTGGTCGCGGTTCACACGTGCCTCACCTTCGCCGGCGCAGCCAGCGCAGTACCCCGCCGCCGATGACGGCGCCGAGAATGGAGCCTGCCGCCACGTCACTGGGGTAGTGCACGCCCAGCACCAGCCGGCTGACCAGCATCGGCGGCACGATCGCCGCTGCCGACTTCCGGCCGGTCAGGCCGCCGTAGAGGACCGCGGCCGCCGTGGTCGAGGTCGCGTGTGACGACGGGAAGCTCAGTTTGCTCGGCGTACCGACCAGCACCTGCACCTGGGGGTCGTCCGGCCGGGGGCGGCGGACCACCCGCTTGACCGCGATCGACGCGGCGTGCGCGCCGACCACGCCGGCCGCGGCGATCAGCCAGTCGGCCCGGCGCTTGCGGTCCACCGCCGCGCCGACCAGGCCGAGGGCGAACCAGCCGATGCTGTGTTCGCCGAACAGCGAGAGCCCCCTGGCCGCGGCGACCACCGGCTTGTGCGCCAGCCGGCGCTGCACGCCGGCCAGCAGCTTCGTCTCGGCGGTGGACCGGCCGGTGCCGGCGGGTTCGGTGTCCGCGCCGGTGGGCGCCGGGCTCAGTGCTGCGCTCATGCCTCGAACGACCCGTCGATCGGCGCACCGTCGGTCAGGTGCGGGGCGATCTTGTTGTCGAACGCGGAGAGCGCCGATCCGATCGCCATGTGCATGTCCAGGTATTTGTAGGTGCCCAGCCGCCCACCGAACAGCACGTTGTGCTCGTGCGCCTCGCGCTTGGCCAGTTCCCGGTACTTCTCCAGCTTGGCCCGGTCCTCCGGGGTGTTGATCGGGTAGTACGGCTCGTCGTCGTCGGTGGCCGAACGGGAATACTCCTTCACCACCACCGTCTTGTCCTTCGCGTACGAGTCGGCCCGCTCCGGGTGGAAATGCCTGAACTCGAGAATCCGGGTGTAGGGCACGTCGGCGTCGTTGTAGTTCATCACCGACGTTCCCTGGAAGTCACCCACCGGCAACACTTCCTGCTCGAAATCGAGCGTGCGCCAGCCGAGGTGACCGGCCGCGTAGTCGAAGTAGCGGTCCAGCGGTCCGGTGTAGACGATCGGCGTGCCGGCCGGAATCTCCGCGCGCACGTCGAAGAAGTCGACGTCGGTGCGCACCTCGATGTTCGGGTGGTCGGCCATTTTCTCCAGCCAGGCGGTGTATCCGTCGGCGGGCAGGCCCTCGTAGGTGTCGTTGAAGTAACGATCGTCGAAGTTGTAGCGCACCGGCAGCCGGCTGATCGTCGCGGCGGGCAGTTCCTTCGGGTCGGTCTGCCACTGCTTTGCCGTGTAGTCCCGGATGAACGCCTCGTAGAGCGGGCGGCCGATCAGCGAGACCGCCTTCTCCTCAAGGTTGGCCGCGTTCGCACCGTCGACCTCGGCGGCCTGCTCGGCGATCAGTTCCCTGGCCTGTTCGGGCGTGAAGTAGCGGCCGAAGAACTGGGAGATCAGGCCCAGTCCCATCGGCAGCGAATAGGCCTGGCCCTTGTGCATGCCGCGGACCCGGTGTTGGTAGCCGGTGAAGTCGGTGAACCGGTTGCAGTATTCCCACACCCGCTTGTTCGAGGTGTGGAAAAGGTGCGCGCCGTACCGGTGGATCTCGATACCGGTTTCCGGCTCGCGTTCGGAGTACGCGTTTCCGCCAAGGTGCGAGCGTCGCTCCAGCACCAGTACGCGTTTGTCCAGTTGGGCGGCCGTTCGCTCGGCAACGGTGAGACCGAAGAAACCCGAACCAACGACAACCAGGTCATAACCCGTGAAGCTCACAGCGACCCAGGGTACCGACGTCACAGTCCGCAGTCTCACCGCCCGCTGCTTGGCCGCCACCGGTCTCGTCTGGGTGCCTGGGTGGTGGCCGCCTGTAGGGCGGGCAGCACGTCGGCGGCGACCTCGTCGAGCACCGCCTCCCGACCGGCGTACACGCCCTCGGAGCGCGGCCAGTGCGCGACCACGTCGGTGAAGCCCAGTTCGGCGGCCCGGCCGGCCATGTCGGTGAAGCGCGCGACGCTGGACAGCGAGAACTCCACCGCGTCCAGGCTGAGGTACCGGTCGATGCTGCCCGGGTGCCGGTCGGCCGCGCCCAGCGCGTCCTCCAGCCGGCCGGACAGCTCGGCCAGTCCACGCCACCAGTCCTCCAGCCCGTCGGCGTCGGGCTTGCCGTTGGTCACCCAGCCCTGGCCGTACCGGGCGACCAGGCCCAGGCCACGGCGGCCGTTGGCGGCGATCGCGAAGGGCACCCGGGGCCTGCGCACACTGCCCGGCGCGCTGCGCGCCTCGACCGCCGAGTAGTACTCGCCGGTGAACGTCGTCTTCTCGTTGATCAGGAGCTGGTCGAGCAGCGTGACGAACTCGGCGAACCGGTCCGCGCGTCGCACCGGGGTGAGCCGGGGCGCGCCGAGCACGTCCATGTCGTAGCCGGCCCCACCGGCGCCGATGCCCAGCACGAGCCGCCCGTCGGACACGTCGTCCATCGTGGTGACATCGCGCAGGAAGGTCACCGGGTGGCGGAAGTTCGGCGAGGCCACGAAGGTGCCCAGCTTGATCTGCTCGGTGACGGCCGCGGCGGCCGTCAGGGTGGGCACGGCACCGAACCATGGCCCGTCCACCAGGCTGCGCCAGCCCAGGTGGTCATAGGTCCAGGCATGGTCGAACCCGTACCGTTCGGCGCCCTCCCACTTGGAGCGAGCCATCCACCACCGGTACTCAGGCAAGATCACGATCCCGACGCGCATGCTGCACGGTAGCCAGCCGACCCGGCTTTGGGGGAGGGGTTTGCTCACACCTGGGGGTGACCGGCGCCGATCCGGGCAGGATGAAGGGGTGCAGAAACCCCGGCTGGTGGCCTCCGACGTCGACGGCACCCTGCTCGATCCGACCGGGGCGGTGACCGAGCGCACCACCGCCGCGGTGCGCGGCGTGTTGGCGTCCGGGACTCCGTTCGTGCTGGTCAGCGGCCGTCCGCCGCGCTGGATCGGGTCGGTCACGCTGGCCACCGGGCTGCGTGGCTACGCGGTCTGCGGCAACGGCGCGGTGCTCTACGACATCGACGCGGACAAGGTGCTGCGCAGTTACCCGCTGGAGCCGATGCTGTTGCACGACGTTGCCCACGAACTGGACACTGTGCTGCCCGACTGCACGCTTGCCGTCGAACGGGTGGGCGAATCGGCGTTCGCGCTGCACGGCGAGGAGTTCCTGGCCGAACCCGGCTACCGGCACCCGTGGGCCGGCGACGAGCACGCGCTGGCCCCCCGCGGCGAACTGCTCGGCCATCCCGCGGTGAAGCTGCTCGTCCGGAACTGGTCGATGACCAGCACGGAGATCATCGAGGCGGCCGAGGCGGTGCTCGGCGACGCGGTCACCATGACCTTCTCCACGAACGCGGGCATGATCGAGGTGTCCGCGCCCGGGGTGACCAAGCGCAGCGGGCTGGCCGAGGTGGCCGGCTGGCTGGGCGTGTCGGCCGAGGAGGTCGTCGCGTTCGGCGACATGCCCAACGATGTGCCGATGCTGCGCTGGGCCGGCCACGGGGTGGCGATGACCGGCGGGCACCCGGACGCCCTGGCCGCGGCCGACGAGGTCACCGCGGCCAACTCGCAGGACGGGGTGGCACAGGTGCTGGAGCGCTGGTTCTGAGGGTCGACCCGGCCCGGTGCCGGCGCGGCGTCGGCCCTTCTGCGCTGACCCCTCGGCGCGGACCACGATAGGTTCGAAACGGTAACCCGAGTCTGTGGAGGTCTCTGTGTCGTTCGCAATCGGTGACCGCCAGGTCGGCGTCGCCCACCCGCCACTGGTCGTCGCCGAGATCGGCATCAACCACGAAGGCGACCCGGTCAAGGCGCACCGCATGGTCGACGACGCGGCGGACGCCGGCGTCGAGTGCGTGAAGTTCCAGACCCACGTCGTGTCCGACGAGATGATCCCCAACGACGTGGTGCCCGGCAACGCCGACGAGCCGATCTACGACATGATGGCGCGCTGCGCGCTGTCCGCCCAGGACGAGCGCGAGCTCAAGGCACATGCCGAGGAACGCGGCATGATCTTCCTGTCCACCCCGTTCTCCCGGGCGGCCGCCGACCAGCTGGCCGAGCTGGGGGTCGAGGCGTTCAAGATCGGCTCCGGCGAGTGCAACAACTATCCGCTGGTCAAGCACATCGCGTCGTTCGGCAAGCCGGTGATCCTGTCCACCGGGATGAACGACATCGCCTCGATCCGGCCGGCGGTGGACGCGCTGCGCGAGTCCGGCGTCGGGTTCGCCCTGCTGCACTGCACGTCGCTCTACCCGACGCCGCCGGAGATGGTCCGGCTGGGCGCGATGGCCGAGCTGTCCGAGGCGTTCCCGGACGCGGTGCTCGGGCTGTCCGACCACACCACGACGATCTACCCGTGCCTGGGCTCGGTGCCACTGGGCGCCCGGGTGCTGGAGCGGCACTTCACCTCCGACATGAGCTGGCCCGGCCCGGACATCGCGGTGTCCTCGACGCCGGCCGAGTTCGCCGAGCTGGTGCGGGGCTCGAAGCTGATCCACGCCGCGCTCGGCGGCAGCAAGCAGATCCTGGACGCCGAGCAGTCGACCATCGACTTCGCCTACGCGTGTGTGGTCACCACCGCGCCGATCCGCGCCGGCGAGCCGCTGACCACGGCGAACACCTGGGTGAAGCGCCCCGGCACCGGCGAGGTCAAGGCCCGGGACTACGACGCGGTGCTCGGCCGGGCGGCGGCCGTCGACCTGGCCGGGGACGTACAGATCAAGTGGGCGGACCTTGTCGCCAACTGATCCCGGCCCCGCCTCGCCCGTCAGATCGGTCGATTCGTCGGTGACCGACCCGGTCGACCATCGCCGGGAAGTGTTGTTCGTCACTGGCACCCGGGCCGACTTCGGCAAGCTGCGCGACATCATGATCGCCGTGCAGGACAGCGAGACGCTGGCCGCGCGGGTCGTGGTGACCGGCATGCACCTACTACGTCGGTACGGCTACACGGTGCACGAGATCGAGCGCGCCGGGCTGCGCAGACTGCACCTGATCCCCAACCAGATCGAGGGCGAGCCGATCGCACTCGTGCTGGCCAACACGACGAGCGCGCTGGCCCGGTTGGTGCACGAGGAACGGCCGGACGCGATCGTCGTGCACGGCGACCGGGTGGAGGCACTGGCCGCCGCGCTGGTCGGCTCGCTGAACAACATCCGGGTCGTGCACATCGAGGGCGGCGAGGTGTCGGGCACCATCGACGACGCCATCCGGCACTCGGTGTCCAAGCACGCCCACATCCACCTGGCCGCCAACGCGGAGGCCCGCGCCCGGCTGCTGCAACTGGGCGAGGAGACCGAGCGCGTCTTCGTGGTCGGCAGTCCGGAGGTGGACATGCTCACCTCGGGCGACGTGCCCGGCCTGGACGTCGTGCTCGACCGGTACGACATCCCGTTCACCGACTACGGCGTGCTCGCGCTGCACCCGGTGACCACCGAGATGGACGCCAACGGCCCGAACGCGGCGGCCGTGGTGGACGGCGTGCTCGCCGACGGCGGCAACTGGGTGGTCATCGACCCGAACAACGACGAGGGCTGCGTGGACGTGCGCCGGCAGCTGGACCGGCTGACCGGCAAGCGGTTCGTCCGGCTGCCCTCGATGCGCTTCGAGTTCTTCGTGACGCTGATGCGCCACGCCGAACTCATGCTCGGCAACTCCTCGGCCGGCGTGCGCGAGGCGCCGGTGCTGGGCACCCCGTCGGTGGACGTGGGCAGCCGGCAGCGCAACCGGTCCACCGCGCGCAGTGTCCAGCACGTGCGGCCGGAGGCCGAGGCGATCCGCGCGGCGATCGCGTCGGCCCGGTCGGGGGGCCGGTTCCCCCGGGAGAACGGCTTCGGCGAGCCCGGTGCCTGCCAGCGGATCGTGGACCTGCTGGCCGGCGAGGACCTGTGGCGGCCGCCGCTGTACAAGAGGTTCATCGACCGTTTCGGCGATGTTCCGGTTGGCGGGACCGGTGAGCCGGGTGCTGACACGCCGGGGCCCTCCGGTGGTGGCGAACCGGGCGGGGTCGGCGCTGGCGCGTCTGGTGGGCCGACCGCCGGTTAGCCCCGAGCGTGGGCCGACAGCCGGGCACTGGCCGGTTGGCTGAGCAGCCGCCGCCAGTCGGGTGGGCACCGGTCAGCCGAGCCGGCGCCAGCCAACCGGGCACGCGCCGGCAGGCGAATATCCGGACGGGTGCGGCGGTTGCCGGTCAGCCGAGCCCACGCAGGTCTGCCGGGCGTGTGCGGGTCAGCCGGGCGTGTGCCGGTCAGCTGAGCATCGTCCTGGCCAGTTCCTCGGCACGTCGCAGGTCGTCCTCGGTGTCGATGTCGACGGCGCGTTCCGGCGGGATCTGCTGGGCCAGCACCTCGGGCACGAAGAACCTGCGCTGGCTGCGCAGGTCGCCGGCGCAGACCACGTAGACCCCGCCGGTGGGCCGCAGCACCGCCGGCAGCAACTGGCGCGGCGCTTCGAGGTCGGCCCACTCGCGTACCGGCGTGAGCCGGCCGTCGACCAGCACGCAGGACTTCCACGGGTGGTGCTCGGCCGACGAGCTCACCTGCACGACCGAGCCCGTGTGCCGACCGTCGTGCAGATCGAGGCACTCGTCCACGTCGGCCGCCGTGCGCAGCGGCGTGGTGGGCTGCAGCAGCACGACGACGGCTTCGTCGGGCAGGCGGCAGTGGTCGACCGCGTGCAGCACGGCGTCGACGGTGCGACTGGTGGGGCCGGCCAGCTCGACCGGGCGACGGACCAGTTCGGCGCCGGCCTCGATCGCGGCCTGGCCGATCTGCTCGTCGTCCGTGCTGACCAGCACTCGGCTGACCCGTTTCGCGTCCGCGCCGGCGCTGATCGCGTGGGTGAGCAGTGGGCGCCCGAGGAACGGGGCGAGATTCTTGCCCGGGAAGCCGGTGGAACCGCCGCGCGCCGGTACCACCGCGACCACCTCGGCCTCGGTCACGTTCTCAACCCCTTTCTGGTGTTCGTTCGCTGTCCCGACGGCCCGCGCCGCCGGGTTGATCCTTGCCGGGATCGCTGCGCAGTCGACACCGGCCCGCCCAGCATCGCCGACGCCGCCGATGGTCGCATCGAGTTGTCCACAGGTTGCGAAGTTATCCACAGGGCGCGGCGGACCGGAGCGGCAGGGGCGCTCACGTCAATAGGCTTGAACCGGGGGGCGCCCCAGCGGGACCCGGAGCTGTGTACGCATCTGTTGGCTGGTGGGGGTTCCCGGCCCGGCCTGTGGGGTGGGGCTTCGGCCGTAGGCTGAGGCGATGCGGCGTGTGGTGGTGGTCGGTGGCGGGATTGTCGGCTTGGCCGTGGCTCGGGAGTTGGTCGGCCGGGGGACCGACGTGGTGCTCTGCGAGAAAGAAGATCACTGGGCCGCTCATCAGACCGGGCACAACAGCAACGTTGTCCACGCCGGCCTCTACTACCGCCCCGGCTCGGTGAAGGCGCGGACCTCGGTGGCGGGGAACGCGTCGATGGTCGCGTTCGCTCGCGCGCACGACGTGCCGGTGGACGTGTGCGGCAAGCTCGTGGTCGCCAGCACCGAGGCCGAACTGTCCCGGCTCGATCTGCTGACCGAGCGGGCCGCCGCGAACGGGGTGCCGGCCACCCGGATCAGCGCCGCCAAGGCCAAGGAGTACGAGCCCGAGGTGGCCTGTGTGGCGGCTTTGCGGGTGGAGTCCACCGCGGTCACCGACTTTCCTGCCGTCTGTGCCGCGCTGGTCGGGCAGCTCACCGCCGCCGGTGCCGATCTTCGGCTGAGTACCCCGGTGTTGGGGATTCGGCCCAGCGTGGGCAGCGGAGTCGAGGTGGCCACGCCGGACGGGGTGTTGCGGGCGGACGCCCTGGTCAACTGCGCGGGCCTGCACAGCGACCGGGTCGCCCGGCTGGCCGGGCTGCGGCCGAGGGCCACGGTGATGCCGTTCCGGGGCGAGTACTACGAGCTCACCCCGGCCGCGCGACACCTGGTGCGGGGGTTGATCTATCCGGTGCCCGACCCGGCACTGCCCTTCCTCGGTGTGCACCTCACCCGGCTGCTCGACGGCAGCGTGCACGCCGGGCCCAACGCCGTGCTCGCCCTGCGCCGGGAGGGTTATCGGTGGTCCCAGGCCTCGCTGCGGGACCTGGCCGAGCTCGCCGCGTTCCCCGGCGCCTGGCGGCTGGCCCGCAGGTACGGGCGGACCGGGGTGGACGAGGTGCTGCGGTCGTTCTCCCGGCGGCGGTTCGCGGCGAGTCTGGCCCGGCTGGTGCCGGCGATCACCGAGAACGACATCGTGCCGGCGGGGGCCGGGGTGCGGGCCCAGGCGCTGCTGCCGGACGGCTCACTCGTCGACGACTTTCTCATCGAGTCCGCGCCCGGCCAGGTGCACGTGCTCAACGCGCCCTCCCCCGCGGCCACCAGTTCGCTGGAGATCGCCCGGCAGGTCGCCGACCTGGTGGACACCCAGCGGTAGGTCTCGGTCCGGTCCCGCCGACAACCCGGGCGGCTCTCGCCGACGGTTGTCCAGTGGCGGCCGACCGGACCACGGCCGTCGGGTGGGAATCAGCGGATTGGCCGATCAACTTCACGATCGGTGCAACCGATCACAGAGGGGACGCCGGTGCGGGCACGATCTGGGGGTCGTGCCCGCACCGGCGTCGCCACCGAACTAACGGACCTTGGGCTCCAGTACCTCGCGGCCACCCAGATACGGGCGCAGCGCGACCGGCACCCGCACCGAGCCGTCGGCCTGCTGGTGGTTCTCCAGGATCGCCACGATCCACCGGGTGGTGGCGAGCGTGCCGTTCAGCGTCGCGGCGATCTGCGGGCGGCCGTCGGCGTCCCGGAAGCGCACGTTGAGCCTGCGGGCCTGGAACGTCGTGCAGTTGGAGGTCGAGGTCAGCTCGCGGTAGGTCTCCTGGGTGGGCAGCCACGCCTCGCAGTCGTACTTGCGGGCCGCGCTCGAACCGAGGTCGCCCGCGGCCACGTCGATCACCCGGTAGGGCAGCTCGACCTTGGCCAGCATCTCCTCCTCCCACGCCAGGAGCCGCAGGTGCTCGTCGTGCGCCTGCTCGGGCGGGCAGTAGGAGAACATCTCGACCTTGTCGAACTGGTGCACCCGGATGATGCCCCGGGTGTCCTTGCCGTACGAGCCTGCTTCCCGCCGGTAGCACGACGACCAGCCGGCGTAGCGGACCGGACCGTCACTCAGGTCGAGGATCTCGTCGCTGTGGTAGCCGGCCATCGGCACCTCCGACGTGCCGACCAGGTACAGGTCGTCGTCGCGCAGCCGGTACACCTCGCTGGCGTGCGCGCCGAGGAAACCGGTGCCCTCCATGATCTCCGGCCGCACCAGCGTCGGCGTGATCAGCGGCGTGAAGCCGGCCTCGATCGCCTGCTGCATGGCCATGTTCAGCATCGCCAGTTGCAGCTGGGCGCCGACGCCGGACAGGAAGTAGAACCGTGCGCCGGACACCTTCGCGCCGCGCTCGGTGTCGATCGCGCCGAGGCCCTCACCGAGTTCGAGGTGGTCGCGCGGGGTGAAGTCCGGTTTCGTCGGCGTGCCGACGTGCTTGACCACGACGTAGTCGGCCTCGCCGCCGGGCGGCGTCTCCGGCTCGACCACGTTGGCCACCCGCTTGTGCGCCTCGACCAGGCCGGCCTCGGTCTCGGTCTGCGCGGTCTCGGCCGTCTTCACCTCGGCGGCGAGTTCCTTCGCCTTGGCCAGCAGCGCGGCGCGCTCGTCGCCGCGGGCCTTGCCGACCTGCTTGCCGAGTTGCTTCTGTTCGGCGCGCAGGGTGTCGGCCCGGCCGACCGCGGCCCGGCGCTGCTCGTCGGCGGACAGCAGCGCGTCGACCAGCGTTTCGTCCTCGCCACGGGCGCGCTGTGACGCCCGCACCGCCTCCGGGTCCTCGCGCAGTGTCCTCAGCTCGATCACGGCACGTCAGAGTAGTCGCGTGCCCGACAGCCGAACCACGGGATATCCGATAATTAATAGGTGTTCCCCACTATGGGCGTGTGCCATGATGTTCGGGTGCATCTCTCCCAGATCCGACTGGTGGTGTCGGACTTCCCTCAGGCGTTCGCCTTCTACCGCGACGTGCTCGGGCTGACGCCGCAGTCCGACGTGGTCGCGCCGCCCTATGCCGCGTTCAGACCGGAGTCGGGCAGCTCGCTGGCCCTGCACGAGCGGGCCGATCTCGCCGCCAGACTCGGCGACACGCTCACCCCGGGCGGCGGCGACCGGGCCCTGGTGGCGCTGCGGGTGGACGACCTGGCCGCCTGCGTCGAGACGGTCACCGCGCGGGGCGCGCGGGTGCTGGCCGGGCCGGTCGACTACGACGGGCGGCTGCGCTGCGCCTACCTGCGCGACCCGGAGGGCAACCTGATCGAACTGCAGGAATGGCTCAGCTGAAGGGTTACTGCGGGATGCGGTGCGGCAGGAACGCGGCGCCGTCGTCGGTGACCAGGCCGGCCGTCTCCCGGATGCCCAGCCCGGCCGCCTCGTCGCCGACCAGCCAGGTGCCCAGCACCGGGCGGTAGCCGTCGAACTCGGGCAGCGGGTCGAACAGCTGGTAGACGTAGCCTTCCTTGCCGTAGACGCCACCGGTGGCCGTCTCGTAGCCGGGCGCGACGATCTCGATGTTCGCGCCCTCCCGGCCCAGCTTGGGTTTGCGCACGTACTCGGTGAGCATCCCGGGCTGGTCGAGGAAGGCGGGCAACAGGTTGGGGTGGCCGGGATGCATCTCCCAGAGCACCGCGAGCAGCGCCTTGTTGGACAGCAGCATCTTCCACAGCGGCTCGACCCACATCGTGCCCGGCAGTTGGACGACCGCGTTGCGGCCGAAGGGTTCCTCGACCATCCACTCCCACGGGTAGAGCTTCATCACGGTGGCCATTCGGGCCTCGGCGAGGTCGACGAACCGGTGCAGCAGCGGGTCCCAGCCGATGTCCTCGATCGCCAGGCCGGTGGTGTTCAGGCCGGCCTCGGCCGCGGTCTCCTGGAGGTAGGACAGCGTGACGTGGTCCTCGCCGGTGGTTTCCGCGCGGGACCAGACGAAGTGCAGTTCGTCGCTGGGCAGTTTGCCGCCGATCTCGGCCCAGCGGGCGACGAGCTTCTCGTGGATGGAGTTCCACTGGTCGTCCTCGGGGAACACCGAGGTCTTCCAGAACCACTGCACCACCGAGGCTTCCAGCAGGGTGGTGGGGGTGTCGGCGTTGTACTCCAACAGTTTCGCCGGGCCGCTGCCGTCGTAGCGCAGGTCGAACCGGCCGTAGACATAAGGATCTGAGCGCTTCCACGACTCGGCGATGCCCGGCCACACCCATTCCGGGATGGCGAAGTCGCGGTAGCGCTCGGTAGTGATCACGTTCTCCACCGCGTCCAGGCACATCGAGTGCAGCAGCTCCACGTCCGCCTCGATGGCGAGGATCTCGTCCATCTCGAAGACGTAGTGCACCGACTCGTCCCAGTACGGGCGCGGGCTGCCGATGCCGTCCCGGCCGGGGCTGTCGAACACCAGGCCCTGCTCGTGGATGGTCTGCTGCCAGCCGGGGCGGGGGACGGACCGGGCTCTGCGCACGTTCAGCTCCCGCCGCTGTGGCCGCTGTGGCCCGAGGAACCCTCTTCGCCGCCGGAGCCGCCCGAGCCGCCCGAGCCGCCGGACGATCCCTTGCCACCGGAGGACCCGCTGCTGCCTTCCGGCACGCCGAAACCGCCGCGCTGCACGGTCTGGCCGGAGCCGGTCCTGATCTTGCCGCTGCTCGGCGGGCTGATCGAGCCGCCGGTGACGTGCCCGTTGCTGACCGAGCCGCCGTAGTAGTACTGGTACTGCCGGAACAGGCCGCCGCCGATCGGCAGGAAGATGATGTTGTTGCGGACGTAGCCGCCGTGGCTGGTCACGTAGGACTCGTCGCAGTACTGGTCGTTGACGACCGAGCCCTGGTCGGTGTTGTCGGCGCCGACACAGTTCGCGGTCGTCGTCTGCGCCGAGGACACCAGGTAGAAGCCGGCGATCAGCGCGGCCGCGCCGACCACGACGCCACCGCCGATCAGCACCCGGCGCCTGGTCGCGGACCGTTGCGCCGCCGCGTACTCGGCCTGGGCGCGCTGCTCCTCCTGCTGGGCCGCCTCGGCTTCGGCCCGCTGGCGGGCCCGTTGCTCGGCCAGCGTCGGCTGGTGCGGCCGGGTGTGCTCGTCCTGGAAGTCCATCCGGCCGCGCGCCCGCCCGGACTCGTGATCAGCGGGTTCGTCATTCGGTGCCGCGGGCTGGTCACCGAACAGGTTCGGGTCCGGGGAAGGCAGCCGATAGGTGCCATCCTCGTTGTTGTCGTGATCTGCCATCGGGCGCTCCCCCTTACGTACGGCGACCAGCTTGTCATACGGTCCCCGGGTGCGCGGCTGATCGACTGGAACGGGCATCATTGGCGGTGATGACCGGGACCGCTGGCTGGTTTGCGCCGACAAGCTCTGTCGGCAGTACCCGCCTGTACATGGCCGGGGCTGCCGCCGGAGCGGTCCTCGTGCTGGTACTGAGCGTGGCGATGGGCTGGACCACCGCTCCTGGCGCGGGCGTCCCCGACCCGGCGCAGGTCGCCGCGAGCGCGGCGGTCGGCTCGTGCCTGACCTGGACCCAGCCCAACGAGCAGGACCTCGCGCAGGTCGACTGCGCCCAGCCGCACCTGTTCGAGGTGACCGGTTCGGCCGACGTGTCCGGCGCCTTCCCCGGCGGTGCGGCCTTCCCGACCGGTTCGGCCTGGCAGCAGATCACCCAGCAGGACTGCACGACCAGCGCGACGAGCTATCTCGGCACGATCGACCCGAACGGCAAGTACGTGGTCGGCGCGCTCAAGCCGACCGCACAGTTATGGGCGTCGGGATCGCGCACGCTGCGCTGCGGCTTGCAGGGCTCCGATCAGGCCGGTGGCCTGATGCGCACCACCGGCCCCGCCAAGGGCCAGGACCAGTCCGACGTGTACCAGCCGGGCGTGTGCCTCGCGCTGGTGAACAAGGGGCCGGGCGGACCGGTCGGCTGCAACACCGAGCACTCCTACGAGATCGTCGGCATCGCCGACCTCGGCTCGAAATTCCCCAGCGGCTACCCGTCGGTGGACGACCAGCAGACCGCGCTGGCCACGATGTGCGAGCCGATCGCCGCCGCCTACACGGCGAATCTGGACCTCGCGAAGTACCAGCTGACGCTGACCTGGGACACGATCAAGCAGCAGAGCTGGGCGGCCGGCTCGCACAAGGTGAACTGCGAGATCGGTTCCCGGCTGTCGGACGGCAGCGGCCTCGGTCCGGTGGCCAACTCGGTGGCCGGCGCAGGTGGTGGTGCGGCCGGGTCGGCCGCGGCGACCACCACCACGCTGCCCGGCGGCTGACGTGCCGGCCGAGATGTCCATGGCCCGGTTCGAGGAACTGGTCGCGGACGCGCTGGACACGATCCCGCAACGGTTTCTGGCCGCGATGAGCAACGTGGTCGTACTGGTCGAGGACATCCACCCGGACGACCCGAACCTGCTCGGGCTCTACCACGGGGTCGCGCTGACCAGGCGCACCTCGTACTACTCCGGGGTGCTGCCGGACACGATCACCATCTACCGGCAGCCGATCCTGCGCGTCTGCCGGACCGAGCAGGACGTGGTGCGGCAGGTCGGGATCACCGTGGTGCACGAGGTCGGCCATCACTTCGGCATCGACGACGCGACCCTGCACGAGCTGGGCTGGGGTTAGGACCGGCGCGGCCGCGACCAGAGCGGCACGGCGCTCTCCGCGGCGGTGCGGATCACCGACGCGTCCAGCTTCACCCTGGTCTCCGGGATGTCCCGGCTGGGCCACTGACAGACGAAGGTGACCGGTCCGGGCGGCGGTAACGGCCACACCCACTGCCGGAAGTCGTACCGGCCGGGGCCCGCGCCCGCGCCGGTCAGCGAGCGCATCACCGGGTGCCGCGGTTCGGTGGCCGGGTCGTGCCGGCCGACCTGCGGGTCCAGGTTGGTCAGTTTGGTGCCGTCGCCCAACTGCACGCCGAAGCGCAACATGTCGTCGGACAGCGGGCCGCTGCCGGGCATGCCGACCTGGAACATCGACAGCGGCCACCGGTCGGGCACCTCGGCGGCGCGCACCCGGCCGGTCACGGTGAACTCGAAGCCGGCCCGGTAGACCAGCACGTCCACCAATGCGACGACCGTGTGCGAGGTGCGCACGAGCACGATCGGCGCGGGCAGCGCGGCGGGCAGCTCGTCGGCCGGCGGCGCCACCCACGGCGGGCGGGGCACCACCCCGCCGGCCCGGTCGGCGGCCGACGCCTCGTTGAAAAAACCCACGCGCAGACGGTAAGGCCTAGCCCGTCAGGTCCGGGGCAAGATCGGCCGGTTGGCCGTCGTCGGCCGGGTCACAACTCGGCGTCAGCCGGTGCGCCGGCGCTTCAGGTACAGGTGCAGGTCGTCGTAGCTGCCGTCGGCGTTGGCGAACGCGGTGGCGTTGCGGGCGATCGACAGCCAGCCCGCGGTGGAACCGCGCAGCTCGGCCAGGGCCGCCTCGAAGTCGCGCTGGCCGACCGGCCGACCGGCGCCGGCCCGCTCGACCGCGATCTCGCACACCCCGGCCAGGTCGGCCGCGGAGTACTCCTCGGTGCGCTTGGCCAGCTCCCGCAGGTTGATCCCGGCCAGCCGGTGCTCCCGCAGCAGGTGGTGCAGGATCGCCTCGCGCGCCGGCTGGTCGGGTGGGGCGACCAGCAGCATCCGGTCCAGCCGGCCGGGCCTGCGCAGCACCGGGTCCATGTCCCAGGGGTTGCTGCTGCCGGCGAGCACGAACAGCCCGTCGCCGTCCCGGCCGACGCCCTCCAGCTCGGCCAGCAGCGTGTTGACCATGCCGCGCGGATTGCTCGGGTTGCCGCCCTGCTTGCGCTTGTGGCCCAGCGAGTCGACCTCGTCCAGGAACAGCAGGCAGGGCGCGGCGCGGCGGGCCTCGGTGAACACCTCGCGCAGGTTGCGCTCCGGCGAGCCGGTCCAGATCTCCGGGCCGTCGGCGAGGTTGACCGCGAGGAACCGGGCGCCCAGCTCACCGGCCGCGGCGCGGGCGAGGAACGTCTTGCCCACCCCCGGCGGCCCGTAGAGGACCACGCCGCCGCCGACGGTCGGCCGGGTGCCGCCGCGGCTGCGGCGGGGCGCCACGAACAGCGCGTCCAGCCTGCGCTTCACCTCGGCCATGCCGATCACGTCGGACAGGCGCAGCTTGGCCATCTCCACGTCGAACCGGATCGGCTCGCCCAGTGGCGCGGTGCCGCTGTCCACGAACGGCTGGGGCACGCCGACGAACTGGCCCTCGGCGGCCAGCCAGTTGAAATTGTGCCGCTCGGTGGGTTCGTCGCCGGCCCGTCGGTTGGGCACCGCGGGCACCGGCCGGCTGAACCGGGCGGTGCCGTCCTGGCGGTGCTGGCCGCCGGGCGCGGGGGTGACGGCGTGGAATCCCGAACCGGGCTGGTTGGTGCGCGGGCGGCCGGGCGCGGAGTCGGTGCCGCGCTGGCCGGCCACGGCCCGGGCCATCATCGTCCTGGCCTGTACGGAGTTGGGCACCCGTTGCAGTGCGGCGGCGATGTGCGTGACGGCCTCGTCGCCCCGGCCGGCGTCGAGCAGCAGCTCGGCCAGGTGCAGGCGCAGCGGCACGTCCTCGGGGCTGGCCTCGACGGCCGCGCGCAGACTACGGATGAGCGGCGTGTCCTGGTTCACGTCGCCTCCTCGCTGCCTGGGTCAGGCGTGCAGTCAGGGCGGACATCCGTCGGCCGTTGGGTGCTCGTCGTTTCGTACACTACGGCGCTCGCCCAGTCGACCCGCTGCGGACCGGCCGACCGTTACGTGCCGGATATTCCACACCTGTCCCGCTCCGCACGGCCGGAAGATCAGGATAGTTCGATCCCGGTCCATTCGATACAGCGCCAGCCGGTCGGTGTGGACGAATCCTCGGCCAGCACCACCCGACCGGTGTTGGGCAGCAGTTGGCGTTCGGCCAGCGCGAGCGACACGTTGCCGGCCAGAGTGGGCGCCACCAGGCGGATCACCGCGCCGTGGCTGACCACGACGACCGTGCCCGCCGGGTGGCGCGCGCCGATGTCGGCCAGCACCCGGTGGTATCGGGCGATCACCTCGGTGCCGGTCTCCCCGCCGGGCATCGGCACGTCGAGGTCGCCGGCGGCCCACCCGGTGAACACGGCTAAGAACTGGCGGACCGAGTCGGGGTCGCTGCGGTTCTCCAGGTCGCCGACGAACACCTCCTGGATGCCCTCGACCACCTCGACGTCCAGGCCGTGCAACCCGGCGACCGGCCGGGCGGTCTGCTGGGCGCGGATCGCGGTGCTCGCGTAGACCGCGACCACCGCCTCCTCGGCCAGCGCCTTGGCCAGTTCGTCGGCCTGCCGCAGGCCCTCCTCGGTCAGCGGCGGGCCGGGCGGCAGCGAGTCCAGCGCCATCCGCACGTTGGAGGAGGTCTGGCCGTGTCGGGCCAGCACCAGCCGTCTGGAGCTCATCCTGTTGTCCCGTCCCGGATCTGGGTCAGCCACTCGGCTGCCGAGGCGAAGTCCGCCGCGGCGGTGCCCGGCGCCGGAGCGGCGACCACCCCGTCGGCCTTGGGGTAGGAACCGAGGAACCGCACGGACAGGCACTGCCGGCGCAGCGCGGCGAGCGCGTCACCGACCCTCGGTTCGGCGACGTGCCCGTCCAGGTCGAGGAAGAACCGGTACTCGCCCAGCCGGCCCTTGGTCGGCCGGGACTCGATCCGGCTCAGGTTGAGGCCGCGGTGGGCGAGCTCGACCAGCAGGTCGGCCAGCGCGCCGGGCCGGTCGGCGGTGACCGCGACCAGCGAGGTGCGGTCGGCGCCGGTCGGCGGGGGCAGCGGGCCGGGTTTGCGCAGCAGCAGGAAGCGGGTGGCCGCGTCGGACACGTCACCGATGTCGGTGACCAGCACGGACAGTGGGTAGTGCTCGGCGGCGACCGGCGCGGTGACCGCGGCGTCCAGTTCGCCCTCGGCGACGGCGACCGCGGCGGCCGCGGTGGACTTGGCGGCCAGCTGGGTGGCTTCGGGCAGGTTGACCGCGAGCCACTCCTGCACCTGGGCCAGCGCGTGCGGGTGGCTGGCCACCGTACGCACCGTGGCCGGGTCGGTGCCGGGCCGGACGAGCACGCTGAACCGGATCGGCAGCACCGTCTCGGCGACCGCGACCAGCGGCTCCCCCGCGGTCAGCGCGTCCATGGCGGCCGGGACGGCGCCCTCGACGGAGTTCTCCACCGGCACACAGCCCGCGTCGACGGTGCCGGCGCGAACCGCGGCGAGCGTGGCCGGCACGGTGTCCAGCGGGAGCAGTTCGTCGGCGGCCGGGTCGACCAGTCGGAGCGCCGCCTGCTCGGTGAACGTGCCCTGCGGGCCGAAGTAGGCGATACGCGACACCCGGCCACCTTAAACGAGGGCCTGTTGAGGCACAGATCACCCGGACGGCCGGTAGGCCAACCGGTTACGCCGGGTGCCCCGGCAGTGTCATGCTGGGCGGGTGACCGCCGTGTCTGAGGGTGAGACGAGCACACGGGCGGGCGCACCGCGAATCGTGCTGTGCGCGGTCGACGCACCGCTGGCCAGTGCCTGGCAGTCGGTGGCGACCGACCGGACCGGCGTGCACGTGCACGAGGGTTCGGTGCTCGACACGGACGCCGACGCGGTGGTCAGCCCGGCAAACTCGTTCGGCTGGATGCGCGGTGGGATCGACGCGGTCTACGCGGCGGCCTGGCTGTCCGTGGAGCAGCGGGTGCGCAGCGCGGTGCTGGCCTTCCACGGCGGTGAACTGCCGGTCGGCGAGGCCGTGGTGGTGCCCACCGGCGTGGCCCGGCCGGCATGGCTGATCAGCGCGCCGACGATGCGGCAGGCGGGCGAACTGCTGCCGGCCGACACGGTGCACCCGTTCCTGGCCGCGCGGGCGGTGTTCCGGCTGTGGCGGGACGGACGACTTGAGGACGGCCGGCCGATGCGGTCGGTGGTGCACACCATCGGCCTGCCCGGCCTGGGTACCGGGGTGGGCGGTGTGCCGCCCCAGGTGTGCGCGCGGCAGGTGGCCGCGGCCTGGGACGAGGTCTTCACCAACCAGTCGGTCGCCGGCTGAGGTTTTCCCCGGATACAGCGATGGGCGTCCTGGGGGATGGACGCCCATCGGTCCCGGCTGAGCCGGGGTCATTCATTCAATCGCCACGAGGGCGATCCGGGCCGCGGATCGCCCCCGCGGACGCCTCAGTTCTGGTCGGCCTCGGGCGCGGAGCTGTCCGTACCCTCGGTGACCTCGGTGGACTCGACCTGCGGGGCCCCGGTGGTGGCGGTCAGGCTGTGCACCTTGACCTTGGTCGGCGTGACCGCCGGCCGAACCACGTCGTGCACCCGGACGGTCAGCAGCCCGTTCTGGTAGCCGGCCTCGACCTGCTCACCGGTGATGCCCTTGGGCAGCGAGAACGCCCGACGGAAGCCGCCGGAGCGGATCTCCCGGACCAGCACGCCATCCTCGGTGGACTCGTGCCGCTCGCCGCGGGTGCCGCTGATCACCAGGCGACCCTCGCTGACCTCGATGTCGATGTCCTTGTCCACGTCGACCCCCGGCAGCTCCAGGGTGACCACCACGTCCTGCCCGTCCTTTGCCACGTCAGCGGCCGGGACGAAGGTGGCGGTGGGGCGCTTGGCGATGGGGGCGCCGAACGAACGGCGCACCAGGTGGTCGAAGTCGGTGTCGAACTGCCGTACGAGCACGGTGAACGGGTCCCACGCGGAACCCCGAACGGCGATGGCCATTTGGAACCCTCCATACGTCTCAAGTTGAGTCTTGATGACTCACCTTTCATGATGCACAACTGCGAAGGTTCGGCGGTTGTTCCCGGCGGATATTCGGTTGCGGCCACTGTGACCAGCGATACAGTCCAAGGCCGCCCAGGAAAGGCCGATCGCCCGCATGACGCTGTCCGAAATCCAGTCCTGCCTCCGCGCCGGCATCGCCGGCCGGGCCACCCGGGTGGGCGCGTTCCTGGTCGTCCTCGACCCGGACTCCGCCATCCCGTACCGCAACTACGCGGTGCCCGACGAGCGCACCGAACCCACCGCCGAGCACGTCGCCGAGCTGATCGAGCACTTCGCCGAGCACCGGCGCGACCCCCGGCTGGAGTACGTCGGGCCCAACGCCCCGGTCGACGCCGTGCTCGCCGCCGGCGGCTTCACCGTGCACCGCACGCTGCCGGTGCTCGCCCTGGCCGGCCTGGTCGACCCACCGCTGCCGGCCGGCATCGCCATCACCCGCGTCGACACCGACGCGCGGCTGTGGGCGGTGGCCGAGGTGCAGAACACCGCGTACGGCGAGGCCGCGGCCGGCGAGGCGGACCTGCGCAGGCTGCGGGGCGTGGTCGACCGGGGTGGCCGGGTGGTGCTCGCCACCGACCGGGCGACCGGGTCGGCGGTCGGCGCCGGCCTGTGCACCCCGCTCAGTTACGGCCACAGCGAACTCGCCGCGATCGGCGTGCTGCCGGCCTTCCGGCGCCGGGGCATCGCCGCCGCGGTGACCGCCGAGCTGTGCCGGGCCGCGGCCGAGCAGGGCGCCCGGCCTTTCCTCCAGGCCGAGGACGACTCGGCGCAGCGCATCTACGAACGGGTCGGCTTCACCCCGGTGGGCGGACTGATCGACGCCCGCAGGGCGGCAGGCGGCAGCGGTGGCTCTGGCGGTGGCTCTGGCGGCACCGCCGGACGGTGATCTTCCGGGTGGCGGCGGCCGCGAACTACGGTGGGCGGATGCCGCTGTTCTCGTTCGAGGGCGCCAGCCCGAAGGTCCATCCGTCCGCCTGGATCGCGCCGACCGCGACGCTGATCGGCGATGTCACGGTCGAGGCGGACGCGTCCGTCTGGTACGGCGTGGTGCTGCGCGCCGACTTCGGCCCGGTGGCCATCCGCGCCGGGGCGAACGTGCAGGACAACTCGGTGCTGCACGGGGGTCCGGGCGGTACCGAGGTCGGCGCGGGAGCGACGATCGGGCACCTGTGCGTGGTGCACGGGGCGACGATCGGCAGCGAGGCGGTGATCGGCAACCACGCGACGATCCAGGACGGCGCGGTGATCGGCCCCCGGGTGCTCGTGGCCGCAGGCTCGACCGTCGCGCCGAACACGCACGTCGAGGACGAGGTGGTGCTGCTCGGCGAGGTCGCCAGGCGCAAGGTGCCGCTGACCGAGGGCGCGCGCTGGTGGGTGGACAACAACCCGACGGCCTACCAGGACCTCGCGCGCCGGCATCGGGACGGCGCCGCGCCGGTGGACTGAGCCGACCGTGGTCACCCTATGTGTGATTTAGCCCACCCAAAGGTGTCCACCGGTGTGGATAACTCTGTGGACAACCTGTGGGCAGTAGATCAACGGCTGTGCAGGCCGCGCCATCAGGGCAGGTCCGGTCGGGCGTCGGGATGTGGATTTCCGCAGCGGCCGGTTGGGGATCGCTGTCCAGCCCCAGCCCGGTGATTCACCCCATCGGGTTGCGGTAGGCACGGTGCGTACCGTTGATCTCGTGGCTGTTCGGGTTCTGTTGGTCGACGATCACGAGGTGGTCCGCAGGGGCCTGCGTGACCTGCTCGACGGCGAACCCGGCATCGACGTGGTCGCCGAGGCCGGCACCGTCGCCGAGGCGCTGGCCAGGACGGCGACCGCCCGGCCGGACGTGGCGGTGGTGGACATCCGGCTGCCCGACGGCGACGGGGTGGCGCTGTGCCGGCAGTTGCGCGGCGCGGGTCAGGACGGTCCGCGCTGCCTGGTGCTGACCGCCTTCGACGACGAGCGCACACTGGTCGACGCGATCGAGGCCGGGGCCTCGGGCTACCTGCTCAAGCAGGTACGCGGCCAGGACCTGGTCACCGCCGTCCGCGAGGTCGCCGCAGGCCGCTCACTGCTCGACCCGGTCACCACCGCGCGAGTCCTGGACCGGATGCGCCGCAGCCACGAGCCCGACGAGCTGGCTCACCTCACGGAGCGCGAACGCAAGGTCCTGGAACTGGTCGGCGAGGGCCTGAGCAACCGGGAAATCGCCGAACGCCTGTTCCTGGCCGAGAAAACGGTGAAGAACTACGTCACGTCGGTGCTGGCGAAACTGGGGATGCAGCGCAGGGCGCAGGCGATTGCCTGGATAGCGAGGCGTGAGAACCACTGAGGAGCGAAGCACCCAGAAGAAGGTCGCTTCGCTCCTGGTCCTAGAGCGTCGCTGGCGCGACAGGACCCACGACAGGACCACCTAACGGAACCTCCCAGGTAACAGTTGTCCCGGTGGAAGGCGACGACTGCACCGAACAACTCCCCCCGGCCGCACTCGCCCGATCAGCCAGATTCCGCAATCCGCGCCGAGTCACATCCCGCGGAATCCCGCACCCGTTGTCGTGCACCGACAACTCCAACCGAGTGTCCGCACAGCAAACCCGAACCCGCACCGCCCCGGCCCCGGAATGCCGAACCACATTCGTCAGCGCCTCCCGGAGCGCGGCCCGGGCATCATCGGCAACCCCTACCTCAACAACGTCCGGATCACCGGTCATCGTCAAGGTAGGCGGAAAACCGAGCAGCTCGCCGGCGATCTCGACCTCGGCCCGCACCGAGGCGAACAGATCGGTGGTCGGCCCCGCCTCGGCCGGATCAAGCGGATCGGCCCGGCGCAGGGCGCCCACTGTCGCGCGGACCTCGGCGATCGTCTCGTCCAGCTGGTCCACCGCGTCGGCCAGCCGAGCGGCGTCCCGCCGGGCGAGCTTGCGCGACATCCGCCGGCCCAACAGGTCCAGCTGCACACCGGCCGCGTACAACCGCTGCACGATCACGTCGTGCAGGTCCCGGGCGATCCGCTCGCGCTCCTGGTAGATCGCCACCCGCTGCCGCGCGGTCGACCCCTCGGCGAGCATCACCACCAGCCCGGCCTGCACGGCGAACGCGGTCAGCACGTGCACCGCGGCCGGCGCGAACGGCGCGGCGCCGCGCCTGCGGTAGACCGTCAGCACGCCGAGGCGGCGCTCGGCGGTGCCGAACGGCGCGGCCGCGAACGGGCCGTAGCCGCGCAGCGCCTTGGGCACGAACGGCGCGGTGCGCGGGTCGGTGGTGAAGTCCTCGGCGACCACCGGCACACCGCTGCGGGCCACCCGGGCGGCCGACGACCGGGCCGAGAGCACCAGGCCGACGGGGTTCTCGTCGCCCGGCCCGCGCGCGCCGTAGGCGGCCTCGACGGTGACCTGGTTGTCCTCGCCGCGCGCCATCACCAGCCCGAGGTCGGCCTCGACGAGTTCGGCGGCGCTGCGCACGACCAGGCGCAGCACGGCGTCCGGGTCGTCGGCCGACAGCGCGGCCTTGGCGATGTCGGTGGACGCCTGCAGGGTGCGGGTCGCCAGATTGAGGTCCATGTCTGTTATCAAGGCTAGGACCGTGTTCCCGCTCGGTCGGGTATCGGGGCAGTGCGTTGGGTCACGGTCACCCGACCGGCGACGATTTCGAGCACCACGTCGGCGTCGGCGGCCTCCTCCGGGCGGTGCGTCACGTGCACCACGGTCCGCCCGGCGAGTTGCCCGGCCAGCGCGCTGAGCACCCGGCGGGCGGTCGGCGGGTCCAGGTGCGCGGTGGGCTCGTCCAGCAGCACCAGGCCGGCCCTCGGCGCCCGCAGCAGTGCCCTGGCCAGCGCGAGCCGGGCCGCCTCACCACCGGACGCGGTCGCGCCGCCGGGACCGAGCCGCACGTCCAGCCGGTCGGTCCAGTCCTCCAGCGCGACCGTGCGCAGGGCCGTGCGCAGGGCCTCGTCGGTGACCTCGGCCGGGTCGCTGCCGCCCAGCCGCAGGTTCTCCCGGACGGTCGTCGCAGCGAGTTGCGGTTCCTGCGGGCACCAGGCCACGTCGGCCGGCAGCACCACCCGGCCGCGTTCGGGCGGCAGGAAACCGAGCAGCACCGCCAGCAGGGTCGACTTGCCCGCACCGGACGGCCCGAGCACCGCGACCCGGCTGCCGGCCGGGATCGTCAGGTCCACAGTGGACAAGGCGGGTCCGGTCGCGCCGGGCCAGCGGGCGGACACCCCGGCCAGCACGATCTCGCCGGCCGAACCCACGGGGCTGACCGGCTCGACCGCGTCGGCCGCGCGGAGCACCGCGCGAATCCGGCCGTGGGCGGCGCGCAGCGGGCGGAACTGGGCCAGCGCCGGGCCAAGGCCGTCGACCGTTTCCAGCAGTGCCAACGGGATCAGCGCGAGCACGGCGGCGAACACCGGGTCCAGCCGGCCGGCCGACACCTGACCGGCGGCCAGCCAGCAGCTGCCCAGCGACGCCAAGCCGAGCGCGGCGACGGAGACGGCGCCGGCCAGGCCCGCGCCCCTCGCCCGGCGCCGGCCGAGGGCGGCGAGTTCGGCGTCCTGCCGGGCCAGGTCGGCCCGGCGGCCGCGGTGCGCGCCGACGGCGATCAGTTCGGCGGCGGTGTCCAGCAGGTCCAGCACGGCCCCGCCGACCGCGCGGCGGCCCTCGGCGAGCGCGGTGCTGGCCCGGCGTTCGGCGGCCAGCCCGAGCACCGGACCGGCCACACCGGCCACCAGCAGCGCGACCGCGAGCAGCAGGCCGGCGGTGGGCAGGATGACGGCCTGCACGGCGACCGCGGCGAGACCGACCAGCAGCGCGGCCAGCGGCGGCTGCAACACCCGGGGCACCAGGTCGCGCACCCGGTCGGTGTCGTCGACCAGCCGGCGCAGGCCGTCGGTCCGGCGCAGTTCGGCCGTGCGGGCCGGGCCGAGCCGGACCAGCGCCTGCCACAGCGCGACCCGCAGCCGGCCGGCCGCGCGGAAGGCCGCGTCGTGCGAGACGAGCCGCTCGGTGTACCGGAGCACGCCCTTGCCGAGGCCGAACGCGCGCACCGCGACGATCGCCACCTCCAGGGTGAGGATCGCCGGGTGCTGGGACGCCCGGGAGATCAGCCAGGCCGCGGTCGCGGTCAGCGCCACCCCGGAGCCCAGCGCGGCCGCGCCGAGCAGTGCGCCGAACGCGGTACGTGCGTCCAGCAGACGGTGCAGTCCACCGTGGTCCGGTACGTCGACTTTCGTGCTGTCCGGGGTAATTTCGGCCGGAACCGGCGGTTTTTCCGGACCGACCACCAGGTCGCGGTGGGTCGCGAGCAGGACCGCGGCGCCGTCGGCGGCCGCGTCGGCGATGGCGGTGCCCAGCACGGCGGCAGTGGTCCGGTCCACGTGTGCGGTCGGCTCGTCGAGCAGCAGTAGCCAGGCACCGTGCCGCAACCGCAGCAGCGCGCGGGCCAGCGCGACCCGCTGCCGCTCGCCGGTGGACAGCTCGGCCGGCGGCCGGCGCAGCAGGTGGCCGGCGGCGACCCGGCCGGCGACTTCGGTCAGTTCGTCCTCGGTCGGGCCGACCGGCGAGTCCGCGCAGGCCAGCCGAAGCTCCTCGGCCATCGTGGCGGCCGCGAAACGCGGCCGCTGCGGCACCCAGGCCACCTGCCGGCGCCAGCAGTCGATGTCCATTGTGGACAGATCGACGCCGTCGACCGTGATCCTGCCCTCGGCCGCGCCGGCGAAGCCGAGCAGCACCGCGATGGTGGTCGACTTGCCGGCGCCGCTGGGCGAGTCGAGCCGGGTGATCCGGCCCGGCGACACGGTGAACGAACTGCCGTCCGGCGCGTAGCCCTCCCGCCGGCGCACCCGCAGCCCGGACACGTCGAGCTGGTGCCGAAGAGGGTCCGGTCGCACCCCTTTCGGGACCGAACTCCCTTCGACACCAACGTCTTGCCCCTTCTCCCCGACCACCGTGGCCACCCGGCGGACGGCTTCGAGGCCGTCCTCGCTGGCGTGGAACGCCGCCCCCGCGGCGCGCAGCGGCAGGTAGCATTCGGGCACCAGGATGAGCACCAGCAGCCCGGTGGCCAGCCCGAGATGACCGTCCACCAGGCGCAGCCCGATATCCACCGCGACCAGCGCGACCGACAGCGTGGCGAGCACCTCCAGCACCAGCGCGGACAGAAAGGCCACCCGCAGCGTCCTGGTCGTCTCCCGGCGATACCGGTCGGACACCGCGCGCACCGCGTCGGCCTGCGCGGCGGCCCGGCGGAACGCGGTCAGCACCGGCAGTGCGCGCAGCAGTTCCAGCAGGTGCCCGGCGAGCGTCTCGCCGGCGTCGGCGGCCCGGCCGACCCGGTCGGCGGTGAACCGGCCGATCAGCGCGGCGAACAGCGGGATCAGCGGCAGCGTGACCGCCACCAGCACCGCGGAGCGCCAGTCGGCGACGAAGATGCCCGCGCCGACCAGCAGCGGCACCACCGCCGCGGTCACCAGCGCGGGCAGGAACGTGGCGAAGTAGCCGTCCAGCGCGTCCAGGCCGGTGGTGGCCACGGTGGTCAGCTCGGCCGGGCCGCGCCGGTCGATCCACTCCGGGCCGCGGGCCAGCGCGGCGTCCAGCAGTCGGGCGCGCAGTTCCTCCTTGGCGGTCGCGGCGGCCCGCGCGGACACGGTCCTGGTCGCCCAGCTGAAGCCGGCCCTGGCCAGCACGGCGACCGCGAGCACCGGCAGCATCACGCGCGCCTGCCCGGGCTGGCCGTCGACGATCCGGGCCAGCGCGGTGCTCAGCGCCCAGGCCGCGACGACCAGGGCGGCCGCGGTGCCCACGGCCAGCAGGGCGGCGCCGGCCAGCGCCCGGCGCGTCGCGGGAGACAGTTCCGGCAACGCGCCGAGCGGGCCGCTCCCGGCGCGGCGGGTTCTGGCGGGAAGACGCCGCCGGGAGGTCGGGGAGAGCGAGGTGGTGTTCATCAGTGCGCTGCCGGGATGTGCTTGGTGCCGATCCGCTTGCGGAACACCCAGTAGGTCCAGCCCTGGTAGAGCAGCACCACCGGCGCGCCGAACGCGGCCAGCCAGGTCATCACCGTCAGCGTGTAGTGACTGGACGCGGCGCCCTGGACGGTGAGCGAGTTGTGCGCGCTGTCCACTGTGGAGGGCAGAACGTCCGGGTAGAGCGCGCCGAACAGGGTGAGCACGGCCGCGGCGATGAACAGCCCGAGCGCGCCGAACGCCTGTCCCTCCCGCCCGGCGGCCAGCCGCTGCGCGCCGACCAGCCCGGCCAGCCCGGCCACGCCCAGCGACACCCAGGTCCAGCCGTGTCCCTCGCGCAGCTGCACGTCGAGCAGCAGCGCGAACATCGGCAGCAGCGCGACCGGCGCCAGCCGCAGGCCGATCCGCCGGGCCCGCCGGCTGATCTCGCCCTCGGTCTTCAGGGTCAGGAACACCGCGCCGTGCAGCAGCGCGAAGCCGGCCACGCCCAGCGCGCCCAGCGCGGTCTCCGGCCGCAGGATCGACCACCACGCGCCGATCCGGTCGCCCTGCGCATCCATCGGCAGACCGATCACGGTAGTGGCCAGCAGCGCGCCGATGCCCAGCGTCGGCAGCCAGGAGCCGGCCATGATCACCCGGTCCCAGGTGCGCCGCCAGCGCTCGCTGTCCACCTTGCCCCGGTACTCGAAGGCGACGCCACGGCCGATCAGTGCGAGCAGCACCACCAGCAGGATCAGGTAGCTGCCGCTGAACAGGTCGGCGTACCAGTCGGGGAACGCGGCGAAGGTCGCGCCGGCCGCGACGACCAGCCACACCTCGTTGCCGTCCCAGACCGGGCCGATCGTGTTGACCATGACCCGGCGGTCCACGTCGGCGCGGCCCAGCACCGGCAGCAGCATGCCCACCCCGAAGTCGAATCCCTCCAGGAACAGGTAGCCCAGCCAGAACAGGGTGATCACCCCGAACCAGAAGTCAGGAAGATCCATTGTGGACACCCCGGATCGGCCTAGTAGGCGAAGGACAACGCATCGGATTCCTCGGACCCCGGCGTGGCGCCGGTGGAGTCGGTGGAGTCGGTCGGGTCCGGCGGGTCCGGCGGCAGGTCACCGGCCAGGCCACCGCGGACGTAGCGGGCCATCACGAGCACCTCGATCACCGCGAGCACGCCGTAGAGCAGCAGGAAGGCGATCAGCGAGGTGAGCATCTCGCCGGCGGACACACCCGGCGACACCCCGTCGGCGGTGTAGAGGAACAGCCCGGACACCCCGGTCGGGTTCGGCGCGACGACAAAGGGCTGGCGGCCCATCTCGGTGAAGATCCAGCCGGTCACGTTGGCCAGGAACGGTGTGGTGATGGCCAACAGGGACAGTCGGTGCACCCACGGGCTGGCCGTCCACCGGTTGTCCGGGAACCGGCCCTTGCGGGTGAACCAGAGCGCGATCGCCGCGGCCAGCGCGGCCAGGCCGCCGAAGCCGATCATCAACCGGAAGCCCCAGTAGGTGACCGGCAGGTCGGGCACGTAGTCGATGGGCCGGCCGGCCAGCGCGCCCAGCGCCGGATCGTCGGGGTAGTTCGTGCCGTACTTGGCCTGGTACTCGGGGATCAGCTGCTGCACGCCCGGCACCTGCGCGCTGAAGTCGCCCTTGGCCAGGAAGGACAGCAGCGCCGGCACGTCCAGCGTCTTCACGCTCTCGCAGTCGGGCTGGGCCACGTTGCCGATCGCGAACACCGAGAAGCTCGCCGGCTGCTCGGTGTTGCACAGCGCCTCGGCCGCGGCCATCTTCATCGGCTGCTGCTCGAACATCAGCTTGCCCTGGAAGTCGCCGCTGATCGCCAGGCCGGCGAAGGCGACCAGGCCGACCCACGCACCCCAGCGCAGCGAGGTGAACCAGACCCGGCGTTCGGGGTGGTCGGCCGGCGCGGAGCGGTGCTTGCGGGCCAGGTGCCAGAACGAGATGCAGATCAGGAAGGTGCCGCCGACCGACAGACAGCCCAGCAGCGTGTGTGAGGACGCGGCCAGCAGGGTGTTGTTGGTCAGCAGCGCCCAGATCGAGGTGAGCTGCGGCTTTCCGTTCACCAGCGCCACCCCGACCGGGTGCTGCATCCACGAGTTGGCCGCCAGAATGAAGTAGGCGGAGGCGAAGTTGGCCACCGCGACCAGCCAGATGCAGGTCAGGTGCACACCACGGGGCAGCCGGTCCCAGCCGAAGATCCACAGGCCGAGGAACGTCGACTCGATGAAGAAGGCGATCAGGCCCTCCATCGCCAGCGGCGCGCCGAACACGTCCCCGACGAACCGGGAGTACGCACTCCAGTTCATCCCGAACTGGAACTCCTGGACGAGGCCGGTGACCACGCCCATGGCGAAGTTGACCAGCAGCAGCTTGCCCCAGAACCGGGTCATGGCCAGGTACCTGGTGTCGCCGGTGCGCACCCATCGGGTCTGCATCGCCGCGACCAACACCGACAGTCCGATGGTCAGCGGCACCATCAGAAAGTGATAGACAGTGGTGATTCCGAACTGCCACCGGGCTATCCCGAGCACGTCCACAAGGCACAGTCTGCTGCCGATGTCGCGATCCGGCCAGCGGTCAGGGTCCTGTCCGAGCGGGACCTAGGTCCTGTCGGTCATTCGGTCAGTGCCGCTGCCAGTTCCATCGCGGCGCGCAGCACCACCGGGCCGATGGTTGCGTCATCGAGCTTCTCCAGGGCGATGACGCCGATGCTCGCCCGCAGTTCCGGCACCCCGCGCACCGGCGCGGCCACCCCGTGGGCGCCGTGCTGCAACTCGCCGGTGGAGCCGACCCAGGACGGTCCGTTGGCCGGCAGTGTCATCGCCCGGCCGGCGGCGCCACGCTGCATCGGGTGTCTGGTGCCCACCCGGTAGGCCACGTGAAAGGCCGTCCAGGACGGTTCGACGACCGCGACCGCCTGCGCGTCGCTGCCGTCGGCGATGGTCAGGTGTGCGGTCGCGCCGACCTCCTCGGCCAGTGCCCGCAACACCGGCAGGGCGACCGTGCGCACCTGCGGCAGCACCCGCGCGGCCAACCGCAGCATGCCCAGCCCGAGCCGGACCCGGGAACCCTCCCGGCGCACCAGGCCACGTTCGGCCAGCGGCACCAGCAGCCGGTAGACCGCCGCCCGGCTGGCGCCGATCGACGCGGCCAGATCGCTGATCGTCGGTGCCTCGGCCTCCGAGTCGGCCACCGCCTGGAGCACCGCCAGCCCGCGTTCCAGGGTCAGCGAACTCTCCCGGCCCGCGGTGCTCGGCTTGACCACCCCCGGTCGGCCGACCTGGCCCAACCGCGCGGCACCGACCCCGCGCGGGCTCACCATGCCGGTGGGCCGATCGGCCGGGCAGTCCACAGTGTCGTCTGACCAACCACCGCGAACTCCCCTTCGCCGCCCACACCCGAGTTGTCCGGACGCTACCCCGTCGTACTGACGGCGGACCAGGTATTTCGGAGCGACGTGACCGTCAGATCAGACCCAGCCCGGACAGATCAGCCACCGGCGCGGCCAAGGTGGCCGAACCGTAGGACGCGAACACCCCGCGCACCGCGTGCGCCGCCTCGTCGGTCAGCGCGCCGGCCTCGCCGGAGAGCACCGCGCCGTCCTCACTGGCCAGCGCGTCGCGGACGTCCTTGCCGGCCAGCGCCCGCGCGGTGGCCACCAGCAGGTTGAGGAAACCGTGGTGGGTCAGGCCGGCCTGCTCGTCGGTGTAACGGACCGCGGCGTGCAGCCCGGAGGTCGCCTTGAACGACGTGCCCGACGCGGCGATCACCGCGAGGAAGTCGGCCACCTCGTCGATGCTCGGGAACGACTCGGTGGACTGGCCGCCGCAACGCAGCTTGGGCCAGTAGCCCCGCTCGGCCACCCGGCGGACGCCCTCCAGCCATTCCGCCCCGCCGCGGCGCGGTTCGACCACCCGCACCACGTCCTCGGGCACGAACTCGGCCACCCGCTCCAGCCACACATCGTCCACATCGGACGGAGCGGGCATCTCCACCATGCGCAGCGCGAGCAGTTCGGTGCGCGACTCGACGATGGACACCGCCTTGGGCACACCGCCCAGCCCGGTGTCCACCACCAGCGACAGCGCGACCGGCTTGACCGGTTTGGCCTTGATCAGCTCGGTGATCAGCTCGGGCAGCCGGGACGCCGGGCAGAGGAACAGGCCGAGCATTCCCGACCACTCCGACGTCCGGGAGTCCAGGTGCGCGCGGACGGCATCGGCCATCGCCGCGTTGCCTGGCGGGAACAGCGCGGCGTCGTCAATCAGCCGCGCCAACAGGGGCGGGACGCCGAAGGGACCTGGCGCACGGAACTCGACAGCGCTCGACACAGGTGACACGCTAACGGTGTCGTATAAACGAACAAAATTGCTCGCTCCCCGAACGGGTCGAAACCCCGAAATGGACTAGACCTATTCGATAGTGGCGAGCCCCAGCAGCGGATACCCGGGCAGCCCGACGGCCATCGTCGAACCGCGTGTCGGCGGGCCGGCCACCCACAGCGTGCCGCTCGCCTGGATGTTGGCCACCAGGTCGATGCCGGCCCTCGGCACGCTCACCGTCGCGGTGGAGCCGTCGGGCAGCCAGACCTGACCACGCGCCGGGCCGATCACCCGGCCGGCCGCCTGCCAGGAGTCCAGCCGGGCCAGGACCGGCGTCCACCCCGGCGCGTCGGCCAGCAGCCGGGAACTCTGCCGCAGGATGCCCTGGAACCGGGTGACCGCCAGCCCGGCGAGCACCGCGTAGACGACCGCGAGCACCAGGAAGATCGGCCCGACCGCGGCGTAGACCGGGGACACCACGACCGAGGCCACGCCGAGGGCCAGCACGATCGCCGGGCCGAGGTAGCGCACCAGGCCCAGTCGCAACTGCCGGCGCAGCAGGCCGGCCAGCATCGGCTCGTCCAGCGGCCGGGGGCCGGTGGGCTCGGTGAGCACCGGCGGGGTGGCGTCGGCCGGCGGCTGGTCCAGGATTCGCGCCGGGACGCCGAAGGACAGGCCGTCCACCCGGGCCATCACCCGGCCGCGCTCGTCGGGCCCGCACAGCCACAGCCGGCCGCTGCGCAGCACCACCTGCCGGGTCACCGGCTGGGCCCGGCGCAACGACAGGTGCACCCGGTCGGGGCCCAACTGCACGGCCGCCACGAACGGGCGATCACTGACCATCGTCGCCGCGACCGCGTGCCACGGGTAGCGCGGATAGACCGACTCGGCGACCGCGCGGGTACGCCCGTTGACCAGCACCGCGACCCCGTTGAGCACCGCGAGCAGACCGAACACCACCAGCACCAGCACGCCGAAGTCGTCCCGGCCCAGCGACTGGGTCGCGGTGACCGAGAAGATCAGCAGCGCGATGACGGTGATCACCAGGCTGACCTGGCCGCGTTTGCTCGCCCGCACCACCAGGTCGAACCACATCTTGGTGTAGGGCTCGTCGATCGCGACCCGGTCGGTGGCCGGGAAGGCGCCGGTCGGTAATCCGATGGGCTGGGCGGACTGCATGAGCTCAGGGTTCCACTCGAATCCGGGATCGGAATGACTGGGCACCGATCGCCCACTTGAACCATACTGCCCTTGGGGGCTTTGCCCAGTTCAGGATTAGGGTTAGGGTAGCCTTACTAGGAGGTGCAGCGTGACTGACGGTCGTCGGCCCCCCGTTCCCGTACCCGCCAGCCGGGCCAGGACCATCGCCGCCCGCGGCGGCCAGGCCGCCCTGCTGCGCTCCGCCGACCCGGCGATCGAGCCCACCGGCCACCCCGCGGTCAGCGGCGAGAAGATCGAGCCCCACCTGCACCACGTGCACGCCGACGGCGCGGTCACCCTGCTGCTGGCCGACGACCACCCGCTGGTCGGCGCCGCAGGCCAGGCACCGCGCGGCGAGCTCGCCGCGATGGTGGAGATCGCCGACCGGGCCGCGGTGGTGCTGCGCGAACCGGTCCGCGGACTGCTCTGGATCACCGGCTGGCTGCGCCTGCTGTCCCCGGCCGAGGGCCGCGCGGCCGCGGTCACCGTCGCCGAGACCCAGCCGGACAGCCGGCTGCTGGATGTCGGACACGGCATGGCCGTGCTGCGGCTGGTCGCCGCGTCGATGGTGCTGGCCGACGGCGAGGGCAGCTCGTCGCTGGGCCCGGCCGAGTTCGCCGCCGCCCGGCCCGACCCGTTCTGCCGCTACGAGGACCACTGGCTGCGCCACCTCGACCTGTCCCACCGGGACGTGGTCGGCATGTTGACCCGGCTGCTGCCCGAGTCGCTGCGCGGCGGCCACGTCCGGCCGCTCGGCCTGGACCGGTTCGGCCTGCGGCTGCGGGTGGAGACCAGCCAGGACGACCACGACGTGCGGCTCGCCTTCAGTCAGCCGGTGGACACCCCGCAGGGTCTGGCCGTCGAGCTGCGCCGGATGGTCGGCTGCCCGTTCCTCGCGCAGGCCAAGACCGCCTGACCGCTCGGTTTCGCCTCACCGATACCTCACCGCGGGTAATCTTCGGCCGTGTCGATCTCCGTGCGTGCCTGGCTGGCACCCGATCCCCCGGCCGGCGTGGACCTGATCGCCGAACCGGGCGCGCGCCGGATGGTCCGCGTCGAGCTGGTCATCGTGTTCGCGGTGACGTTGGGCATGTCCGGACTGCGCAGCCTGATCTCGCTGCTCAACTCGCTGTTGCAGCCGATCGCGCTGAACAAGCAGTCGGTCGCGTTGAACGTCCCGCAGGCCACCATCGGCTTCCTGGACCTGCTCGGCCAACTGGCCGACATCGCCAGCCTGGTGGCCTGGGGCGCGCTGGGCGCCTACCTGCTCTGGCGGGCCGGCATCGGGCTGGCCCGAGTCGGTCTGGACGGCACCCGGATCGGCCGGGACATCCTCACCGGCGTCGGACTGGCCGCGCTGATCGGCATTCCCGGCCTCGGCCTGTACTTCGCCAGCCGGGCGCTGGGCATCAACCTGACCGTGCTGCCCTCCACGCTGACCGACACCTGGTGGCGGGTGCCGGTGCTGGTGCTGTCGGCGGCGGCCAACGCGTGGGCCGAGGAGGCCCTCGTGGTCGGCTACCTGATCAGCCGGCTGCGCCAGCTGGGCCACCGGGAGAACACCGCGCTGGTGATCGCGGCGCTGCTGCGCGGGTCCTACCACCTCTACCAGGGCTTCGGCGGCTTCCTGGGCAACGTGGTGATGGGGCTGGTGTTCGGCCGGGTGTGGCAGCGGTTCAACCGGCTGTGGGCGCTGGTGGTCGCGCACACGCTGCTGGACATCGTCTCGTTCGTCGGTTACGCGCTGCTGGCCGGCCACCTGTCCTGGCTACGCTGAACGATTCACCGAATTTCACGCTGATTACTTAACGAAGTGTCGCTGTCGACGCAATCGCGTGTTGATTTTCGCTGCCCCAGCCCATTTGGACGCAGCGTAATTCAGTTCGACCAGCTACCCTGCGAACGTGACCGTCCAGAGCAGTGCCACGCCCGGGAAGCCCCGGGTGGACAGCGAAGTGGGCCCGTTGCGCACCGTGCTGCTGCACCGGCCGGGACCGGAGCTCAAGCGGCTCACCCCGCGCAACAACGACCAGCTGCTCTTCGACGGCATCCCCTGGGTGGATCGTGCCCAGCAGGAGCACGACGCGTTCGCCGGCGTGCTGGCCGCACATGGCGTCGAGGTGCTGCTGCTGGCCGACCTGCTGATCACCGCGCTGGAGGACCCGCGTGCGCACGCCGCCGGGGTGCACGCCGTGGTGGACGAGCGGCGGCTGGGCGGCGACCTGGCCGACGCGCTGCGCTCGCACCTGTCCGGGGTGTCCGCCACGATGCTGGCCGGCGTGCTCACCGCGGGCATGACCTTCGAGGAACTACCGGCCGCCGAGGGCGCGTCGCTGGTCCGCGAGATGCACCACCCGCACGACTTCGCCATCGACCCGCTGCCCAACCTGCTGTTCACCCGCGACTCGTCGGTGTGGATCGGCGAACGGGTGGCGATCGCCTCGCTGGTGATGCCGGCGCGGCAGCGGGAATCCTCGATCACCGACCTGATCTACGCCTACCACCCACGGTTCCGGTCCACCGCCCGCGCCTACGGGGCGCACTCGGCGCCGGTCGAGGGCGGCGACGTGCTGCTGCTCGCGCCCGGGGTGCTCGCCGTGGGCGTCGGCGAGCGGACCACGCCGGCCGGCGCCGAGTCGCTGGCCCGCTCCGCGTTCGCCGACGGGCTCGCGCACACCGTGCTGGCCGTGCCGATCGCCCAACAGCGCGCGACCATGCACCTGGACACCGTGTGCACGATGGTCGACCGGGACGCCTTCGTGATGTACCCGGCGATCCGGGACACCCTGTCGGCGTACTCGCTGCGGCCCGACGACGAGGGCGGGGTGCTGGTGGACGGCCCGGAGCCGTTCCTCACCGCCGCGGCCAAGGCGATGGGCATCGACCGGCTGCGGGTGATCGACACCGGGCTGGACCCGGTCACCGCGGAACGCGAGCAGTGGGACGACGGCAACAACACCCTCGCGGTCGCCCCCGGTGTGGTCGTCGCCTACGAGCGCAACGTGGAGACGAACGCCCGGCTGGGCGCCGCCGGCATCGAGGTGCTGCCGATCTCCGGGTCGGAGCTGGGCTCGGGCCGCGGTGGGCCGCGGTGCATGTCCTGTCCGGTGGACCGGGTCTCGCTGGCCTGACGCCTTGCGCGTCAGCGGGCCGGCCGGGCGAGCGGGCCGCGAACGTCGATGCCGAAGATCAGCCAGCCACTCGGGCTGCCTGTGCCGTCACCAGCGCTTGTCCTGCTCGGCATCCAGCCACCGGATCAGCGTCCGCAGGGCGGGCAGCGCGTCGGCGATGGCCTGCCGGTCGTCCTCGGCCAGCCGGGTGATGCCCGTACCGACCAGCTCGGACCGGAACCGCCGCCACTTCTCCAGCCGGGCCACCGCGGGTTCGGTCAGGAAGAGCTGGACCGCCCGCCGGTCGGCCGGGTCGACCTCGCGCAGCAGCAGGCCCTCGTCGGTGAGCTGGTTGACCAGCGTGCTCACCGAGTTCGCCGCGAGATAGAGGGCCTTCGCCGCAGCCGCGACGCCGATGCCCGGCTGCCGCTGCACCACCCGCATCAGCTCGACGTGCGCGCCGCGCAGCCGCGGGCCGGGCAGCGTGTCGTGCAACTGGGCCCGGACCAGCCTGCGCAGCGCCGCCGACGCACTCATCAGCTCGTCGCCCAGCGCACCGGGGTCAAGGTCTGCCACCCCCGAATGGTAGCTCTCAGTGAGAGGTTGTTTCCGGGAACTTTCGGCGCCACCCGACAGGGTGAGCGGGTCCGTTCGAGTTGGAGTCCGCCCCGAACGGCGTCGTATGTTGATCCGCATGGCCGTCAGCGCGAAG
>DATATV010000015.1:0-57322 GCA_036268615.1 Pseudonocardiaceae bacterium
GAAGCGGGCGACCAGCGCCTGGAGAGTCCGGGTGATGCCGTCGCCGTTCTTGGCCGGGTAGCCGAACAGTTCGAGCATCTTGGGTGCCTTCGCGGTGCGGTAGTCGAAGGTCTCGGTGACCTGCGTGCTGCCCGGCTCCACCTCGGTGAGTTCCCACCGCCAGCGGTGGCCCATCGGGTGCCGCCACTCGATGACGTGGTTGTCCTCGAACGCGACCACGGTCGAGGTGATCTTGTAGGGAAAGCCGAACTGTCGCATGCCGACGGTGAATGTGGCGCCCGCGCTGAGCCGGTCCGGACCGGTGACCGGCACGTCCCGAACCGTGCCCGAGCCGTCCAGCTCGGCGTGCCGATGCGGATCGGCGACCAGGGCGAAGATCTCGTCGGCGGGCGCGTGGACGAGCACCTGCCGGCTGACCGTGCGCGGACCGGTGTTCGCGGTCGTCACCGTGGCGTCTGTCACTCGGTGACCATAGCCGAAGGTGTCCAGGTCGACATCTTCTCCTCCTCCTCGGGGCCTGGACAGATCAGCCGACCTGTCGGAGACTGAATCTGACAGTGTGTTCACTGTCGCTTCTGTTCGAGAGGGGCAGCGTCGCCATGGGCTCAACCTTCGTTCTCTGCGCCAGTCACGCGCCGGGCATGGACCGGGACACCGGGCAGGTGCTCGGCCGGACGTTCCGCGAAGGTGTGGCGCGGGCACGCGGGCAGATCGCCGAGTTCGACCCCGAACTGGTGCTGCTGTTCGGCGGTGACCACCGCCGCGCGTTCAAGACCGTGGTGCCCGCGTTCGGCCTCGCGCTCACCGCCCGGCTGATGGCCGAGGGCGCCCAACAAGCCGCGCCACTGGACGTACCGACTGACATCGCGCGCGCACTCGGCGAGTTCCTGCTCCAGGCGCACTTCGACGTGGCGGTGTGCCGGTCGATCGAGCTGGACCACGCGTTCGGTCAGCCGCTGGGGCACTACCTGGGCGCGGTCGACCGGCTACCGGTGATCCCGCTGCCGATCAACTGCGCGGGCCCGCCGCTGCCGACGGCCGCCCGCGTGGTCGACTACGGCAGCGCTGTCGGCCGGTTCCTGCGCACCCTGGACAAGCGGGTGCTGGTCATCGGCACCGGCGGCCTGGCCCACCACCCGGCCAGCCTGGACACCGACCGCTACGACCTCACCGACGACGAGCGCCGCACCCTCAACCAGAGCACTGCCGAACAGGCCCGTGGGCGGATGAACCCGGACTGGGACCAGCAGTTCCTCACCGCGATGGAGAGCTGGGACCTCGACAAGCTGGTCCCGATGACCGACCACTGCGAACCGGTGGCGGGCGTCGGCGCCAACGAGGTCCGGACCTGGCTGGCCGCCGGCGCCACCGCGGGTGGTCGCGGCCTGCGGACCGTTGTCTACGAGCCGGTCGGCGAGTGGATCACCGGCATGGGCGCCATGGCCTCCGTCCCGGTCGGATAGGGGCGGCGCGGGTGGAGGACTTCGACTGCGACGTCGCTGTTGTGGGTGCCGGGCCTGCTGGTGCGGTGCTGGCGAACCTGCTGGGCCATGCGGGCGTGTCCGTGGTGGTGTTGGAGGCCGCGAAGGCGATCATCGGTCACCCGCGGGCGGTCGGGATCGACGACGAGGCGATCCGGACCCTCCAGTCCTTCGGACTGGCCCAGGTCATCATGGACAACTCGCTGCAGAACATGCCGATCCGCTACCACGACTCGACCGGTCGGGTGCTGGCCCACGTCGCGCCCAGCGCCCGCCCCTACGGCTGGCCCCGGCGAAACTTGTTCTACCAGCCCTTCCTGGAGGAACGGCTGCACGAGCAACTGGCCCAGTACCCGGCGGTGGAGTTCCGGACCGGGCACGAGGTGACCGGGGTGGTCCAGGACCGGAGCGGGGTGGACCTGCTGGTCCGGTCCGAGCACGGGGACGCCGCTGTGCGGGCCCGGTACGCGGTGGGCGCCGACGGCGGACGCAGCGTCGTGCGCGGCGCCGTCGGGGTCGCCCTGCTCGGCGACACCGCACCGGTCAGCTGGCTGGTGGTGGACGTGGAGAAGGACACCTGGAACGCGCCCTACTCGGCGGTGTACACCTCGCCGGAGCGGCCGTCGATGACCATCCCGCTGCCCTTCGGCTACCGGCGCTTCGAGTTCCAGGTCCGGGAACACGAGGACCCCGACGCGGTGACCGCACCGGACAACGTCAACCGGCTGCTGCAACCGTTCTATCCGGGCGCGGCGGTGCCGCCGGTGGTCCGCAACGACGTGTACCGGCATCACTCCCGCACGGCCGCGTCCTTCGGTGTCGGTCGGGTGTTCCTGGTCGGCGACGCCGCGCACCTGCAACCGCCGTTCTTCGGCCAGGGGATGAACTCCGGCTTCCGGGACGTGACCAACCTGGCCTGGAAGCTCGCCGCGGTGGTCGGCGGCACGGCTTCCCCGCACATCCTGGACACCTACGACAGCGAGCGCCGGGACAACGCGCGTGAGATGGTGAAGTTCGCGACCCAGATGGGCCGGATGTACAAACCACGCAGCGCGGCCACCGAGCGGGTCCGCAACGCGCTGTTCCGCGGGGTGCAGCGGGTGCCCGGCGCGCGTGACTACATCCTGCAGATGAAGTACAAGCCGACCCCGCGCTACACCAACGGACTTGTCCTCGGCGCGGCAAGGGCGGACCGGAAGTCCCTGGTGGGACGAGCCTTCCCGCAGCCATCGGTGCGGAACTCGGCGGGCGTCCCGGTCCGGCTGGACGACCTGCTGGGCACTCGGATCGGGGTGGTCGGACTGGTTCCCGACATCGCCGGGTCGATCTCCGCGAGCACCGCGGCGCGGCTGGAGCTCCATGGCGGAGTGGTGATCCAGGTCAAGCCGGTCCGGGTCTATCACCGGGAGCACCCGCCGATGGGGGACCGGGCGGTGCCCGTGGTCGAGGCGATCGACATCGACGGCGCCCTGCGTGACCTGCTGCTCGCCCGGCCGGCCGACGAGGTCTACCTGGTGCGCCCGGACCGGTACGTGGCCGCGGTGTGCCGGGCCGTCGAGCTGGACGCCGTGCTGGGCCGGTTCCTCGCCCTGCTTGCGGCATGACCCGAGCCATGGCGAGCCGCCACCTGACCGCCGACGGTGTCTGGGAGTTGGTCCGGCGGCGGGCCGAGCTGACCCCGGACGGGGTCCTCGCCTTCGACGAACGCCGTCGGCGACTGACCTTCGGTGAACTGGCGGTCGCCGCCGAGCGGGTGGCGGCCGGCCTGGCCGAGCTCGGTGTGCGGCGCGGCAGTGTCGTGTCCTGGCAGTTGTCGAGCAGGTTCGACACCATCGTGCTGTTCGTCGCGCTGTCCCGGCTGGGCGCGGTGCAGAACCCGCTGATCATGATGTTGCGCAGGACCGAACTGCGGTTCATCTGCCGCCAGGCCGGCACCCGTCTGCTGATCGTCCCGCCGGAATACCGCGGCTTCGCCCACGCGGCCATGGCGCGGTCGCTGGCCACGGAGCTCCCGGGGATGGATGTGCTGGTCGGCGAGCTGCCCACCGCTGATCCGGCCATCCTGCCGCCGGTGGGCCCTGACCCGGAAGTGCGCTGGCTGTTCTATACCTCCGGGACCACCTCCGCGCCCAAGGGCGCCCGGCACACGGACGCCGGGCTGCTGGCCGCGTCCACCACGTACTGCACCGCGCTGGCGCCCACCGAGCACGATCGGATCGCCGGCCTGGCCCCGATGGCGCACGTCGGCGGGGTGCTGCACGTGCTGTCCGCCCTGCAGGCCGGCTGCTCGCTGATCATCACCGACATCTTCGCGCCCGAGGCGACCGCCGAACTGCTCAGCGAACTGGGCGTCACGTTGGGCGGCAACGGCGTGCCCTTCGCCCGCAGGCTGATCGAGCAGCAGCTCGCCCGGCCGGGCAGAGCGCTGTTCCCGAAGCTGCGCGCGTTCCTGGTGGGCGGCGCGCCCCGCCACCCGGACCTGCACGACCAGGTCCGTACGGTGCTGGGCGGGGTGGGCATCGTGTCGGGCTACGGCCTGACCGAGTGTCCCTATCTGGCCTGGGGCAGCCTCACCGACGGCGACCGCGAACACGCGACCACGGAGGGACGCCCTGGTCCGGGCACCGAGGTGCGCATCGTGCGGGCCGATGGCAGCCGGGCCGATCCGGCGGAGTCCGGCGAACTGCGGGTCCGGGCGGGCCAGCTGCTGCGCGGCTATGTGGACGCCACGCTCGACGCCGAGGCGTTCGACGCCGACGGTTTCTTCCGCACCGGTGACCTGGCCACGCTCGACCGGAACGGCTACCTCACCATCACCGGTCGGCTCAAGGACGTGATCATCCGCAACATGGAGAACATCTCCGCCCGCGAGGTCGAGGATCAGCTGCTGACCTGCGACGGCATTGCCGACGGCACGGTGATCGGGCTGCCCGACGGGGAGACCGGCGAGCGGGTGTGTGCCGTAGTGGTGGCCGAGGGCGAACCGCCGGACCTGGCGAGACTGTGCGCGCAACTGGTGGCACGAGGGCTGAACAAGCGGAAGTTGCCGGTGCAGCTGGAGATCATGGCGGAGCTGCCGCGCAACGCCATGGGCAAGGTGGTCAAGCGCGAACTGCGCGAGCGGTTCCTGACCGGGACAGACGGGACGAGCTAGTGGATCTGGATTTCTCCGCGTCGCAGCAGGACTTCCGAGAGGAGGTGCGCACGTGGCTGGTGGAGCACAAGCCGACCGAGCGACGCCCGGCGGAGGCGGCCGCGATCCGGGCCTACGACCTGGGCTGGCAGCGCACCCAGTACGACGGCGGCTGGGCCGGGATCGCCTGGCCGAAGGAATACGGCGGCCGTGGCCTGTCCCTGCTGGAACAGCTGATCTGGTACGAGGAGTACGGCCGCGCCGGGCTGCCCAGCCTGGACAGCACCTTCGTCGGGCTCAACCACGCCGGGCCGACCCTGATCGAACGGGCGACCGACGACCAGAAGGCCGCCCACCTGCTGCCGATCCTGCGCGGGGACGCGGTGTGGTGCCAGGGTTTCTCCGAGCCGGAGGCCGGTTCGGACCTGGCGTCGCTGCGCACCCGGGCCCGGGTCGAGGGTGACGAGCTGGTGGTGTCCGGCCAGAAGATCTGGACCAGCAACGCGAACATCGCCGATTGGCAGGAACTGCTGGTCCGCACGGACAGTGACGTGCCCAAGCACCGCGGCATCACCTGGGTCATCTGCGACATGCGCAGTCCGGGGATCGACGCCCGACCGATCCGGTCCATGGACGGCGACCGCGAGTTCTGTGAGGTGTTCTACGACGACGTGCGCATCCCGCTGACCAATGTGGTCGGCGCGCTCAACCAGGGGTGGAGCGTGGCCATGTCGACGCTCTCCTTCGAACGGGGCACCGCGTTCACCGCGGGCCAGGTCCGGCTGGCCTCCACGGTGGAGCAGTTGATCGCCCTGGCCGGCGAACGCCCGGGGCCGTCCGGCCGCGGCACCGCCCTGGCCGACGAGGAGTTGGCCGGCCGGCTGGCGACACTGCGCGCCGAGGTCGCCGCGTTGCGCGCGATGACCTATTCGGCCGTCTCCCGCAGCGCCCGGCAGGGCACGCCCGGACCGGAAGGCTCGATCGTCAAGCTCTACTTCTCCGAACTGGAGAAGCGGGTCGCTCGGCTGTCGATGGACCTGCTCGGCCCCGACTCGCTACGTTTCCGGTCCCGTTGGGCCATCGGCGGCTGGACCGGGGAGTACCTGCACTCGTTCGCCTCCACCATCGGCGGCGGCACCTCCGAGATCCAGCGCAACATCATCGGGGAGCGGGTGCTGGGCCTGCCCCGCTGACGTGCCGGCCGGCGAGGTAGCCGAAGGTCATCGCCGGACCCAGCGTGCCGCCCGCGCCGCCGTAGGTCATCCCGAACGCCGACGCCATCACGTTTCCGGCCGCGTACAGACCGGGAATCGGCTGGTCGTCGAGATCCAGCACCCGGGCGTCGGTATCGGTGCGGGGACCGCCCTTCGTGCCCAGCGCGCCGCTCTTGAGCTCGACGGCGTAGAACGGTGGCGTGTCCAGCGGGCCGAGGGTGGCCTCGATACCGCCCTTGCGGTACGGATCGCCCCACCAGCGGTCGTGCGCGCTCTCCCCGCGCCGGAACTCCGTGTCCGCGCCTGCGGCGACCTGCGTGTTCCACCGGTCAACCGTGCCGATCAGCGCGTCAGCGGGAATGCCCAGGCGGCCGGCAAGTTCGGCCAGGGTCGGCGCGCCGGTCAACCACGTCGGGGCCTCGTCGCTGGGCGGGTACTGGCCGACGGTGCCGTAGCGGCGCAGGTACTCGTGGTCGAAGATCAGCCAGCAGGGCAGGTTGGCGTAGGCGAAGCCGGCCACGTCCTCGGCGTGGAAGGCACCACCGAACGCGTTGTAGTTGGCGGCCTCGTTGGTGAACCGCACCCCGCGCCGGTTGACGATGATGGAGCGTGGCCGGGTGCGGTCGGCATTGAGCATCTGCCGGTTCATCGGGTTGAGGCCCTCGGGCAGCACGGCTACCGGCGACCACCACGCCTCCCGCATGTTGCCCAGCGCCGCGCCCGCCTTCATCGCCATGTAGAGCCCGTCGCCCTCGCTGGTCGGCATCGTCACCGGGTGGGTGAGCGGGCCGCGCAGGAAGTCCTTGCGGTAGCGCTCGTTCCATTCGAAGCCGCCGGTCGCCAGCACAACGCCGAGCCGGGCTCGGACCTGCTGCCCGTCGTCGAAGACGACGCCGGTGACCGCGCCGTCGTCCAACAGCAGGGTTCGGCCTCGGCGGCCGCTGCTGACCTGAACACCCACCGACAGGCAGGCGTTGAGCAGTCGTCCGATCAGCCCCTGGCCCATGCCGCGTTCGTTGCGCACCCGCCGGCGGGCTACCTCTGCCGCGGATGGCGGCCGGGGCACGGCCGACCCCAGCGGGGCCTCGCGCATCGCCAGGTGCGGCGGCAGGTAGGGCGAGGGACTGATCCGGTCGGCCCACGGGCCGAGTTCGTCGAAGGGGAACAGCGGCGTCTCGATGGTGCGTCCGCCGCCGGGCCTACCACCGGGATTCTCCGGGTGATAGTCGGGAAAACCCTCCGCGACGAAGAACTCGGTGCTCGCCTTGTCGTCCAGGAAGCGCACCATCTCCGGCCCGGCGCGCAGGAACGTGCGCACCATGTCCTCGGCCAGGAGTCCGCGCGACAGTGACATCAGGTAGTCGTAGGCGTCCTGCTCACTGTCCTGCACGCCGACCTCGTGCTGGTGCGGGTTGCCGGGAATCCACACATGCCCGCCTGACCACGCCGACGTCCCGCCGAGCAGGTCGGCCTTCTCGAAGACCGCGACCCGGGCACCGTGCGCGGCCGCCGTGAAGGCAGCGGTCAGCCCGGCGGCGCCGCTGCCCAGCACGATGACGTCGATGTCGGTTGCCATCTGGCTTCTCCCATCCGCGAAAACGGTGGTTGAACAGTCGGGATAACCTGGTAAACAATACATCTGACAGTATGTATACGCGATGGTGTGAGGCGAGGGGCGATGGATGGACCTGCACGGCGACGCGGAGCCCTTCACCCTGGCCGACGTCCAACTGCCCGAGGTGTTGCTGGACGCCGAGTTGCCCGCGCTGCTGCCCGCCCTCGCCCAGCTGACCGGCGACCTGTCGCTGGTGCGGGCGGAGTTCCGGCCGGCCATCAACGCGACGCCGCTCGGGTTGGAGCCGCAGGGTGGCCTGTCGGCACAGTGTCAGCAGCGCGCCCGGGACGCCGCTGAGCAGGCGATTCGCGGCTGGGTGGCACGTGGTCGCCCGGCCGCGCCCGACCTGGATGCCGTCGAGCTGGCCACGCTGTTGGAGTTCGTCACCGGCCGGGTCGAACACGACTACCTGCCGCTGTTCCGCCACCAGCTCGGCTACGACGATCCACCCGACCCGGTCGGGAACGGGGCGGAGTTCACCGTTGTGGTCATCGGCGCGGGCATGTCCGGGCTGGCCGCCGCCCACCGTCTTCGGCAGGCCGGCATCAGTTTCCGGGTGATCGAACGCAACCCGGAGGTCGGTGGTGTGTGGTGGGAGAACAGCTACCCGGGCTGTCGGCTGGACACCAGCAACTTCTCCTACAGCTACTCGTTCGCGCAGCAGCCGATGTGGCAGTACCAGTACTCCACCAGAGACTCCATTGTGGACTACTTCCGACGGACGGCCGACGAGCTGAGTCTGCGGGACGCCATCAGCTTCGGCATCGAGGTGGAGTCCGCGGTGTTCGACGATCGGACCTGCCGATGGCAGCTGCGGCTACGCGCCGCGGACGGCACGACCAGCACGATCGAGGCCGACGCGCTGATCAGCGCGGTCGGGCAGCTGAACAAACCGAACTACCCGAACATCCCCGGCCGGGAGCGCTTCGCCGGTGCCAGCTGGCACACCGGCCGGTGGAACCACGAGGTCACGCTGGCCGGCAAACGGGTAGCGGTGATCGGCACCGGTGCCAGCTCATTCCAGGTCGTTCCGGAGATCGCCCCGGAAACGGACCGATTGACGCTGTTCCAACGAAATCCACCGTGGATCATGCCCACCCCCACATACCACGCGCTGCTCAAGCCGGGCCTGCGCTGGCTGTTTCGACACGTGCCCGGTTACCACCGCTGGTTTCGGTTCCACCAGTTCTGGGTCAACGTCGAGGGCCGCCGCCAGTTCGCCCTGGTCGACCCGGAGTGGACTCACGAGGTGTCGGTGTCGGCGAAGAACGAGGCCCTGCGCCAGGGTCTGGTGGCCCACCTCGAACAGGGTTATGCCGACCGCCCCGACCTGCTCGCGGATGCGGTGCCGACCTATCCGCCGTACGGAAAACGCATGCTCCGCGACGACGGCACCTGGTTCGAGACCCTCAAACGGGACAACGTCGCGGTGGTCACCGAGCCGATCACCGAGATCGTCGAGCGGGGCGTGGTCACCGCCGACGGCGCCGTGCACGAGGTGGACGTGATCATCTACGGCACCGGCTTCCGCGCGTCGGACTTCCTGACGCCACTGCGAGTGGTGGGCCGGGACGGGGTGGACCTGCATCAGCAGTGGCAGGACGACGCACGGGCCTACCTCGGCGTCACCGTACCGAACTTCCCGAATCTCTTCCTGCTGTACGGGCCGAACACCAACCTCGTGGTCAACGGCAGCATCGTGATGTTCTCCGAGTTGGCGGTCGACTACGTCCTGGCCTGCCTGCGCACCCTGCTGGACTCGCCGCACCGCACCATGGAATGCCGCTGGGACACCCTGGAGAAGTACTACCGCCGGGTGGACGAGGCCAGTTCCCTGATGGCGTGGGGCACGCCGAAGGTACGCAGCTGGTACCAGAACGCATCCGGTCGAGTGACCCAGAACTGGCCCCTGTCCACCTTCGAGTTCTGGACCAGGACCAGGGCCCCGGAACACATCGACTACGACTTCGGCTGACCACCCGTCAGGGCTCAACCGCGCCGTTGATGACAGTGGCGCGCACGAGGTCGGCCGACGGGCCGGCCAGCGCCGTGGCACGGGGAACGTGAAGCAGGAGCAGATCGGCTGCCGCGCCCGCACGGACCCGTCGAGGTGGCCCGCCCGGATCGGTCGGCGCAGCCAGGTAACCGTCCAGCGCGGCGGCCGCGTCCAGCCGTTCCAGCGGCCCGGCGATGCGGCCTGTCCGGGTCCGGCGCTCGGCGGCCGCGGCCATCACCGCCCAGGGATCGAGCGGGCCGTACGGCGCGTCACTGGACATGGCGAGCGGGATACCTGCCGCGATGAGCGAGCGGCATCGGTAGAGATCCGCGTGTTCGACCTCGGGAATGTCCCGGAGATAGTCGTCGCCCCGGTGGGCCAGGAAGGCCGGTTGCGTCACGACGCGGAGGCCCAACTCCGCGAGCGTGGGCAGCAACTCCGCGGGAATCAGCGCCGCATGTTCGATCCGGTCACCCTGGCGCACACCCACGTCGGCGAAGGCGGCGAGCAGCAGCACCAGCGCTTCCCGGCTCACGCAGTGCACGGCCACCGCGCGGCCGTGGGTGTGCACCTCGGCGATCCGATCGGCGAGCGCGGCCAAGCCGGGTAGCGCCGAGTCGGCCACCACGATCTTGTACGGCCCGGTCGTGGGCACGTGCCCAGAACCGTCGGACCGCCGTCCCAGCGGGGCGCCGAGCAGGTGGACGTGCTGGGCGAGCGCGCCGGCGGCCATCGCCTCCGTGAGGGCGTCGATCGCGGCGGCGTCGAGGTCGGGAGTGGCGTCGGTGACCGACGTGATGCCCAGGCCGGAGAGGCGGGCACCTACCGCCGCCAGGTCGGGGAACGGCGAGCCGGGCAGTCGGGCCCGCAGCCAGTCGTCCGCCCGCCACAGCCGACCGGTGGGTGCGCCGCGTGCGTCGCGTTCGATGCCGGGATGCTGACCGCCGAGCAGATCCAGCGCGATGACGGCGGCGCTGTTGAGTGTCCAGAGCGCTCCGCTGCGATGCTGGAGGCGAACCGGCCGACCGGAGTGCAGGCGGTCGAGGGCGGCGGCATCGAGGTCGCCGGCCACGGTGTCGACGTAGCCGACGCCGCGCACCCAGCCCTGCTCGTCGGCGGCTGCCCCGGCCAGCGCGTCGGCGAGCCCCTGCGCGCCGCTCACCTCGGGCGGCCCGCACGGCACGGACCTGGCGTGTGCGGCGAGCGCGTACAGGTGCAGGTGGTGGTCACACAGGCCGGGCAGCAGCGCCCCACCCCGTGCGTCGAGCACCTCCTCGCCCGCGCGTGGCGCCAGTCCCCGGGCGATCTCGGTGATGCTGCCGTTGCCGACGCGGACATCGGCTCGGTGGCTGCCGTCGAATTCGGCGTCGCGGACCAACAGACCGCTCACGGCGTGGTGATTCCCAGCTCGCGCAACACCTCGTCGGTGTGCTGACCGGCGGTCGGTGCCTGGCCGGTCACCGGGCGCCCGCAGGGGAGTGCGACGGGGCGGGGGCCGTGCTCGCTGTCGACCACCCAGCCGGACGCCGTCCTGCGGGCCGCCGTCGACGGACCGGCGTCGGCGCCGCACAGCGTGGCGGACACGACGGCGGACATCGACACGTCGAACAGTATGCCGAGGCCGCCGGTCGGTGCGGTCATCGCCAACTCGGCGGCGTACAGCCCGGTCAGGGGGTCGGCGAGCGCATCACCGCAGAACACCGGCGCGCCGTCGGCGTCACGCGCGACCAGACCGCTCGCGGCGGCGACGTCATCGCCGAAGCCGACCCGGTCGGACCGGCGGCCGTGCGCGGTGATCGACACCCAGACCGTGCCGTCCTCGACGGCTGCCTCGGCGGCCAGTCCGAATCCGGCCAGCGCGCGTGGTCGTGACGCCTCGACCACGATGTCGGCCGCCGCCACCAGCCGGGTGAGTGCCTGTCGGCCATCCGGTGTGGTCGGGTCGAGTACCACTGACCGGTGGCCGGCATGCAGCAGGCGATAGAAGTCGGGATTGCCGCGCCGCGCGCCGTCCGGCCGGGTCGGCGTCTCGACCTTGACCACCCGGGCGCCCGCCGACCCGAGCAGCTGCGCGCACAGCGGACCCGCCCACAGTGCGCTGAAATCGACGACGAGCAGGTCGGCCACCGGACGTGCGGGCCCAGGTCGCGGCGGCGGTGCCTCGGCCGGCGCCACCGGTCCCGCCGCGACGCCCAAGGGTGTGGCGCGGTCGACGAGTTCGGCTCCGGTGTGGTCGGCCAGCCAGGCCGCGACCAGCGGCCACGGGTCGTCCGGCAACACCGCTGCGACCAGGGCGCCGAGCAACGCGGGATCGTCGGGTCTGGCGCAGGAGACGGCGGCCCATCCGTCGGCGGTCGGCAGCAGCCGGCATGCACCGCCGGCGGAAACGGCGCCTCGGCGGTGATGGCCGGTGAACGCGGCCCGCTCCGACAGCAGGCGGGCACCGTCGATCCGGACGGGGCGCGGGCCGGCGGCGGTCGCCACGGCCAGCCGGTCGGTGATCCGCCGGGCGATCGTGGCCGCGTGGCCCGGCGGTATCAGTGGCGGTCCCGACGGCTGCCCGGTGAGCGGCATGATGCCGCTGTCGGCCCAGTCGGTCACCGGATCGGCCGCGCGCCGGGGCGGGGGAGCCGTCGCGAACCCGTCGGTCGACACCGCGCCGATGTTACGCTCCAGCCCTTGTGGACCGTTGTTGTCGAGTCGCGCCACGACCGGCTGATCTCCCCAGGCAGGAGCCGTGACGATCGAGCTTCCCCCGGCCGGGAACTGGATCTCACCTGCCTCGCTGGCGAACGGTCAGGCGCACCAACCGTTGCTGGACGGCTCGGGCATGGTGGTCGATCCGCTGTTCGTCGTGGACCTCGACGTGCCCACCGACCGCGACATGCTGGCTCGGGCCGCCCTCGCCGCGAGGTCGTGCGACCGTGTGCTCATCGGTGTCGCCACCGACGGCGGTCCCCTCGATCTGGCGATGGAGCTCGATCTCACCCTCACCCCCGGCCGGCCGACCCGGCCCGCACCGTGCTTCGCCGAGTCGCTCGACCCGGCCGCCGACGCCGGTCTGCTGCTGGCCGCCGCCGCCGCGTCCCCGCAGGCCGCGCTCGTGCTGGCGCGGTTGTTGCGGGAGAGTGAGCGCCAGACGGTACCCGCCGCGCTGGACGTGGAGTCGCTCGCCTATTCGACTCTGTTGGGCGGCAAGGAGTTCCAGCGCTGGCTGAACCGGCGTGGCCCGCGCCCGCTGCCGCCCCCGGCAGCCGGGCCCGTCGTGCTCAGCGAGCGCACCGACCGTCGGCTGCACATCACGTTGAACCGGCCGGAACGGCGCAACGCCTACGGGCGCGAGGTGCGCGACGCCCTCGTCGAGGCGCTGGACCTGGCCCTGTTGGACGGCTCCGTCGATCACGTCCTGCTCGACGGAGCAGGCCCGTGCTTCTGCGCGGGTGGCGACCTCGGTGAGTTCGGGACCGCACCGGACCTGGCCACCGCCCACTTCGTCCGTACCCGGGCCGGAGCAGGCCGGTTGCTGCACCGACTCGCCGACCGCGTCGAGGTCCGCCTGCACGGCAGTTGCGTCGGCGCCGGCATCGAACTGCCCGCGTTCGCAGGGCGGGTGGTGGCCCGGCCGGACACCACGTTCCGACTGCCCGAGGTCGGCATGGGCCTGATCCCGGGTGCGGGTGGGACGGTCAGCATCCCGCGCCGCATCGGGCGGTGGCGCACCCTGCTGCTGGCGCTGTCCGGCCGCGCGTTGGCGGCCTCCACCGCGTTGTCCTGGGGACTCGTCGACGAGCTGGCAGGCTGATCGTCACCCGGCCCGGTGCGACAACATTGCTCCGTACGTAGAATCCAACGTAGTCAAGGAAGAGGCCGCGACGGGACAGATGCGCATGGAACTGGCTTTCCGAGGTCGGCGAGCGACCCGGGATCGGGCGTTGGTGATGGCGATCGTGAACCGTACGCCCGATTCGTTCTACGACCGAGGTGCGACCTTTACCGACGAGCGGGCCATGGCAGCCGCGGACGACGCAGTCGCGCAGGGCGCCGACCTGATCGACATCGGCGGTGTCAAGGCGGGGCCGGGCAGCGACGTGAGTGTCGCGGAGGAGATCCGTCGGGTGGTGCCGTTCGTCGCCGCGGTGCGTGACCGGTTTCCCGACCTGGTGATCAGTGTGGACACCTGGCGGCATGAAGTGGGTCGGGAAGCCTGCCGGGCGGGTGCCGATCTGCTCAACGACACGTGGGCGGGTGCCGACCCGCGGTTGGCAGAGGTCGCGGCCGAGTTCGGGACCGGTTATGTGTGTTCGCACACTGGTGGGGTGGCGCCGAGGACGCGGCCGTTTCGGGTGCGGTATGCCGATGTGGTGGCCGCGGTGGTCGAGGAGACGGTCCGGCGGGCCGAGCAGGTGGTCGCGTTGGGGGTGCCGCGTGCGGGTGTGTTGATCGATCCCACCCATGACTTCGGTAAGAACACGTGGCACGGGTTGCTGTTGTTGCGCCGGTTGGATGAACTGGTGGCTACTGGTTGGCCGGTGTTGATGGCGTTGTCCAACAAGGATTTTATCGGCGAGACGCTGGGCGTGGGATTGACCGAGCGGGTTGACGCGACGCTGGCGGCGACGGCGATCGCGGCGCAGGGCGGGGCGGCGGTGTTCCGGGCGCATGAGGTCGGGCGGACGCGGCGGGTGTTGGAACTGGTCGCCGGCGTCGCCGGCGCCCGGCCGCCTGCGGACAGCGTTCGCGGACCGGTCTGATCGCGGTCTCACGGGCGGCCTGGGCGCAGCTCGACGAACCGGCCCTCGGCATGATCCGACGGCCACGGTCGCCGTTTGCCCCAGCGAGACGTGCACCGTTCGGACGGCCCGCCGGCCGATAGCCGGGAACGCGGCATCTCACCGATGACCGTGTCACACCCCTGCTTTAGGGTCCCTCCCGTGAATTCTCGAAATGTGAAGATCCTCGATCAGATCCGCGCCGAGGCGCTGGAGCGGAACATCCCGGCCGACGAGGTGCAGCGCTGGCTGGAGCTCGTCCGCCCGAGCGCGCTGTTATCGGCCGGCGGTGATGGGCTGGTTGTGGGCCGGTTCGGTGGTCCGGTGCTGCTTCCCGCCGACGCCGAGGACCCCCGGTTCCCGCTGATCGCCGCCATCGACTGCGCGGCTTTACCGACGGAGGTGACCGATCTTCCGCTGCCCTCGACCGGCCAGTTGTTGTTGTTCGGTTTTCCCGAGTCGGAAGGCGATTGCGACTCGATGGGCGAGGTGGTGTACGTGCCGGCAGGTGCGGCGGTCGGGGAACGAGCGACGTATCCGCCCTTGTACCCGCTGGACGACTATTCCGAGGTGTACAAGGAGTTCCCGCAGGGCGAGCTGCACCTGACGGCGGACATCTCGCTGCCCGCCGTCGGCACGCTTGAGCTCTCCGAGCCACCGTGGTCCGCACCGCTGCCCGGACATCCCCATTCCGAGGAACTGGCCGAGGTGTGGGCTGGGCAGTGGGGCGGAGCGACCCTGGTGTTGGGCGGATTCGGTACGGCGTTCAACGGTGGCGATCCGCTGGAGGCGGCGGCCTTTTTCGCGGTCGCGGCGGAGCAGGCCGGCCAACGACCCGGCGCTGGCACGACGTCGGCCAGTATCGATGATTGGGTGCTGTTGGCTGAATGCAATGTCGCCAGGCCGGGTGCGGGTGCGGCCATCTTCTGGGCGATCCAACGCGACGACCTGATCGCAGAACGCTTCGGCCACGCGCACGTTGTCGTGGACTGGAACCCCTGAGACAGAGCGCGTCGCGCTTCCTGCCGCCGGTTGTGGCCCGCTGGCCCAGCCCTGGCGGCAGCTACCTGTGGTTGCCGAGGTTCTGTGCAATGCTGAAAGCTAAATCTGTTACTTCAGTGGTTACTGAATCTTGTCCTTCGAGGTAGCCAGGACACCCAACTGGCCGAACGGACAGAACTTGCCCGGAGAAAGGCTGAGGGACGCTGAGTGATGTACCTGGGTGCCGGTCAGGTGCGCTCGTGATCGTGCGCGAGCGCGGTGAGTGTCGGGCGCAGATCTCCGGCCGGAAGTGTCACGGCGGGCCATGCCGTGCACGAGATCCCCATTGATGCAGGAGCCTCGCGTACCGCCGGCGGGGGCAGCAGGCGAGCCGGACGGCTCTCCATCGTCACCGGTGCGGGAGCGGACCACGGCCTTGGGCGCCTGCGGCGCGGCTGGCTCGGCGATCGCCGAATGCCGATAGCAGGTATGGCGAATTCGTGCGATCGCGGTGGGCACCGGAGCAGCCGAAAACGGTCGGCTGGCCGGCCAGGTCCAGGTCGTCCCGGATGGCCACCGGCACCTCCGGCAGCGCCGCCCGCGCGTCGCCGCCGGTCAGCCGCGCAGCGCGGGCCCGATCCAGCGGCGGACCAGATCGCGCAGCTCGTCGTCGGTGGCCGGTGGCGTCGAGGGAAACTGGAGGAACGACATGAACAGTCGCATCAGGACCTCGGCCAGCCCCTGGAGTTCGGCGTCGGTGGTCACGCCGACGGAGGCCCAGTCGACCTCGGCGTCGCGCAGGATGCGGGTCCCGAGGGAGAAGGACGGGGGAGTGGTGGCCCCGACGGTGAACAAGTCGGCCTCCCCGGCTTGCAGGAGCAGACCGAGATGGGGCTCGGTGGGCAGGCTGCGGACGGCGAAGACGACGGACTCGACCGCGACCGGGCTGTCGAACGAGGACAGGTGAGCCCGCATCCGTTCGGCGAACTCCTCGGCGCCGGCCAGCGCCACGGCGCGCAGGATCTCGGTCAGGCTGGGGAAGTACCGGTAGACGGTCTGCCGGGTCACGCCCGTCTCCGCCGCGATGTGCGAGAGGTTGGTCTTGGCCAGCCCGGCGCGGTCGATGCAGGCGATCGCTGCCTGGACGATCCGACGCCGCGCCTCGTCCTCCGCGCCGGGCGGGTCGCCCTGCCAGCCGTGGTACCCCATGCGGCCCATCGTCGCAGAGGAGACGACGGTCAACCGGCAGCGGGCGTGATCACGCGCACGGGCCGGGTCGCGTGCTGCGCGGCCAGCAACAGTCCGGCGCCGACGAAGCAGGCCAGAGCGTAGGGGCCGCTCCCGATCGGGGTGCCGGCGCTGGTGATGCCGTTGTGGGCACCGAAGTAGGCCGGCAGCGCGCTGAGCCAGAACACCGCCATTCCGAACAGGTAGATCGCCGGCGACAGCTTGATCCACGGCAGCAGTCCTTCGCAAGTGGCCGGAAGTGAGCTCTGTGGTGTCTGGACCCGACTGGGCGTGCCGCTACTGGTGTGGGGCGTCATGCAGTCCGAGGACGCAGCATTTCACCGCGCCGCCGGCCTTGAGAAGTTCGCTCAGATCGACGCCGACCGGCTCGTAGCCACGGTCCCGCAACTGTGCCGCCAGCCCGACAGCCTGCTGGGGCAGCACAACATGACGCCCGTCGGACACCGCGTTCAGCCCGAAGACGACGGCGTCGTTCTCGTCAGCGAGAATCGCGTCGGGAAATCGCTCGGCGAGCAGTGCTCTGCTTTCCGTCGAGAATGCCGACGGATAGTACATGATGTCGTCTTGGTCGAGGACGGCCAGTGCGGTGTCGAGATGATAGAAGCGGGGATCGACCAGGGTCAGTTCCAGTACCGGGTAGCCGAAGAAGTCGTACACCTCGGCATGGGAGTGGAGTTCACTGCGAAAACCGGCACCGGCCAGAATGACGCCTGCCGCACGAAGGAAGTCGCCTTCGCCCTCATTGATCCGGCTGGCCTGCCGTACGGCGGACCAGCCGTGCGCCCGGAACCAGTCCAGATAGGCCAGCGCCTCGGCCGTTCGTTGGTGGTGGCGAAACCGTGCGACCAGGACCCGTCCGTCCAGGGCGATCGCGCCGTTCGCGGCGAAGACCATGTCCGGTAGCCCGGGAACCGGCTCGATGATTTCGACGGTATGTCCGAGGTCGACCAGTAAATCGTGCAACCATTTCCATTGGGCCAGTCCTCGGTCGGGCGATGTGGCCCGAGAGGGGTCCATCCACGGGTTGATCGAATAGGACACGTCAAAGAATGTCGGCCGGCACATCAGGTAATGCTGAACCTGGGCTGTCCTGGTGGTGGTCATGGCGACATTGCCGATGGCCTGCCGCAACCTGGCCCCCTTCCGTGAGGTCGACGTCCCGCCGGCGGGACAACATCTTCCGTTTTCGGCCCCGGCGACCGGTATTTGTCCTGGCCGCGGTGGTTGTCGACCAGTAGTCTCGCATGGTGTGGATGCAATAGCATCGCGTCGCCGCCCAGATAATGTGAATGGACATGCGAATGCTACCGGGTAATTGCTTGCACGAAATTTTCCGGGAGCGTGCCCGGGCCGCGCCCGATCGGATCGCGGTGTCCACCTCGGGCGACGCCGTCACCTACGGAGAACTCGATCGGCGAAGTGACCTGCTGGCCGGCCGGCTCGCCGCTCTGGGGGTACGGTCCGATGTTCTGGTCGGGCTCTGCGCGCGGCGCGGAACAGCCGCGATCGTTGGCATGTTGGGCATCCTGAAGTCGGGTGGCGCCTATGTTCCGATAGATCCCAGCTATCCGGCCGACCGGGTGAGTTATCTGCTGTCCGACAGCGCGGTGCCGATCGTGGTGGCCGACCGGGACACCGCCGGGACGATCAGCGGAGCGCATCCGGCGATCGTGTGGCTCGACGGCGACCGGATCAGTCTCGAACCAGGAACCACCGCGCTGGCGTCCGGGGACGGTGCGCGGGTATCGGCCGGGCATGATCTGGCCTATGTCATCTACACTTCGGGCTCGACGGGTGCGCCCAAAGGAGTGATGGTCGAGCACCGCAATGTCGTACGGTTGTTCGACCAGACCGAGCAGTGGTTCCACTTCGACGATCGGGACACCTGGTCGCTGTTTCATTCGATCAGTTTCGACTTCTCGGTGTGGGAGATCTGGGGCGCCCTGCTGTACGGCGGCCGGCTGGTGCTGTTGCCGGAGACGGTGTCCCGTTCGCCTGAGCTGCTGATCTCCCTGCTGCGCACGGAGCAGGTGACCGTGCTCAACCAGACGCCCTCGGCGTTCCACCAACTGCTCGCGGTGATGTTCGCGGCCGGGGACGACGACCGCGACCTGGCGGAGTTCGCGCTGCGCCTCGTCATCTTCGGCGGCGAGCGGCTGGATCCCCGGATGTTGGCCCCATGGATGCGACGGTACGGAGATCAGCGACCCGTGCTGGTCAACATGTATGGAATCACCGAGACCACGGTGCACTGCACCTACCGGCCGATCACCATCGCGGATCTGGACGGTGAGGGCGCGAGTCCGATCGGCTGGCCTGTGCCGGACCTCCGTGTGTACATTCTGGACGCCGACGGTCGACCGGTGCGCGACGATGTGCCGGGCGAGATGTACGTGGCCGGCGGGGGAGTATCCCGTGGCTACCTGAACCAGCCGGAACTCACTGCGCAGCGGTTCGTCGGCGGAGATGAGAGTTTGGGTGAGATCCGACTGTACCGGTCCGGTGATCGCGCCATGCGACGGCCGGACGGCGAGTTGGTCTATCTCGGGCGCATGGACGATCAACTGAAGATCCGTGGGTATCGGATCGAGCCGGGCGAGGTGGAGGAATGCCTGTCCGATGTGCCTGGTGTGGCGAGGGCGGTGGTCGCGTCCAGCGACTTCGGCGACCACGACGTGCGGTTGGTCGCCTACCTGGTCCCGGCTCGGGCGGTGGGGTCGGGCCAGCTGCCGGAGGCCGAACTCGTCGCCGCGGCCGAGCGGCACACCAGAGCCGTCCTGCCGAGGCACCTGCGGCCGTCGGTCTATCGAATTGTCTCGGAGATTCCGATTACGCTACAAGGAAAGGTGGATCGCGATGCGCTTGGCAAGTGATTCGGTCGGTCGACTGAGGCGGCAACCGTGACCGCCGCACAGCGCACGGACGTGCCGGCGTCCGACGTTCGGCAGAGCATCATCGGGATCGTGCAGGCCGTGCTCGATCGCGAGGTGATCGATCCGGCGGTCGACCTGTTCGACCAGGGCGTGCCCTCCCTGGTTTTCCTGCGAATCCTGGCGCGAATCAACGAAAAGTACGACATCGCGGTGGACGTGGCCACCCTTGAGGAGGCGAGCATTGATGAGTTGTCGGCGTTGGTGCAAGCCCAGCTGGGCGGCGATGGTCAGGCACAACAAGGGGGTTGCTGACAATGACGAACACGGTGCAGCAGGGTTTCACACCAACCAACGAAGAGATCGCCAGGTTTCACGAGCTCGGTTACCTCGGCCCATTCAAGGTCTATGAAGTAGACGAAATGAAGAAGATCTGGCGTCGTGAGCGACTGCGGCTGATGGATCAGACCAAGTCGGTGTACGACGACAAGGCGGCCCACGCCGGGAACACCAACATCGCGAACTACGACCGCCATCTCGACTCGACCTTCCTTGCCGATCATATCTGCCGGCCGGAGATCGTCGACCGGGTGGCCGCCGTACTTGGTCCCGACGTGCTCTGCTGGCGCTCGGAGTTCTTCCCGAAGTACCCGGGCGACGAAGGCACCGACTGGCACCAGGCCGACACCTTCGCGTTCGCCTCCGGCAAACCGCAGATTCTTTGGCCGGAGGCCGAGAAGGAGTTCGGCGGAACGATCACCGTGTGGACGGCGTTCACCGAGGCCGCGGAGGACACCGGCTGCCTCCAGTTCATCCCCGGCACGCATCACACCATGTTCTACGACGAGAGGAAGGGAATGCACTACCAGCCGGGTGAGATCAACCAGCAGGTCAAGGGTGGCGTCAACCGCGGCTTCTACGGTTACGACTACCGGGAACTGCAGCATGACCCGGACTGGCGCCCGCCGGAGGAGCAGGCGGTTTCCATCGTCATGCGGCCGGGTGAGGCGGTGTTGTTCTGGTCCACCCTGATGCACGCGTCCAAGCCGCACTCCGCGATGGACAAGGAGATGCGGTTGGGATTCGCGGGCCGCTACGTGCCCACCTGCGTGCGGGTCTATCCGGACACCGAGGATGTCGAGGAATACGGCGGTCGGGTGAGCCTGGCGGAGTACGGCGCGGTGCAGGTGGCGGGTGCGGACACCTACAACCACAACCGCAAGGTGACCGAGACGACGCGGCAGCACAAGTTCCCGGTCAGGTAGTCCGGCGGAACCGGGGAGGTCGTCGAATGTTGGGGCAGGACCTGCGGGAGGATCTCGCGCGGTTGGCGGAATCAGTGCTCGCGCTCAAACCGCTGATGGCAGGTCTGGTCGGTCCGGTGCGGGTCGTGCCGTTGGCCCGGGAGTCCGCCCTGTCGTCCGGAGACTGGTCGGCCGGCCGGCGGAACCGGTTGAACTGGCTGCTGGACAGCGTGGCTGATGGCGTCGGGGCCAGGGAACTGAGCGTGGCCTATGACGCAGACTTCGACGACCTCCCGGTGTTCGAACGGGTGATCAGCCGGTGGCTGGCGCTGGCGGACTGGATGGGCCGCGTCGAGCAGATCTCCGCGGGGGACGCGGAGGAGGTGCGCCGGGTTGTCGGCGGCGTCCGTGCGGAGAGCTTCGAGTCCTGCGCACAGCAGACCACCGTCGCCTCGTTCGATGGTATACCGCTGAACATGTACGCGGCGGGCGAGGGCGACGAGGCCGTAGTCCTCGTGTCGGCCTGTGGCATGCCCGCAGCTCTCGCGGAGTCCTGGATCCGATTCCTGGCTACTGATCGCCGGGTCCTGACCTGGGAGAGCCGCGGGCTTTTCGGCGCGGGCGACGACGACGGTGACTACGCCATGGACGTCGGCGCGCAGGTCGCCGATCTGTACGCGGTGCTCGATCACGACCGCGTGCGCACGGCGCACCTGATCGGGCTGTGCGGCGGTGCGGTGATCGCCCTGGCCGCCGCCGCGGAGCACCCCGATCGGGTCACCTCGCTGAGCTTGTGGCACGGCGCCTACGGATTCGCCGACGATGCCCCGACTACACCGCACCAGGAGGGGCTGATCGAGTTGATGACCGCCGCCGCCGGCAGCCGGGCCGTCGCACGATCGCTGCACACCGGGTTCTGCCAGATCGGACTCACCGACACACCCGACGAGGTGGCCCATCTCGTGCTGTACCCGTACGCGACACCGGAGCTGTTCTATCGATATTGCCGGCTGAACACGGGGATCACCAGCACCGACGTTGCCCAGTACCTCGGCCGAGTGCGACAGCCGGCCCTGGTGGTCACCAGCCAGGACGACACGATCGCTCATCCGGACGGTTCGCGGCGGATCGCCGAACGCCTGCGCAACGGGGTGTTGAGAGTGGAGGCCCACGGTGACCATATCTCCCTGTTCAGTGCCGAACCGCTGGTGCGCATGGCCGAGGATTTCATCGCCCGACACCCAGCGGGACCGGCTTCGGCAGGGGTGGGCACCGCCCCGGCCGAACAACAGCCAGGTCGGACCACGTAGGCGAGGAGCAGCCGAATGACCACCGAGCCCACTGACGAGCGAATCGCCCGGCTGTCCCCGGCGAAACGGGCCCTGCTCGACCGTTGGCGGGCGCCTGGTCAGCTGGCCGGCACGCCCGCCAACGGTGGCACGACGCCCGAGGAACAGTTGCTGCTGCGGCTGTGCGCGGAGGCCTTGCGAGCCGACGAGGTCACCGTGGCCGACTCGTTCATCGCCCTGGGCGGCGACTCGATCACCAGTTTGTTGGTCGCCGCCAAGGCCACCGCGGCCGGCTTTCCGCTGACCTCGCGTCAGCTTCTGGAGGCCGAGTCGCTCGGTCAGCTGGTCGCAGACCTGCGCCGGACGAAGGCGGCATCGCCGGCCGCCGACCGGCCAACCGGCCCGTCGGAGCTGACTCCGGTCCAGCGATGGTTCTTCGCGCAGCAGTTCCCGGACGCACGGCAGTGGCACCAGACGATGGTGTTGGAGTTGCGCGCACGGCCGGAGCCCGACATCCTGGCCGCCGCGCTGAATCAGGTCGTGGCCCGGCACGAGGTGCTCAGTAGCGCCTTCGTCGAAGACCGGGGTGCCTGGTCACAGGTCGTGCTCGATCGCGCGGTCGAGGTCGAGTTGTCCGTCGTGTCACTGGGACCGGACGCGGACGACGACACCGCGTTACGGCACACGGCCGAGGTGGTCAGCCGGTCGGCGGACCTGGCCGCCGGGCGCCTGGTCGCGGCCGTGTTGTTGCGCGGCGGGGGGCGCTCGGACCGGTTGCTGCTGGCGGTGCACCACCTCGTGGTGGACGGCGTGTCCATGCGCGTGCTGATGGCCGACATCGAGGTCGTCTACCAGGCGTTGCGAGCCGGCCGCACGGCGCTTCTGCCGCCCCGGACGAGCTCCTACCGGCAGTGGTCGGGGGTGCTGAGCCGGTATGCCGGCAGCCGCGCCGTCGCCGCCGAACTCGACTACTGGCGGTCGGTACCGGCAGCGTCGGCGGCTGCCCTGCCGGTGGATGTCGCGGGCGCGAGCAACGTCGTCGCCGACCGTGCCACCGTGCGGACCGAGGTCGGCCCGTCGGTGGTGTCCCGTCTGCTGCGCGATGTTCCCCGCGGCTCCGGATTCCAGGTGCACCACGTGGTGCTCGCCGCGATGTTGCTCGCCTGGCACCGGGTCTTCGGTAGCGCGCGACTCCAGGCCGACCTGGAATCGCACGGTCGGGAACCGGTCGACAGCTCAGTGGACGTCAGTCGCACGGTGGGCTGGTTCACGACCATCTACCCCGTGGTGTTCGAGCAACTGGCCGGTGCGCCGCTGGACGTGTTGCGTGCGGTTCGGGACACGCTGGCCAAGATCCCGGCGAACGGAATCGGCTACGGCCTGCTCCGCTATCTCACCGCGTCCGGTGGGACCGCACTGGCCGACGGACCGCCGTCGCAGTTGAGTTTCAACTACCTCGGGCGTTTCGACCGGCAGCCGGGCGAGGACGCGCTGTTCGGGCTTCCGGTGGGGGCGCCGCTGGTGTTGCAGAACGAGCGCGTGCAACGGCCCTGCCTGGTGGACGTGGTGGCTTCGATCGCGGGCGACACGCTGTTGATCCAATGGGACTTTTCCTCGCGGGCGTATGCCGGGGCGACGATCGGCAGGTTGGTCGACGCGCAGGTGCGCGCGATCGGGGAACTGGTCGACCTCGCCCTGGCCGGGGTCGGCCGCCGCGTGTCGGTGGGGCTGACCGATGCCCAGCTGGCCAGCATCCATCGCCAGTTGGGCACCAGCGGCGCTCGACGACCGGGTGACTGAACGACACCGCGGCGCTGCCGGTCGGTCGGCGGCCGGTGCCGCGCGGGGGCTCACTGATCGTCCAGTCGCGCGGCGAGCGCCGACAGTGTCGGCGCTCCGAAGACGTCCTGGACCGACACCGGCACGCTGAACTCCGCGTTGACCGCGGTGATCAGTCGCAGCATCAACAGCGAGTTACCGCCCAGCCGGAAGAAGTCGTCATCGGCGCCACTCTCCCGCACACCGAGCACCTCGTCCCAGATGCGGGCCAGCCGCTTCTCGGTGTCGGTGCGCAGCGATGCCGTGCCCTGACCGACCAGTGGCTGGAGCGCTGGCAGGGCCTTTCGATCGATTTTGCCGTTGCTGTTGAGTGGAAGGCGGGCCAACACGACGAACACGGCAGGCACCATGTACTCGGGCAGCCGGTGCGCGCAGTGGCTTCGCAGCCGACCCTCGGCGGCGTCGCTGCTGGCCACGTAGGCGACCAGATACCGCACGCCCGCCTCGTTCTCGTAGGCCGTCACCACCGCGGCCGTCACGTCCTCGTGGGCGAGCAATGTCTCCTCGATCTCACCGAGTTCGATTCGAAAACCACGAAGTTGGATCTGGTTGTCGGCGCGCCCCGCGAATTCGAGCAACCCGTCCGGGCGGTAGCGCACGACATCGCCGGTCCGGTAGAGGCGGTCACCGTCGGCTCCGAACGGGTCCGGGACGAACCGCGCGGCCGTCAACGCCGGCCGTCCCAGATAGGCGGACGCGAGGGCCGGCCCGCCCAGGTGGAGCTCTCCGAGCGCGCCCAGCGGCACTGGGCGCTGTCCGCTGTCGAGCACGTAGGTCCGGACCCCGGGCAGCGCGCGCCCGATCGGGACGTAGCCGTTCCCGGTGGTTGGGTCCAGTTCCTCGGGGTGGCAGGCCGTCGAGTCGATGGCAGCCTCGGTCACTCCATAGGTGTTGAACACCCGGATACCTCGACTGTCCAGTGCTGCCCTGACCGCGCGATAGTCCGACGAGTGCCACGCTTCCGAACTGGAGATCAGCACCCGCAGGCTGGCCAACGCCGCCGTGTCGCGCAGCAGCGCGTGGGCGAGCGGGTTGATCAGGCCGGGTGGAGCTTCCAGAATGGAGACGCGCTCACGTCCGATGAGGCCGGCCAGTGCGTCCACATCGGTCCGGACCTCGTCCGGGCACACGACGAGGGTGCCGCCGAAGAACAGCGATCGGGCGAGGTCGCCGTTGAATCCGTCGAACGCGACCGAGTACAGCTGGAGGGCGACCGGGGTGCCGTCGGTGAGGCCGTAGGTCTCCCGGTATGCCTCGCAGGTGGCCGCATAGGCTCGATGGGTGAGCACGGCGGCTTTGGGGACGCCGGTGGTGCCCGAGGTGTAGATGGTGTACGCCTCTGCGTCGTCCGGTGGGATGGGCCGCTCGATGCCCGACCGCTCGGCCAGGACCTCGGGGTCCGGGAGTACCTCGACCAGATGCCGACAGCCAGGTGGAACTCGGTCGACCGAACCGGGTTCGGTGAGTACCAGTCGCACGTCGGCGTCGGTCAGCATGAACTCGGTCCGGTGGTGCGGCTGTTCGACGTTGCACGGAACGTAGACCGCGCCGAGCAGGAAGGCGCCGACCGCGGCCACGACCGGCAGCTGGCCGCGTTCCAGCAACAGCGCCACCCGCTGTCCTGGCCGGACACCTCGTGCGGCGAGGCGGTCGGCGACCGCCCGGGCCGCCCGGTCCAGTTGCCCCCAGCTGAGCCGGCGGTCGCGGCAGACAACGGCCAGCCGGTCTGGTTGGGTCCGCGCGAAGTACCTGATCCGGCATGGAAGCGACGCCGGCGGCGACGTGGGTGTCGGGCTGGACGCGTAGCGCAGCAGCGTGGCGCGTTCGGCGGACCCGAGCACATCGACGGTGCCGGCCGGTAGGTCCGGGGCGCACACCAGTTGCGCGCACGTCACCGCGAGCTGCTCGGCGAGCCGGTCGGCCAGGTCGTCGGTGATCCGCCCACGGTCCACGTCGAGCTCCAGGCGGACGCCGGGCCGGTCGAGTCGGCTGACACAGACCACCTCCGCGGGTCGGGGCGCGTCCGGACCGACGCCGACGCACACCGCCGGAACCGGGTTGCCTTCGGGCGGATCGGTCATCTCGAACAGGCCCTCGGCGAACGTCGCCGCGGTGCGGATCTCGTTTCTGACGCGCTCGACCAAACGAGCTCGGGTCTCGTTCGCCAGCAGGGGCAGCCGGATGGGCAACACCGGACCACCGGCCGGTGGTACGGCACCCACCAGCAGCTCAGCACGCTGTGTGTAGCGAGCAGCCACCACACCGGCTGCGGCGATCAGCGTGGCCAGCAGTTGGTCGAGCGAGTAACCCGCGAACCGGGTGGCCAGGCCATCGGGCAGCGGCACGACCGTCGACCGACGGCCGCCGTCCCGACTGCCGCGTACGCCGGCGAGTTCGCCCAGCGAACGGCCTGGATCGACTCCGTCGAGCCGATCGCGCCACCACTGGCGGGCCTGCCGCACCCGGGAGGAGGTGCGATATATCCGGGTCAGTACCTCGGCCACCGCCGAGTCCGGCGCCGGCTGGACGGAGAGATCGGCCATATCGAGCCTCCGGCGACCGCGTCACCAGCCGCGGCGGCCTGTGTCGTGGCTGGGTCAGGTCAGGGGTGTCGGCCTGATGGGCTCGAAGCGGATCTGGTCCACGGTGTCGGGCCGCCGGTCCGCCAGGTCGACCAAGGCCGCCTCCAGCCCGGTCAGGAACCCCGCGATGCCGGCTCTGTCCAGGTAGGTGTGGCTCGACCTGAGCACTGCGAGGAGACCGTCGCCGGTGGCCAGCAGCAGTCGGAAACGCGGCCCGGTCTGGCGGTTGGCCTGGAGCCATTCGACCGAGGTGGCCATCGGTGAGTCCGGCGCGGGTGCGAATTCGGGCGGATCGACGAAGTTGAAGTAGCAGTCGAACTCCATCGGCTCCGGGTTGGCCACGCCGTCCGCGACCAACCGTTCCCGAAGCAGGTCCACGTGGTAGGAGCCGTGCAGGTAGGCCTCGGCACAGCGGGTGTTCAGGTCGAGCAGGAACGCGTCCGGGTGAACGTCGCCCGCGGCGACCGTCGTCAGCGGGGCGAGCTGCGTCATGGACGCGACGATCGGTTCGCGGGCCTTGTCGAACCGGTTGGATGACTGGAGTCCGAGCGTGATCCGGCTCCTGCCGAGCAGCCGGGAGAGCACGACATAGGTCGCGCCGAGGGTCACGGTCTGCGGTGACACGGCGAGCCGGTCGCTGATCGCGTGGATGGCCGGAATCGCGACGGTGGAGTAGATGCCCGCCTGGACGCGCTCGGTATCGTCCTCGCCGGCTCTGTCCTGCTCGGCGAACTCGGTCCAGCTGCGCGCCCAGTACTCGATCGTCCTGGCCGTCCTGTCGGCCGGGAAGCGTTCGTCCCGGGCGAGCTCCGCCGGTTGGATGATCTTCGGTAGTGACCGACCGGCCAACAGGTGGTCGAACTGTTCGCGCAGGCTCGCCACCGCCAGGTCGTCCACGGCGATGTGATGCCAGGTCAGGCAGAGAAACCTCGGCTTGCCCTGGTAGGTGGCGATGACACAGCGCCACGGATGCTCCACGTCGATGGAGATGAGTGGTCGGGACAGCTCAGCGGCGATTTCCTCGGCGCGGACCCGGGAATCGCGGTCGATTTCAACAGTATCCACAGTGGACGAGCGGAACGGCTGAACGGTCTGGGTCGGGGCTCCGGCACGCCACTCGTACACCGTGCGGAGACCCTGGTTGGCCAGGCGCAACCGCCGCCAGGCCGACTGCACGCCCGGGATGTTACAGTCGTCCGGAAGATCCCAGACGTCCGGCGAGTTCCCCTCGGCCCACGCCATCGATTCGCCCCGACTGCTGTTGTACTGCATGGAACGCAGCACCGACAGCTGGCCGAACGTCATGGGCGCGGTCAGATCGCGGCTTATCGTCATTGGTCTCCCCACTCGAAAGCCGTTCGGGGTCCGGCGCGACGGGCGCGCGTGGGCGGATGTGCGGAAACGCGGCTCCGCCCACGCGCATCGGTCATGGTGATCGGGTTCAGCCGCTGACGTTGCGCTGCATGTCGGACACCTCCCCACCTTTGACATCTGATTCCTCGCCACGCCCGTGGGTTTCGCGGCAAGCCTCAATTCAGTACCGGCAGTTGTCGGTTCGCGTGTGATTTATCCGATTTTGTCGAAACGACCCCGGAAAAGGTGACCACGCTTTCGTGGTGATTTGCTGATAATACCGGCCGCGCGGCCGGATGCGTAGCCTGCGGAGCGACGCTGGACAGCCGTGGCCGGATCGAGTGCACTTGTGGTGGTGTACGTACCTGATGACTACCGTGCTCCGGATCCCGGTTGGCCGGCTGACCTCGTTCGGGACAATCCGCTCGCGTTGCTCAGTACGAACGGTGAGGGCGCTCCCCATGCGACGCATCTGCCGGTGATCACCCGGCCGGGCAGCGTGTTCGAGCCGGGCGGTGTCCTGCTCGGACACCTGAACCGAGCCAATCCGCACTGGTCGGCGCTGGTGGACGGCGGTCCGGCGCTGCTGGTGTTCACCGGCCCGCACGGATATGTCTCGCCGTGCGTCTACGCCACCTCGCCGGCCGCTCCGACCTGGGATTTCACCGCGGTGCACGTGCGGGGCAGCATTCATCCGATCGTCGATCGATCGGGGACGATCGCGGTCATCCAGGCCACCGTGCGGACCTTCGAGTCGCGCTTGGGTCAGAACTGGGACATGACAACGTCCTACCGATACTTCAACGAGATCCTGCCCGGCGTCGGCGCCTTTCAGTTCGAGATCACCGAGATCGACGCCATGTTCAAACTCAGCCAGGAACAACGACCGGAGCTGCGGCAGCGGGTGCTGCGCTCGTTTCGCACGAGCTCGACCGGCCAGCATCGGCAGTTGGCCGAGCTGATGTCCCGGTTGGATGGTGCGGATGGTTCGCCGGCGGTTGCGGCCGAATGCCCTGTCCCGCCGGCGGGACCGGGAGCCGGTGCGGCGGAAACCCTGGACTGACACTGCGTGTTCGGCGCTGCCGGCAGCGGCCGAACACGCGGCCGGTTCAGTCGGCGTTGCCTTCTGTGGCGGCACGGGCCAGGCGGTCCACCTCGTCCGCGCTGCCCAGTTGATCATCGAGCAACCGCAACAGCGAGCCGAGCGTCCTGGCGTCCAGCACGTCGTTCACCAGGACCTTGCTGTCGAAGGCCAGCCGCAGCCGGCCGGTGAGGCGCACCGCGGTGAGCGAGTCACCGCCGAGCCGGAGGAAGTCGGCGTTGGCGCTGGTCACCGGACGGTCGAGGATCTCCGTCCAGAGCGAGCGCAACAGTCGCGCCGCCGGACGCCGGAACAACTCGTCGGTGTCGAACGAGTCCGGGGCGTCGGTGGGGGTGACCTCGGTGAGCAGCTCGACCCGGCCGTCGGCGAGTAGGCACCCGCGTCTGCCGGTGTCCCGCCAGTTGTCGCGCGGGCCGAGGTGGATGGCGCCGGGTACGCCGATCAGCGCGAGCCCGCCGGCTGCGTCCCTGACGAAGACCGGGGTGTCCGCGGTCGGTGCCGACCCCGGTGCCGTGACCGAGTCGGGCAGTTCGACCTCGGCCCAGCCCCGACCGGCCACCGGATCGGTCTGGTCGGCCGCGCAGACCTCGATCGCGCCGACCCGACCAGTCAGGTTGTCGACAAAGGACTGAAGCAGGAAGTCGAAGCGGCCGAGCAGAGTGCGAATGGTCTCGTCATCGAACAGCGCCTGGTCGTACAGCAGTTGCAGCCGGATGCTCGGATGCCGGGGCAGCACCGTGAGGGTGAGCGGATAGCCCGCGTCCTCGATCACCTCGCGCACCACCAGCCGAGCGCCGTCACCGAACTCGAAGTACGGGTTCTCGCTGGGATAGTTCTCGAACACCAGAATGCTGTCGAACAGCGCGGTGCCAGCCGGCAGACCGGCACTCGACTGGATCGCGAGCAGGCCGAGGTGTTGGAACGGCACCGCGTCCAGATGGTCGCGCTGCACCGCGCACAGCCATTGCCGGGGCGATGCCTCCGGGTCGATGGTCATCCGGTGTGGGATGGTGTTGATGAACACGCCGACGATCTCGGCAACCCCGGGCAGTTCGGTGGGCCGACCCGACACGGTGGTGCCGAAGGTGACCTCGGTGCTGTCGGTGTGCCGACTCAACAGCAAGCCCCACGCCGCCTGGAACAGCGTGCTCAACGTGACCCGGCTGCTGCGCGCCGCTGCCACCAGTTCGGCACTGAGTTCGGGGCTCAGGTCATGGTAGCCGCGGCCGGCGGCGGCGCTGCCGCGTCGTTCGCGACGCCGCCCGGGTCGCAACGGATCGGTCCGGGTGGGCCGGACTCCGGCGAGCCGGGCGGCCCAGAACCGCTCTGTCCCGGTGTGGTCCTGAGTGGTCAACCAGTCGATGAAGTCCCGGAACTGGCCGGCTGGAGCGCTGAAGTCCCCGGTGCCGCCGGCCCGATAGGCCGAGGCCACCTCGTTCACGGTGATCGGCATGGACCAGCCGTCCATCACCAGGTGGTGCAGTGTCCACACCACGATGGCGCCGCTGTCGTGTCGCAGCACGGTCAACCGCATGAGCGGAACCTCGGTGAGCAGGAATCCGCGGTCCCGGTCGGCGCCCAGGAACTCGTCCAGGCTCGCGGTCACCTCGTCGGCGGACCGGCCGGTGAGGTCGATTTCCGCCAGGGGTATCGCACACCGGTCGACCACGGCCTGCACCGGCTGGTCGACCCCTTCCCAGACGAAGGCGGTGCGCAGCGTGGCGTGCCGGTTGACCACTGTGTCCCAGGCGGTCGCCAAGCGGTGGGCGTCTATCGGCCCGACCGCGTCGAACACGAACTGCTCGACGTAGGGCCCGGAACGTTCCGCGCGCAGTGTGTGGAACAGAATTCCTTGCTGCATGGGCGACAATGGATAGATGTCCCGCACATCCGGACGCCTCGCGCCGGTCTGAATGTCGTCGCTCACCCGGTCAGTTCCCCTCTGGTGCTGGGTACCGATGATTGGCAAAGTCGCGATCTGTTCCGGGCGGCCGGACGGGCTCGCGCCCGAGCACCGGTCGACCATAACAATGGTCGTGGGACGGTCACAACCGGCCAATCTGTTGTCCGCCCGAGGTTGTCCCGGGAGGTCTGGCGTCCCGCCGGCGGGACGCCACGAAATTGCTGTGAGGGTGTGCCCCAGGAATTGATCTCGTTGTCGATCCATGGTGATTGTCTGGCGAAAAGGGGATTCTCGGATGTTCGACGTGATCGTGGTCGGCGCACGATGTGCGGGAGCGGCGACGGCGCTGTTGTTGGCCAGGTCGGGATATCGGGTGCTGCTGGTGGAACGCGCGTGGTTTCCCCAGGACACCATGTCCACGCTCTACGTACACCAGGCCGGAGTGGCCCTGCTGGCCGACTGGGGTGTACTCGACGAGGTGCTCGCCACCGGCTGTCCCCAACTGGACCGGGTGACCTACGGCATCGAGGACGTGCGGCTGCACGGCCACGCGGCCACGTGGCAGGGCATCGCCTACGGAATCGCGCCACGTCGCATTCTGTTGGACCAGTTGCTGGTCGATGCCGCGGTGCTGGCCGGGGCCGAGTTCCAGGACGGACACAAGGTGATCGGCCTGCTCACCGACGGCCGGCGGGTCACCGGGGTCCGGCTCGCCGGGCAGCCGCCGATCGAGGTGCGCGCGCGGCTGGTGGTGGGCGCGGACGGAATGCGTTCCACGGTCGCCCGTCTGGCCGGCGCCGAACTGGTGACCAGTGACCCGCTGACCAGTTGCGTCCACTACAGCGTGTGGCAGGGACTGTCGAGGGAGTTCGAGTTCTACGAGCGCACCGGCTACTGGGTCGCGGTGATTCCCACCAATGACGACCTCACGATGGTGGCCACCTACCAACCGCAGCACCGGTTCGCCCGGTTGCGCACCGACGCGCTGGCCGGGCACCTGGCCGCGGTGCGCACGGCGGCACCCGAGGTGGCCGATCGGATGGCCGGCGCACCTCGGGTCGGCCCGCTGTACGGCAGCGGCGATCAGCGCAACTTCTTCCGGCAACCGGCCGGTCCTGGTTGGGTGCTGGTCGGCGACGCCGGCCACCACAAGGACAGCATGACCGCCCGTGGCATCACCGATGCCCTGCGCCAGGCCGATCTGCTCTGTTCGGTGATCGGCGAGCGCCTGGTCGACGAGCACGGGCTGGCCACGGCACTGCGGGAGTTCGCCGAGCGGCGCACAGCATTGTTGACCGACGGCTATCGGAACACGCTCGCGCTGGCCCGGCTTGAGGTCAGCCCCGGGCGATTGGCGATGTTGCGCGCGATCAGCGAGTCGGCTGATCTGGTCGACCGGTACTTCGCGGTGTTCGCCGGGATCAGTTCGATGGATGAGCTGATCACGCCGGAGTTGCTGGCCCGGATCTGACCCGACCGGGCGACATGATTCGGCCGGCCGAGGGCGGTGGGTCGGGCCGCGGCGGGTGCGCGGGGTGGCCCGACCCGACCCACCGGTCCCGGCGTCAGTTCGTGCCGGGCGACTGGGCGACCGTCGGGATATCGCTGTCCAGCGCGTCGATGGCCGCACGGTCGAGGGTGTCGACGATCCAGTTGGCGAGTTTTTCGCCCAACCCGCCTGCTGCCCGCCGCCACTGCTCCAGACGCGCCTCGGTGACCGGTAGGTCGGGCACGGCGGTGAACTGGCTCGATCCGGTCGGGCCGAGGCCACGGCTGGCCCGCAGCTCCCTGCGTAGTTGGTTGCGCGACCAGCCAAGCGCTTCGGCGCGGTCCAGCCACAGGTCCTGATCCACCGACCCCAAGGACGCGACCTCGGCGTGGTGCTGGAAGCTCAGCGACTCCCGGCGGCGGGGCAACTCGAACTTCCTGGCTACCCAGGCGTAGTTGCGCAAGGTCTGGTAGTCCAGCCCGGCGGACTCGATGGCTCGCCGGTACCGCTTCTCGTACCTGTCCTGACCGTAGGCCAGCCAGTCACCGAGGCACCACGCCGACGAGTCGGCGATCCGGAACAGCTTTGGCCCAGCTTCCTGCCATGCGTCGAACGGCAGGCCGGCCGGAATGCGTAGCCCGACTCTGGTGGTGAGGACCTGGTTCTGCCGTGTCGCGGGCGTGGCGTGCGGATGCGTTCTCACCAGTCGCTTTTCGATGATCCCCATGGCGTCCCCTCTTGAGTGTCTGTCCGTTCGTCTCCGGACGATGTACCAAATACGCACCTCTGGTACCGCGCTGGTCACCGACCCGTGCTTTGCTGACGACAACCACCACCATTCGATGTCGTAGTAGCCCGATTTGCCCGCCTGTGGAATGAGGGAGGTAACGGATTGTCCCGCCGGCGGGACCGTGGTCCGTGATCGTTGCCCTTTCGGTTCTGCTGGAGTTCCGCCGGCATCGGCAAGGTCACACACTCAAGTTCTACAACGAAATTGTGTCGATCAAAACTTTTCGATAACACAGCAAACCCGGTCCCGCATTTATTTGACGTGATGCCGGTCACAGTGGCTAGGTGGTGGGTCTCCGTGCGTCCCGCCGGCGGGACGCGCCATGCGTGGTGATGTGCTTGTGATGTCACGGTTCCGCTGATAGGAACGAGGTATCCAAGTCGCCGCGTGCAAATTCCGAATATTCTCGGTTGTTGTTCGGGAAGAAATTTGTCGCCACGTTGTTCGGTCGACTGGCCCGGTGTGCGCCATGGGTTTCTGTGGAGGGAATCTGGTGTTGAGTCTGTCGACGGAGAACCTGCGGGCCCAGCTCGCCCGGGGAGCGACCGAACTGGCCGGCAACGGGCTGCCGGAGGCGATGGGGCTCGCTGTGTTGCACGGCAACGGCAACGTCATCGCGATCGTGGAACTCGACTCGGCCACGGATCTGGACCTGGCGACGCTGCGCACGACAACCATCCGGTTGTGCGACAGCGTCACCGCGGTCCGCATCGACGGCGTGCTGTTCTTCTATCCGCGGCACGAACGCGGGCCGCGGATGGTGTTCTATGACCGGGACGGCACCTGGGAGGCCATGTGCGGAAACGGGTTGCGCTGCCTGACCAGGTACGCGGCCGACCGGGGCCTGATCGGCGTGGACGCGGATGTCGTCACTGACGACGGCCTGAAGGCGGTGCGGGCCAGGCCGGGTCTGGTGCGGGTCACCCTCGGCCGGCCGCGCGAGGTCTGCCAGGTGGACCAGCGCCGGTGGTTCATTTACACCGGCGTGCCGCACCTGGTTGTTTTTCTGCCCGACCTGGCCGAACTGGAGCGTACGGACGTGCCAGCGGCCGGGGCACTGCTGCGCTACGACGCCGAGTTGTGCCAGCGGTTGGGCCATCCGGAGGGCGTGCACGTCGACTTCGTGGTCGCCGGCGCGGACCGGTTGCATGTGCGTACCTATGAGGTCGGCGTCGAGGATGAGACGTTGTGCTGCGGGACCGGCGTGGCCGCGGCCGCCTACCTCGGTTGGCATTCCGGTCGCAGCGCGCTGCCCGTCGACGCGCACACCAGGGGTGGAGTGGTCGAGGTGGATCTGCGCGACGGCGCATTACAACTGTCCGGCGAAGTCGGCTACCTGGCCGATGCCTGGCTGCCGGCCGGCGCCGGCGAGCGATGACCAGCCTGCGGCTGCCGGCGGACTCTCGTCGGCGACGGATTTGGAGAAGTGATGGACGAAGAGCAGGAAGACGACCGCGATTATCTCGTGGTGGTCAATGACGAGGAGCAGTACTCGATCTGGTGGTCGGATCGTGCGCTGCCCGCCGGATGGTCGGCCGAGGGTGTCAATGGCACGAAGGAAGAATGCCTCGCGCATATCGACCGGGTGTGGACCGATATGCGGCCACGTAGTCTCCGAGCGCGCATGGCCGCGAACGACTGACTTCTCGGCCGGTCGGTCGTATTCGTCGTCCGATCGTGTTACTTTTCTGACCGCGCATTCGGATCTGTTTGCGTGAATATTTCTTGAGTCGAGAGGTGCGTATCAATGGCCATCGACTTCGCCGGCGCACTGTGGACTGCGGATATCGAGCCGCCCTGCCTCATTCGAACCATAATTGCCGGCGCGGGAGAATATCCGGATCGGATCGCCGTGATCGACGGCGATCTTGAGCTTCGCTACGACGAACTCCTCGACTGGTCGGCCGAAGTCGCCCGACTGCTTCTTGGCAACGGGGTGCGCCGAGGTGATCGGGTGGCCGTCGCCTGCCCACGCGGTGCGCCCGCGGTGGCCGCGTTGCTGGCCACCGCACTCGCCGGGTTCACCTATGTGCCACTCGATCCGGAATATCCGCGGGCGCGGTTGGACCACATGTTGCGGGACAGCGGCGCGCGGGTGGTTCTGTACAACGGCGAACTGTGGGACCTGCCGGAAACCACGACCCCACTGCGGATTCCGGAGTGGACCGGAGGACAGTCCCGGCGACCGGGCCGGTGGCCGGGACAGACGTGGGTTGCCGAGCACGACGCCGAGCTGGCGGTGTACATCATTTACACCTCCGGCTCGACCGGCTGGCCCAAAGGCGTCGCGTTGCCGCACAGTTGCCTGGACAACGTGGCCGAGTGGCAGGCACGGGTGTCCCCGGTCCCCGACCTGCGCACAGCCCAGTTCGCACCGCTGAACTTCGACGTGTCCTTCCAGGAGATCTTCGGCACGCTGTGCGGCGGCGGCACCTTGGTGATCATGCCGGAGCGGCTGCGTCGTGAACCGGTCGACCTGCTTGACTGGCTCGTCGAACACCGTGTGCGCCGCCTGTTCCTGCCCTACGTGGCGCTCCAGATGCTGGCGGTGGCGATCGGTTTCGGCGCGCCGGTCGACCGGCTGGAGTTGACAGAGATCAACGTCGCCGGCGAGCAACTGGTGATCACTGACGACATCCGGCAGCTGTTCGACCGGTTACCCGGCTGCCGGCTGATGAACCACTACGGCCAGAGCGAGAGCGCCATGGTGAGCGCGCACCTGCTGACCGGCCCACCGGCGCAGTGGCCGACGATCGCCCCGATCGGCCTGCCCCTGCCCGGCTGCGAGCTGCTGCTGGACCCGGTGGATGATGCCGGCGACGGAGTCGGCGAACTGCTGGTCGGTGGCAGTCCGGTCGCACTGGGCTATGTGGATCGGCCCGAGTTGAACGCGCGGCGCTACGTCGCCGTGCCCACCACGGCCCACGGCAGTACCCGGCTGTTTCGTACCGGTGACCTGGTTCGGTTCGTCGACGGCGCGGTGCACTTCGTGACCAGGTTGGACGATGACGTCAAGCTTCGCGGTATCCGGGTGAACCTGGTCGAGCTCGACGCGCAGCTGATGGCGCAACCGGAGATCGCCGCCGCCGTGTCCGTGGTGCGGCAGCAGGGGCAGACCCGGTCACTGCGCGCCGGCGTGGTACTCAAGCAACCCGGCACGGCCTTTGACGAGCAGGATGTGTTGCGCCGCTTGCGGCTGGTGCTGCCGGAGGCTTTCGTGCCGGCGTCCGTGTCGGTGATCGACGCCCTGCCCAGGACCCCGAGCGGAAAACTGGATCGCGACGCCGTGGCCGTCCTGGTGGAACAGGCCGTCGGTTGATCGGCACGGTCGTGCGGTCCAGGTCGGACAACCTGCTGTCGGCCCGGTTTGGGGGAGAACGTGACCAGTGAGCCAGCCACCGCGGTGGTGGACGAGCTGAACGACCGGGTGGGCCAGGCGGTGTTGGCCGCGGTGGTGCAGGTGGCCGGCGCGAGCCGGATCGGTCCGGGTGACCGGTTCGCCGACCTGGGCGTCGACTCCCTGCTGGCCATGCGCATTCTGGCCCATTGCTGGCAGTCACTGGACGCGGAGCTGCCGTTGAGACTGCTGCGACCCAGCATGACGGTGGTCGGTTTCGCCGCCGCCATCCGCGCCGAACTTGGCGTCCAGGCACCGGCCGTCGCGCAGCCGGCAGTGCCCCGGCGGCGCGACGGCGCACCGGCGGCGCTGTCCTTCGCCCAGCGCGCGTTGCTGGCGCACCAGGCGGTGGTGCCGGACCTGCCGGTCTACAACGTGCCCATGTCGCTGCGGCTGTCCGGCAGGCTGGACGAACAGCGGTTGCGGTGGGCGCTGGATCGTCTGGTGGACCGGCACGAGGTCCTGCGCTGCGTGGTCGAACCTGGTTCGGACGGGCCGGTGGCGCGGGTGCGTGAGCGACCGGCGATACCGATGGGCGACATCGACCTGCGCGAACTCGACGAGCCGAGCCGCGAACGGCAGGCCGAGGACATCGTCCGACGGCTGGCGACCGAACCGGTGGATCTGGCCGCCGGTCCATTGCGCGTGACGTTGCTGCGCCTGGGGAGCGACGAGCATGTGCTGTTACTGGTGCTCCACCATGTGGTGTGCGACGGTTGGTCGTTGCAGGTCCTGGTGCGCGACCTGACCGTGCTGTATCGCGACGGTGAGGCCGGGCTGCCTCGGTTGACGAGCAGTGCGGTCGACCTGGCGGAACGGCAGCGGGAGCGGCTTGACCAGGCCGAACGGGACCGGCATGGCGGCTACTGGCGCACGACGTTGGACGGCACGGCCGAACTGCTCGCGCTGCCGACCGACCGACCCCGCCCCCCGGTGCGCGAGTACCGCGGTGACCGCCTGCCCCTGTCCTTCTCGGCTGAGGAGACCGACCGGCTGCGCGCGCTCGCGGCCGCGCACGGCGTCACGCTGTTCACGGTGTTGTGCGTCGGCGTCGCCGTGTTGTTGCACCGCCACACCGGCCAGGACGACCTGACCATCGGGGTGCCGGTGGCCGACCGCCGGCACCCCGGGACGCAGGAACTCGTCGGCTACCTGGTGAACACCGTGCCGCTGCGGTTACGGCTGGCCGGCGATCCGCGGTGCGGTGCGCTGCTGCGCCGGGCGCACGAGGAACTGGCCGGCGTCGCCGAGCACGCCGAACTGGGTCTGGACGGCGTCATCGCGGCGACCGGTGTGCCCAACGGTCCTGGCTATACACCGTTTCTTCAGGTCAGCCTGGTGTTGATGACCGAGAGCGGCCATCTGCCGGTGGACATCGGGCCGACGTTGTCGCGGCAGGACCTGCCCACCGGCACGACCAAGTTCGACCTGACCTGGTATCTGGAGGAGCAGGACGGCGGACTGCGCGGGTACGCCGAGTTCGCCCTCGACGTCTTCAATGCCGACCCGGTGGCCGCGATGAGCCGACGGTTGCGCGTGCTACTGGGCAGCATGGCCGCCGGCGCCGATCGAATCAGCCAACTGTCCATCTTCGACCGGTCGGAACAGATCCGGACCACGGCCGGAGTACCGGGCCGCAACACCGAAGCCGAGCCGTGGCAGCCGGTATCGGTCATGTTCGACCGGCAGGCGCGGGCGCGTCCCGACCGGATCGCGCTGTGGCAGCCAGCCGGCGGGACCGGTTACGGCGAACTCCGCGTCCTGGTCGACCAGCTGACCGGCGCCCTGCTGGCCAGGGGAGTGGCGGTCGAGCAGTTGATCGCGGTCTGCCTGCCGCCGACGGCCGGCCGACTGGCCGCGGTGCTGGCCGTGCTACGTGCCGGCGCGGCTGTTGTCCCCGTGCCCGACACCATATCGACCGAGCGACTGGGGGAACTGCTCGGCGAACTCGGTATCACTGTGCTGATCGCCGAGGGGCGCCCTGGCCTGCCCGACGGGGTGCTGCTCGTCGAGGCCACCTCGATCGGCGAGAGCGCCGAGAGCGTCTCCGCGCGGCCGGTGTTCGCCGAACAACTGGCCGGCGTGCTGCCCGTATGCGATCTCAACGATCGGGTTCGGCGGGTCGAACTCACCCATCGTGGGCTGGCCAACCTCGTCACCGCGGCCGGCGCCATGTTGGGCGTCGACGGCGATACCCGGCTGTTGTGCTCGGCCGACGCCGATTTGTGGACCGGTCTGCTCGCGTTGTGCCACAACGCCACCCTGTGCCCGGCCGCGGACCCGGCCGACCTGGAACAGTCCATTGTGGAGTCAAAGGCCGATCTGGTGCTGCTGCCGCCGGATGTGCTGGACAGCGTCGATCCGGCCGCGGTGCCTGGCGTCAGGACCGTGGTCGCCGAGGGTGGCCTGGTGTCCGGGGCGCTGCGCGATCGGTGGGCGACGCGCGCGCGGTTCTTCGTCGCGCACGAGTCGACCGCGGCCACGTTCGTGCCGATGCTGACGCGGTGCGAAACCGGTGCGGCCGCAACGCAGGCCCCGGGCCGGCCGATCGACAACGTCCGCCTCGCGGTGCTGGACGAGCGGCTCGATCCGGTGCCCGATGGTGTGGTCGGCCGGCTGCACATCGCCGGCCTGGCCCTGGGCCGCGGTTTCCGCGAGCAGCCCGGCGCCACCGCTGAGTTGTTCCTGCCCGACCCGCACGCCGTCCGGCCGGGTACGCGCATCTATCGCACCGGAGACCTGGTCCGTCGGGTCGGCTCCGGGCTGGTGTTCGTTGGGCGCGCCGACCGGCGGATCGTCCTTCGCGGCCAGCAGGTGGACCTGGACGAGGTAGCGGCAGCGCTGCACGAGGGGGCCGGGGGCAGACGCGCGACGGTGGGTGTCGAGCAGGGGCCGGCCGGCCGGCCGCAGCTGGTCGGATACCTGGTCACCGAGCCGAACGACGCGGCCGTCGAGGCACCTGTCGACACCGAGTCGCTGCGGCGCAGGCTGCTCGCCCGCCGGCCCCGGCACCTGGTGCCGTCGGTGATCCGCGTGGTGTCCGCCCGGGCGCCGATCGCGGCAGCGGCAGATCCGCTACCGCCCGACGACGAGGGAGCACCGGACGCCGCGTTGGCCGAGCTGCTCGCCCGGGTCGAACGGCTCTCCGAGGACGAGGCCCGGGCGCATCTGGCCGGCCCGGGGGCCGGGGTCGAACCACCCGCGGACGGTCGCTCATGAGCCGCGCGCTGACCGAGCCGGCGCCCGGTACCAGTCAGCTGGCCGAGCGGGATCTGGAACGGCTGCTGCTGATCCGGCACTTCGAGACCGCGCTGCTGCGGTTGTTCGCGGAAGGCAAGCTGAACGGCACCACCCACACCTGTCTCGGCCAGGAGTACATCCCGGTGGCGCTGAACGCGCTACTGCGCGTGGACGACTTCGTGTTGAGCAACCACCGCGGCCACGGGCACTACCTGGCGCGGTTCGCCGATCCCGAGGGCCTGTTGGCCGAGATCATGGGCCGCGAGGGCGCGGTGTGCTCGGGCGTCGGCGGCAGCCAGCACATCTACCGGGAGGGCTACCTGTCAACCGGGGTGCAGGGGCAGAACGTGCCGGTCGGGGTCGGGGTGGCACTGCGGTTGCGTCAACTCGGCAGCGGCCAACTGGCCGCGGTGTTCATCGGTGACGGCACCTGGGGTGAGGGCGCCGTCTACGAGGCGTTGAACCTGGCCCAACTCTGGCAGGTCCCGCTGCTGTTGATCGTGGAGAACAACCACATCGCCCAGTCGACGCCGCTCGACGCGCACATGGCCGGCGACATCGCCGGCCGAGCGCGGGCATTCGGCGTGCGTTACCACCGGGTGGCCGGCATCGACATCAACCGCATCCGCGTCGAGCTGGCCGAGGTGGTGGCAGGGGTTCGGCGGACCCCGGCGCCGGCCGTGGTCGAGTTCGACACCGTGCGCATCGGAGCGCACAGCAAGGGCGACGACACGCGGGATGCGGAGACCGTGGCGGCCGCCCGGGCCCGGGACTGGTACACGCACTACGAGCGGGCGTTTCCTGCGCGGTTCGCGTTGGCGGACGCGGCCGCGCGACGGTTCGTTGCCGAGTTGGTGGTGCGAGTGGAGCGTCGCCCGCCGGTGGGGCGGCGACCATGACCGGGCCGGCCGAGCGCGTCGTGGAGAACCTCAACCGGGGACTGCACGAACTGTTCGCCGTCGACGAGCGGGTGTACCTGCTCGGCGAGGACATCGCCGATCCCTACGGGGGCGCGTTCAAGGTCAGTCGCGGCTTGTCCACCCGGTTCCCGGACCGGGTGTTGACCACCCCGATCAGCGAAGGCGCGATTGTCGGCGTAGCCGGTGGACTGGCCCTGTGCGGTCAGCGGCCGGTCGTCGAAATCATGTTCGGCGACTTCATCACGCTGTGCTTTGACCAGCTCTACAACTTCGCCAGCAAGTCGGTGGCCATGTACGGGCGCCGGGTGGAGATGAGCCTGGTGGTGCGGTGTCCCGTCGGTGGCAACCGCGGGTACGGCCCCACACACAGTCAGCATCCGCAGAAGCACTTCATCGGCATTCCGCACCTGAATCTGTTCGAACTCTCGCCGTTCCATGACAGTTCGGTGTTGCTGAACCGGATGTTGGATCTGGGTGAGCCGGCCATCCTGTTCGAGGACAAGATCCTCTACGGCCAGCGGATGCACGTCGGCGGGCGGATCGACGAGCTCGTCGGGTTCGACTTCCTGGACCCGCGGCGCGATCATGCCCGTGCCTTCCTGTTCGACCAGGACGAGTGCGACTGTCTGGTCATTGCGCCGGGTGGCCTCGCCGAGCGGGTGCTGGCTGCCATGCGTGAGTTGTTCCTGGCCGAAGAACTGGTGTGCCAGCTCGTGGTCCCCGCTCAGTTGTACCCGTTCGACATCGAGCCACTGCTACCGCTGCTGACGCGCGCCGGTCGGGTGTGCGTGGTCGAGGAAGGCGTGGCTGGTGGCACCTGGGGCGCCGAGGTCGCCGCGTCGGTGCACGAACGGCTGTGGGGTCAGCTGCGTGCGCCGGTGCTGCGGCTGAACTCGGTCGGCGCGGTCATTCCGGCCGCGCCGGAGCTGGAACGCGCCACGTTGGTCCAGAAATCCACTGTGTACAACGCGATCAGGGATGCCTGCCGTGCATGAGATCACCATGCCCAAGCTGAACAACAACGACACGAGCTACCTTCTCGTCGAGTGGCTCTGCGCGGACGGAGACCCGGTCGCGGCCGGCGCGCCAGTTGTGCTGGTGGAGACCTCCAAAGCGGCCGAGGAACTGGTCGCCGAACATGACGGCGTGGTGCGACACGGTGCCCAACCGGGGACCGAATGGCCGGTGGGTGCGGTCATCGGTCGTCTGCTGTCGCCCGGTGCCGACCCACCGCCACCGATGGTCGAACCCAACGCGAGCGATCGGCCCGACCGGGTGGAACCCGTGCTGACCGATGCGGCCCGGGCGGCCGTTGCCGCGTTCGGGGTGACCACCGATGAACTCCGGTCGATTGGTCGGCAGCTACTCCGGCGGCCGGACATCGAGCGGGTGGTCGCGGCCCGCACCGGCCAGACCACCGCCGGCGAGGCGACGGTCGGCCCGCGCGGCGCCGACCGGTACGCGTTGTCCGGCGTGCAGCAGGCCGTGGCCCGCGCGGTGAGCCTGGCCAATCTGGAGATCCCTACCGCGTTCGCTGTGGTCAAGGTGTACACCGACGCCGCCCTGGACCTGTTGCACGAACTGGTCGTCCGGCACGACCGGTTCCTCGGCCTGGCCGATCTGCTGGTCAAGGCACTGGCCTCGGTACACGAGAAGTTCCCGCTGTTCTTCGGCTCACTGCGCGCCGGATACTCCGTGGCGCTGGCCGACCGAGCCCATGTCGGAGTGACCGTTGACGTGGGCAGCGGTCTGTTCGTGCCGGTGGTCCGTGACCCGGCTGCGCTGTCCGTGCTGGCGGTGGCTGACGCGTTGCTGGACTTCCGGGCCAAGGCCATGCGGGCCGCGTTCGCCGCACACGAACTGTCCGGCGGCAACATCACGCTCTCGCTGCATACCGAACCGGACGTGGTGCTGGCCAACCCCATCGTCCACCCTGGACAGACAGCCGTGTTGTGCCTGTGTGCAAACCAGGAAGAACTGTACCGCGACGAACAGGGCGGGATTGGTACCCGGCGCTATGTCAACCTCGGGCTCGGCTACGACCATCGGGTGATCAACGGCCGCGATGCGGTGAGCTTCCTGCGCGAGCTGAAGGCGCGCTGCGAGCAACCCGGCGATGCGGCCGCACCCGCCGAGTGGCTGGTCGGTGGAGATGACTGAACCGGTGGCCGAAGCGGCGGCGCGGACGGCGACGACCGGACCTGCGGTGTCGGCGCTGCTGGACCGGGTGGCCGAGGTGTGGCCGGAGCACGTCGACTACCTGACCATGCGTTTCGCCGGCCAGGACGAGTCGCACCTGGAGTTCTGTGAGGCGCTCGCCGCCCGGATCATCCGGATCGCCGGGGACGGGCTGGACCGGTTGGCGACCAACTACCGGTGGACCTGCGAGCGGATGTTGGAGGAGGAGTTTCGGTTCGGGTTGACCGGCCGATACCGGCACGACTGTTTCGCGCAGGTCGTTGAACTGGTCTACGGTGACGCCGATTTCATGGCCAGATACCTGGACGGACTCCTGCTGTCCCAACTGTTGTGGGCCAATCACACTCGTTCTCTGGAGATCTACGAGGGTGATTTCCTGGCTCATCTCGGTCCGCACAGCCGACTGCTGGAGGTGGGGCCCGGACACGGACTGTTGCTGGCCGCCGCCGCGATTCGGGGGCCGGCGCGGCTGGTGGGCTGGGATGTCAGCGCGGCGAGCCTGGCCGCGACCGATCGGGCACTGGCGGCCATGAACGTGGGCTCGGTGACGCTGGAGCGTCGGGATCTGTTGCTGGCGCCGGCCGATCACTCGTTCGACCTGGTGGTGGCCAGCGAACTGGTCGAGCACCTCGACCAGCCGGGCGAGGCGCTGCGGCGGCTGGCTGGACTGACGGCGCCGGGCGGCCGGCTCTACCTCAACATCCCGGTGAACAGCCCGGCTCCTGATCACATCTCGTTGTGGCGCAGCCCGGAGGAACTGTTCGCCTTCGTCGAGCGCAACGGTCTGACCATTGTGGACAAAGCGGTGTCGCCGATGACCGGGCACACGGAACAACAGGCGCGGGAGCGCGGGCTGACCCTGTCCTGTGTGGCGATCTGCCAGTGCGCCGACGGCTGAGGGAGTACCGGTGGAATTGCACGGCGGGTGGCCGGGGCGGGGATCGGGGCATGATGGCGACTGACGTCGTGCTGTCGCTGGAGATCGGCAGCACTTTCACCAAACTGGTCGCCTTCACCGCAGCTCGGGACGATCTGCGGCCACTGGGTCGTTGGACGTCCCGAACCACGGTGGCCGACGTGCGGGTCGGTGCGCGCCAGGTGCTGGCGCGAGCGCGGGAGGCGGGTATCACTTCGGTCGACGAGGTCCGGTTGAGCAGCAGCGCCGCGGGTGGGCTGCGCATCGCGGTGTGCGGTCTCACGCCGACGCTGAGCACGAAGATCGGGTTGGAGGTGGCGCTCGGCGCCGGTGGAGTGGTCGTGCAGTCGACCTCGGGTCCGCTGGAGGCCCGGGACGTGGCCGAGTTGATCCGCGGGCGCCCCGGGCTGGTGCTGATCTGCGGTGGGACCGACGGCGGCGAGCGGACCACGGTGCTGGCCAACGTGGCCGCGCTGGCGAAAGCCGACGGTGACCCGTTGTTCGTGTTCGCCGGTAACCGGCGAGCCGGTGCCGAAGCCGAGGAGTTGTTGGCCGACGGCGGAAAACGGGTCGTGTCCGCGGACAACGTCTATCCGGAGAGCGGCCACTTCCGGTTCGACGAGGTGCGCGAGTTGATCCGAGTCGGCTTCGAGCGGGACGTGGTCAAGGCGCCCGGAATCGCCGAACTACAGGACGAGTTCGACACCGGCTGCGTGCCGACTCCGCTGGCGGTGTCGCGGGCGGTCCGACTGCTGGGCCGGCGGCTGGGCGGCCTCATCGCCTTCGATGTCGGCGGCGCGACCACCGACGTGCATTCCTACCTGCCCGACCAGTCCGCCGCCGACATCCTGCATGCGACGGTGGAGCCGGAACTCAAACGTACGGTCGAGGGGGACCTCGGCGTGTTCCACAACCTGGCCAACCTGCTGGACGACGGCGAGCCCGCACCTCAACCCGACGATCCGGTCCTTACCGGCGACCGGCTGCGCCGCTATGCGCTGCGGGCGGTGGCCCGCGGTCTGGCGCGGCATTGCGGGCACGTGCTGCACGCCCAGCCGGGGATGCTTTCCGGGCAGGTCGTCTACGGCGCGGACCTGCGATCGGTGCCGGCGGTGCTGGCCACCGGCGGTGCGCTGCTGCACGGTCTGACCGACCCGGCGCAACTGCGCGCGCCGGTGACCGAGGCGGCTGCGTCCCGGCTCGCGCCGACCGCGGTGCGGACGTGGCTGATGGACCGGCACTACCTGATGTCGAGCCTGGGAACGCTGCTGCCGGAACGGGCCGACGCCGTCGGCGGCTTCCTCGACCGCACCCTGGAGGAGGGGGAATGGTGTTGAACCACACCACTGTCCACCGCGTTCGCCCAGCCGACGTTCGAGCGAACCGGTGACCGGCGGGGCGGGGTCGGCCACGCGGCTGGCCGAACTGGCCGAGTGGCCGTTGGACCGGCTGCGGGAGCGGTTCTGGGAACTGGCCAATCACACGGTGGCGCCACTGGCCGCATACGCTGCTTCCCACACCACGCCGTCGGTGGAGCGGTCCGTTCTGTTGCGGATGGGTTTCGACTCGGTCGAGGCGGCCGACTTGGTCGGCTGGTTGACCGAGCGGGGTCGACTGGGCGACGGTGTCGCCGCCGTTCTTGGCGAGCACATCACGCAGCACGGCGGGTCGCCGCGCGAGGCGTACACCGCGCTGCTTGGTCGTCGGTCCGGGACCGCCCGACCGCCGCACCCAGACACACCGGTCCTCGTGCTGGGACCGGATCAGCCGCTGCCGGTCGACGCGTTGCTGGCCGACCTGGCCGGCTACCGACCCAGGCGGCGGGGGTGGACCTGGCGGCAGCCCGACCAGCGGGGGGACGACGGGCGGGAGACGCGGTTTCGCTACCGGCAGGCCAGTGCGCCCTTGGCGGCCGGGATTCCGTTGCAGGCCGCCGAGTTCTTCGAGGGGCGCGACCCGCAGCCCGATTGTGTGGTCACCGCGGAGATCGCCTCCGGCCGGTTCGAGGACGACCTGCGGCGGATGCGGATGGCGGCCTGGCACGGTGCCGATCACATCATGGTGATCCGCACATTGGGCCAAAGTCATGTCGACGGGCTGCTGGAGGGCACGCCGGAGGGCGTGGGCGGTGTTCCGGTCACCCGCAAGCAGCTGCGCGCGACCCGCCGGGCGCTGGACCTGATCGAGGACGAGGTGGGCCGACCGATCAACCTGCACTCCTACGTCAGCGGCCTGGCCGGCAGCGAGATGGCCGTGGTGTTCGCCGAGGAGGGGGTCAACGGCGCGCACCAGGACTGCCAGTACAACATCCTCTACCGCAATGTGAATCCGCTGCGTTCCGTGGTGGACGCCTTCGAGGCCAAACGCATTCTCGCCGATGCCGGCATCCTGCAACTCGACGGTGCACACAACGCCAACTCCACGGCGCTCAAGGCGTGGAACGTTCGTCCGGAACTGCTCGTGCAGCACTCGCTCAACTGCGTGATGTCCGAGCTGGCCGGCATCCGGCGGGACCGGATCGCACTGTCCACCGTGCCGCCGACCGCGCCACCGGCGCCCAAGCTGGCCATCGACCTGCCCTACGCGGTCGCCGTGCGCTACCTGTTCGACGGCTTCGTCTTTCGCGCGCAGCAGAACACCCGGTACAGCACCACGAACTCGCACGAGGCGACCGTTCTGCACACCCTGGACACAGTGGTTTCCCGGCTGACCGGCGCGGACATCCAGAGCACCATCGCCGCGGACGAGGCCAGGTGTGTGCCGTGGCACCACTCCTCGGTGCAGGCCGTGGCCGCGACCAAACAGGCGCTGATCGGGCTGGACGGGCTGACCGAGCTGGTGCGGGTCGACCTGTCCAGGATGGAACCCGAGGTGCGCGAGCTGGTGGCCAGGGCCGTGCTGATGTATGAGGACATGGCGGCCGAAGGAGGGTATTTCGCGGCGCTGGCCGCCGGCTACTTCGTGGACAGCGGTTTGTACCCCAACCGGGACGGGGACGGTATCCGACGGTTCACCGAGGGCGGGGTGGGCGCGGACACGGTGGTGCCCAGGACAGCTCGCTACCGGGCGCCGGTGTGTGGTCACTATGGCCGGACCGGGGCGGAGGCCGCGTCCGAGTGTCCTGGCTGCACGTTGTGCGGGCAGGTCGAGATTGCCTACATCGACGAACTGGACGAGCAGGACAACGTATCGCGGCGGCGGGCCGAAGCCGAGCGTGCGGCGGCCGACGTGGTGTGGCCTGAGGCCGAGCACCAGTCCGACGGCCTGGTCACGGTGAGCATGTTCGTACCGCTGCCCTCGGCCCAGAGCGACGCGGCCGCCGTGGCGCTGGCGGAGCGGATGAACCTCACCGACGTGCGGATCGTGGACCGGGTCGTGCTGCATCCGGCCGAGGGCACCCAGTACGAGCTGGTCGGCCGGGTCAGCGGCGGTGTCCGCCGGGACGAGTTGTCCGTCGTCTCCACAGTCGCCGCGCCGCTGGCGCCGGAGCGGGTTCGTGCGCTGCTCGTCGGCAAGGGGCTGCGGGTGGTGGGCGGCACGCTGGGCAACGACGAGCATTCGGTCGGCCTCCAGGAGGTCACCAACATCAAACACCAGGGCCTGGAGTGGTTCGGCGTGAGCTGCGTCAACGTTGGCGCGTCGGTGCTGGTGGAGCGCCTGCTGGACGAGGCGGTGGAACACGGCGCGGTCGCGGTGCTGGCCAGCCTCATCGTGTCCCATCGCGAGGTGCACAAGGTGATGATGCGCAGACTCGCCGACACAGCGGTTGAACGCGGGCTGCGCGACCGGCTGCTGCTGATCGCGGGCGGACCTCAGGTCAGCGACGAGCTGGCCGTGGCCTGCGGCCTGGACGCCGGTTTCGGCCGGGGCACCAAGGGAGTCGACGTGGCGCGGTTCCTCGCCGACGTGCTGGCCGTCGGCCAGGAACCGGCGCGGCACACCATCGAGGAGCTGCGACGGTGAGCGCGGTGCACGAGTCGGGTCCGGCCTCGTTCGGCCAGGAGCAGTTGTGGTTGGCCGAACAGGCCAGCCCCGGCACGACCGTCTATCACTCGGTTCGGGTGTGGGAACTCCTCGGCCCGCTGGATGTGGCCGCGCTGCGTGCTGCGCTGGACTGGCTGGTCGAGCGGCACCCGGCCCTGCGGACCACGCTGCACCCGGTCGACAGCGGGCTGCGGCAACGGGTCGAAGAACCTCGGCCGGTGCCGCTGCCGGAGGTGGTGCTTGCTCCCGGCTCGGATCTGGTCGCGGCCCTACGCGCCGATCCCGTGGTCGCCGCGGTGCTCACCGAAACGTTCGAACTCGGCACGCACCTGATGATCCGGCCGGTGCTGGCCGCGATCGGCCCGCAACACCACGTGCTGGTCCTCAACGTGCACCACAGCGCGTGTGACGGCTGGTCCTTCCAACTGCTGCGAGCCGACCTGACCGCCGCCTACACCGCATTCGCCAGGGGCGCCGGCGAGCCAGGTCCGGCCGGCGCCGGCTCCTATCTGGCCTACGCCGAGCGGGAACGCGTGAGCTGGTCGGCCGGCGGCGACCGGCTCGCTGCCGACTGGCTGGCGTCGCTGCGCGGGCTGCCGCGGCCACGCGGTCCACTCACGCCGGATGTTCGGGAGATCGGCGGACCGGCTCGCGTCCACCGGTTCGAGTTGCCCGAAGCCGGGTTCGCCGTGCTACGGGAACGCGCGGTGGACGCCGGCGCCACGGTCAACATGGCGCTGACCGCGCTGTTCGCGTTGGTGCTGAGCCGGTGGACCGGACTGCGGCAGGTGGTCATGACCACCCCGGTCGGAACCCGGCTGGACGCCGAATTCGAGCGCACGGTCGGCTTCTTCGCCAACAGCGTCCCCATCGTGATCGACGTCGGCGGCGGGCCGTCGTTCGCCGAGCTACTCGGCCGGGTACGCGTCGCGGTACTCAGCGCGATCGAGCACGCCCAGGTACCGCCGGCGGAGATCCGGGCCGCCGTCGCCGACGGCCACCGGCCGGTCGGGGATCCGCTGCATGCGGTGTCGTTCGCGGTCGAAGGGCTCAGCCCGACCGACTTCGCCTTCGCCGGCCTCGGTGGTCGGGAGGTGTTCCTGCATCCTGGTGACACCACGTTCGGTTTGGCGGTTCGGGTGGAACTCGGCGCGGGCGTGCCAATGGTGGTCGTGGAACACGACGCGGTCGCCCTCCGCGCCGACGTGGTGGACCGGTTCGGCGCGCACCTGTGCGAATCGCTGGCCGCGCTGGCGTCCGGTACGCCACCGGTCGCCCTGCCCCCGGTGCCGGCCCAGGACGCTCGGACGCTGATCAGGTGGTCCAGAGGTCCCGCGGTGCCTGGTGGCCCGGATCTGCCGGCCCGGATGTGGACCTGGGTACGCGAGCAGCCGGACGCGATCGCGGTGCGCTGCGGGGCTGACGCACGTGACTACCGGACCGTGTGGTCGGCCGCACACCGGTTGGCGGCGGTGCTGCGCGGGCGTGGTGTCGGCGCCGAGGACCTGGTGGGTGTGTGCCTGCCGCGATCGCCGGACCTGGTGGTCGCCGTGTTGGGAGTGTTGCTGGCCGGCGCGGCGTTCGTGCCGCTGGACCCGCGGGACCCGGTGAGCCGCACCGACCTGTTGCTGTTCGGGGATCGGGCCGCCGCACTGATCCACGGTGGACAGTGTTGGCCGCCGCCCGGCGCGGTCGAGCCGACCCGGTGGCGCGGCGCGGTGTGCACCGTGCCACCTGCCGAGCCCGGTGTCGGCGGCTCGACCGTGGACACCCAGGTCCCGTCCGCCGTGGACCCGGACACCGCCGCCTACGTGATCCACACCTCGGGGACCACGAGTACGCCCAAGGGCGTGCAGATCACCCATGCCGGTTTGGCCAACTATCTCAGCTGGGCAGTGAACAGCTATCGGTTGGGACCGGGCTGCCGGGTGCCGTTGCACACGTCGGTGGCCTACGACCTCGCCGTGACCAGCTTGCTCGGCCCGCTGTATGCGGGCGCCGAGATTCTGGTGCTGCCCGAGAGCGCCGGGCCGATGGCCGTGGCCGACGCCGTGGACCAGGATCTGTGGATGATCAAGGGCACCCCGGCGCACCTGGCCGTTGCGCTCACCGCGGACCGGGTGAGCGACCGGAACCAGCCGGCCGTGCTCGTCCTCGGTGGAGAGAACCTGCCGCTGGAGTACGTGCGGCAGTGGCACGGCGCGATTCCGGGGGTGCGCGTGGTCAATGAGTACGGCCCGACGGAGACGGTGGTCGGTTCGGTCGCGCACGAGGTGCCCGCGGGTTCTCCCGGCGACACCGCCGCGATCGGCCGGCCGATCGACAACACCGCGGTGTCGGTTGTGGATGATCGGTTGGCGCCGGTACCGATCGGAGTGTTGGGTGAACTGGTGATCGGCGGCGCCGGCGTGGCCCGGGGCTACCTCGACCAGCCGGGGCGCACCGCGCGGGCGTTCCTGCCCGACCCGGCCGGCTCCGGCGCCCGGGTCTACCGCACCGGAGACCTGGCGCGCTGGTTGCCCGACGGGACCCTGGAGGTCGTCGGCCGGGTCGACGACCAGGTGAAGGTGCTGGGGTATCGGGTGGAACCCGGTGAGGTCGAGGCGGCGCTGCTGGCCACTCCGGGGGTGCGGGCGGCCGCTGTGGTGGCCGACCGGCGGGACCCGAAGGCCGTGCGGTTGGTCGGCTTCCTGTGCCCGGACGGCTCGGTCGCCAGCGGTGTCCTCGACGCGGTGCGTGCCGACCTCCGGCGTCGGTTGCCGGCTCACCTCGTGCCGAGCAGCCTGGTGGTGCTCGACGAGTTGCCGATGACCGGCAACGGAAAGGTCGATCGCGCCGGGCTGCCAATGCCCGACGAGCGCACGGCGCCGGCCCCGGTCGCCCGCCCGCGCAACCACTGGCAGCGGGTCGTGCACGACGCCTGGTGCCATGTCCTCGGGGTGGCCGCCATCGGTGTCGACGTGAACTTCTTCGCCGTGGGCGGTACATCGTTGATGTTGCTCGCGCTGGAGGGCGCGCTGCGGCTGCGCGGCGTTCCAGGTCTCGCCGTGGCCGACCTGTTCCGGCATCCGACGATCAACGATCTGGTCGAGAGGATCATCACCGCCCAGGCGCTCGACGGCGCCGCGCGGCCGGGACCGCGGTGGCAGCCCAACCGTGCACCGCGTCGGTCGGTTGCCGAGTTGCGTGCCACGACGGCGCCGGTGGCCGACAGCGGCGATCCCGCGGGTCGGTGAGTGCCGTCGTCCGTCGGGATCGCCCGCCGGACGACGGCCTGGAATCAACGGTCGTCCGACTCGTCCTGAGCGATGGCGGCCAGAATCCGGCCGGCGCGGACCGCGGTGTTCGACAGCAGCGTTGCCGAGAGGCCGTGGCTGTATTCGGTCGGGCCCTGTAGGTAGATGCCACAGGTCAACCCGCCGGAGGTGAGCACGCGGTAGTTGAGGTCGACTTCCAACCGATTCTCCGCATCCCGCTTGCACGCCTCCGCCAGCGGGCCGAGGAACTCGGCCGGATCGACCGGCCGGTATCCGGTGGCGTAGACCAGCGCGTCCACCGTGAGTTCGCGCACCGTGCGGGTGGGTAGGTGCTCCACCGTGACGGCGACGTGGTCGGCGGTCGGGCAGACGTGCGTCACCCGCGACATGTTGAGGAAGTGCAGCCGCTCCGCGTGCCGCACCTTCTCCTGGTATCGCCGCCGGTACAGCTCGTTGATCAGCTCGGCGTCCACCACGGAGTAGTTGGTGTTCCGGTGATAGGCCACCAGCATGTCCTTGACCTCGGGTGGCGAGTTGAAGAACGTGTTCACCGTGTCCGGGTCGAATATCCCGTTCACGAACGGCGTGTCATCAGCCGGCGTGAAACCGTACTTGGCGAACACGGACCCAACCTGGGCATTGGGGAATCGGCGGTGCAGGTACTCCAGCGTCTCCGCCGCGCTCTGACCCGCGCCGACGACCAGAAAACTGGCTACGACATCCGATGCGAACCGCGTCACCCGGTGCATCAGCTCCTCGCTGTGCCAGACACGGTCGGAGCGGACCGCGACCTCGGGCAGGAACGGCCGCAATCCGGTCGCCAGCACCACGTTCCTGGCGCGCCAGGACGTGGTCACGCCGGCCGCGGCGGACTCGGCCACGACCTCCAGTGTGCTCGCGTCGAACTCGCCCGGCGACGGGCGGATCCGAGCGACTCGCTGACCGTAGTCGACTCGATCGGCCAACCGCGTGGCACACCATTCGAGGTAGCTGTGGAATTCGACTCTCGTCGGGAAAAGGATCTGATGATTGGTGAAATCCGCGAGTCGGCGCTGTTGGTGCAGATAGGAGACGAAACTGAAGTCGCTGGTCGGATTGCGGAACGTGACGAGGTCCTTCAGGAAGGAGATCTGCATGGTCGCGTCATCGATGAGCATGCCCCGGTGCCAGCCGAAAGTATCCTGTTGCTCAAGAAAAACAGCGGTGATCTGCCGGCTCGACGGCGCGGTCCGGTTGTGTTCGTCTATCGCGATGGCAAGTGCGATGTTGGAGGGGCCGAATCCCACGCCGACGATATCGTAGGTGTGCTCGGTGGCCTGGCCCAATCCGCTCATCTCCGCTCCTGAAAGCGCCCCGGACATCGACACGATCGGCGGGTGCTGTCCCGCCGGCGAGACAGCACCCGCCGACCCGGCCGTTATGCGCAAGCGTGCCGAAACAATCTCCGGCGACAGTGAACCCGTTTCGTCGATACTGTGTCCAGTGTGGCGTTTCCGGTCACGTGATGTTCGGTTCTGGTGCGCCGGGATTTGGCCGAATCGGTTCGATGACGCGGTCGGGGGAGGGACAGTGCTGGAAGCACTGAAGATCCGGGATTTCCGGTACCTGTGGGGCGGGCGCCTGGTCAGCTCGATGGGGTCCTGGTTGCTGGTCGTCGCGTTGCCGGCATTCGTGTTCCGGTTGACCGGGTCGCTGCTGGCCACCGGGTTGACCATGGTCGCCGAATATCTTCCCGGCCTGGTGCTCGGCCCGATCGCGGGCGTGCTGACCGACCGATGGGATCGACGGCGGGTGATGATCGGCTCGGACATCTTCCGCGCCATCACCGTGTTGGTGTTGTTCCTGGCCACCAGTAACGGTTCGCTGTGGCTGGCCTATCTCGCGCTGCTGGCCGAGAGCACCGGCGCCATGCTGTTCCGGCCGGCCGCACAGGCCACCACGCCGGCGATTGTCGGCACCGGCTCCGCTCTGAGCAGCGCGGTCTCGCTCAACTCGATCACCGACGGCACCGTGCGGTTGGTCGGACCGCCGGTGGGCGCGGTCATCCTGTCGCTGGCCGGTCTCGGCACGCTGCTGTGGATCGACGCGGCCAGCTACCTGGTGTCCGTGGCCGCCGTGCTGTGCACCACCCGGCATCCGCGCCCCGAGACCCGCGAAAGGTCGACGGTACGACGGGTGCTCGTGGATCTGGGCGCCGGGTTGCGTCTGCTCGGCGGCCAACCGGTCGCCAGGGTCCTGCTGCCGCTGTCCACAGTGTTCCTGCTCGCCAACGCCGCGCTCGGCGCGCTGCTGGTGCCGTTCGGAGTACGCAGACTCGGCGGAGCCGAACAGATCAGTGTGGTGGTGTCCGCGTTGGGCATCGGCTTCCTGGTCGGGGCGGTGGCGGTGCGCTGGCTGGTCGACCGGGTGCAGCCGAAGTACCTGCTGGCCGCCAGCCAACTCGCCACCGCGGGCGGCTTCTTCTTCTTGTTCGACGCACGGTCGCTGCCGGTCGCGGTGGTGGCCGCTGTCGGGGTCGGCATCTTTGGTTCACTGACCTTGGCGACGCCGCAGACGGCACTGCAACGGGTGGTGCCCAACGCCGCGCTGGGCCGGATCAGCTCGGTCTTCTTCGCTGGCGAGGCACTGGCCACCCTGGTCGGTGCCCTGGTCGGTCCGGCGCTTGCCGACGCGCTGTCCCTGGCCACCACGGCGGTGTTCGCCTGTGTGCTCACGGCGGTAGGCGCGCTGGTCGGCCTGATCGTGGTGCCCGTCGCGGCCGCGCTGCTACCCGCCCGCGACGACGACGTCGTCGCCGCGTCCTCGTCCTGAATGGACAGCGGAATTCAGGGGTTGGGATCGAAGCTGACCGGTACCGCGCGCGGGTAGCGCAACATCGGTCCGAGGCCCCAGGTGATCTCCTCCGGCCGGACCGCCAGCCGCACCGAGGGCACAACCCGGAACAGCGTGTCCAGCGCGATCTCCGCCTCCAGTCGAGCCAGCGGCGCACCCAAACAGAAGTGTGCGCCGTAGCCGAAACCGAGGTGCGTTGTCCTGCGTTTCGACTCGGCGTGGAACTCGTCGGGGCGGTCGAACCGGGACGGGTCGCGGTTGGCCCCGGCCGTCGACAGGACCACCGCGTCACCCTGGGCTATCTGCTCGCCGCCCAGTTCCAGTTCGGTCAAGGCATAGCGCGGCATTGTGCTCTGCACCGGCGAAGCATGTCGCAGCGTCTCCTCGACCACCGGCCGCCAGCCGCGCGGTCCACTCGGTCGACGTGAGCGCTCAGCAGGGTCGGCGAGGATGTGCAGCAACGCGGTGGCCATCAGCGCCGCCGTGCTGAACTGCGCTGTGGTGTAGAGCACGTACGCCATGCCGCTTGCCTCGTCGGCCGACAACTCGCCCCGCTCGACCGCGGCCAACAACACGCCGGTCAGGTCGTTGCCCGGCCGGCGCGCCCGCGCGGTCAGGAACATGTCGACATAGGCCCATAGTTCGTCGGTGGCCGGGCCGCCCGAGGTCTGTTCCAACAGGGTGGCCGCCAACGTCAGTGTGGTGCCTCGGCCGGCCGGCAGCCGGAGTTCGTCGGGAATGCCCAGCAGGGTGGAGATCGCGGCCTCCGGGATGTACCAGGCGTATTCGGCCAACAGGTCGGCCTCGCCCCGCTCGGCGAACGTGGTGATGTGCCGCTGGCAGGTGGCCATGATCGAGGGCCGTAGGCGCTCCAGCGCGCCCGGACCGAACGCCGCCGACACCACCCGCCGCAACCGGGTGTGGTCCGGTGCGTCCTTGGCCAGGAGATAGGGCTCGCGGCCGGCGGGGTGCGATTCACGTGCGTTGCGCGGGTCGAAACTCAACCGTGGGTCGGACAGACATGCCTGGACCAATTCGTGGGAGGTCACGAACCATACGCTGTCGACGCCGTCGGGGCCCGGCACCTTGCTCACCGGCAGTTCCGACCGCAGCCAGGCAAGGGTCGGATAAGGGTCGATATCTCCCTCGACGTCGCTGTTGCTCGCGGCGCGACACAGTTCGATGAATTCCATTTGACTGCTCCGGTCGTCGGTGGCGATCCGATTGTTTATCCGAACTCTCCGTGCTGACAAACCGAATCGGTCCGGGCGGCGATGTCCCGCTGGCGGGACAATCGCCTCGGGCATCGCTAAAGTACCCGGGACGACTATTTCACCGTCGTCTCTTTTGTGGTGAGGAGACCTGTGACGGAACGACGCCAACAGGGTATTGCGCTCGTCGAAGCCGGCGATGTCGTGGCGCGTCGGGTGCGGTCGACGTCGACCACGCTGCGCCGAGTGCGGCACACCTGGCTGGCCGGCTTGGCCGCGGCGGAGCCGGTCCAGCCGATCTCCGGATTGTTCGGGCGACGCGGTGGCGCCGGCACACATGGCTGGCTGCCGGTGCAACTCGATCCGGTCAGCTCCCGACGGTTGGCCGAGTGGTCGGGCCGTACGCCGGTGCGGGCCCTCGCACTGCTCGTAGCTGCCGGTGGGATCGTCACCGGTCGGTACGCCGGCCGGGACGACCTGCTCGTCCGCACGCCCGACGTGGGCGCGCCGGTGGCACCGGCGGTTCCGGTGTGGCTCGACGCGGTGCCGGACGAAACCGTGGCGGCCCTGCTCGACCGTGCCGTACGCACCATCGGCGACGCGCTGACCGCCGCCTCGGCCATGCCTCCGCAGGCCGGCGCGGAAACCCTCGACCGGCAGGGCGGGGCGGTTGTCGTCGCGGTCGACCCGTACCAGCAGCCACCCGAGGACGCGGAGCTCACCTGCGTGGCCACGATCTCGGACGCCGGCTTCGAGGTACGGCTGCGGTTCAACCGCGATGCGGTCGGCGAGTCGGTGGCTCGCGGGTTCGCCGGTCACCTGGGGATGGTGCTGCGGACCTTCGGCTGCGCGCCGGAAACCCCGGTGGCGGACGTGGACATCCTGTCAGCCGAGGAACGTACTCGAATCTTGGGTGCGCTGAGCAATGCCGAACCAGTGCTGACCCCACAGGCGTTGCTGCCCGACCGGGTTCGCGAGTTCGCCGCGACCGTACCCGACCGAACGGCCGTGCGGTACCGGGCACGTAGCCTGACCTACGCCGAACTGGACCGTGCCGCCCGAGCCGTGGCCGATCGGCTGGCCGACCTCGGCGTCACCGCCGGCGACCGGGTGGCGCTGCTGCTCGACCGCGGCGACCTGCCCGTGGTCGCCGTTCTCGGGTGTTTCGCGTTGGGCGCGGTGTATGTGCCGGTCGACACCCGGCATCCGGATGACCGGGTGCGATTCATGCTGGCCGACTGCACCGCCAGAGCCATGATCACCGAACCCGCCCTCAAGGAGCGGATACCGGCCGACTTCACCGGACCGGTCCTCGTCATCGCTGATCCGCACGAACTCGCCGCACAGGCGGCGTCGGAACGGGTCGGTCCGAAAGCAGACGCGCCGGCGTACGCGATCTACACGTCGGGCACCACCGGGACGCCCAAGGCCGTGCTGGTCAGCCACGGCGCGTTCGCGGCGACCTGTGCGTCCTATCCCGACTGCTACCGGTCACCCGCGCAACCGCCGGTGTGTCTGCAACTGGGCTCGTTCGCGTTCGACGTGTTCAATGGCGATCTCGGCCGTTCGCTGTACGCGGGCGGCACGTTGGTGGTCTGCCCGGATGAGGTGCGGGCCGAGATCGACGGCATCGTCGATCTCGTCGCCGAGCATCACGTGACCGTCATGGAAAGCACGCCGGCCCTGGTGAACCCGCTGTCGGAGGCCCTCGCCCGCAGTCCGGAGGCATTGGCCCACCTCGATGTGCTCGTGTCCAGTGCGGACGCCTGGCGCGGCCAGGACTATCTGGCCGTGCGCAAGCTGCTCGCCGAGCACGTACGACTGTACAACGTCTACGGGGCGACCGAGGCCGCGATCGATCAGACGTACTACCCGCCGGGGGAGCATGGCGGGACCGACCTGCCGTACGTGCCGATCGGCCGGCCGCTGCGGCACGTCAGCGTGTACGTGGTGGACCACCGGATGCGGCTGCAACCCGCCGGTGTACCCGGTGAACTGTGTGTCGGCGGAGCGGGCGTGGCCATCGGGTATCTCGGTCGGGGCGAGCTGACCGCCGAACGGTTCCGTCCCGACCCGTTCGGTCGTGGTGACCGGCTCTACCGCACCGGCGACCTGGTGCGGTTCCGGTCCGACGGTGATCTGGAGTTTCTTGGCCGGGTGGACGACCAGGTGAAGATTCGCGGCTTCCGGGTCGAACTCGGCGAGGTGGAAAGTGTGCTGCGGGAACACCCCGGCATCCGCGAGGTGGTCGCCGACGCCCGGGACGACGGCGCGGGCACAAAGCGGTTGGTGGCCTACCTCGTCCCGGTCGGTGATCTGCCGTCGGCGACCGAACTGCGTGAGTTCTGCGGCCGTTTCCTGCCGGTTTATCTGGTGCCGTCGGTGTTTGTGGGTGTTGTGGGGTTGCCGTTGAGTGGTAATGGGAAGGTGGTTCGGGGGTTGTTGCCTGATCCGGGTGTGGGTCGGGT
>DATATV010000016.1:0-2236 GCA_036268615.1 Pseudonocardiaceae bacterium
CATGGCGGCCGTCGCCGCCAGCTCGCGTGACGACATCGAGCTGCTGGTGAGCTCCTCTGGCCCGCCGGCGCCCGACGATCCGAGGATCGTGGTGCTGCCGTACGAGCGGGTGAGCCGGGAGGAGTACAACCGGCGGCTCGCCGTCATCGACGTGCTCGTGATGCCCTTCGACGACGGGGAGATGCTGACCACCGGCACGGTCGGCGACGCCGTCGGCCTCGGGCTGCCGTCACTGGTCTCCGGCTGGCCCTACCTGGCCGAGGCGCTCGGTGACGCCGGCATCCGTTACGGCTCCTCGGTTTCCGACCTGGCTCGTTGCATCGACGCGCTCGGCACCGAACAGCTCGACCGGGCACGGACGGCGGCGGTGCGGCTGCAGGACGACTACGACTGGAACCGTCTCGCAGAGAAGCACTTCGAGCTCCTGGAGCAGGTCGGCACCGCCAAGCTCTGACTCACCGTGAAAGCTGTGCTCGTAACGGATGATGTGTCCGGGTGGCCACCAAGCGTCCAGGTACGGGTGGGATGGCTCGGTGGCCAGGATCGAACACCCGTGCTGCACCAGATGGCGCAGCACGCGGGCCAGAGCATCCGGGTCGGCCCCGGCACGTTCGGCCAGGTCGCCGAGGTCGACCCCCTCGCCGGTGCCGTCATCGGGCACGAACCGGAACGTCCTACCTCTACGAGAGCCGCACCCGTTCTTTCATGACCAGTCGTCGGGACGCGCGCCCAGCGGGACCGCGGCCGGCCGGTCACACGTGCTCGCGACCTCCACGGCGCGCCCGGCAGAGGCCGCCGCGAGCAGGCTCTCCATCACGTCAAGCACGTGATAGGCGAGCTGCCCGTCCGCGCGGTGCGGGGTGCCCGCGGCCAGCGCGCCGGCCAGGTCCGAGAGGCCGTAACCCCGGGACGCACCCCGGTACCCGCCCGCTTCGGCCACCGGAGACCACTGATCACCGGCGCGGAAGATGTGCACCTGCCCGTCGAACCCGTTGGGATCGGGCACCGACAGCGAGCCTGAAGTGCCGTAGACCTCGATGCGCGGCAGCTTGCCTGCCCACACCTCGAAGCTCATCACCAGCGTCGAGAGCGCCCCGCCTGCGTGCTCAAGCACCCCGGTCACGTGCGTCGCGACATTCACCTCGATTTCGGAGCCCGCGCGCGGGCCGCTGCCGATGACCCGCCTTGCCCGCGGCGTGGACGACATGCCGACCACGCGCGCCACCGGGCCGAGCAGAGTGACCAGGGCGGTGAGGTAGTACGGCCCCATGTCGAACAGCGGCCCGCCGCCCGGTTGATAGTAGAAGTCCGGATCTGGATGCCACCGCTCGTGGCCTGGCGTGACCATGAACGCGGTCGCCGCGACAGGCGTGCCGATCTCTCCGGCGTCAAGGACTGCCCGCGCCGTCTGGACCCCGGTGCCGAGCACCGTGTCGGGCGCGCAGCCCACCAGCACCCCGGCACGCTCAGCAAGATCCAGCACAGAACGCGCCGAACCGGTATCAGCCGCCAGCGGCTTCTCACCGTAGACGTGCTTGCCGGAAGTGATCGCCGCGTGCGCCACCTCGGCGTGCGCCGCCGGGATCGTCAGGTTGAGCACCAGGTCGACGTCATCGGCCGCGAGCAGTTCGTCGACCTGCAGCGCACGAGCGCCGTCAACGGTGGCCGCCGCCGCGGCGGCGCGGTCACCGACCAGGTCGGCGACCGCCGTCACCTGGACGTTGGACAACGAGGGCAGCGTGCCGAGGTAAGCGCGGCTGATGTTCCCTGCGCCGACCACGCCGACTCGCAGGGGTTTCACCGTGTCGCCCATGCCATGCCCTCCCTGATCATCGTGTCCACCTCGGGTACTTCCAGGTCGGCGACGGAGTGACCGATCGCCGTTATGAAGACTCGCCCTTCTCCCCAGTGACGGAGCCAGGTCACCGGCATCACGACCCCGGCCAGGTCCGGGTACTCGGGATCAGCGACGAAATCGGTGACGGCCAGCACCTCGTTGCCAGGGTCCACGTGCATGTAGTACTGCTCGGTGGTGACGCTGAACTCCGAGATGCCGGCGACCACCGGATGACCGGAGACGGGCCGGACCGAGTAGCTGACGAAGCCGCGGGGGTGGTGCAGGAACTGGCCTCCGGTGATGAGGCTGTAGGCCGTCTGGCCGCGGAACGCGTCGACGATTCCCCCGTGCCAGCCGGCCAGGCCGGTGCCGGCGCGCACCGCCTGAGACAATCCGCGA
>DATATV010000017.1:0-21952 GCA_036268615.1 Pseudonocardiaceae bacterium
CCGCTTCTCGGCGTTTTGTCCGAATTTATCTGGCCGTGAACGGGCCGAAATTCGACCATGAACAACTTTTCGCAATGCACGAAACGGCGTTGGTCCACGTGAGGCACACAACAATTTGGACTTACCGTCCGTGATCGACAAGGCATTGAAAACGGAATGATAACGGCGCCCTGAGCTGGGGAACTACATCAGATCGAGCGAGGTTGCATCCTGTTACAGTGACGACCGTCACACCTCTCAGGATTTCCGATCTCGGATTTGATTACGTACGGTCGCTTCTCGGTCGGCCCCGAACCGGCCAGCACGACCTGCACGACCCCCGGATGTCCACGCGTCGAGCCCTGTCCAATGGGCATCCGGGAACCAACCCCGAGTGAGAGAAAACTTCCGGACAGGGGCGCGGGGATGAAATGTGGATCCCACGACCCATGCGTTTATGGGTCGCCGCAGCAGGCGCGGTGGGCAGAGAGGGAAATGGCTTCTATCCGAGCAAAGCACCGCCAGCAGTCCCGGGTTGTCAGCGGCGTCGCCAAGGTCGCGATCGCCGGCGCCATCATCGGCGCTCCGATCGCCTTCGCTGCGACTCCGGCCAACGCGGCCACCGGTGTCAACTGGGATGCCATCGCACAGTGCGAGAGTGGCGGCAACTGGTCCATCGACACGGGCAACGGCTTCTACGGTGGCCTGCAGTTCACGATGAGCACCTGGCACGCCAACGGCGGCAGTGGGTCGCCGCAGGATGCCTCCCGTGAGCAGCAGATCTCGGTGGCGCAGAACGTGCTCGCCAGCCAGGGCATCGGCGCCTGGCCGGTGTGTGGCAAGCGGGGCTACACCGGTAGCCCGACCGCGGTGACCACGCACCACACCAGCAGCACGCACCACACGACCACCGAGACCACGCCGAAGAAGGTCACCCCGAAGAAGGAGACGCCGGCGGTCACCACGACCCCGCAGAGCGCTCCGAACGGTGACTACACCGTCGGCACCGGCGACACCCTGTCCAGCATCGCGCAGAAGCTGGATGTTGCCGGCGGCTGGCACGGCCTGTGGGACAAGAACCAGAGCGTGGTGTCGAACCCGAACCTGATCTTCCCTGGTCAGGCGCTCGTCACCAAGTAAGTCGTTCGGTCGGTTCGCTCTCCGAGCGAACCGACCGGGCCGGAGAGACCCCACCGCGACCCCCCGGCGGTGGGGTCTCTCTTCTGCTGCCGGAGCGCCCCGCTCAGGTGCAGTTGACCCACTCTTCGGTGCCGTCGGCGAAGGTCTGCCGCTTCCAGACCGGCAACCGGTCCTTGATCTCGTCCACCAGCTGGGCGCAGGCGGCGAACGCCTCCGCCCGGTGGGCCGCGGCGACGGCCGCGACCAGGGCCGCGTCCCCGATGCCCAGCGGGCCCACCCGGTGGCTGACCGCGATCGCCGTCACTCCTCGGCCCGACCAGGTCCGGCCGGCCAGGTCCTCGGCCACCTCGGCGACCACGTCGCCGGCGCTGGGATGGGCCTGGTATTCCAGCTCGCTTACCTGCCGGCCGCCGTCGTGGTCGCGGACGACCCCGGCGAAGGTGACCACGGCCCCGGCGGTGGCCCCGGCGACGAGATCGGCGTGTTCGATCTCCGACAGCGGCTGCTCGGTGACGACCGCGCGGAGCACCTTCGCCCGGGGCTGCGCGGACGGTCCGGGCGGCCCGGACGGCGTGGGCGGCCCGGACGACACCGACAGCCCGGCAGGTGTCCCGGTGGGTGTCCTGCCCGGTTCGACCGGTTTCGGGCCGGCAGCGGCGCTCTCAGGGGTCACTACGGGCCTGTCCGTTACGGAGCCGTGACCATGTCCGTGCGTCTGCACGTGCACGGGCACGGGCGCCGTGGGAGTGGCGGTGGGGTGGTCGCCGCCGCGGAGTTGGTCCAGCGCGTGCGCGAGCACCCCGTCGAGCACACCGAGGCCGTCCCGGACGCCGCCGGTCGACCCGGGCAGGTTCACCACGAGGGTGTGGCCGGCCACCCCGGCGACCCCGCGGGACAGCACGGCGGTGGGCACCTTCGGCAGGCCGGCGGCGCGGATCGCGTCGGCCAGGCCGGGCACCTCGTGGTCGAGCACCGACCGGGTCGCCTCCGGGGTCCGGTCGGTCGGGCTGATGCCGGTGCCGCCGGTGGTGATCACCAGGTCCGAACCGGCGGCCACCGCGACGCGCAGCGCCTCGGCCACCGGCTCGCCGTCGGGTACGACCACCGGGTCGCCGACCTGGTAGCCGCGCTCGCGCAGCCAGGCCACGATCAGCGGGCCGGTCCGGTCGGCGTAGATACCGGCGGCGGCTCGGTTGGAGGCCGCGACCACCGTCGCGGTGCGGCCGGCAACGCCGTCAGCAGCACTGTCAGCAGCACTGTCGGGCGCCTCGGAATGGCTGTGCGGCACCGTGCTCACCGTCCCTCCGGGCGGGTCCAGGTTCCGGTCTTGCCGCCCTCCTTGCGGTCCACCCGCACGGCGTCCAGCACCGCGGCCGGGTCGACCGCCTTGATCATGTCGTGCAGGGCGAGGCCGGCGCCGGCCACCGCGGTCAGCGCCTCCATCTCCACGCCGGTCCGGTCGGTGGTGCGCACGGTCGCGGTGATCCGCACCTCGGCGGCGCCGACGTCGAGGTCGACCGCCACGCCGGTGAGCGCGATCGGGTGACACAACGGGATCAGGTCCGGGGTGCGTTTGGCCGCCATGATGCCGGCGATCCGTGCGGTGGCCAGCGCGTCGCCCTTGGGCAGCCGGTCGGCCCGCAGCAACGTGATCACCTCGGCGGTCGTCCGGACGACACCGGTGGCCACCGCGGTGCGGGCGGTGACCGCCTTCGCGGACACGTCGACCATCCTGGCCGCGCCGGTGGCGTCCAGGTGGGTGAACTCACTCATCTGGAAAAGAGTAGTGCCGCGCCACCGACGCCGATCCTTCCCGAGCCCCGCCGAAGGGGTCAGATGCTGGCCGCGATGGACGGCTCGCGGTCCGAGCCGGCCGCCCGGCGCACCGCCTCGGCCACCGCGGGGGCGACCTGCGAGTCGAACACGCTGGGCACGATGTAGGAGGCGTTGAGCCGGTCCACCTCGACCACGTCGGCGATCGCGTTGGCCGCGGCCAACAGCATCGCGTCGGTGATCGTGCTCGCCTGGGCGTCCAGCAGGCCGCGGAACACCCCGGGGAAGGCGAGCACATTGTTGATCTGGTTGGGATAGTCGCTGCGGCCGGTGGCCACCACGGCCGCGTGCTTCTGCGCTTCCAGCGGGTCGATCTCCGGGTCCGGGTTGGCCAGCGCGAAGACGACCGCGTCGGGGTTCATCGTGGCGACCTGCTCGGCGCCGAACAGGTTGGGCGCCGACACCCCGATGAACACGTCCGCGCCGACCAGCGCGTCGTGCAGCGAGCCACTGACGTCCTCGACGTTGGTGTGCTCGGCCAGCCAACGCAGGTTCTCGTCGGTGTCGCCCCGGCCCTTGTGCACGATGCCGTCGACGTCCACGGCGAGAATGTCCTTGGGTTCCTTGTGCAGCAGCAGCCGGATGATCGCCGAGCCGGCCGCGCCCGCACCGCAGACCACGATCCGGCAGTCCTTGATCGGCTTCTCCACCACCCGCAACGCGTTGCGCAGCGCGCCGACCACCACGATCGCGGTGCCGTGCTGGTCGTCGTGGAACACCGGGATGTCCAGCTTCTCGCGCAGCCGCGCCTCGATCTCGAAGCAGCGCGGCGCGGCGATGTCCTCCAGGTTGATGCCCGCGTAGACCGGCGCGATCAGTTCGACCGTGCGGATGATCTCCTCGGTGTCCTGGGTGTCCAGACACACCGGCCACGCGTCCACCGCGCCGAAACGCTTGAACAGTGCGGCTTTGCCCTCCATCACCGGCAGCGCCGCGGCCGGCCCGATGTTGCCCAGGCCCAGCACGGCCGAGCCGTCGGTGACCACGGCGATGGTGTTGCGCTTGATCGTCAGCCGGCGCGCGTCGGCCGGATTTGCCGCGATGGCAAGGCAAACGCGGGCCACGCCGGGAGTGTAGGCCCGGGACAGGTCGTCGCGGTTTCGCAACTGGACCTTCGAGGTGACCTCGACCTTGCCGCCGAGGTGGATCAGGAAGGTCCGGTCGGAGACGTTGCGCACCTGCACGCCGGGCAGTTCGCCGAGGGCGTCGGTGATGACCTTCACGTGGTCCAGCGACGTGGTGTTGCACGTGACGTCGACGACGATCCGGTCGCTGTGCGACTCGACCACGTCGAACGCGGTGATCACGCCACCGACCCGGCCGATGGCCGAGGTCAGATCCCCCGCGGCACTCGCCGATGGCGGCGCCTCGACCCGCATGGTGATCGAGTAGCCAGGTCCAGGAACGGGCATGGAAAGTGCCTCCCGCACATACCAAAACTAAGTGATTTTCACACTAGTCCCAACCGGACCAGGGTCCGCCGGCACGTGCCTCAGACGTGCCCAACACCACGCGTGGCGCGCCCCCGCGATGCCCGGGAATGCGCTAGGCACAAGGCGGACCCGGCCGGAAGATCCGACCGGGCCCGCCCGCGCGCGGGGTGCTCGCCTACTTGTTCACCACGGTGACCGGGTGCACGTAGGGCAGGTCCTCGGCGGGAAGCGGGAAGGCCAACTCGCCGAACGGGGACAGCGAGCCCTGCCGGTCGGACGCGAGCTCGGTGACCGGGTGGCCGTCGTGGCCCGGGCCGCCCGTCCACCCCGGGTCGATCCGGTCCGGGTCGATCTTGTCCTTCGCCACAACCCCTCCTCGGTGATTTGGGTCCGTCTGACGCACAGTGTGCCGTACCCGGGATCGGTGCCGTATACCGTGGTCGGGGTGTCGGCGACCTCATTGCTGGACTGGCTGCGCGCTCGTGACGACGAGGCGTTGGTCGCGCTGCTGCGTGCGCGGCCGGATCTGGCCACCCCGCCGCCGGCCGATCTGACCGTGCTGGCCGCGCGCGCGGGCACTCGGGCGTCGGTCTCCCGGGCCTGCGAGGACCTGGATTCCTTCACCCTGACCGTGCTGGACGCGCTGGTGCTGCTGGACGCCGACCGCCGGGCCGCGACCGGTGGTGTGTCGCTGGCCGAGGTGACCGCGCTGATCGGCCGGGACGCCCGGCAGAACCGGGTGGGCCGCGGCCTGGCCAGGCTCACCGACCTGGCCATCTCCTGGCAGCCCGACGGTGCCGGTTACGCCGTGGTGCCGGCCGCCCGGGACGCCACCGGTAGCCATCCGGCCGGCCTGGGCACCCCGTCGGCCGCGCTGGAGGGGGTCGATCTGGCCACGGCGCTGGCCGGTGTCGGCGACGCGGAGCGCAGGCTGCTGGAGACGCTCGCCGCCGGGCCGCCGATCGGCACCACCAAGGACGCGGCGAGCGTGCCGGCCGCCGAGGACGCGCGCACCCCGGTGCAGCGGCTGCTCGCCGCCGGGCTGCTCACCCGCCGGGACGCCAGCACCGTGGAGCTGCCCCGGCAGGTCGGCCTGTTCCTGCGCGGCGCGCGACCGCTGGGCCCGGTGGCGATGACCGAACCCGCGCTGACCGGCAGCACGCACGGCCAGGACCGGGTGGATGCCACCGGCGCCGGTGAGCTGCTGGAACTCGTCCGACACATGAACGCGCTGCTCACGCTCTGGTCGGACGAGGCGCCGCTGGTGCTGCGCGCCGGCGGCCTCGGCGTGCGGGAGCAGCGCAGGCTGGCCAAGGAACTGGGCGTCGACGAGGCGCGGGCCGGCCTGCTCGCCGAACTCGCGGTCGCCGCGGACCTGGTGGTGGACACCGAGTCGAGCACGCCGGAATGGGTGCCGACCACGCACGCCGACACCTGGCAGGTGGCCGGCCCGGAGCAACGCTGGGCCGCGCTGGCCGGCGCCTGGCTGGAGCTGCCCCGGCTGCCCGGGCTGATCGGCCGGCGCGACGAGAAGGACCGGGTGCTGGTGCCGCTCGCCGACGACCTGCGCCGGCCGCTGGCCCCCCGGGACCGCCGCCGGGTGCTGGACACCCTGGGTGAGCTGCCCCCGGGCACCGGCATCGACTCCACCGCGAGCCTGGAGGCGGTGCTGGCCTGGCGGGCGCCCCGACGCGGTGGCCGGCTGCGCGAGGACCTGGTCCGGATGACCGTCGCCGAGGCCACCGCGCTGGGCATCGTCGCGTTGGGCGCGCTCACCTCGGCCGGCCGGGCGCTGCTCGCCGAGGGGCCGGCCGCGGCGGCCAAACTGATGGCCGCCGCGCTGCCCGAGCCGCTGGACCACTTCCTGGTGCAGGCCGACCTGACCGTGGTCGCGCCCGGCCCGTTGGAGGCCGACCTGGCCGAGCAGATCGCGCTCGTCGCCGACGTCGAGTCGGCCGGTGCGGCCACCGTCTACCGGGTCGGCGAGTCCTCGGTCCGCCGGGCGCTGGACGCCGGCCGCACCGTCACCGAGCTGCACGAACTGTTCCGCACCCGGTCGAGCACACCGGTGCCGCAGGGCCTGGACTACCTGATCGACGACGTGGCCCGGCGGCACGGCCGGCTGCGCGGCGGCGCGGCCGGGTCGTTCCTGCGCTGCGACGACGAGGTGCTGCTGACCGAGGTGCTGGCCAACCCGGTGGCCGCCCGACTGGGGCTGCGCCGGATCGCGGCGACCGTGGTGATCAGCCCGCTGGCGCTGATCGACGTGCTGAGTGCGTTGCGGGACGCGGGTTTCACGCCGACCGCGGAGGGGCCGGACGGACGCGTGCTGGACCTGCGGGAGAACAGCCGCCGGGTGCCGCCGCGGTCGAGGGCCGACCGGCGGGGCGTGCTGCCACCCGCGCCCAGCGAGAGTCAGCTCGCCTCGGCGGTGCGCCAACTGCGGGTCGGCGAACGGGCCGCGACCACGCGACGGGGGGCGAGCGTGTCACCGGCCCCGGGCGGCGGGATGACCGACACCGCGGTCACCCTGGTCGCGCTGCAGAGTGCGATCCGCGAGGGCCGCCACGTCTGGGTGGGTTACGTGGACGCGCACGGCACCGCCAGTCAGCGCTTCGTCGCGCCGATGGGGGTGGGCGGCGGCCTGTTGGAGGGCCTGGACCAGGGCAGCGGCGAGGTACGACGGTTCGCGCTGCACCGGATCACCTCGGTGGCGGCGGTGGCGGCCGGTGAGGAGCCGAACGGCGCCGGACCGGCGGGCCGCTGACAGCAGGCGTGAGTGGACCGGCCCGGACCAGCCGGACCTCCCCACTCACGACCGCTGAGCAGACGACAACAGACGAGCCCCGGTCAGCCCGGGGTACCGACCCGGCTGGTCAGCCGCTGCTGCCGCATGGCGTGCTCGACCAGGGTGATCAGCACCTGCTTGGTCGACTCCCGGTTCCGGGCGTCGCAGGTGACCACCGGGACGATCTCGTCGATCGTCAGCGCGTCCCGGACGTCGTTGATCCGGTGGTGCAGCATGCCCTCGAAGCGGTTGATCGCCACGATGTAGGGCAGTTGCCGGTCATCGAAGAAGTCGATGGCCGCGAACGCGTCGGCGAGCCGACGGGTGTCCACCAGCACGACGGCCCCGATGGCGCCGCGGACCAGGTCGTCCCACATGAACCAGAACCGGTGCTGTCCGGGCGTGCCGAACAGGTACAGGATCAGGTCGGAGTCCAGCGACACTCGACCGAAGTCCATCGCGACCGTGGTGGTCGTCTTGTTCGGCGTCGCGGACAGGTCGTCGTGACCGACACTCGCGTCGGTCATCACCGCTTCGGTGGTCAGCGGCACGATCTCCGAGACCGAACCGACCAACGTCGTCTTGCCGACACCGAAACCGCCGGCCACCACGATCTTCGCCGACGTGGTCGCCTTGCGGGCGGGCTGCGCGCCGCCGGGTGGCTGCGCACCACGCGAACTAGAGCCTCCGAAGACCACTGAGCACCCTTTCCAGGAAGTCCATGGAAGGCCGGTCCCCGACGACCATTCCAGTGGAGTGGATGACGACCAGCCCCATGCCAGCCATGTCACCGATCAACACCCGCACCACACCCAACGGCAGCCGCAGATGAGCGGCGATCTCCGCCACCGATCTGGTCTCGACACACAGGCCACAGATGGACCGGTGTTCCGGCAGCAGCGCGTCTTCCATCTCCCAGCCACGATCGCTGGTGGATATCAGGGCCTCGATTGCAAGATCATAATCAGGCCTGGTTCGCCCACCGGTCCGGGTGTAAGGCCGGACCAGCGAACCTGTTTCGGTCACCGGGTCGTACTGCGGTCGTTCCGGTGAGGCCGATTGTGGGGCCATCGCGTACTCCCAGCCCTGCTCCGGTTCCGGCTCTCGGCCGGACGACTGGTCACTGCCGTGACGTGTGCCACCCGCTGCCGCACGATCCTCGGCGTGGGTTACGCCCCAGTCAACGGCCGGGTTCGGGGTGCGGTCCACCGTCCGGTCACCCGGGATACCCGGGTCACCGAACAGGTCAGCGCCGGGGCCACCGAACAGACCGCTTCGGTACCCACTGATGTCAAACCGGTTCGGTATGTCCGATCCGGCGTGGTCAGCGGGTTCGTAAAACTCGCCGTCCGCCATCTCGCCGCGCCCTCGCTCCCCCGTGTCCGTTGGTTGGTCTCCGCCCGACACTTTCGGCAAAATCTCGACCTGCCTGTCGTGGTGGGCGTGCCCCGAGGGGCCACGTCCCCGACGACCGGAGGCCGTCCTGCTCACTGCCGGTCAATAACACAGTTGAGACCTCGTCACCGGCGTACCGCGCCCTGCAACTGCGCGCGCAACTCCGGCGTCATCTGCTGGCCGACCCGCTCCACGAGCAGGGTCATCTCGTACGCGACGAGGCCGATGTCACAGTTGGGTGCGGCCAGGACGGCAAGGCAGGAACCGTCGCTGATCGACATCAGGAACAGGTACCCACGATCCATCTCGACCACGGTCTGGTTCACCGTGCCGGCCTCGAAGCAGCGCGCCGCGCCCTGCGTCAGACTGATCAGGCCGGATGCCACCGCGGACAGCTGCTCGGCCCGGTCCCGGGGCAAGCCCTGGGAGCCGGCCAACAGCAGCCCATCCGCCGAAACCACGACGGCATGAGCGACGCCGGGAACTCGGCGAACGAAATCGGTGATGAGCCAGCCGAAAGTACCTGGCTGCTGAACGGACGCTGCTGTCACTCCTGCTCCTCAACGGAATGGTGCTCAGACGAATGGGAAGCCTCGTCAGAGTATCCCTCGCCCAGGGTGTGTCGACCCCGTCGTAGCCCCTGCTGGAAGCTGGACATCCGACCACGGACCGCGTCCGCGGTTCGTGGTGGAAGGGCCGGACGTGATCTGGCGCCCCGGCCGCCGGTGGCGGCACCAGCGCCGACCAGATCGCCCGAGCTGGTGTTGCTGAATGGCTGCGCCGCCTCTGGGCGGGGCGCCGCCGAACCCGGCACAAGGTGTGCGCGGGGTGTCCGTTTGGGCAGGCCTGCGCCGGTCTTCTCGGCAACCGGCTTGAGCAGGGCCTGTGCGGCCTGCCAACCCTCGTCCGCGTTGCTCTGCCACAGATCGTCCGCGGAAGAAGTGTCGCCGTTGGCGTTTCCGCCCGTCCCGTTGGGGTGGCCGGAGAGCCGGTCGGCGACCGAGCCGAACCCGTAGGCGGCACCGGCGCGGCCGGGCACCCGGGTGGGCAGTCCGGCCTCGTCGACCGACTCCTCGGCCATCGGGCTGGCTGCCGGCGCGGGCGCCGGTTCGGCGGCCTGCACCGACTCCGCGCCGGAGTCGGCGAGGTCGAACGCGGGAGCCACCGGGTCGGCACCGAATTCGGCCGGTGCGGGGCGAACCCCGCCCTTGCCGTCCTCCTCGGCCCGGAACCACTGGGACAACACCGCCTCGTAGATCGGCAGCCGCTCGGTCGGAGCGTCCACCTCGATCGGCGGCGGGCTGCCCAGTGGCGTGCCCAGGTCCATCGTGCCGTTGAAGGTCCGGTTCGATGGGTCGGCGTGCTCCCAGCCGCGATCGAGCACCGAGGGGTGCTCGGGCAGCGAGTCGGCCGCGGTGTAGGGCTCCCACAGCGAGGTCGGGTTGCTGGCCGCCGGCTGCGGCGCCGACTCGATCGGCGCGAACGTGTCCAGCGAGCTTGGCCCGGAGTCGTTCCAGTAGCTGTTGGGCCCGGCGATCGGCCCGGACCGCTCCTGCGGCAGCTCACCGCCCAGCGTGCCGGCCGAGTGGTAGCCAGTGTCCAGGTAGCCGTTGAGCCCGACGCCGGAGTCGTTGAGCCCGACCCCGCCCGGCGGGGCGACGCTGGACACCGAGGTGACCGAGTTCTCCCCGGCCGGCCGGGCCGAGGCCAGGCCGAACGCGCCGGCGATGCCCGCGGCGGCCGCGGCCGCGTTGGCCAGTCCACCGTTGGGCTGCTCGACCGGGCGGGCACCCATCGGCGCGGGGGCGTCCAGGCCACCGAGCACGACCGGACCGGCCGGGTCCTCGCCGGGACGGTGGATCAGCGCCTCGGGGATGACCACCAGGGCGACGGTGCCGCCGTCGATGTCCTCGTTGGTGCGCAGCTTGATCCGGATGCCGTGCCGCTTGGCCAGCCGGGCGACCACGTACAGACCCATCCGTCGGGTCACGCTCACATCGATGTCCGGCGGGTTGGCCAGGTTTTCGTTGGCCGAGCGCGCGTCCTCCTCGCTCATTCCCACACCGCGGTCGGTGATCTGGATGGCCAGCTCCCGCGACTTGGTCTTGGCGATCCGGACGCTGACCTTGGTGTTGGGCTCGGAGTACGTGGTCGCGTTGTCCAGCAGTTCGGCGATCAGGTGGATGAGGTCGTTGACCGCACGGCCGAGCACAGCGGTCTCCGGCGGGCTGCCGACCTCGACCCGGGCGTACTGCTCGACCTCGGACACCGCGGCGCCGACGAGCTCGCCGATCGGCACCGGGCGGCTCATCCGCTTGGCCAGGCCGCTACCGGAGAGCACCAGCAGGCTTTCACTGTTGCGCCGCATACGGGTGGCCAGGTGGTCCAGCTCGAACAGGTTGGCCAGCTGGTCGGGGTCCTGCTCGTCGCGCTCCAGCCGGTCGATCAGCGCCAGCTGGCGTTCGACCAGCGCCTGGCTGCGACGGGACAGGTTGACGAAGATCGCGTTGACGTTGTCGCGCAGGACCGCCTGCTCGGCAGCCAGTCGGATGGCCTGTCCGTGCACCACGTCGAAGGACCGGGCGACCTCGCCGATCTCGTCGGCGGTGAACACGGGTATCGGTTCGACCGCCTCACTGGAGGCACGAATGGGGTCTGGATCGGCCAGAATCCGCTGGACCGACTCGGGCAGCCGGACGCGGGCGACCTCAAGGGCACCGGCCCGCAGCCTGCGCAGCGAGAGCACGATGGCGCGGGCGACCAGCAGGGTGATCAGGAACGCGAGCACGAGGAGCGCGGCGACCAGCAGTCCGTCCCGGACGGCCTGGTTGGTCGCGCTGGTGCCCAGCGAGTTGACCGAGCTGTTCAGCTCGTCCTGCAGGTTCTGCTCGGCCTTGCGCAGCAGGCCGCTGGAGGCGTCACCGTAGTTCTGCACGTCGGTCGGGGCGATCGGCGTCGAAGTACCGTTCAGCGCGCCCGTCTTCGGGTTCACCGTCTGCTCGATCGCGGCGAGCTCGGAGGCCCGCTGGTCGACCGAGGGGCCGGTGAACACGCCCGACAGCATTTCCTGGTCGGCGGCGCTCGCCTCGTTGTTGTACGTGTTGGTCAGCGACGTGAACTGGGCGTCGTCCGCGCGCAGCGCGTCCTGCTCACCGGCCGGGAACTGGTTCAGTTCCAGGGTCATCATCAGGATCGCGTTGATCTGGCTGTAGTCCTCCTTGGCCTGACGAAGTGTCGTCAGGCTGTTGGAGAGCTGGTACACGCTCTGGTCGGCCGCACCGGCCTCGACCACCTGGGTGGAGTTCAGCAGTGTGGTGAGGATCGTGTTGTACTCGGCCAGAACGTCGACTTCCGGGAACTTCGTGGAAGCGGCCGAGGAGCGCAGCGGCTGGAGGTCGGCCAGCGCGTTCTCGGCGTTGGTCATCGCCGTCTGGGTGTTGGCGTTCAGGCCGGTCGCGGCGCGCACATTCGTGGTGAAGGCCGAGACCGCGGCGTCCACCTGGTCGGTCTGCGCACTGCCCGGTCCCGAACCAGCGCTCTGGCCCACCGAGTTCGCGGCGGAGAACAAGGTGACCTGTTCCGCCTCGCGCTGCACGCTGTCGATCACACTGGACAACGACGTACTGAGCGCCACTTCCTGGCTGATGTGGTGGTAGACCGTCGCGCTCTGCAACTGGTTGACCACGCGCAGTGCGCCGAGGCCGACCGCTGTCAACAGCGGCACCAGGAGGACGACGATCAACTTCCAGCGAAGTCGCCAGTTACTGATCCGCCAGCGGGCGGTGCGCCGAGTGGTCACACCGAGCTCGTTGGCTCCGAGTTGGTCAACTGGCTCGCCCGCATCTCGCACGGACGGCCGATATCTTTCGGCCACTGCTAGCACGCTCCCGCAATGGGCGAGTTCGGTCCGAACAGCACACGCGCTGCCAGGTTCCGAGTAAAGTTCACCAAGGTGGTCGAGGGGGGTGACACCGGAAAACCGTAAAGCGCATGTTGTGACGACACCATACGGGCGGCCCAGAAAAGTATGTCCGTTGGCTCACGACGCGCCCATGTTGGACGCGGGTCATCGGCGCCCGCTCTGCGATCGCCCAGCCCGCTCATCCTGGTCACTCCTTCACCTGATCACCTCTCTGCGACGACGGTCGTAGCCCATGGCAGCTCCGATGCCCCCAACTCGCGCGCCAAGAAGGTATCGAATGTCACCTGGGATGTCAGCCCATCGGGGGGTCAAACCTGAAAGACAGACACGTTCAGTGTCCTGTTGACACGTTTACGCAGGCACGTTCACTCTGTGAAACCACCCAACGAGACGATTAAGCCCGAGTTGCCTCACTCAGTGCGATCGCCGAGAGAGTGCTCCGATTTCCGACTTCTCGGTTCCCGATATACCCGTGTTGACCACCGGGTATGCATTCGATGGCGGCCATTGAGCACTCGGATCAAGGCCGATGGCTCATGATCCACGCCGCCGAAAGGGCGAACCGACGAGCGCCCGGACGCCACCCCGGCGGCCGGCGCCGATGGCCGGAACCGGACATTAGCGACCGGAGATACTTGTATTTTACACGAGTTAATAATAGATGAACCAAGATAACGATCAGATCCCAGATGGCAATCGGCCCAATCCCATGGTCGAACAGTCGCGGCTCAAGAACGGTTAAGTACGCGGTTCGCCTGGTGGTAACGTCCCCGATCCGGCCGGGTCACCGACACTTGTTCGAGCCGGCCAGCTATTAACAGTTGACACTCTTCGCGCCGGCTCGGACGACCACTGGCGGAACGAACAGCCGGCGCCGACAACACCACGAGGATCGCCGCATGACGCTGGCCGAGCAGGAACGTGCCCAGGGATTCGGGGCTTCGGCAAACGAATACGACCGTTTACGACCCGATCCACCGGAGGCGGCGATCGACTGGCTGATCGAACAACCGTGCGAACGCGCCGTCGAACTCGGCGCGGGCACCGGCCGACTGAGTCGGATTCTGACTCAGCGGATTCCGCAGTTGTATGCGATCGAGCCCGATCCTCGGATGCGGGAGGTCTGTCAAACCGTCTGTCCAGGCATTACCCTGCTGCCGGGTACGGCTGAGGACGTTCCACTTGAGCCGGTCAGCGTGGACGGGGCCTTCGTGATGAACGCCTGGCACTGGTTCGATCCGGATCGAACCAGCGCCGAACTCGCCAGGGTGTTGCGACCCGGCGGTCGGCTCGGCGTGCTGTGGAACGAATTCGACGTTGACCAGGGAGCGGGATGGGTTCGCGAGGTGTTCGGCGTGGTGGCCAACCACCAGCCGGATCGTCGACCGGGCGACTTCCGGCTGCCCGCGACAGCGCCGTTCGAACCGCCGGAGCAATTGGTCCTGCAATGGACCACGCCGAAGGCGCCGGCCGATCTGGTCGGCCTGCTCGGCACGTACAGCGCGGTGCTGGCAATGTCGCCGGCCGACCGGGACGGGTTGCTGGCGCGAACGCGCGAGTTGATCGACACCCACCCCGACCTGGCCGGGAAGACGACCATCGACCTGCCTTACCGGTCGATCTGCTGGCGGACCCGGCGCACGGCCAACTAAGACTCTCGGCCATGCGGAGTCCTGGCTCGAACACCCGTTCGGCCCAGCTAGCTGCACCGATTGGCGGCCGTTTCCAAATCAGGACTGCTTTTCCGGCGTGGTTTGTATATAGGCTCCGCGGGTCCGCGATTCGGTCAGCTGACCACCGCGGCGAGTTGAGGCAGCAGACAAGCCGGTTACCACGCTAGCTACCGGCTGGTTACCCAAGCAAGTCCCGTATCGGACAATCGAGTAGTTTCGAAAAGGACAGATGACAATGGCGCTTCGCCCCAGTGCCACCACGACCAGGCCGCGCTTTGTGCGGACCGGGACGTTGATGCTGGCCCTGCCGGCCCTCCTGCTGGCCACTAGTTGTAGTGCGCTCAGCGGGTCCAGCAGCGATTCGAGCAGCGGTTCGGGATCGAACCCGAATGGTCTTGAGAAGACCACCATCAACGTGGCCATCATGAAGATCGCGGACTGCGCCCCGGTCGAACTGGCCATCAAGAACGGGTACTTCGCGGCAGAGGGCCTGACCGTCAAGCCGGTCATCGTGGCCAGTGGTTCGGTCGGCATCCCGAAGCTGGAAGCCGGCTCGGTCGACATCAGCATCAGCAACTGGGCCACCGCCCTCGAAGCCATCGCCAGCAAGAAGCCGCTGAGCGTCGTGGGTAACGCGGCGGTCGGCCAGGCCGGCACGATGGCTCTGGACGCGCTGCCCAGCGCCGGGATCAACAGCCCGCAGGACCTGGTCGGCAAGACGGTCAGCGTGAATGCCTTCTCCGACCTGCCCTACATGGCTCTCAAGGCCAACCTGATCGCCGACAACGTGGACGTGTCGAAGATCAACTTCACCATCGTCGCGCACCCGGAGACGCCGCAGGCCCTGGCCAGCGGTTCGGTGCAGGCGTCGGTGCAGCTGGAGCCGTACAAGACGGAGTCGGCTCGCCAGAACGGTGCCCGCCCGGTGGTGGACCTGTTCGGCTCTGGCCCGACCGCCAGCCTGCCGATCGCCGGCTACGTCGCCGAGTCCTCCTTCGTGAAGAAGGACCCGAAGACGCTGGCCGCGTTCGACCGGGCACTGGCCAAGGGTGCGGTGGCTGCCCAGAACCGGGCCACCACCGAGGCGATCATGCCCAGCTACACCGGTGTGGACAAGACGACCGCCGACCTTGAGTCGCTTCCCGTCTTCCCCACCTCGGTCAACGCGACCACGCTGCAGCGGGTCGCCGACCTGATGCAGCAGTACGGCCTGCTCACCAACCAGCTGAACGTGACCCCGCTGATCGCGCCGTCGGCTCTGGCGAGCTCGTCGTAACCACGGTTACCAGTAGCTGACGGGAATCGAAGAACTCAGATGCGCAAGCCCGTACGCGGACTGATCGGGCTGGCCGGCTTCCTCGTTCTGTGGGAGCTGGCCAGCTTGTTCGGTGTGTTCGACGCCAAGTTCGTGCCCTCACCGGTGACCGTGGTTTCCAACCTGGTCAACCTGTTCGGCCAGCAGGAGTTCGTCACCGACCTGGTCGCGACCGTGTTGGCCTGGCTGATCTCCATCGCGCTGGCCGCCGTCATCGCCATCCCCCTGGGTCTGGTGCTGGGCAGCATCCGGGTGGTCCGGGAGACCACCAGCGCGGTGGTCGAATTCCTCCGGCCGGTGCCCTCGGTGGCGCTGATCCCGGTGGTGATGGCCGCCTTCGGTGACGGCCCGCAGACCAAGATCATCGCCGCGGTGTTCGCCGCGGTCTGGCCCATCCTGTTCAACGTGATCTACGGGCTCGGCGAGATCGACCCGCAGTACGTGGCGACCGCCAAGGTCTACCGCACCGGTTGGCTGCGCACCGCACTGTCGGTCCGGCTGCCGCACGTGCTGCCCTTCGCGATCACCGGCCTGCGGCTGTCCGCCGCAATCTCGCTGATCGTCATCGTCAGTACCGAGTTCCTCTCCGGCAGCGGGATCGGTATCGGCTCCTACTTCTTCCAGATCGGTGAGGACACCGGGAACATGCCGCTGGTCGTCACCGGCGTGGTGCTGGCCGGCATTCTCGGCTCGCTGATCAACTCCCTTCTGGTGGCCGTGCAGAACCGCTGGCTGACCTGGACACCGGGAAGCGAGGCCGCATGACCACCACCGAATTCGTCGAGCAGCTCGAACCCAGCCTGCCCGAGGAGCCGGCCGGCCTGGAGCCGGTGGTCCGCAGGCGGCGCCGCACACCGGCGATGTTCCTGGCCCGGTGGCTGTTCTTCCTGGTCTGCGTGCTGGTCTGGCAGTACTTCACCGCGCGGGCGAACTCCACGGTGTTCACCACGCCGTGGCACATCCTGGGCACCATCCGCACCCGCTGGCTCAGCGGTCCGGCCAGTCACCTGTTCCTGAGTGCCGCGGTCAACACCGACATCCTCAGCAGCATCGAACTACTGCTGCTGGGCTGGGTGGTGTCCTGCGTCGCCGGGACGGTGCTGGGCATGCTGATCGGCCTGTCCCAGATACTGTCGGACTACACCAGCGCGGTGCTGGCCTTCTGCCGGGCGATGCCCCCGGTGATGCTGCTGCCGGTGTTCCTGAGCCTGTTCCACGTCGGCACCGAACTCCAACTGGCCACGATCGTGTTCGGTGCGGTCTGGCCGGTGCTGCTCAACGCCGTCGACGGCGCCCGGTCGGTCGACCCCGGCAAGATCGAGACCGCGAAGGCGTTCCGCCTGGGCTGGTGGCGGCGGGTGTTCGGCATCGTGCTCCCGGCCGCGCTGCCCAAGATCTTCACCGGCTTCCGGGTCGCCCTCGGCCTGTCGCTGATCCTGTTGGTGCTCTCCCAGATGACCGGCGCCACCAAGGGCCTCGGCTACGTGGTGAACGCCGCCGGGCTCACCTTCGACTACGCCACCATGTGGGCCGGCATCGTCGTCATCGGTGTCATCGGTTACATACTGAACCGCCTGCTGATCATGCTGGAATACCGGGTTCTGGCTTGGCACCGTGGTTCCACAGGTTTGTCGGAAGGATGAACTGTCCATGTTGGACGTGACCGGGCTCGCGCACGCCTATGGCACCGGCGCCAAGGCACACACCGCGATCGAGGACGTGACGTTCCAGGTCGAGCAGGGTGAGATCGTCTGCATCGTCGGGCCCTCGGGCTGCGGCAAGTCGACCTTGCTCAAGTCGGTGTCCGGACTGATCAGGCCCACCGGTGGTGAGGTCCGGCTGCACGGCAAGACGGTCACCGGCGTGCCCGAGGACCTCGCCGTGGTCTTCCAGGACTACAGCCGGTCGCTGTTCCCCTGGCAGCACGTGGCCGCCAACATCGAGTTCCCGCTGCGGGCGGGCAAGCTGTCCCGCAAGCAGCGCAAGGCTCGGGTGGCCGAGGCCCTGGAGTGGGTCGGCCTGTCCGGTGCGGCGAAGAAGTACCCGTGGCAGCTCTCCGGCGGTATGCAACAGCGGGTGGCCATCGCCCGCGCGCTGGCCTACCGACCGGCGCTGATGCTGATGGACGAGCCGTTCGCCTCGGTGGACGCGCAGACCCGCGGCGACCTGGAGGACCTGGTCCTGCGGGTGCGCACCGAGCACGACATGACCATCATGGTGGTCACCCACGACATCGACGAGAGCGTCTACCTGGCCGACCGGGTGCTCGTGCTGTCGAAGTCGCCGACCACGGTCGTGGACACGCTCAAGGTCTCGCTACCCGAGCAGCGCGACCAGATCAACACCAGGCAGGACGAGGCATTCGTGCACCTGCGGACCGAGGTGGCACGACTGTTGCGGCACTGAACATTGTGAGCCGAACAAAGGCCCTGCCGCGCCACCGGCGCAGCAGGGCCTCCGACCGCTCCGACACGAGTCGGGTCCGGGTTTCTCCTTCCCGATCGCGTCGCTGTCGCGAGAGGCCTCAGTCCGCGATCCAGTTTCCGTGGAACCCGAACGGCACCCGCGCCGGCAGCTGGATCGTCGCCACCGGTGGTGCCGCAAGCCGATCAGCGTCCAGCACCACCAGATCACTGCGATCCGTGGCCGAGTCGTAGACGTAGGTCATCAACCACCCGGGCCCGTCCGGCGTCCCGTCAGCCGGCACGAACGCGGCCTCCCCCGGCACCCGACCGACGCCGAACTCATGGCTGACCGAAGTCCCGGTGGCCAGGTCATATCGGGTGAGCGAAGAAAAAGTAGCCGCGGTACGGGCGAACGGGTCGCCATCGGGCCGCGCGGCGGTGGTGGCGTGCCCGAACCGAACGGCCCGCCCGGTCAGCCGATCGTCGATCCGCGGGAACTCCCCGGTCCGGTCGTCGACCTGGTCCTCGATGACCTTTCCGGTGGCCAGCTCCACGGTCCACCGCCACAGGGTCGCGCCGACCTTCGGGCCGTCGTCGAACAGCCGCGGGTAGCGGACCACGTGCAGCACGATCCGGTCCCCCTCGTCGTGCGCGTTGAGCGTGTGGAACACGTAACAGGGGTTGATCGGCAGCCAGCGGACCTCGCCGTGCGGGTCGTCCCGGCGCAGCACGCCGATCCTGGCCTGATAGTTCTCGTCCCAGTGGTAGGGCATCCCGTGGCCGACCCGGTTGCGGTCGAAGACCACCGGCAGATCGAAGAACACGACGTGCTCGGCGGTGAGCGCGAAGTCGTGCGCCATCGTGTTCGCCGGCACGTCGATCGGCCGGCTGAGCACGAGTTCGCCCTCGGCGTTGGCGCGGTGGTAGGTCAGGTAGGGCGGGCGCAGGCCGCCGTAGCCGAAGAAGTGCAGCTCACCGGTGGTCGGGCAGGTCTTGGGGTGGGCGGTCATCGCGGTGCGCAGCCGACCGTCGAAGTCGTAGGGCCCGATGGTGTCCAGCTCGGCGGTGATCTCATAGGGATAGGACGACTCCACCAGCGCCAACAGCCGACCGGCGTGCTTGACCACGTGCGTGTTGGCCGCGCTCGCGGTGAGGTCCACGGTGCCGTCGGGGCGGTGGAGCACGGTCTCGCCGGTGAAGCTGCGGGTGCGCACCCAGCGGTTGCGGTAGGACACCGCCCGGCCGCCGGTCAGCCGCACGCCGTGGATCATGCCGTCGCCGAAGAACCAGTGCGCGGACGCGGCGTCGTGCGGGTTGGGGCCGTTGCGCAGGTACCAGCCGGACAGCTCGGGCGGGATCGTGCCGGTGACCGGCAGCTCGTGTGCGGTCAGCTCCTCGCTGACGGGGGCGTAGTTACCGGCCAGGTGCGGCAGCGTGCTGGTCATGACTGTCGACTCCTTCGCTTGCGGGACAAGGGTTTCAGGAGGTGGCCCGGACGGCGCGCGCCCGGGCGGTCCGGGGGTGGCGGGCAGTGAACACCGCGGGGATGACAAAGCCGAGCACCTGGATGGTGATCTTCAGGCCGCCGCTGTCGGTGCCCGCGTCGACCACGGCGAGCGCGATCGCGACCAGGGTGAAGCAGGTGGCCCAGACGCTCGTGATCACGACGTTGACCGTGTGGAAGACCGGCAGGTCCCAGTACTCCTCCGGAGTGGTCTGCTTGGCGATGCCGGTGGTGAACGGCCGGCGGATGGCCAGCGTGATCCAGGAGATGACCGCCAGCCAGCCGAACGACGCGGCGCCGGCGTAGTTCTCGACACCCGAGTGCGGCGCGACCAGGCCGAGCACGCAGAGGATCACGAAGTAGGTGGTCGTGCTGTATTGGAGGATCAGCGCGTCGGGTTTGGCGCCCGACCGGACCTGCTGGCCGACCACCGACGCGGCCACGACGAGGCCGGCGACGGCGGCCCAGAACCAGCTCACCCCGGACAGCGCGGCGAAGGCGATCCACGGGAGGAAGGTGGCGATGTAGGTGATCACGTCGGGCTCTCCCTCAACGACATTCCTATACTGACATGTCTAACGTAGAACCTTCCGTTGCGACATGTCAAGAGTGGAATGTAGGGTCGCGCCCATGAGTCTTCGGCACGCGCTGCTCGGCCTGCTCCAGGACCACCCGGCCAGCGGCTACGACCTGCTGCACCTGTTCAACACCTCGCTGGCCAACGTCTGGCCGGCCACGCAGAGCCAGGTCTACGGCGAGTTGGTCAAGCTCACCGACGCCGGACTGCTGGCGGTCGGCGCGGAGGGGCCCCGCGGCCGCAAGGAGTACTCGATCACCGAGCCGGGCCGCGCGGAGCTGGTGCACTGGCTGGTCGAGACCGAACCGACCCAGGTGCCCCGCAGCGAGTCCCTGCTGCGGGTGTTCTTCCTGGGCAACCTGACCGCGGCCGAGGCGCAGCGGTACCTGCGAAAGCGGGAGACCACGGCCGAGGGAGCACACGCGCAGCTCCGCGGGATCGAGCAGGCGATCAGCGGCGACGACGCCGACCTGGCCGTCTACGGGCGGGTGGCGCTGGAGTACGGGCTGCGATTCAGCGCGATGGAACGCGACTGGGCGCGGTGGGCGCAGGCCGAGGTGGCGCGGATCAAGCAGGCCGGCACACCGGCGGACTGATCCGCGCCGGTCAACTCGCGGTCGGGTATTCGGCCGCAGGAAGACCACGGCCCGCAGGTACGTTGGACCACGGTAGGACCTGGTAACAACAGCGAGGAGGGCCGGTGTCCGACGGGCCGTTGATCGTTCAGTCCGACAAGACGCTGCTCCTGGAGGTGGACCACCCGCTGGCGAACGAAACGCGTTCAGCCATTGCGCCGTTCGCCGAACTGGAGCGGGCGCCGGAGCACGTGCACACCTACCGGGTGACCCCGCTGGCGCTGTGGAACGCGCGGGCAGCCGGCCACGACGCCGAGCAGGTCGTCGACGCGCTGGTGCGCTACTCGCGCTACCCCGTGCCGCAGCCGCTGCTGGTGGACGTGGTGGACACGATGGGCCGGTTCGGCCGGCTCCAGCTGGCCAACCACCCGGCACACGGCCTTGTGATGTCCACAACAGATCGCGCGGTGCTGGAAGAGGTGCTGCGCAACAAGAAGATCAACCCGATGCTGGGCACCCGGGTGGACGACGACACCGTCATCGTGCACCCGAGCGAGCGCGGGCGGCTCAAGCAGGCGCTGCTCAAGGTCGGCTGGCCGGCCGAGGACCTGGCCGGTTACGTCGACGGCGAGGCGCACGAGATCGCCCTGGCCGAGGACGGCTGGGAGCTGCGCGAGTACCAGCGGCAGGCGGCCGAGACGTTCTGGGCCGGCGGGTCCGGGGTGGTCGTGCTGCCCTGCGGCGCGGGCAAGACGCTGGTCGGCGCGGCGGCGATGGCGCAGGCCAAGGCGACCACGCTGATCCTGGTCACCAACACGGTGGCCGGCCGGCAGTGGAAGCGCGAGCTGATCGCGCGCACCTCGCTCACCGAGGAGGAGATCGGCGAGTACTCCGGTGAGCGCAAGGAGATCCGGCCGGTGACCATCGCCACGTACCAGGTGATCACCCGCAAGACCAAGGGCGAGTACCGGCACCTGGAGCTGTTCGACTCCCGGGACTGGGGCCTGGTCATCTACGACGAGGTGCATCTGCTGCCCGCGCCGGTCTTCCGGATGACCGCCGACCTCCAGTCCCGCCGCAGGCTCGGGCTGACCGCGACGCTGGTGCGCGAGGACGGCCGCGAGGGCGACGTGTTCTCACTGATCGGCCCGAAGCGCTACGACGTGCCATGGCGGGACATCGAGGCACAGGGCTGGATCGCGCCGGCCGAGTGCACCGAGGTGCGGGTCACCCTGACCGACGCCGAACGGCTCGGCTACGCCACCGCGGAGGCCGAGGAGCGCTACAAGCTGTGCTCCACGGCGCGCACGAAGGTGCCGGTGGTCAAGAAGATCCTGGAGCGACACGCCGGTGAGCCGACCCTGGTGATCGGTGCCTACCTCGACCAGCTCGACACGCTGGGCGAGGAACTGG
>DATATV010000018.1:0-39614 GCA_036268615.1 Pseudonocardiaceae bacterium
TGACCGTGGGCCGCTGGTTCTATCCCTACATCATGGCGCTCTACAGCCTGCCCCGAGTGGCACTGGCGCCACTGTTCATCGTGTGGTTCGGCATCGGCCTGGAGTCGAAGATCTTCATGGTCGTCACGATGGTGGTCTTCGTCGCCTTCTACAACACCTACCAGGGCATTCGCGGGGTCGAGGCCGACCTGCTGGAGATGACCCGCAGTTTCCGCGCGTCCTGGCCGACCACCCTGCGCTGGGTGGTCCTGCCGGCCGTCACGCCGTGGATTCTGACCAGCCTGCGACTGTCCATCGCGCTCGCCCTGATCGGCGCGGTGATCGCCGAACTCGTCGGCGCCAGCCAGGGACTCGGCTACTACATGGGTTACTCCGCCAACGTGCTGGACACGACCGGCGTCTTCGCCGGCCTGGTGATCATCACAGTGATCGCGATGCTGGCCGAGCAGTTGGTGGCGCTGCTCGAACGCCGAACGCTGCGCCACCGTCAATAACTCTTCTGTCCCAACGACCCGAACTCGTTCCACCGTCCTCGGTGGCGTCGGACCGCACCAGGTGAGGAAGACCCAGATGACCAACTCGCGCAGTTTCGGCCGTGCCGGCAGCGCCGTCGCGGCGCTGACCCTGCTGGCCACCGCCCTCACCGCCTGCGGCGGCGGGTCGAGTTCCGCCTCCGGCGGCGGCAACACCATCACCGTCGAGCTGTTCTGCAGCGGTGTCGCCCCGATCTCCGCCGAACTCGCCCTGGACAGCGGCATCGCGGCGCAGAAGGGCCTGACCGTCAAGCCGATCTGCACCACCAACGGATCAACGGCGACGCAGGCGCTGATCGGCGGCAGCGCCGACGTGTTCATGGGCGACATCGGGCACGTCATCCTGGCGCAGGAGAAGGGCGTGAAGCTGCGCGCCTACGGCGTCACGAACGACCTGTTCTCCTACGAACTCATCGCCCGCAAGGACGCCAACCTGTCCTCGGTCCAGGACCTCAAGGGCAAGAAGGTCGCGATCACCGCCCCGGGCACGCTTTCGGAGACCGAGTTGGACAAGGCCGCGCTGGACGCCGGGCTGAACCCGAAGTCCGACCTGACCGTCGTCAGCGGCGGCGCGGGCGCCACCATGCAGGCCGAACTCAACGGCGGCCAGGTGGCCGCCGGCATGACCAGCCAGCCCGACAGCCTGGAACTGCTCAAGACCGGCAAGTACAAGGTGCTCTGGCAGGAGCCGAACTACAAGTTCGTCGACATCCTGGTGATGGCCAACGAGAGTTGGGTGAACGCGCACCAGGCCATGATGAAGAACTTCCTGGCCGCGATGGACGAGGCGTCCACACAGGCGAAGGCGAACCCGGCCGAGGCGGCGGCCTGGATGAAGAAGCAGGGCTACCAGATCAGCGACGCGGACCTGGCCACCATCGTCAAACAGGGCCTGCCCAGCGTGCCCGACGGCCTGCGGGTGCCCGATTCGGTCATCGACTCCTCCGCCGACCTGTTGGTGCGCACCGGCCTGCTGACCCGACCGCTGCCCGCCGACCAGGACCTGTTCGACTACAGCCTGCTGCCGGCCCCGACCGGCTCGGCCGGCTGAGGCGGCCGGCATGATCGAGATGACCGACGGGTCCGGGCAGTCCACCGCCACCGTGGTGTCCACCGCACCGAAACTCCGCCTACGCGGGGTCGGCCTCAGCTACCGCACCAGCAAGGGTCGCGCCGCCGCGCTCGACGGCGTCGACCTGGACCTCGCGGCCGGCGAGTTCATCGCCCTCGTCGGCCCCAGCGGCTGCGGCAAGTCCACGCTGCTCAAGGTGATCTCCGGACTGTTGCCGGCAACGGCCGGGACGATCGCGCTGGACGGCACGGTGCTGTCGGACAAGGTGCCGCCGGGAATCGGCCTCGTCTTCCAGTCCGACGCGTTGCTGCCCTGGCGGACGGTCGCCGAGAACATTCGATTCCCCTTGGTGGTCAAGGGTTTCCCTGCCGACAAGCAGGAGGCCGAGGTGGCCCGGCTGATCGAACTGGTCGGCCTGCGCTCGTTCGAGCGCTACTACCCCGGCCAGCTGTCGGGAGGAATGCGCAAGCGGGTGGGCATCGCCCGGGCGATCGCCTACGACCCGGACGTCTACCTGATGGACGAGCCGTTCGGGCCGCTGGACGCGCAGATGCGGATCAGGCTCGGCGGTGAGTTCCTGTCGATCTGGGAAACGCTGGGCAAGAGCGTCATCTTCGTCACCCACGACGTCGAGGAGGCCGTCGCGATGGCCGACCGGGTGTTGGTGATGAGCAGGCGTCCGGGCACGGTGAAGGCCGAGTTCCCGATCTCCCTGCCTCGTCCCCGGCACTTCCAGGACGTGCGGTTCGAGCCGGAGTTCCAACGGCTGCAACGGGCCATCTGGGCCAGCCTCGCCGACGAGTTCGAGGAGTCCTGACCATGTGAGTTCGTGCCGTGTCCGGTCCCGATGTCCCGCCGTCCACAGGGGTTCATGTGATCATCGACTGCCACAACCACGTGCTCGCCACCGCGTTGCCACCCGGGCACGACCTGTTCGTCCGGGAGATGCGCGCGCCGGGCCACCGGCGTGCCGGCCGGCTGCCGGCCTACCGCGCGGCCACCGAGCAGGACTGGGCCGGCCTGGAGAGCGACCTCGACCCGATCGACCCGGCGACACTGATCGCCGACCACCTCAGCGCCGGCGTCGACCGGGCCACCGTGCTCGCGGTGGCGCCGTCCACCTACACCAGTTACGGCGAGCGGGGCACCATCGACCTCGGTCGGGTGACCGATGTGGACGGTCCGCTGGAAGTGGCCAAGAGCAACGACTACATCGCCGCGCTGATCAGGAAACACCCCGAGCTGATCGGCATGGCCGCGGTCAATCCCCGGTTCCGGGGCGTCGACCGGGCCCGCACCGAGCTGACCCGAGCCGTCGAGGAACTCGGCCTGCGCGGACTCAAGCTCTACCCGATGTACGACCACTACGAACCGGCCGACCGCGACCTCGCCTTCCCGATCTTCGAACGGGCGAACGAACTGGGCATCGGCGTCATGGTGCACATGGGGACCTCCTCGGCGAAGGACACCGTCTTCGACTACGGCCGGCCCGGCGGGTTGGACGAGGTGGCCCGGCACTTCCCGGACCTCCCGCTGCTCGTCTGCCACGTCGGGTTCCCGTGGGTGGACGAGTGCCTGGCCATGGTCGCCCGGCACGACAACACCTACGTGGACATCAGCATGTTCGCCACCAAGACCAGCCGGCGCGGACTCTACGAGTTCCTGGTGCGGGCCCAGCAACTCGGCTGCCCGCTGTCCCGGATCTGTTGGGGCACCGACTATCCCGGCGGCGGCAAGCCTGCGGTCCTGTTGCCCAAGTTCGCCCTGGTCAACGACGCCGCTGACGACGGCGCCCCGGTGTCCACGACGGATCTGGCGCAGATGCTCGGCGGGAACTGGGCCCGGTTCGCCGGCATCGAGGGGTGGAGCGAGCAGGAGACCGTGGACCAGTTGGCCGCCTGGGAACCCCGGTGGCGAGCAGCCGAATCGGTGACCACGAACTAGTTGAGCAGCGTCGGGAGAAAGGGCACGACCATGCCGAAGGATCTTCGTTCGTTCCTCGCGGACGTGGTGACCACCGGGGCCGGTCAGGTCAAACAGGTGAGCACCCCGGTCGATCCGCGGTTCGGCATCACCGCGTACGGGGCGTGGTACGACAAGCGTGCCGACTACCCGGCGCTGCTGTTCACCGACGTCGTCGGCACCGATTTGCCCTGCCTGACCAACCTGGTCGCCACGCACGAGCGGATGGCCCTGGCGCTCGGGGTGAGCGTCGAGACCCTGACCCGCTCGTCGGTGGCCGGTCAGGGCCGCGAGCAGCACTCCCCGGTGCCGTTCGAGGGCGACCGCGCGCCGGTCCAGGAGGTGGTCTGGAAGGGCGCGGACATCGACCTGTCCCGGCTGCCGATCCCGACCCACAACGAACTGGACGGCGGCCCGTTCCTGACCGCCGCCGTCGGCGTGCTGCGCGACCCGGAGTCCGGCCGGGTCAACGCCGGGATCTACCGGCACCACATCTACGGCCCGCGCCGGCTGGGCGTGTGGTTCTTCGGCTCGCACGACGGCGGCACGATCCACCGCCGGTACGCCGAGCGCGGCGAGCCGACCCCGATCGCGATCGTCATCGGCCACCACCCGGCCTTCCTGATGGGCGCGGTGTCCCGGGTGCCGGGCATCGGCGGCGAGTACGAGGCGGCCGGCGCGTACCTCGGCGAGTCGGTGGCCGTGGTCCCGGCGCTGACCTCGGACATCCCGGTGCCGGCGTACGCCGAGATCGTCATCGAGGGCCACATCCTGCCCGACGAACTCGTCGAGGAAGGCCCGTTCGCCGAGTGGCCGGGGCACTACGTCGGCGGCGGGCAGAAGCCGGTGATCGAGGTGGACGCGATCACCATGCGCCACGACGCGATCTTCCAGGACATCCAGGCGTCCGGCCGGGAGCACCGACTGATGGGCGCGCTGCCGCGGATCGCCAGCATCCACGAGGCGGTCCGGCAGAAGGTCCCCGGCCTGCGCGCGGTCAACATCCCGCTGCACACCCGGATGCACTGCTACCTGTCCATTCGCAAGGAGTCCGACACCGACCCGACCCGCGCCGCGTTCGCCGCGTTCAACACCGAACCGGAGAACCTGCGGGCGGTGATCGTGGTCGACGACGACATCGACGTCTACGACGAGCGGGAGGTGTCCTGGGCGATCGGCACCCGGTTCGACGCCGCCCAGGACCTACAGATCATCCCCGGCTGGAACGGCCCCGGCGGACTGCTGCCGACCAACTGGAGCTACGACACGGAGGGCGGCCGGACCGCGCGGCGCTCGTCTGGGGTGATCGTGGACGCCACCAAACCGGCGCCGCCGATCGTCTTCCCGACCCGGGCCCGGGTGCCCGAGGCCGCCCTCCAGGCCGTAAACCCGGCCGCGATCCGCGACATCACCTCGGTCTCGGAGCTGCCGGGGCAGGGCTGAGGAGTCACGATCGACAGCTCCGGAGAGTTGTCCACAACCGATCAGGAATCGAGAAGCGCCGCCCCCTGGCCGGACCTAGAGTCGCCGTAGACCTCAGCACGACGACTTCAGGAGTGACCATGACCAGCTCGTCCACCGACGGAATCAGGACCGTGCTGCACCCGGTGTCCGACCTCGGCAAGGCCAAGGCGGTGTACGCGGCGCTGCTCGGCATCGAGCCGCAGGCCGACTCGTCCTACTACGTCGGCTTCGATGTCGCCGGCCAGCACATCGGGCTGGTGCCGGGCGGCGGCCCGCAGGGCATGACCTCGCCGGTGGCCTACTGGCACGTAGCGGACATCAACGCGAAGCTGGCCGAGGTCACCGCCGCGGGTGCCACCGTGCAGGAGGCCGCGCACGACGTCGGCGGCGGTCGTCTGGTGGCCACCGTCACCGACCTCGACGGCAACGTGCTCGGGCTGCTCCAGGACCGGTGACCGCCGAAGCCCGCTCCCGCGCTCAGCGCCGTCCGGACACCGGGCACCGGCTCAGCCACGACGTCGATGTCCGGCTGGCCGGTGCGTCGGCCGACGGTGTGCCGTAGCTGGTGCCGTTGTCCTTCGATCGGGACGGCGAAACACTGCTCCTGGCCACGCCGGCGAACAGTTCGCCGCGCACACCGGCTTCGACCCGCGTTCGCCGGGCACGTCCTACCGCTGGTTCCGCATCTCCCCGCGCCGCCTCCAGGCGTGGCGCGAGGAGAACGAACTGGCCGACCGCGAGCTGATGCGCGCGGGCCGCCGGCTGGTCTGACGCCCCCGGTCGAGCGCGTCGCGCGCCGGGGCCCCGGGCGGACTGTGCGAGGCTGGTCAGGTCGAGCCGGGCGACGCCGGCCGAACCGCCGACGGTCGCCCCGCCCACAGATGGAGAAACGATGAGCACGGCCACGAGGACGAGCAAACGGTCACCTGCGGCCCACACGGCGGACAGCCACGACCTGATCCGGGTGCACGGCGCGCGGGTGAACAACCTCAAGGATGTCAGCATCGAGATCCCGAAGCGCCGGCTGACGGTGTTCACCGGTGTCTCCGGCTCGGGCAAGAGCTCCCTGGTGTTCGGCACGATCGCCGCGGAGTCACAGCGGCTGATCAACGAGACCTACAGCGCCTTCGTGCAGGGCTTCATGCCGTCGTCGGGCCGACCGGATGTCGATGTCCTCGACGGACTGACCACCGCGATCATCGTCGACCAGCAACGGATGGGCACCGACCCGCGCTCCACCGTCGGCACCGCCACCGACGCCAACGCGATGCTGCGCATCCTGTTCAGCCGGCTCGGCAAGCCGCACATCGGCTCGCCCCAGGCGTTCTCCTTCAACGTCGCGTCGATCAGCGGAGCGGGCGCGGTCACCTTGGAGCGCGCCGGAAAGACGGTCAAGGAGCGGCGCAGCTTCAGCATCACCGGCGGCATGTGTCCGCGCTGCGAGGGCCGGGGTGCGGTCACCGACTACGACCTGTCGCAGTTCTACGACGACAGCAAGTCGCTCAACGGGGGTGCGCTCACGATCCCCGGTTACAGCACCGACGGCTGGTTCGGCCGCATCTTCAGCGGCTGTGGCTTCTTCGACCCGGACAAGCCGATCCGCAAGTTCACCAAGCGCGAGCTCAACGACCTGCTCTACAAGGAACCGACCAGGATCAAGGTCGCCGGGATCAACCTGACCTACGAGGGGCTGATCCCGAAGATCCAGAAGTCGATGCTGTCCAAGGACATCGAGTCGGTGCAACCGCACATCCGGGCCTTCGTGGAGCGGGCGGTCACCTTCACCACCTGCCCCGAGTGCGACGGCACCCGGCTCAGCGCGGCGGCCCGCTCGTCGAAGGTCGACGGGATCAGCATCGCCGACGCCTGTGCGATGCAGATCAGCGACCTGGCCGACTGGATCAGCGGCCTCGCCGAGCCGTCGGTCGCGCCGCTGCTCGACTCGCTGCGGCACACCCTCGACTCGTTCGTGGAGATCGGACTGGGCTATCTCTCGCTCGACCGGCCGGCGGGCACGCTGTCGGGCGGCGAGGCCCAGCGCACCAAGATGATCCGCCATCTCGGGTCGTCGCTCACCGACGTCACCTACGTCTTCGACGAGCCGACGATCGGACTGCATCCGCACGACATCCAGCGGATGAACGAACTGCTGTTGCAGTTGCGCGACAAGGGCAACACCGTGCTGGTCGTCGAGCACAAGCCGGAGGCGATCGCGATCGGCGACCACGTCGTCGACCTCGGCCCGCTGGCCGGCGCCGGGGGCGGCCAGGTGATGTTCGAAGGCACCGTCGAGGGACTGCGGGCCAGCGGCACGATCACCGGGCGGCATCTGGACGACCGGGCCGCGCTGAAGCCGGAGCCGCGGACACCGTCGGGCGTGCTGGCGGTGCGCGGCGCCGGCCTGCACAACCTCCAGGATGTCGACGTGGACATCCCGCTGGGCGTGCTGGTGGTGGTCACCGGCGTGGCCGGCTCGGGCAAGAGCTCGCTGATCCACGGCTCGGTGTCGGGCCAGGACGACGTGGTGACGGTCGACCAGGCGGCGATCAAGGGCTCCCGGCGCAGCAACCCGGCGACGTACACCGGCCTGCTCGAACCGATCCGCAAGGCGTTCGCCAAGGCCAACGGCGTGAAGCCGGCGCTGTTCAGCGCCAACTCCGAAGGCGCCTGTCCCAACTGCAACGGCGCCGGCGTCATCTACACCGACCTGGCGATGATGGCCGGCGTGGCCACCGTCTGCGAGGTGTGCGGCGGCAGGCGATTCATGGCCGAGGTGCTCGACTACACCTTCGGTGGCAAGGACATCAGCGAGGTGTTCGCCATGTCGGTCACCGAGGCCGGCGAGTTCTTCGCCGACGGCGACGCGAAAACGCCGGCAGCGCACAAGATCCTCACCCACCTGGCCGATGTCGGGCTCGGCTACCTCAGCCTCGGCCAGCCGCTCACCACGCTGTCCGGCGGCGAGCGGCAGCGGCTCAAGCTGGCCACCCACATGGCCGAGAAGGGCGGCGTCTACGTCCTCGACGAGCCGACCACCGGCCTGCACCTCGCCGACGTCGAGCAACTGCTCGGCCTGCTCGACCGGCTGGTCGACGGGGGCAAGTCGGTCATCGTCATCGAGCACCACCAGGCCGTGATGGCACACGCCGACTGGATCATCGACCTGGGCCCCGGCGCAGGCCACGACGGCGGCCGGATCGTCTTCGAGGGCACTCCCGCCGACCTGGTCGCCGACCGCTCCACCCTCACCGGCGAGCACCTGGCGGCCTATGTCGGCGGTTGACCGAGCAGCCCGGCACCGGCCGAACCCGCCAGCGGACTCGTGTCGACGTACCTGACCTCGTAGGTGCGCTCGGTGAACCGCCAGCCGTCCGGCGTGCGCCGGTAACGGTCGTGGTACAGGGAGTAGTTGAGGTGCGAGCTGCCGTCGCGCAGCCGCCCGAACTCGGCGAGGTAGGCACGGCCGACCGCCGTGTCGCCGTCGAGCCCGATCGTGCCGGGGTGCACCGTCTGCACGAAGTAGTCCCAGTGCCCCTGCAGTCGCTCGATCGCGGCCCGGATCTCGTCCCGACCGACGAACTCGACACCGACGTGCGGCATCCGCCACACACCATCCGAGGTGAACGCAGCGGCGAAGCGGTCGTAGTCGCGCATCATGCCCGCGTCGGTGAACTCGCCGCGCAGCGCCTCGATCTCGACCCGATCGGCGACAACCTGGAAATCGCTCATCGGTTCCTCCTTCTCGTTTCGCTGGATCAGCCGTTTCGCTGGACTGGTCGGCTCGCGGGGTCAGCCGGTGAAGGACTGCGGGCCGAACCGGCCCCACACCACAAGGCCGGCCAGGACGATCAGGGCCAGGTTCATCCCGATCACCTGGGCCTCGTGCCGGCGGAGATGGGTGATGACCGCGCCGGCCATCACCAGCACCAGGCCGACCGCGGCCAGCGGCACCAGTACCGGCGCGATGTCGAGCGCGGCCGGCAGGATCAGGCCGACCCCGGCCAGCACCTCAAGGGCGCCGATGGCCCGGACGGCGCCGGCGCCGAAGTCCTCGACCCAGGGCCACTTGGGGGCGAGCTTTTCCTTGGACTGGACCAGTTTCAGGCCGCCACCGGCCAGGCAGACCACGGCCAGTACTCCCGCGATGATCCACAGAGCGATGTTCATCAGTGTTCTCCTTGCCGGCTGAGGTGCGTCTGATCGGTACGACGAGGCAGTCCCTCGTAATGTGAGGTGACGCGCCGACCTCACACTTCGGTGCGCTGTTTCGTCGGACCGGTGAGGGCAGCTGCGACCAAGGGAGTCGGCGACACCATGAGCACGCAATCCGGGCCGGCCGACGGCAGGCTCGACCCGAGCCTGGGCGCGATCATGAGTGAGCGGCGCCAGCTGATCAATCTCGCCTACCGGCTGCTCGGATCACTGGCCGACGCCGAGGACGTGCTGCAGGAGACGTACACGCGCTGGTACGCGATGTCCGCACAGCAGCGGGAAACCATCAACTCCCCCGGCGGCTGGCTGACAACGGTCGCCAGCCGTATCTGCCTGGACCTGCTCGGCTCGGCCCGGGCCAGGCGGGAAAGCTATGTGGGCGAATGGATTCCGGAGCCGCTGCCGGACCGTACCGAGTGGATCAGCGGACGGTCCGGCGGCACCGTCGACCCGGCCGACCGAGTCACCCTCGACGAGTCGATCAACATGGCGTTCCTCGTCGTGCTCGAATCAATGACGCCGGCCGAGCGGGTCACCTTCATCCTGCACGACGTCTTCTGTTACCCCTTCACCGAAGTGGCCGAGATCGTCGGCCGCACGCCGGCCGCCTGTCGGCAGTTGGCGTCGTCGGCCCGCCGCCGCCTGCGCACCTCGCAGGCACCCACGACTCCCCCGGCCCAACGCGCCGACATCGTCCGGGACTTCAAACAAGCCTGGGAGAACAAGGACATCAAGACCCTGATCGGCCTGCTCGACCCCGCCGCCACGGCGATCGGCGACGGCGGCGGGGTCGTCCTCGCCACCCTCCGCCCCGTCGAGGGCGGCGAGCGGGTCGCGCGCTACCTCGTCGACCTCACCAGCCGGGCAGCCGACTTCACGATCCTGGAGCGCACCGTCAACGGCGAGCCCGGCCTGATCGCGCAGCAGGACGGCGTCACCGTGGTGGTGATGGCGTTCGACATCGCAGCCGAGCGGATCACGCGCATCTGGGCCGTACGCAACCCCGAGAAGCTCCGCCCCTGGACCGACTGACCCTCGCCCCCGGATCGTCGACGTTTCGCCGGCGGCCGAAACGTCCGTAACCTACCGTCGAGGACATGAACACGAGCAGAGAGACGATCGCTGCTGGTGGTGAGGTGGACTTCGGTGCGCCGGCCGAGCTGATCGGACACCCGGCCAGGTCGGCGATGCTGGTGGCGCTGTTGGACCGGCGCGCGCTGCCGATGTCCATGCTGGCCGGGGAGGCCGGCGTGTCGCCCTCGACCGCCAGCGCGCACCTGACCAGGCTGGTGGACGGCGGTCTGTTGCGGGTGCGGCAGCAGGGCCGGCACCGTTACTACGAACTGGCCTCGCCCGCGGTGGCCGACGCGCTGGAATCGTTGGCACGGCTGGCTCCGGCCCGACCGGTGCGGTCGCTGCGCGCGGACTCCCGGGCTCGTGCCCTGCGACTGGCCCGCAGCTGTTACGACCACCTGGCCGGGAATCTGGGGATCGCCGTGCTGCGGTCGCTGCTGGCCGAGGGCGCGATCCGCGGCGGAGACGGAAGACACCACCCCGAACAGGCGCGACACGATCGGTTGTCGGCCCCGGGCAAGGACATCGGCTACTGGTTGACCGACACCGGCCAGGAGTTGCTGGACCGGCTGGGCGCGGCGCTGCCGCCCACGCGGCGGCGCGTGGTCGCCTACTGCGTGGACTGGACCGAGCAACGTCACCACCTCGGTGGCGCCGCCGGAGCAGCGCTGCTGAAGCGGTTCCGCGAACTGGACTGGCTGCACCAGAACACCCGTGGGATACCGCGCGCCCTGACCGTCACCGAGGCCGGCAAGCAGGGCTTCGCCGACTTCTTCGACATCAGCCCGGAACGCCTGGTCCCACCGATCGGGTGACGACCGTGGTTCCGACAACACGAAAGGGTTCGATCAGCATGTCCTCGCGGCGGCTTGACCAGCAGTCCGCGCAGCGTCCCGAACACGCTGGGCGGGCCGGTTCGCGGTTGCCCCTGATCGCACTGTGCCTGGGCTACTTCATGGTCACCATGGACGCGACCGTGGTGAACACCGCATTGCCCGCCATCGGCCGCGACCTGTCCGCGCCGGTCAGCGGCCTGCAGTGGATCACCGCCGGCTACACGCTGGTGTTCGCCTGCCTGCTGTTGACCGGGGGTTCGCTCGGCGACCGATTGGGTTCGCGCCGGGTGTTCCTGGTCGGCGTGGCGGTGTTCACCCTGGCCTCGGCGGCCTGCGGGCTGTCCCCCGGCCTCGGTGTGCTGATCGGCGCGCGGGCCGTGCAGGGAGTGGGTGCGGCGCTCGCGGTGCCGACCTCGCTGGCACTGATCAATGCGTCGTATCCCGACCGCGACCAACGGGCGCGGGCCATCGGGATGTGGGGCGGCCTGGGCGGCGTGGCCGCCGGGCTGGGGCCGGTGCTCGGCGGGATGCTCACCAACTGGGTGGGTTGGCCGGCGATCTTCTTCATCAACGTACCCATCGGCATCGCCGCCATCGCGCTGACCAGCAAGCACGTCGTCGCGCCCGCACCAACCAGGCGTGCCGGCCCGGACCTGCCGGGCCAGGTTCTGAGCATGGTCGCCGTCGCCGCGCTGGCCTACGGCCTGATCGAGGCCCAGTCACAGGGCTGGACCTCGCCGCGAATTCTCGGCGCGTTCATCGTCGCCATCGCGGCCGCGGTGGGATTTGTGCTGGTCGAACGCCGGGGGCAGCACCCGATGCTGCCGCTGCGGCTGTTCGGCGACCGCGAGTTCAGCGGCTCGCTGCTGATCGGCGCGGCCATCAATCTCGGCTTCTACGGCGAACTGTTCCTGCTGGCCCTGTATTTCCAGGATGTCCGGCACTTCTCGCCGCTGCTCGCCGGCCTGGCCATGCTCCCGCAACCCGGCATCGCCTCGCTGGCCTCCTGGCTGGCCGGTCGGCACACGGCCAGGATCGGCCCACGCCCGGTCATGCTGGTCGGTCTGACCGTCGGATCGCTTGGCCTGCTGACAACGATCTTCGCGGCGGCGGACACGCCCTATTGGCTGCTCGTGCTGCCACTGCTGGCCATCGGATTCGGCACCGCCTACACGATGCCGGCCGCCACCGCCGCGACCATCGAGGCGGCCCCGGCCAACCAGGCCGGCACCGCCTCCGGCGCGCTCAACGCCAGCCGCCAGGTCGGCTCGACCCTCGGCGTGGCCATCTTCGGCACCCTGGCCGCCGGCTCGGCCTCGTTCATGACCGGCTACCACCGCAGCGCACTCGTCGGCGGCCTGGTGTTCGCGGCCGGCGCGTTGATCGCTCTTGTGTCCGGACACCGACGCGGCGCAGCCGACGCACCGACGTAGCGAGATGTTGATCGGTCGGGCATCCGATCCGGACCGTCGGTCGGCTGAACCTGTTGCCAACCAAAGGCTTTGACGGTGACGTCAGCACGAGCGCCGCCAATCGATCAGAGCCGTTGGGGGACTGGAGAAACGAGACGCTGACGGGTTCTGGTAGGCGCCGCGGGATTGCTTGCGCACGGGTGTCGCCCGCGCCGCGAATCCGATCAGGGTTCGGTTTCCCAGGACAAGCCCGGCCTTCGTGCTAGGAATCGCGGTCACATTCGCTGTTGATCATGTCGACGAGCAGCTGTGGCGCACGCAGCGGCACCAGGTGGTCGACCCCCGGGAGTACGGTCAGCCGAGATCCGGGTATCCGGGCCGCGACCGCGGTGACACAGTCGATGACCGTTGGTTGGTCCCGGTCACCAACCACCAACCGGGTGGGGACGTGCAGTTGGCTGAGCCGGTCGAAGACGGGTGGACCGTCCTGCTCATGGCTGCCCTGCCGGAACATGGCGTCGACGGCCCCGCGGATCTGGACTTCTGCCGCCTTTCCCGGATCGGCGGCGGCCCAGGTGCGCAGGCCGAGGGCGACCAGGCCGTCCCGGTCGTTGGCCCTGAACAAGACCATGAACTCGGCGCCGTAGGGGTCGGCCGGCCAGGGATAGCCGTCGACGCCCGGCGCTACGAGCACGAGCGCGCGGACCGCATCGGGGCGGGACAGGGCGAGACTCAGGGCGGTGGCGCCACCGCCGCTGTGGCCGACGACGATCGCCGCGGAAACGGCTAATCGGTCCAGAATGCCGATGGCATCGCCGACCTGGGTGAAGGGACCGGTAGCCGATGGCGAGCGGCCGTAACCTCGGGCGTCGAACCGGATAACCCGCACGGATGCCGGCAGCAGGTCGATCACCGGTGCCCAGATGGTTGAGTCGCCCCAGTTGGGATGCAGCATCAGTACCGGCGTGCCGTCACCGCCCCGGTCCTCGACCCAGACCGAGCCGCCGGCCACGTCAACCATCAGTTCCATGACGTCCTTTCCCCGAATGGCCACGGCCGGACCGGGATCGCGATCGGGCACCCGACCTGACCGGACGCTTCCACCGGCCACCGATCCGGTCAATACTGAGCGGGCTTTCCGGTGCTGCCTGAGGAGCCTGCCGTGGAGGACAGTGCCGGCCCGGACGGTCACGCGACACGTGCCACGATCAACGTCTTCACGGGCAATGCGGACAATGTGGTGATGGCCGGATCGATCGGCCAACTCGACCTGGCCACCCGCGCGCCCCGGCTCGCTCAGCTCAAGCGCGCGCTGAGCCGCCCGCTGTTCACCGACCGGTTCGACGAGTACGCGCAGCTGGATGCGGCGCTGCGCGACGCGCTGGCGACCGTTACCACCGGTGCCGTGCCGATCACGGTGATCACCGGGATGGCCGGCATCGGCAAGACCCAACTGGCGGTGAACGAAAAATGTCCCGGAGGCGGAGATTCTCGCCATGAGTTGAGCGAACTTCGCCGGTGGTTCCGGAAGCGGATCGTCGGTTGTGCGATCTACGGTGACCCCATGACCGACAACGACCGCCCGTGGGAACCACCGCTTGCCGGTACCGAGGCCGAGCATCTGGTCGGTGCGTTGGAGCGGCTGCGCACGACCTTCCGGTGGAAGGCCGACGACCTCGGCGAAGCCGGGCTGCGGACCAGCATCGGTGCCTCCACACTGACCCTCGGCGCCCTGCTCAAGCACCTCGCGCGCGCCGAGGACCAGATGTTCAGCAGCAAACTCAGCGGCGCGCCGCTCGGGCCGCCCTGGGACACGGCCGACTGGGACGCCGACCCCGACTGGGACTTCGACTCGGCCGCCGACGACACACCGGAGCAGCTCTACGCGCTCTGGGACGACACCGTCCAACGGTCCCGGGCGAAGCTCGACGCCGCCCTGGCCGAGGGCGGGCTGGACCAGTTGGTCCACCTGCACTGGCCCGGTCGCGGCCACTTCAGCCTGCGGCGCCTCGTGTGCGACCTGATCGAGGAGTACGGCCGGCACACCGGCCACGCCGACCTGCTCCGCGAGGCCGTGGACGGCCGCGTCGGCGAGGACCCACCGGCCGGCTGGCACCCGAAGTCCACTGTGGACTAGTTCGGGGTCAGGATCAGTTCTGTCCCAACGCGCCCGCGGTGTCCACGAACGAGAAACGGACCTTCAGGAATCGAGGTACGCCGGTAGGCCGAACCGGGTGAGATCGGCGGTGAGGAAGGCGGTCACCTCGGCGACGTGACCGCCCTGAATCGTGAGGATGTCAAGGCCGCCGGGCAGGTACCGGCCGGCGCTGTCGTCCCACAGGTAGGTGCCGAAGGCGAGCTGACCGTTCGCCGTGGTGGGCAGGAATCGCCACCGGGACTGTAGTGGCCCACCCACCAGGAAGGCGCGGATCGCGTCCCGGCCGAGATACCACTCGGGCAGCGGCGGCATCGAGTAGCGGGCGTCTTCGGCGAGCATCGCGACGATCATGTCGACGTCGCCGAGCTGCCAGGCGTCGGTCCAGCGGGTGACGATCGCGCGGACCTGCTCGTCGCCGAGGTCGCGCAGCACCGTGTGTTGGGTCGGCCCGACGGAGTTGATGACCTTGCGCGCTCGTTGCAGCGCGCTGTTCACCGACGCGGTGGAGGTGTCCAGCTGAGTCGCCACCTCGGCCGCGGAGAAGCCGAGCACCTCACGCAGGATCAGCACGGCGCGCTGGATCGCGGTCAGGTGCTGCAACATGGCGACGTAGGCGAGTTCGACGCTCTCCCGGGCGAGATACCGCTCCTCGGGTGAGGTGTCGGGATACGGTTCGAGCCAGCTGATCTCGGTGGCGGGTGTGCCGGGGGTCAGGTCGACGGGCAGCTCGCGGCGGGCACTCCGCTCGGTCGCGGTGAGGCAGCGGTTGGTCGCGATCTTGTAGAGCCAGGCCCGGACGAACCCCCGGTCGTCGAGGGTGCCGACGCTGCGCCAGGCGCGGATGAGCGATTCCTGGAGCGCGTCCTCGGCATCGTGCAGCGAGCCGAGCATCCGGTAACAGTGCGCCCGCAGCTCGCTTCGATACGGCGCGATCAGCTGTTCGAAGGCGTCGGCGTCGCCACCGCGAGCGGCGGTCACGAGCTCGGCAGGCGCGGTCATCCGCCCATCGTGCACGATCGTCGCCGCTGCCGCGATGAATTCTCACGATGCCCGGGGTTCTACCTCCGTACCGCACATCGACCCGGCATCACCACGGAGGAACTGACCATGAGCGACGACAAGCAGATCCGCGACCTGATCGAGCGCTGGGCCACCGCCGTCCACGTCGGCAACCTCGCCACCGTGCTGGCCGACCACGCGTCCGACATCGTGATGTTCGATGTCCCCGAACCCGAGCAGGGCGTGCGCGGCATCGACGCCTACCGGGAGACCTGGCCGGGCTTCTTCGAATGGCAGTCCTCCGGCGCGGTGTTCGAGCTCGAATCGCTCGACGTGACGGCCGGCGTGGATGTCGCGTTCGCGTTCGCCCTGCTGCGCTGCGGCACGCCCGCCGAGTTCGCCAGCAACCCCGAGCACCGGCTGCGGCTGACGATCGGCCTGGTCAAGGTGGACGGCAGGTGGATCGTCACGCACGAGCACCACTCGTTCGCGGACACGAGCCAGTCGTCCGAGGTCGCGGGCTGAGCTGAGCGCACTACGCGGGTGCTCGGCGGCCTCGCCCCAGCCCGAGGGCCAGCGCGGCCGCCGCCACCAGGTAGTGCTTGCCGTACGTCACCGGCGCCGAGCCGTCGGCCGGAGGCAGGCCCGTGCCAAGGAAATACACCAGAGCAGTGGCCAACACGGCGATGACCACGGCCATCGGTCGGCTCGGTAACGAGACAGGCATGCTTGCCCCACCGGGCTCCGAGTTCGATGAAACTGTTGGCTGCCAAGGAATCCAACAGGTGCTCGTGATTGCGGCGAGCCGGCGCATGGTTTCACGCGCAAGCGCCCGGTTCCGGGCGTAAGATCAAAATCGAGTCGCTTTGGTCCGGTTATCAGGTTCGACGTCGGAGGTGGTCACGGTGCATCCGGTCTCATGACAGCCCCATCCCGGGGCTTCACGGAGCCGAAAGGCGACCGGATGAGCAAGACCGACAAGACCCGTCCGTGGTGGGTGCGGCTGGCTGACGAGCCGATGGTGACCTGCCTGCCGGTGCACGATCACCGGCTCGGGTCGTGCACGCTGCCGGACGAGATCACCGCCGACAGCGCATCCTTGTGGAATCGAACGGACGGCTGCTACTGGCGCGCCAGCGACTACTACCTGTTCGAGCACGGCGGCCTCACCGGCGGACGGGAGAGGCACTACTTTCGACGCGAAGACCGTCGCCGCAGCCGTCGGCAGGCGCGACGTGAGCTGCGCGCGCGTCACGGCGAAAACTGATGGCGGGCAGTACCGAAGCGAATGCCGTCATTCTTCACCGTCAGGGTCGGGCGACAGCCCACGTTCACGACCGAAGCAAGGTCGCCGGCGGGCCGGAGCTGTGGGGTGAGTTCAGGGCCGAGCTGCGGACCGTCCATCTCGGCGCACCTGCGCCGGAACGGACGGGACCGAGTGCCACCGACCGCCTGGCCAAGGCATACGCCGGCGCACGCTGATGTCCGGCGGGGACTTCCCGGGTTCAGGCGGAGCGAACGTTTGCGCCGTTGCGGCGTCGGTGTTCCCGGTCGTTCCGGGCGCCGACACCGCCGCGGCACCAGGCAGGCAGTCACGCCGTTGCCGATGAACCGGTCGCGCACGGCGTCGCGGAGCTCGGTGGCCCGATGCGCCGGCGTCACCCCCGGGGTTGACGTCCCATCCACTCGGCCTGCCCGGGACTGTCAACCCAGGGGTGACACGCGCGCGGTCAACCGATCAGGAGATGGCGGGCCGGGTCGCGTTCAGGGGTGTGCCGAACCAGCCGGCGAGTGCCTCCCACAGCCCGAGTGCGGCCGTGTCGGCGGGTTCGTCGATGGTGGCGGCCCAGGCGATGTGGGCATCCGGGCGGATCAGCAGGGCGTCGGCCGGTCGGTGATCGGTCTTGGCGGTGTGGATGTCGACGCGATGCTGCCAGGCTCGGGCGATCTCGCGGAGGTCCGAGCGGTCGGCGAGGTCGAGGAGGACGGGCCGCGCGGTGGGCATCAGTTCCGCGACGCTGGTTGTGCCCTGGTCGGTGTGCAGGGTGAGGTCGGGGGCGAAGGTGCCGGCCAGGGGATGGTGCTCGGGACTGGCCGGCGGGTAGCGAATCTCGGTGCCGCCGATCAGAGCTCCCAGGCGGTGCAGGGGTTGCTCGTCGGTGAGCAGTTCCAGGACGAGTTTCCGGAGCGCTTCGGCGGCCGGGTCCTGTCCGCGTCGCAGTGCCACCTGCGCCTGGGTCTGGAGCATGGCGCGTGTGCCGGCGAAGTGGCGTTCGTGGTGATAGGTGTCCAGCAGGCCGGTCGGCGCCCAACCGTGGATCTCGGCGGCCAGCTTCCAGGCGAGGTTGACCGCGTCGAGCATGCCGATGTTGACGCCGATGCCGGTGGCGGGGAACTGGTGCGCCGCGTCGCCGGCCAGCAGGATGCGCCCGTCGCGGTAGCGCTGCGCCTGCCGGGCCTGAAACTGGTAGCGGGACAGCCGACGCGGTTCTTCCAGCGGAACATTCGCGCCGAGGACGCGGCTGATGCTGTCCTGGAGCTCAGCGAGGGTCATCGGCTTGTCGTCGTCGACCTCGGCGAGCTCGTCTTCGGTTGTTTGAATCAGCAGCACCCCGGAGCCGAGCCACCCGAACGCGAACACGCCGCGATCCGTCCGACTGAAACCCGCATGGAGCCGGCCCAACCCGGGAACGTCGAGATCGCCGTCGGCCAGCACGGTCACCGAGCCGGACACGGTGACCTGGCCCAGCCGGTTGACCTCGGGATAGGTGGTGCCGGGGAACGGAATGCCGGCCAGTTCACGGACCCGACTGTGCGCGCCGTCGCAGCCCACCAGGTAACGGGCCGTCACCCGGGACGGCCCGTCCGGGCCACGCACCTCGGCGGTCACCACGGTGTCGTCCCGGTTGAGCCCGATCAGCTCGTGCCCGCGGCGGATGTCGACGCCGAGCTCGCCGGCACGTTCGTCGAGCAGGCGCTCAAGCTGCGGCTGCGGGAGCCCGAGCACCCGAAACGGCGCGTCCGCGAGGTGGGTGAGGTCCACCTCCAGCCCGCCGAACGGAAACCCGGGAGCCGGGTGACTGGGTCTGGCGCTGGCCGCTTCGAACCGCTCCAGCAGGCCCCGGTAACGCAGCAGTTCCAGAATCTGCCCGGAAAAGCCGTTGGCCTTCGGAGCGTCCCGCAGCCGCGGCCGCCGCTCCACGACCAGCGGTCGCGCACCGGCCAGCCGCAACTCCCCCGCCAACATCAGGCCGGTCGGGCCGGCCCCCACGATGAGCACGTCGGCGTCCATCACCGGCCCCTCCCCACCTGGTCGTTCGTCGTGTCCCCACACGTCGACAACAACATATTTCGCTACTCCCGTTTCCGCAGGTCCTGGTCTCGGCCGAGGATTCTGCGGCATGACCGGGGTCTTGCCGCAAGCCCCCTGATGCGCTATATCTTGATAATGGAGGGGCGGGTTCTCCTGATCATCTGCTGTGGACCGGGCAGCCTCCTCACCAAGCGGCGGGATTCGTCACCGCATCAAACCTGGAACCCAATCGGTGGATGCAGCCGGACCGCATACCGGCGGCCCGGCCTCCACGCGGTCGTGGGACGAACCTGCGGACAAGTCCGTCCCACGAGTCGATCAGCCTACCGGGACTAGTGGCCGTAGCCGGCCGCGGTGATGTTGGCCTGCACCGAAGTCTCGGTGGCGGCTGACGGATATCCGGACGTCAGAACGCCTTCGTAGAAGGTGCCGGCGGAACTCTTGCTGTTGTCGCCGCCGATACCCAGAATGATGGCGCCTTCCTTGTGCATCGGGTTGTAGCCCGACACGTTGGGGCGCACTCCACTGTAGAAGGTGGACACGCCGCCCGACTGCGCGTTGCCGCCCAGGATGGCCCACTTGTTCGGGCCGCCTTCGATCATGGCGGTCAGATAGCGGTTGTTCACCGTCGGGTCGCCGCTGTTGAGGTGCTGGTTCACGCCGGAGAAAAGGCCGTTCTCCAGGTCGGCCATGACCCACGGGCCGTTTCCGGAGCCGGAGCCCCACACTTTGCTGGTGCCGAAGTAGATGGCTTCCATGTGACCGTTGCCGGTGTCGTTGTTGCTGGTCTCGGCGTTGCCGTAGTCGAAGCAGCAGCCGCTGTTGAAATGCGTGCCGTCGAAGATCGCGTACTCGCCCTCGGCGCTGTCACCGGTGGCGATGCCCGAGGTGTGATCATCGCGGTAGCCGGTACCGGCGGCCACGTAGACGCCGTAGGCCTTGTGGCCGCCGGCGGTGATCTGCGCGGCGGTCGCGTTCGCCAGGTTGTCCGGTCCGCCGGCCGCGCCGCCCGCGGGCGCCTGGGTGAGGTTGTTACCCCGGCCGGACTGGTCGTAGATGATGGTGATCACGCAGGTTGTGCTGGCACAGAAGGAATCCTGTGCGGCCGCATTCGTATAACCGCCCGCCGACAGCACACCGATGTTGGAGGTCTTCCCGTCCGAGGAGCGCTTTACCTGGTACAGCGAGCCGTTGTAGGCCGCGTACAGGGCGCGCACGGTGCTGTGCGCGGCAACGCAGGGCGTGCCGGCCGAGGCGTAGATGTCGCAGGGACCAGAGGACGCCGCCTGCGCCGTACCGGTGCCGGCCACGACGCCCGCGACCACCGCGCCGGTCGCCAACACGGTCGCCAAAACCCGGTGCGACCGTGATTTCCCTATCCGAAGATTCATTCCTGACTCTCCTGTTCTGCTCATCGTCGAGCGTTCGGAGTTGTGTCGGGTGCAGCCGGCAGCGAATTCGTTTTTTGTTCGAAATTTCGCATACCGTTCAAAGGATCGATTATCACCGTAACGACCTGGACGACTACCGTGCAAGGACCATTTTCGCGTCCAGAACTTGAGCGAGGACGAGATCGATCACTACGCGGTCGCGATGAAAGACCCTGAGGGCAACGAGTTCGACATCAACTGACACCGGCGCCCCGCACTCCCGCGGCAAGAACCGAGCCGTCCACCGGCAGCGCACCGTCGTGCCGACGGACGGCTCGTTCGCCGCCATTCTGCTGGACCGGCCGGCTCAGGCGCCCTTGCGCAGCGTCACGTCCATCGACGGCGCCCAATTCACGCCGTCGGCGCTGGACTCGTGCCGGGCGACCTGAGTCGAGCCCCCGTCGGTCAGCGTCACCGTGCACCGCGTGTTGGGGCCGATCCACCGGAGCACGTCGCCGTCGATCTCCACTCGCGCGGTGTGGACGTTGCCGAAGCAGTCGTAGAACGTGGAGCTGTACGCGTCTCCGTCGACGCCGATCATCTCGACGCCGCCGACGCTCGTGTCACCGATCTTCCCGAAGGCCGAGTGCAGGATGAAGAAACCGCCCGGCGCCCAGTCGTACACGTCACTGGTCACGATCGGCATCGACGGGACCTCGTCGGTCCCGATCGTGTGACCCTCGTTGACCCAGTTGCCAATCAGGACGCCGAGTGCCTCGTGGCGGGCGTCGCGGACCGGCGCCGTCTGCTCGGTACTCTCCATCCCGGCGGCGACGGTGACGACGCGAGCGGACTTGGTGGTGGTGTCAGACATCGGAACTCCTTCAGAGAAGCTGTCGGGGGCGATCACACCACCTGGTCGGACCCGGCTCGACAGTCTCGACATCCCGACGAAGAAGTTTTTCCCGCAAGGACGGGGTTCAATCACGGAGCTGGAGTGGGGTGTCTGATCGGTCCGGGTGCCTTCCGGCTCGACCAGTGTCTTGAGGGGAATGGTGATGGGGCCGCCGGACCATGGTGGCGGCGGCATCCGCGTCGTGCACGGTAAGGGCGACCACCGCGGCGACCACCGCCACCGCGGCCGCGACGAGGAAGCTGTCGTGGAAGGCCGCCAGATTGGCGACGCCGACACCTCTGGTGGGCCCGATGGCGGCCAGCACAGTGGTCATCAGGGCGACGCCGATGGCGCCGCCGAGTTGCTTGCCGGCGTTGAAGATCGATGACGCGCGCCCGGTCCGGGCCGGGCTGATGGTGGCGAACGACGCGGCCTGGGCCGGCACGAACACGCCCGACATGCCGACACCGAAGGCCAGCATGACCAGGCGCAGCAGCCACTCGTCGGTATCGGCCGTGACCCGGGCCATCAGCATCAGCGTCCCGGTCACCACCAGCAGTCCCCCGATCATGATCCGGCGCGGGCCGAACCTCGGGTACAGCAGCCTGGTGGCGAGCTGCGAACCCGCCATGACGCCGAGCGCCTGCGGGAAGATGGTGAGGCCGGACCGCAGGGCGGACCTGCCGAGTCCGTCCTGGAAGAACAGCGCGGCCAGGTAGAGGGCGCCGAGGAAGGCGGTCGAGCCGAGCACGAAGACGCCGGTCGTGGCGCTGAACAGGCGATCGCGGAAGAGGCGCAGGTCGATCAGGGGGTTGGCCGCCCGCAGTTCGGCGGCGATCGCCGCCGCGAGCAGCGCAAGACCGATGGCGATGGTCGCGATCACCGGGACGCTGGACCAACTCGTGATCGGCCCCTCGGACACCCCGTACATGACGGAGCCGAGGCCGAGACCGGAGAGCAGGAAGCCGGGGATGTCGAGGCGGCCGGGGTCGGGTTGGCGGTGGCCGGCCAGGAACAGGGCGCCGAACGCGAAGGCGGCCACGCCGATCGGCGCGTTGACGTAGAACACCCAGCGCCACGACAGGTCGGTGGTGAAAAGGCCGCCGAGCACCGGCCCGGAGGCGGGGGCGAGTGCGGTGGGCACGACCAGGATGCTCGCGGCGCGCACCCGCTCAGCCGGGGGAAACACCCGAAAGAGCATGGACAGCCCGACCGGGGTCATCAGGCCGCCGCCCACGCCCTGGAGCACGCGGAAGACGACCAGTTCAGCCAGGCTGGTGGCCAGGCCGCAGAGGGCTGAGGCGATGGTGAACACGCCGATCGCGCCGAGCAGCGCCCGACGGCCGCCGATCCGGTCGCCCAGCCAGCCGGAGACGGGGATGAACACCGCGAGGCTGACCAGGAACGCGATCGACACCAGGTCGACGCCGTCGGCGCGGGTGTGGAACTCCCGGCCCAGGGTCGGCAGGGCCACGTTGACGATGGTCGTGTCCATGATCGCCATGAACATCGCGGCGACGTACACCACGGCCACGACCAGCTGCTGATTCTGGCGAAGGCTCATGCCGAGAACGTACGTAGATTCATTGAGTTAGTCAAACATCTACTTTGACAGTCATTGACCTCGTACTATGATGAACAGGTGACCGCTGGCGAACTCGCTCCCGTTGCCGACGACCTGGCCGCTGAGGCGTGGCAACACATCCGCTCGATCAGCAACGACCCGGTGACGGTGGCCACCAGCCATCGGATCATGCACGAGACCGAGCTGACCGGCGGCCCCATGAAGGCGCTGCGCTTCCTGCCGCTGACCGGGTCGCTGCCCATGCGCCAGCTCGCCGGCCGGATGGGCTGCGACAACTCCTACGTCACCTCACTGGTCGACACCCTCGAACAGCGCGGCCTGGCCGGCCGGGAGGCGCACCCGACCGACCGCCGGATCAAGGTCATCGTGCTCACCGAGGAGGGCCGACGGCTGGCTGAGCGGGTGCAGCGGGCCTACACGACTCCGCCGGCGGCCTTCTCGACGCTGAGCGAGGCCGAGGTGACCAGGCTCTGCGAACTGCTGCGCAAGCTGGACCCGGCGCAGGCATGACGCCGGCCCGGGTGCGGCCGACGCCACGGCCATCCTGATCAGACGTCCACCATGGCCTGTTCGCTCAGGGCGGTGCGCAGGTGCGGGCCGGGTACGAAATCCGGGTCGACCTGGGCGGTCAGCTCCGCGCCGGTCCACGCGTGCGCGCAGGTGGTCCCTGATCAGGGGCAGGTGGGCACTGCGAGTGGGCAGCGTCACCCAGGCGATCAAGACCATCGACCAGCGCGGGGTCGAGGCGGTGGTGGCGCAGTTGCGCGCGCGGGGGGAGAACGAATCTGATGGCACGTAACGGAAAACGGTAGTCGGGCCGCTGCGCCGGTCGGCCGGTTGTCCCCCGGGAGAGCTACTGCGGATGAGAACTCGGCGGGGACGCCTCGGTGCGCCGTTTCTCGTACGTTTCCGGCATGAACAAGGGAATACGGCGCTGGGCGCGCCTGGCCGTCATCGGCAACATCGTGTTCGTCTTCGCCTGGCTGCTCGCGGCCGCCTGGCAGGGGCCCAACTACAGCTTCGCCGGGCACACCATCAGCGACATGTACGCCGACGGCGCACCGGGTGCGTGGTTTCTCATCGTGTTGTTCACCCTCGCCGGCGCGGCCGTGATGATGTTCGCGCTGCGGTCGCTCTGGCCGGCGTTACGGGAAGCAGGCCGACCAGCCAGGATCGGGGCAGTTCTGGTCGCGCTCTCGATTTTCGGCCTCGGTGACCTGCTCAGCCTGTTCGAACGTGAGGGCTGCCGGCTGGCCGACGCGGGCTGCACCGCCGCCATGCAGACCGCGACCGCGGGCGGGGTGTTGGACGCGGTGCTGAGCACCCTGGGGGTCGCGGCGCTGTTGGTGGCCGGGTTCTTCCTTGCCGCCGCGATGAAGCGGTTGCCGGCCTGGGAATCCTGGGTGCGGCGAACCCGTTGGGCCTCGGTCGTCTTCCTCGGGCTGTTCGTACTGGACGGGCTCCTCGGCAGCACCGGACTGGGCGGGCTGTGCGAACGGCTGATCGCGCTCGCCGGAGCCGTCGGGATCAGCGCCCTGGCCATCGGTGTGCTGCGCCGGACCAGAACTCCTGCCGTAACAGCAGCCGTGGTATGAACGGCGGCGGCCGGGCTCGCGTAGGTTACCTTCGCGGCGTTCTCGAACGGCGATGGGCGCACGCGGCGGAGGTCAGATATCCCATGATCGTGTGGTGGCGGGCTCGCGGTGTCCTGGTGCAGGACACCGTGTTCGCCCTGACCATGGCGGCACTCGCCTTCGCACCCGGACTGGTCGACAACGGTGTGGATCTCGCGGAACTGCCGCACCATCCGATGAACGTGGTCGGGGCCGTCCTGGGATTGGCCCAGTGCCTGCCGTTGGTGCTGCGGCGCACCGCTCCGCTGGTGTGCCTGACCGTCATCACCGTCGCGTTTGTGGTCGACCAGCTGTCGGCATACCCGCCGACGTTCGGCAGCGTCGGGCTGCTCGGCGCGTTGTACGCGGCCGGCGCCTACCTCGGTCGGCGACTGCTGGTCGGGACGCTGGTGGTGGCCGGTCTCGGATATCTCGGTCTGTGCCTCGGGCTGCACGCCTCGGGTTCGCCGGAACTTCCGGTGCAGTACTTCACCTTCTTCCTGGTTTTGGCCGCGTGCTGGGCGACCGGCGAGTGGACGCGGGCGCGGCAGGCCGATGCGGAGGCCAGACGGAGGCACGGCATGCAGCTCGCCGTCGCCGAGGAACGTGCCCGGATCGCCCGGGAACTGCACGACGTGGTCACCCATCACGTCACGGCGATGGTGGTGCAGTCCGACGCCGCGCAGTTCCTGCTCGCCGACACGCCCGATCGCGCCGCCGCCGGGATGTCCAACGCGGAGATCGCCGCCAGCCTGGTGATCAGTCCCGAGACGGTGAAGACGCACGTCTCGCGTATCCTCACCAAACTCGGACTGCGGGACCGGGTACAGGCCGTTGTGCTCGCCTACCGCTGCGGCTTGGTGGACCCCAACGGCGGCTGACCACGGTCACTTCACTCTGGACACCAACAACAGGGTGCGCACCGTCAACCCCACGATCAGCACGGCGACGACGGGATGCAGCGCACCCAGATAGGGCAGGGTGCCGCCGGCCGTGGCCAGCAGGCCCTCCACACCGGTCAGCACGAACAGGGCCACCACGGTGACCACGACGCGACGGCGCGGCCGCGCGACGATCATCGCGATCAGCAGTAGAAAGGCCACCCCGGCAAGGATGTTGCCGAGTAATCGATGCGCGTCGAGGCTCGACGCCTGCGACACCGGGCCGGCCGCGGCGAAGATGCCCGCTCCGGCGAGATAGATCTGCACGAGTACCGCGACGCCGAACACCATCGCTCCGTATCGCAGGATGAGGTGCCCGACCCGTCGTGCGCCGGTTATCGGCGCACCCATCGCGCCGTGGCTGACACTGTCGTCGATCATGCGAAAAGCCAACCACCCGGTGGGGCAGTGGGCATCCGCTCCGGAGCGACACCGTTCTTACGTCCGGCTGCGTAGGCGGCCCGTCCGGCTACGCAGCCGTTGTGGCCGGCCGCCCCCGGCGCGGGGTCGGCCTCGGTCGTCACCGAAGCCGACCGGCCGGCGGCGGGCCGACCCTGCGCCGCTGGGGTCGGGGTTCCCGGTTCGGCTGACCCGGTCGCGGGTCAGCCGCCGTTGATGATCGAGTCGAGATCGACGCCGTTACGCTGATCGTCGATGGTCCACGGCTGGCCGGTGGGCGTGGTGAATCGTCCGCTGATCGTGTCCATCGTCGTGCCCGGCGGCGGCAACGCGGGCAGGGATTGCCCGGCATTCTTGAGGTTCTGGGCGCTCGTCGCGTTCAGGCCGGTGTACTGGGCATGGATCTGGATGTTCTGGCGAATGGACGTTTCAGCCGGGTTCGGCGAGTTCGGGAACTTGGTCCCGGCGCTCGCTTTGACCTGATAGCTGACCCCCACCCCCTGATAGGGCCCGCTGACGTGCTTGGTAGGCGAGTTTATCTTGCCGACGACGTTCTTGATCGGGGTCTCCACGACGTTCTTGTGTGCGCCGTTCGCCTTTGTGCTCAGTGTCGTCATGTTGTCCGCCTCGCCCTGTCCGCCGAGGTTGTCGTTCATCAGGTGACCCTTGACGAACTTCTGGTACGGGTCCGAACCGGCGGCGTTCAACTCGTCCTTCAACGGCTGACTCAAGTCGTTCTTACCGGCCTTCTTGTCGACCAGTTTGTTGAGATCCTCGGTGTCGGTGAGGTGGTTCTTCTTCGGCGTGCTACCGCCGGTGAGCCCGCTGCCTGCCGAGAAATGATACTGCCCGCTGTCGGTACTGCCACCCTGCCACGTCGTGCGACCCGTGGTCGGATCGACGTTGTCGTAGCCGGGATATTCGTCTGCGTTGTTCTCCTGGTATTTCTGCCGTTCATCGTCGGAGCTCAGCTTCTGCTTCTTGTTGCTGGCCGAGGAGGTACCGGCGACGCTGGAGGGGTCGGTGCTGCCGCCCGCCCGGTTGGGCGCGCTGCCGTCGAGGTCGAGGTCACAGTCCGACGCGCCGCGCTTGGGCGCCAGGCCGAGCGGATCGACGGCCTGCAGTGGATTGTCCACGTAGGCGATCGGGTTGACCGCGGGACCGAGCCCGAGCGGGTCCTGGCTGGCGTACCGGCCGGTCGCCGGGTCGTAGTAGCGGAAGACGTTGTAGTGCAGGCCGGTCTCGGTGTCGTGGTACTGCCCGGGGAAGCGCAGCGGCGTGTAACCGCCGGCCCGTGGTGCCGGCAGACTCACGCCCCAGAGGTCGGTGCGACCGTGCCAGGCCGGCACGCCCTGGGTGTCCAGCAACTCGATCGGGGTGCCGAGATGGTCGGTCACCACCGTGTAGAAGCGCTGGTCCTGGTCGGGCGTTCCCGGCGCGGTGGGCACGCTGTGTTCGGTCTGCGCTACCGGGCGGTCCTCACCGGGCTGGTAGTCCCAGGTGATCACCCGGTCCGGCCCGCCGGCGCCGGAGTGGCGCTGCTCGATCAGCAGCGGGCCGTCCCAGACGAAGTCGACCTGCTCGACCACCTCCGGCTCGGTGCTGCCAGGCCACGCGGCCACCCGCTGCTTGGCGATGCGTCGGCCGAGCGGGTCGTAGCGATAGCGCCACCGGCCACCGTCCGGCGTGACCACCGCGACCAACCGATCGAGCGCATCCCACTGGTAGTGCCAGGTTCCGGCACCGGACTGCTCGCGGGACACCAGCCGGCCCTGCGCGTCGTGCCGGTACTGGACCGCGCCCGCGCCGGTCAGCGTGTTCCGGTCGTAGTGCCGGTCGCCGTGCTCGGGCACCCGGCCGCCGGTCGCGGCGGCGTGGGTGATGTTGCCCAGCGCGTCGTAGCGGTACAGCTCCCGGCCGAGCTGGCCGGTGACCTCCGCGACCCGGGCCGAACGGTCGACCGTGAAACGCACCGGGCCGGTGACCGCGTCGTCTATTCCGGACAGTCGGCCGTCCGGCTGGTAGTGGTAGCGGCGCAACGGGTCGCGCTCCGCGACGGCACCGCCGATGGTCTGTTCGGTCAGCCGATCGTCTGGGTCGAAGGACTGCGCCAGCACGACGGTCTCGTCGAGGGTGCGCTCGACCTCCCGGTCGGCCGCGTCGTGGTGCACCGCGATGGTGTGGCCGGCGGTGGTCAGCGTCGCACCGTTGCCGTTGCCGTCGTAGGTCCAGACGCTCTCCACGCCCGAGGGGGTGCGCCGGCGCACCGAGCCGTCCTCGGCGTACTCGAACACCGTGGTGGCACCGTTGACCGTCTGCGCGACGACCCGACCCTCCTCGTCGCGCTCGTAGCGCAGCACCGCGTCCGCGCCGGTCGCGCCGACCAGGCGGCCCACCGGGTCGTACTCGTAGCTGCTCGTTGCGGTGGGCGTGCGCCGCTCGGCGAGGTTGCCCAACACGTCGTAGGCGAACTCGGTCTGCTCCCCCGCGCCGTTGACCGACCGGATCAACTGGCCGGCGGCGTCGTAGGCGAAGCGCAGGGTCCGGCCGTCGTAATCGGTCTCCTCGACGATCCGGCCGGCCGGGTCGTAGCTGTAGCGCCAGGTCTGGCCTTGCGGATTGGTCACCGCGGTCAGCCGGGCCTGCGTGTCGTACTGGTAGCCGGTGCGCGCGCCGTCGGCGTCGATGACCGCGGTGAGCAGGCCGAACGGACCGTACTCGCGCCGGGTGATCCGGCCGAGCGGGTCGAGGTGTTCCAGTTGTCGGCCGTCCGGGTCGTGCTTCCACTGGTCCCGGCCACCCAGCGGGTTCACCCGCCAGGCCATCCCGCCCTCGACCGTCCAACCGAGCAGCGTCTTGGCACCGGTCGCGTCGACCCGCACCCGGACCCGGCCGAACTGGTCGCGCACCTGGCTCGGACCGGCGGCGCCGTCGAGACGAGCCGGGCCCGACTGCCCGGCTGGTGCCGAGGCCGGCTCGCCGGAGTCGGCTCGGGCGCCCAGGCTCTGATAGGGCAGTTCGGTCGCCACGCCGACCGGATCTTCCAGCGGGTCGGGGCACTGGTCCTGGTCGTACTCGCGGGTCCAGCGCACGCCCTCGGACTCGATCGAGACGGTCAGCGGCGCGTCCGCCGAGCGGCCGATCTCGGCACGGCTTCCGTCCGGACGCAGCACCGTGGTCAGCGTGCCGTCCTCGGCGTACAGGTAGCCGGTCACCCGGCCGAGCGGATCGGTCCTCGAAACGAGCTGGCCGACCTTGTCCCAGCCCAGTTGCACGACCTCGCCGAGCGGATTTGTCGTCCGTACCAGGTGATACCTGCGGTCGAACTCGTAGACGCTGGTCCGGCCGAGCCCGTCGGTGAACGTCGTCGTCCGGCGCTTGAGGTCGTAGGCGAACACACCGTCGAACATGCCGCCGGCGCCCGCCGTGCTGACACACCGGCCGTTCTCGTCGTAGCCGTAGCGGTACCAGGTGGCGGTGCGGTCCTGCCAACCGGTGAGCCGGCCGGCCTGGTCGTAGTCGTACCGGCTCGGGATGCCGGAGCTGTTGGTCACCTCGGTCAACCGGCCGAGGTCGTCGTAGCCGTACCGGGTGACCGGCACGCCCGGGGTCGACGCCGCCGCGGTGGCGGGATCGGCGGTGGGATCAAGGACGCGCAGTTCGCGCACCCGGCCGTCCTGCACGTCCACGGCGACCTGGTAGCCCGCGGAATGGGTCAGCAGCACCGGCGCGCCCTGCTGGTCGCGTTCGATGTCCAGTTGGTCCCCGTCCGCACCGACCACCGAGCGCAGCGGCAGCACGCCGGGACCGCTGCCCGGCGTGACGGCGAAGCTCAGTTCCTGTCCGGTGGCAGTGTTGCTGATCCGCAGCGACCCGTCCGGGTCGGCCGCCAGCGGCCAGCGCGGTCCGGCCGTGGACAGCACCGGAGCGCCCGGCGCCGGCATCGGATAGACCAGAATCATGCCGTCGGCCGCGAAGTAGCACACGCCCTCGGCGTCGACCTCCAGCCGTTCGTCCAAAGTGGACGACCAGGACGGGCCGAACCAGTGGCCGGCACGGTAGGACGAGACGTGCGTGCGCTCGACCACCAGCGGCAGCGGGCCGAGCAGCTCCACGTCCCGCTGGACCAGCACCACCTCTCCGCTGACGATGTCCACCGGGTCGTTCTCGCAGTACCGGTTGTCGCTGGAGGTGGACGTGCTGTCCGGGTCCTTCGGCCGGTTGCCACCGACGCCCTTGGGGATCTGCACGGACGGACCGTCGTCGGAGCTGCTGGACTTCGTCGAACCGTCGGAGGACGAGGGAACGCTGCGCGGCTTGGAGCCCTCGTCCTTGCCGTCGGACGTGATGCCCTTGAAGACGCTGGTCTGGTGTTCCTCGTTGGACTCGTGCGAGTCCGCGTTCGTGTGCAGCCGTTTCCCGGCCGCGCCGGCCACCCGGCCGCCTTCGGTGAACACCTTGCCGGCGACCTCGGTGCCGGTACCCAGCGCCTTGGCGAGGATGCTGCCGACCCCGGATTTGTCACTCTTGGCGTGCGAGACCAGGTTCTGGCCGACGGTGGACAACTTCTGGCCACCGGTGGTGAGCTGGTCGCCGAGCGTGCCCAGCGTCGAACTCGAACCACGCAGGTCGTCCGGCGTGATCTTGAACCCGGTCATGACTCTCCCCCAAGATGGCTAACTGGCTCACGACGCCACGCGTCAGGCGGACATCCACATCACGGTTTCCCGGATGGCCTCGTCGGCGGTTCCCGGCTGACCGAAGTCGTGATCAGCCTCGGCCACCTCGTACACCTGACACTTGCCCATGGTGACCGCGGCGTCGGTGGCGATGGCTGTCGAGGTGAACTCGTCCTCGCTGCTGGTCACCATCAACGTGGGCACCCGGCTGGCGACGAACTCCAACTCCGGCTGGTAGAGCGCGAACTCCTCGAACAGCACGCGGCCCAGCTCAAAGCTGTCCTCGATGTGGACGAAGTCCTGCTGGGACAACTGTTCCTGCGCGGCCTTGCCGCCATAACGCTCGCCCCACGGCAGTTCTGGCTCAAGGAACGTCCGGCGCAGGTCGAGCACCGGGCTCCAGAGGATCAGCCGGGTCAGTCCGCGCCGGTCGAGATAACCCAGCGACTGACAGGTGGGCACGGCGCCGAAGCCGACCGCGAGCACGGTGAGCGGCGCCGACCAGCGGCGGGTCGCCTCGTCGACGACGGCAGTCAGGTCCAGCATCGCCCCGGCAGTGGTGAAGCCGCGCTGGGTGCCCGCGCTGGCGCCATGACCGCGGAAGGAGAACCGCACGACGGTGGAGCCGTCCTCGGCCAACCGATCGGCCAACTGGTTGAACACGCCGCGCTGGTCGCGGTCGCGGGCCAGGTCGTGCACGAGCACGATCAGGTTTCTGGGTGGCTCGGCGGCCGCCTCATGCACCACGACGTCCAGCGCGATGCCGTCCACCGATACCAGGTCCCACTCGCCCATCAACGACCTACTCCCCACGTCACAGCTGAAATCAATTCGATATTTCGGATCAATCGGCCGGAAAACCAGATCGAACGAGCCTAACAGCGGTCTCGGTGCCAGCTGGTGTCTCCTACTCCTCTAAGACGCACGGAAGAACCATTTTGGTTCATGATCATTTACCGGAGCGTGCGCCACCGAGTCGGACCAGGTGATCACCGAGGTTCTCGGTCCACCGGTAGGACAGCCGGGTGACCCGGTCGCGCGTCCGCTCGGCGTACCGGTCCGCGGCGTCGACCGCGTCGCGGCTCACCTGCCCGGCCGTGACGGCGGCGGCGTCGGTGATCACGGCGACCGCGTCGCCGGCCTCGTCGGCCCAGCCGGCCGTCCGGCCGGAGAGTTGGGCGAGGTGCTCGCCTGCTTCGCCGCGCACCCGGTTCAGCAGCGCGCCGGCCTGGCCGCGAGCGGTGTCGATCAGCTGGGCGATCGGAGCGGAGATCAGCATCGGGGAATCCTCTCTAGCGTTACCTCAAGTAACAGTTACTTTTGATCACACATTAAGGGAGGCCGGGCGGACGTGCAACGACCCGGTGCGGGCGGGCTGAACCGCGGGCATACTGGCGGCCCCAACCATGACCGGCGCCAAGGAGCACGCACTCATGTCAACCGACAACTCCGAGAGGCCGGGCTTCAGCGTCGAGGCACGTGACCGGCTTGCCCGAGAACTCAACGAACTGCGCAACCGCCGCGCCGCGCAGACGGCCGACACCCTCTCGCTGGACACCACGGGCGACCGGGAGGACGGCGCCGATCCCCTGCGCCAAGAGGACGACATCGCCCGCGTCGACGACCGGATCGCCGAACTGTCCGCGCTGCTGGAGGAGGGGCCGACGGCACTGTCGACCGCCGACAGCCCCTCGGACGTGCCCGACGGGACGACCGTGACCCTGCGGTTCGGCGACGGGGTCGAGCGCACGCTGCGCGTGGTCGCGGTGACCGAGGAGATCGCGCCCGGCGACGAGGACAACACGACCACCACGGACAGCCCACTGGCGGCCGCGCTGTCGGGCAAGCACGCGGGCGACCCGATCAGCTATTCGACCCCGGCGGGTGCGGTGCGGGCCGAGATCGTGTCGCTCGAACTGCCCTGACGACCGCTGGCCGCGATCCGGCTGGCCGACGGACCGCCCGGACGTGAGGCGGACTGCCGGGCCGGCGCGGCGAACCGGCGGCCGCGGTCGTGGGTGTCGGGCCGGCCGTGGTCGACGTCCGACCACATCGGACGGTCGTCGGTCGGTCGCCAGTCGGTCGTCGCACGGTCAGTCGGGGGGATAACGGGCCAGCCAGGCCGGGCCCACCGGCGGCTCGCTGCTGAACTCGGCGAGCACGTCGAGCACCAGCGGCTCGATCACCCAGCGCAGTTCGACGTGGTCGTGCAGCCGGGACGGGATCGCCCGGACGCCGTCGCGAGCGCCGAGGATGTTGCCGCAGATCGAGCCGGTGGAGTCGCTGTCGCCGGAGTGGTTGACCGCGATCTTCAGGCCGTCGAGCATGTCGGTCGCCGCCAGCGCCGCAGACACCGCGATCGCGAGCGCCTCCTCGGCGACCCAGCCCGCGCCCAGCCGATCGGCGACGGCCTCGGGCGTCGGGCGGCCTTCCCGGGCGAGCGCGACCGCCGCGTCCAGCGCGCCGACCGTCTCCTCGTGGCCGCGCCAGCCGACGAGTTCGGCCCGTGCGTTGGCCACCGCGTCGGCGAGGGTGCCGCCGTGCAGCACGTCCCGGACGATCACCGCGAGTGCGCCGGCCGCCAGGTAGCCGCTGGGGTGCCCGTGGGTCAGCGCGGCGGTCTCGGCGCCCAACCGGAAGACCTCGGCCGACGTGCCCGGCCACAACGCGACCGGCGCCGCGCGCATCACGCCGCCGCAGCCCTTCGAGTTGTTCAGCGGGTGCTCGATGGTGCCGACCCGCCGGCCGTCCACGGTCGCCCGCAATGCCGACAGGCAGGTGTTTCCCGGCGCGCGCCGGGTGTAGATGCCCTGCTCGGTGATCAACTGGCCGGTCAACACCGCCCTGGGCACGGTGTCGCCCTGCGTGTACAGCCAGCGCAGGTAGGCCCGGTGCGTCACCCGGACGACATCGGAGGTGCCCGACGTGCGCAGACGGACGTGCGCGCGGGCCATCGCCTCCAGGGTGAACAGGGTCATCTGGGTGTCGTCGGTGATCGAGCCACGGTGGTCGTCGAAGGACATCTCGTAGTCCCACACGCCCTCCGGCCCGAACCGCTCGCGGATCTGCTCGATCGTCAGGAACTCGATCGGCGCGCCCAGCGCGTCGCCGGCCGCGCCCGCCAGCACACAGCCCAGCACCCGGTCCGAAAAGGACACATCGGCCGACCCGGCACCCGCGGCCAGCACGGCGTCCCCCGCGGCCCGCCCGTTGTTCTCGACCATCTCCTGCTCCTCACCTGCCGGCAACGCTGTCGCCAACCACCACCGCCGCGGACCAGCCACGCCCGTACGGTTACTGCTCCGAGTAGATCGTCAAATGGTTGTTGTTGGCCGGATCGACCTTCTGACCCGTCACGACGTGCTGCATACCCGGTGGGAAGAGCACCTCGTTCTCAGTGGGCTTGGTGGACAGCGGACCCAGTACCCGGCCGTCGGCGGAGTCGACCCGCATCGAGACGCCACCCCAGAAGCCGCTGTCTTTTCCCTTGGTGGCACTGAAGAAGCCGTTCTCGGTGACTGTGTTGTCCGGCGCATAGTTCTGCTTGAGAGCCGGCAGATCCTTCGGGTCCACCGCGATGGTGCGGGTGACGGTGGTATAGCCGGCGGAGGGCATCTGGTTGAGTCCGGAGGTGGTGGTGCGGATGTGCGAGTCGTACTGCTGCAGACCGGCCGGGTCGTCGTTGCGCAGCGCGTTGTTCATTTCCTGATAGTGGTCGTTGGTCGTGTAGGCCCGGACCGCGACCAGGTCTTCCTCGGGGATGTTGGCCAGCGACGGGTCGTTCTTCTTGGCCTCGTTGACGGCGTCCACGTGGTCGTTGTAGTTCGGGTAGTTGTTCTTGAAGTTCGCCCGGTCCTCCGGTGTCGACCGGAAGTCCGGATTGCCCAGGTAGTCCTGATTGGGCTTGGTCGCGGCGGACCCCGCCGGACTGCCCGAGTGGGTCGACTGCGGCGAGGTCGGCTCGTCGTCGGAATGGGACGGACCGCCGTCGGTGTCGGGATGCGGGGACTTCGGGATCGACACCGGGGGTTCGCCCGACTCGGACGGGGCCGGCGAGGACGGGCCGCCTTCGGTCTGGTGCGGCGATTTCGGGATCGTCATCGGCTTGACCGGCTGCGGCTGGCCGTGCACCGGCGACGAGGACGACGACGTGCTGTGCGGCGCGGAGTGGCTCGACGGGTGGTCGCTGGTGACGTTGTGGAACGAGCCGGTGACGTTCTCCTCGTTCGTCTCGTGGTTGCTGGCACACAGATGCAGGCACTTGCCGGCCTCCGTCGCGACCCGCCCACCCTCCTTGAACACCGTGCCGGCGATCGAGGTGACCTTGCCCATCGCCGTCGAGATGATCTTGCCGACGCCGGACTTGTCCGCGTTCGCGTGCGAGGACAGGTCGTTGCCGAGCGTCTCCAAGGTCTGACCACCGGAGGTGACCTGGGTGCCGAAGTTGCCCATGGTGTCGCCCGACGTGTGCACATCGTCGGTGTGGATGGTCAGACCGCTACCGCTGGGCATAGCGCAGCACGCTAGCCGACCGAGATCCACCGCAGGCCGGGAACCGCTCGGTTCCGGTGTCCGCCTTGGTCACATTGCCGGGTCAGAGCACGGTGGAGCCGGCCACCAACACACTGGCCAGCTGGGACAGCTGGGCGCGCTGCTCGTCGGTGAGATGTGCGGTGAGGGCCAGGATCTCGCGGTCGGCCTCGACGGCGGTGGCCCGGACGAGCTCGTGCCCGGCCGGGGTCAGGGACACCTGGATCACCCGGCCGTCATGCGGGGCGGGGCTCCGGCGGACCAGGCCGCGGCGCTCGGCACGGTCGACCAGGCCGGTCATGCTGGACTTGTCGAGGCCGAGGTGTTGGGCCAGTTCACGCATACCCGGCGTTCGGTCGCGCAGGACGCCCAGCAGCCGCAGTTGGACGACCGACAGCCCGCGTTCGGTGGCGACCTGCCCGAGCACGCCCTGCACGACGAACGACAGCTGCACCAAGCCGTCCACGATCCCCAGGTCCGCCACTTCGGTCCGGTCCGCCGTCGTCGCGGCGGCGGCGGGGCGCGGTCGGGCTGGTTGCGTGGCGTCTTTCGGCATGGCGCCACGATACGCCAACTAGTACGTGACACAAACCACTTGACAAGGTACGTGACGCGAACTAATTTGGTTTGTATCACGTACTAAATCCCTTCGGCGTAACGGAGCCACCACATGTATGCCGCAGTCGTCCGCTCGTTCGACAGCCCGCCGCGCTACGAGGAGTTCGCCACACTCCAGCCGGCCGAGGGCGAGGTCGTCGTGGACATGCTCGCCGCCGGGCTGCACCCCCGGGTCCGCTCCGGTGCCAACGGCAGCCACTACACGAGCGATGGCAAGCTCCCGCTGATCCCCGGCGTCGACGGCGTCGGCCGGCTGCCCGACGGGCGATCGGTCTACTTCGTCGCCGACGACCAGGTGCCCGGCACCATGGCCGAACAGGCGCTGGTCGACCCCCGCCGCGCAGTCGCGCTGCCGACGGACGCCGACCCGGTGGTCGTGGCGGCCGCGATGAACCCCGCGATGTCCTCCTGGATCGCGTTGCGGCGGCGGATCAGCTTCCAGCCCGGCCAGCGCGTGCTGGTGCTGGGTGCAACCGGAAACGCCGGGCAACTGGCCGTGCAGATCGCCAAGCACCTCGGCGCCGAGGAGATCATCGCCGCCGGCCGGGACGCCCAGCGCCTCGAACTGCTCACCGGCCTCGGCGCGACCACCGTCGTCTCCCAGGTCGGCGACCCCACCGAGGCCGCCGACCGGGTCGCCGCGGTCGCCGCCGATGTCGACGTGGTGATCGACTACACCTGGGGCGCCCCGACCGAGGCCACGATCCCGGCGCTGGTGACCCGCCGCACCGACCGCGGCAAACTGCTGTCCTGGATCCAGATCGGGTCGATGGCCGGCCCGGAGATCACCCTGCCCTCGTTCGTGCTGCGCGCGGCCGACGTGCGGATCATGGGCAGCGGTCAGGGATCGGTGACCGCGGCGGCCATCGTCGCCGAGTTGCCCTCGCTGGTCGACCAGCTCGTCGCCGGCACCTTCAATGTCGACGCGCTGCCGGTGCCGCTGACCCGGGTCGAGGACGCCTGGTCCGCGCCGACCAAGCCCGGCCAGCGCGTCGTGCTCACCACCTCCGCCCGCTGACGACACCGGATCGTCGCCTCGGCTGCGCGCGGGGCGCGGGCAGCGCGGCCTCGCTCAGGCGGTGAAACTCGGCCGACCAGCCCTTGACCGAGACCCCGCAGCCGGCGGCCGACGCCCGCCTGCCCAGCATGGACGAGATCTTCACGCTGATCGAACTGGGCAAGATCGTCGCCATCGTGCCGGCGTCCGTGGCGCACCGCTGTCCGCGGGCCGAGATCGCCTACCGACCGCTCACCGACCAGCCGCCGGCCACGCTGGCCGTGGCGTGGCCGCAGGAGTCGCACTCACCAGCGGTCGCCGCCTTCGTCCGCGCGGCCGGTGCCGTCGCCGCGGCCGATCAGCGGAGCCGGGGAGCGAATCCCGACGCGTCCTCGATCTCGGGGTCCGGGATGGCCAGCACCTCGACGCTGAGCGTCTCCGGTCCGCTCAGGTAGCGGACGACGGCCGAGCCGATCGACATCTCCTGGTGCATCAGGACGTCGTGCTTCCTCGCGCGAGCCACCAGATTCCGGTGGTCGGCCACCGACCGGGAGCCGAGCGCGATGTTCAACAGTCCCTGGTCGCTGATCAGGTAACCGTCCGGGCGCGGGCGGGCATCGCGATAACAGGCGAGTTCGACGAGGAAATCCCCGGCCCACAACAGGGCGGTTCGCGGCGGCGCGGGTTCGGCCCACAGGGCGGCGTGTTCCGGGCCGTGCAGGGTCACCCCGGCGGGCCGCAGTCCCAGCGAGTCGACAAAGAAATCCCTTGCCGCGTCAAGATTGTCGACGACAATCCGGACGTACCGGGTGGCGACGGGCACGGCCGGCCGCACGACCAGCGGCAGCCCGCCGCCGGGCGACCGGAGGTCGTCCTCCATCAGTTCCAGGAACACGCCTTCGGGATCACGCACGCGGACGCGGCGAGCCGGCGCGGAACCGACCACCGGACTGTCCAACGGCGTGCCCGTCTCCGCGAGCCGGACCAGCGAGTCGTCGAAGTCCTCGACGTGGATACCGACCACCGCGTACCCGATGTCCGACGGAGTGGCGTCGGCCCGGCGCGGCCGGGGTGTGGGCTCGGTGTAACGAAAGAACTCCAGCTGGAAGAAGTCCTGACTGTCCACCAACCAGGCCATGTCGCAGCGGCACGCCGGCAACCCCTGCATCGCGGCGACCTCGTCGCCACCCTGGTCGTCGTTGCCGCCGGTGGCGATGTAGCCGAAAACCTCGCGGTACCAAGCCATTGTCTTGTCGAGGTCCAGCACACTGAACGCGACCTGGCACACCGACATGACATCAGGCACGACGTTGACTCCGCTCGTTGACCGGTATCGCTGTCGACGATCGTAGTTCGGCTCCGTGCGTCAGGGGGCGGACCGGTTCTTACCGAAGGCTTTCATCGTCAGGCGACCATTCTGCTGCGCGGCAACGCCACGAGGGCGGCCTTGGTCGCCGTGTAGCCCTCGTCGATGAGTTCGCCGGTGTGCCGGAAGTCGAACGGGTTGGCGCCCTCGTGCGCCGGCGCGGGCAACACGTGCACCACACCGTGCACCGCCTCGATGTCGGCCGCCGCGGCGCGGCCGAACAAGTGGCTGACCGCGTGCAGCAGCACCGGCAACGCGCCGTGCGGCACCTCGGTGGGCGTGCCCGGCCCGACGGCGGGCAGCACGTAGATCACGTCCGCGCCCAGTTCCTCAGCCTGCCGTACCGGCGTGTCCGCGGTGATCCCGCCGTCGGCCAGCGGCCGACCGTTGAGCAGCACCGGCGGAAACACTCCGGGCAGCGCCGACGTGGCCGGCAGCGCGTCCACCGCCGGGCCGTCCGAGAGCACCGCGGGCCGGCCGCTGGCCAGGTCGGTGACGACGATGTGCATGGGCACCTCGGTGTCCCGCAACCCGGCCGCGCCGACGTTGCGGCGCAGGAAGGCGCGCAGCCGGACCGGCGACACCAGGCCGTCGCGCAGGCCGACCAGGCCGGCGGCGATGAACCGCGGGTCCACCGGAAACACGTCTCGGCGGCGCATTCGGCCCCACAGCCCGGTCAGCCGATCCACCCCGTCCTCGTTCGGGTGTTCGGCGAAACAGAATCCGTTGATGGCCCCGGCGGAGGTGCCGACCACCAGGTCCGGCCGCACGCCTGCCTCCAGCAACGCGCGCAACATGCCCACCTGGGTGGCGGCCAACGCCCCACCGCCCGCCAGCACGAACGAGATCGTCATGGTCAACCTCCTGCGAACCTTACGTACCCAGAAAGTCGGTCATCCTCACATCGGACCGCCTTGATCGATCGGGTGAACCGGTGTTGCACCCTGTGCTACGTTCCCCGTTGCCGTGTGTCGCCACGAACCGAGGAGGTGAGACCGATCAACGCTGTGACAGATCGGGGCTCCCTCCTCCGGATCGCCTAGGGAGTGCCCGCAACAGGCATCCCGAAAGGCTCGACACGCCATGCGCTTCACCGCTGAGACGGCCGCCGACGGCGTCCGTGAACAGCTCTTCACCCTCGGCGAGATCCCCGGCGTGCTGTGGACGCCGGACGGTGCGCCCGGGGCTCGTCCGCTGATTCTGATGGGACACGGCGGCGGCCAGCACAAGAAGGCCCCCGGCATCGTGACCCGGGCACACCGTTTTGTTGCCGGGCTTGGTTTCGCGGTGGTCGCGGTCGACGTGCCCGGCCACGGCGATCGGCCGCCGCACGAGGAGTACGACCGGGTCGCGACCCGGATACGGACCCGGGTCGACGGCGGCGCGGAACGGGCGCCGCTGATCGCCGAGTTCCAGGCACTCGTGGCACGCCAGACCGTGCCGGAATGGCAGGCGGCGCTGGACGCGGTCCAGGAACTCGACCAGGTCGGCGCCGGCCCGGTGGGCTACTGGGGCATTTCGTTGGGTTGTGGACTCGGTGTTCCGTTCGTGGCCGCCGAACCGCGGGTCCGCGCGGCGGTGCTCGG
>DATATV010000019.1:0-1916 GCA_036268615.1 Pseudonocardiaceae bacterium
ATCAAGGACACGACGCTGCCGGTCAGCGTGGACTTCGAGTTCACCGGCCTGGCGACCGACCCGTACGGCAACCAGCGCGCCGGCTTCGAGGGCCGCACCGTCATCAACCGCAAGGACTGGGGCGTGAACTTCAACGCTGCCCTCGAGACCGGCGGCGTGTTGGTCTCGGAGAAGATCACTCTCGAGTTCGACATCTCGATGATCAGGTCCTGACCTGCCCGCAGCGGCACGCGATCGAGCCCACCCTCCGGGGTGGGCTCGGTGCGTTTTCGTTCGCGGTCCAAGGCCTTGACCCGCGTCCGGCGGAACAACTCGGACGAATCTGACGAAGGGTCAGGTGCACTTGCCGGGTTGCACCAGATCGGACCGAAGCGTTAACCCGACGCGTGTAAAGGCGGCCCCATCAACTGACGAAGAAGGTTCTGCCCGGGCGAATGCCGGGGTGCCTTCGCGCACGTTCCGTGGCCGTCAGGAGTACTTGTGCCGAACCGTGGTCGCCCGCTGTTCACCGTTCCGAGTCGGCGGCGGATCGCCCGCGCGAGCGTGGTGCTCTCCGCTCTCTCCCTGCTGGCCGCAGCCGCGGGACAGGATGCGGCATCGGCCGCGAGCAGCGGATCGACGGTCACCTACACGAACGTCTGCCCGGTGCATCCCGCCAAGGGCCAGATGACCTGCCTGTCCATGCGCCGTACCGACATCAAGTCGAAGACCCGCGCCCAGATGGCGGCCGCGGCGACGACCCCGTCCGGGTTCTCGCCGGCCTCGCTGGCCTCGGCCTACAACATCCCGACGACGCTGGGCGCCGGCAGCACCGTCGCGATCGTCGACGCCTACGACGACCCGACCGCCGAGTCCGACCTGGCCACCTACCGGGCCCAGTACGGCCTGCCGGCCTGCACCACAGCCAACGGCTGCTTCCACAAGGTCAACGAGAGCGGCGGCTCGACCCTGCCCGCGGCCGATTCGGGCTGGGCCGGCGAGATCGCGCTGGACACCGACATGGCGTCCGCGGCGTGCCCGTTGTGTCACATCCTGCTGGTCGAGGCCAGCAGCGCGAACGACCCCGACCTCGGCACCGCGGTGAACTACGCGGCGGGCGTGTCCGGCGTGAAGGCGATCTCCAACAGCTACGGCGGAAGCGAGAGCTCCACGGACACCTCGGAGGTCACCAAGTACTACACCCACCCGGGGATCGCGATCACCGCCTCGGCCGGTGACGACGGCTACGGGGCCGAGTTCCCGGCCTCGTCGCCGAGTGTCATCGCGGTCGGCGGCACCTCGTTGAGCAAGGCGAGCAACACCCGGGGCTGGACCGAGTCGGTCTGGGACACCAGCAATTCCGAGGGCACCGGCAGCGGCTGTTCGGCCTACGAGGTCAAGCCGGCCTGGCAGGTCGACACCGGGTGCAGCAAGCGCTCGGTGGCGGACGTCTCCGCAGTGGCCGACCCGGCAACCGGTGTCGCGGTCTACGACTCCACCGGCAGCGGCGGCTGGGCCGTGTACGGCGGCACCAGCGTCTCCTCGCCGCTGATCGCGTCGATGTACGCCGAGGCGAACAACCCGGCCCCGTCGGCCGCATACGCCTACGCGACGGCGAACGTTGCCGGTCTCAACGACGTCACCACCGGGGTGAACAAGTCCGGCTGCACCACCTACCTGTGCAAGGCCGGCGTCGGCTACGACGGCCCGACCGGCATGGGCACCCCGAACGGCCTGCTCGCCCTCGGCGGGACCGGTGCGGTCCTCGGCGGTGGCGGTGGCGGCACCACCAACTCGACGTTCTCGCTGTCGCTGGGCAACTCCGGCGCGAGCGTTGCCGACGGCGCAACGGGCGGCGTGGGCGTCTCCCCGGCGCTGACCGGCGGTTCGGCCCAGAGCGTCAACCTCAGCGTCTCGGGTGCGCCGTCCGGTGTCAC
>DATATV010000020.1:0-1964 GCA_036268615.1 Pseudonocardiaceae bacterium
GCGCCCACCGCTGAAATCGGTCCCGCCTCAGCCGCGGGTCGGAGCTTCCAGCCCGCGCAGTCGTCGCTCGACGATGAACGGCGCGAACGGGATCACCGCGGCCACCAGCACCTTCAGCACCACCGGGTTCGGCCAGGACAACCGGCTGCGTACGTCCAGAGCGGTGAGCACGTAGAGCACAAAGAGGATCCCGTGGGTCATCCCAGCCGGCATCACCAGCACCCGGTTCCCGGCGATCTGCATCGGTACCGCGACCCCGAGCAGGAACAGGAAGCTGATCGCCTCCAGCACCGAGAACACCCGCAACCGACCCACCGGCGTCGCCAGCACTACGCACCCCTCCCGTCAGCTCCCGGCGTCACCGCCGGTTCGCCCCTCGAACATCGCGCCCAGGCCCTCCAGGGCCTTGCCGAGTTCACTGGGCACCACCCAGATTGTGTTCGCCTCGCCCTTGGCCAGTTGCGGCAGGGTCTGCAAGTACTGGTAGGCCAGCAGTTTCGGGTCCGGGTCGGCCTCGTGGACCGCGGCGAACACGGTCTTGAGCGCCTGGGCCTCACCCTCGGCCCGCAGGATCGCGGCCTGCCGCTCGCCCTCGGCCCGCAGGATCTGCGACTGTCGTTCGCCCTCCGCGGTGAGGATCTGGGACTGCTTGAACCCCTCGGCGGTCAGGATCGCGGCGCGCTTGTCCCGCTCGGCGCGCATCTGCTGCTCCATGGCGCCCTGGATCGACAGCGGCGGGTCGATGGACTTGAGCTCGACACGATTGACCCGCAGCCCCCACCGGCCGGTGGCCTCGTCTAGCACTCCGCGCAGTTGCGCGTTGATGTGGTCGCGGGAGGTCAGGGCCCGTTCCAGGCTCAGGCTGCCGACGACGTTGCGCAACGTGGTCACGGTCAGCTGTTCGACGCCGGCGATGTAGTTCGCGATCTCGTAGGTGGCCGCGCGCGGGTCGGTCACCTGGAAGTAGATGACGGTGTCGATGTTGACCACCAGATTGTCCTCGGTGATCACCGGCTGCGGCGGGAACGAGACCACCTGCTCGCGCAGGTCGATCAACGGGCGCAGCCGGTCCACGAACGGCACGAGCACGGTGAGCCCGGCGTTCAACGTCCGGGAGTAGCGCCCGAGGCGCTCCACGACACCGGCCCGGCTCTGCGGCACGATCCGCACGGATCGGGCCAGGATCACCAGCACTATCAGGATCAGGACCCCGAGCACGATGAAACCCGCCATGTGACGCATCCTCAGGTCACCCGACCAGCGCGGTGGCGCCGTCGATCCGGATTACCGAGACGTCCTGTCCCGGTTCGTAGACACTCGCCTCGTCGGCAGACCGCGCCGACCACACCTCGCCGGCCAGCTTGACCTGGCCGCCGCCGCGGTCGACCCGGGCCAGCACATGTGCCGGCCGGCCCACCAGGGCCGCGGTCCCGCTGATCAACTGCGGCCCGGACTGCAGGTGACGCAAGGCGAACGGCCGGATCACCAGCAGACCGACCAGCGCGGCCGCGAGCGCGGCGCTCAATTGGACACCGACCGGAGCCGCGGGCGCGACGGCCGCGGCCACCAGCGCCGCGAGGGCCAGCATCGCGAAATGCAGATGGACGGTGGACATCTCCAGCAGCACCAAGACGACTGCCGCCGCCAACCAGGCTGCCCAGGCCACGTCGCTCACCGTCCTGTCGAGGGCAGAACACCGCCCCTGTCGCCAGGGTAGGTGATCCGGGTCCCGGCGGAATCGTCCGAGCGACCGCCACGGGACGGCCGATTGATCGATTCCGGGGTCAGCCGTCCCCGACGAGGCGCCGCGCGGCGGCCTCCGGGTCGAGGTGCCCGGCCACCACCGCGGCGGCCAGTGCGTCCAGCGCCCGGTCGCCGGCTGCTGCCAGCACGCGGCGGCGCAGCAGACCCAGCGCCACCGCCTCGATCTCGGCGGCCACCCGGCGCCGGCGGCGCAGTTCCAG
>DATATV010000021.1:0-90439 GCA_036268615.1 Pseudonocardiaceae bacterium
GAAGCGCCGCGGTATCCGCGGCGCTTCTCAGTTGGTTCTGTGGCCTGAATCTCGGTGAATTCAGCCGCCGGCGAACGGCGGCAGTACATCAAGTTCGGCCCGGTCCGGTATGCCGGTGGCGTGGTCGTGCACGGCCACCCCGTTGAGCAGGAAGCTGCACCGGGCGAGTACCCGGTCCAGTTCGGGCCCTCGGCGCTCGCGCACCGCGCTGAGCACGGAACGGACCGTCGCGGCCGGCAGCCGCACGTCCTCCTCGGCCACTCCGGCCGCGGCCCTGGCCCCGGCGAAGTAGCGCACCCGCACCAGCGTGAGGGCGGCCTGGGCGGCGCCGTGCGGCACTGTCCGGTCGTGCGGCGCGGTGGCCACCGAACTCCCGGTGGCGGTGTCTGTCACCCGCTCATCCTCCTATCGCGCTCATCGGCCGGATCGGCTGGGCGAAGCCGGCGTCGTTGATACGGTGCCCGGCGAGCTTGCCCCACATGCCGATCCGCCAGCGGTCGGCCAGGTTCTCGTCGTCGGCGCCGCTTCGCAGCAGGTCCCGTAGGTCGGTCTCCACCTGGCTGAACAGGCAGTTTCGCATCTGGCCGTCGGCGGTCAGCCGGGTCCGGTCGCAGTCACCGCAGAACGGCCGGGTCACCGAACCGATCACCCCGACCGAGCCGAGCACCTCAGTGTTCGTGCTTCCCCGCTCGCGCACCAGCCACCGTTCGGCCGGTGCCGGGCCGCGTGGGTCCGGACTCGCGCCGAGGTCGAACCCCGCGCGCAGGGTGGTCAGGATCTCCTCGGCGGTGACCATCATGCCCCGGTCCCAGCCGTGCTGCGGGTCGAGCGGCATCTGTTCGATGAAGCGCAGCTCGTAGCCGCGGTCGAGGCAGTAGCGCAGCAGTTCGGCGGCCTCGTCGTCGTTGACTCCGCGCATCAGCACCGCGTTGAGCTTCACCGGCGTGAGCCCGGCATCGGCCGCGGCGGCGAGTCCGGCGAGCACGTCGGCCAGCCGGTCGCGCCGGGTGATGTCGCGGAACCGGTCCGCGCGCAGGGTGTCCAACGACACGTTCACCCGGTCCAGGCCGGCCTCGGCGAGCGCGACCGCCTTGCGGGCCAGGCCGATTCCGTTGGTGGTGATGGAAATTCGCGGCCGGGGCGACAGCGCGGCGGTGGCCGCGATGATCTTGGTGATGCCTCGGCGCAGCAGTGGCTCACCACCGGTGAACCTGACATTGGTGATGCCCAGTCGGGTGACCGCGATGTCCAGCAGTCGGATCAGTTCGTCGTCGCTGAGCAGCTCGGGTCCGGGCAGCCAGTCCAGCCCCTCGGCCGGCATGCAGTAGGTACAGCGCAGGTTGCATCGGTCGGTGAGGGAAACTCGCAGGTCGCGGGCGACTCTGCCGAAGCTGTCGAGCAGCTGGGGCGAGTCGGGCCGGTCGGGTGCCGCAGGGCTCTCCGCCGTGCCGGTGGAGCCGGGCACGATCGGAATTCCGAGGTAGACCTCCTGTAGGACCGTCACCCGTACGAGCCTAATCGCCGATCGGTACCGTTGCGCACGCGCGATGTTGCCGGAAATCACGCCGTATCAATAGGTTCCGCGTTTGCGTCCATTGTGCCGACCGAGCGTCCGCATTCGCGGAGACGCGGGTAGAACTGACGTGATTGATCTTGCCGACCCGCGGACGCGGCGGACAGCCGCTGCGGACGGCTATCATGTCTCCATGGGCAAGCGAACCAGTCGGTAAACTTCTTAGTAGGCGAGAGGTTACTGGCGAGGAGTGGATCGGTGATGACGGAGTCCGTGGAGCGCGCCGGCGTACCCGAAGAGGTTCGCGAGCGGTTCGTCACGCTCAGCCGTGAGCTGAGCGAGGTCATGGTCATGTTTCACGGCCAGGTGGCCGAGCGGGCCGGCCTGTCGGCCACCGACAGCAAGTGCCTCGATCTGGCGGTGCGCGCCGACCGGCCGCTCACCGCGGGCCAGATCGCCGACCTGTCCGGGCTGTCCACGGGCGCGGTCACCGGCGTGATCGACCGCCTGGAGCGGGCCGGTTACGTGCGCCGGGTGCGCGACCCCGACGACCGCCGCAAGGTGCTCGTCGAGGTGACCCGCAGCAACCTGTCCCGGTTCGGCGACGTGTTCGAGGGCCTGAGCGCGGCCCTTGGCGAGGTACTCGCCGACTACACGCCGGCCGAGCTGGCGGTGATCGAGCGCTACATCTCCGAGACCATCGAGATCACCAGGACCGAGACGGCCCGGCTGTCCCGCTGAGCGATTCCTGTTGCTACCCGGTGGTTTCGCCCGTCCAACAGCTGTGTCTGCTATGGACGGTTCACTGCTCGGCGACCGAACGATCCGAAGTGGACGATCCGGCGACCCGAAGCAGTTCCGCGGCGGCGAGGGCGGGGCTGCTCAACACCGGGACCGACAGGTCCGCGCAGCGCTCGGCTGCGGCCGCCATCGACGCCTGCGCCAACACGAAGACACTGACCGTGCCGTCGTCGGATCGGCGCAGCAGCGCGGCGATCTCGTCCAGATAGGCATCCTGATCCCCACGCAGGAACAGCGGCCACGCCTCCGGGCAGGGCAACATCCGCAACCCGACCGACGCACCGGAGGACGCCGCGACCTCGCGCAACAGCGACTCGGTCGGCGCCAGCGTGCTCGGCACCGCCGCCACCACCCCGATCACCCCGCCCGAACCACGCGAACCACGCGAACCAGCCGAACCGCCAGCGGCACCACCATCGGCGCCGTCCAACTGGACGTCCCTGGCCAACCGCACCGCCGCCCGCGCCATCGGCCGGTCGATCCGCACCACCGGTCGGCCGACCATGTCGGCCAGCGACTCCGCCACCGCACCGATCGTCGAACATGTGCACAGCACCGCGTCCGCACCGTGCCCGGCCGCCACCAGCCGGGCCGCGACCCGCGAGGTCAGGTCCGGGCCGGGATCGGCCAACAAGGACTCATCCACCACATGCCGAACCACAACCCGGGAAGCGGCAGCCGAAACCGGGGCGGAAACACCGGCAGAAGAGTCAGCACGGACGCCGGTCGCGGCCAGCAACCGGTCGAACGTCGGCACGTGCAGCGCCGACGTATGGAGTAGCCCGACCGTGATCACAACCTCACCATCAATCACCTTACGGTGCGCTCCTGGACGATGACATCCCCGCAGGTTCGGGGTTATCGTCCAGCCCGTGCCGCAATTTCGACTTTCTGAAGCCGCCCGGCTGCTCGGGGTCAGTGATGACACGGTCCGTCGCTGGGTGGATGCCGGCCTGATGGCCGCCGGGGTCGACGCCTCCGGCCGCAAGGTTGTGGACGGTGCCGATCTGGCCAAGTTCGCCAAGGCCCAGGCGGTGGAGATCGCCGATCCCTCCGACATCGGCCGGTCCGCCCGCAACCAGTTCGTCGGGCTGGTCACCGAGGTCATCGCCGACCGGGTGATGGCGCAGGTCGAGTTGCAGTGCGGTCCGCACCGGATCGTGTCACTGATGAGTACCGAGGCCGTCAACGAACTGGGCCTCGCGCCCGGTGTGCTGGCGGTCGCGGTCGTCAAGTCCACACATGTTGTTGTCGAAACACCGGGAGGCCGGCCTTGAGGAAGACGCTGATCACGCTCACCGCACTGACTGCGGGGGCGCTGCTTGTGGCCGGCTGTAGTTCGGGCTCCAGTGGTTCCAGCGCCTCCCCGACGACATCGGCGACCAGCTCGACCCCGGCGCTCCCGACGGCCAGCGGCAAGGTGCAGGTGCTCTACGCCGCCTCGCTGGCCAACCTGATGGAGCACGACCTCGGGCCGTCCTACCAGACCGCCAGCGGTCTCACCTTCGAAGGCACGGCCGCCGGTTCGACCGCGCTGGTCAGCGACATCAAGGGCAAGATCAAGCCCGCGGACGTCTTCGTCAGCGCCTCCACCGACGCGAACACCGGCCTGATGGGCGCGGCCAACGGCAACTGGGAGTCCTGGTACGCGACCTTCGCCACCTCGCCGCTGCTGATCGGCTACAACCCGAAGAGCAAGTTCGTCAACGACCTGAAGACCAAGCCCTGGCAGCAGGTCATCACCGAGCCGGGCTTCCTGATGGGCAGCACCGACCCGAAGCTGGACCCGAAGGGCAAGCTCGCCGCGACCGCGCTGTCCGACGTGAACCTGCCCACCTCCGCGGTGCAGGTCTACCCGGAGGAGCAGCTCGCCGGCCGGTTGCAGGCCGGGCAGCTGGACGCCGGCTTCTTCTACTCCAGTGAGGCCGCCGACCTGAAGATCCCGACGATCTCCCTGGGCAGCATCAAGCTCCAGGCGACCTACACCGTGTCGGCGCTCAACAACGCGCCCAACTCGGCGGGCGGCGTCAACTTCGTCGACTACCTGCTCGGCCAGTCCGGCCTGGCGCTGATGAAGAAGCACGGCCTGCAACTGCAAACGGTCAAGGTCACCGGCGACTCCAGCTCGGTGCCGACCCCGCTGGACACCGAACTCGGGGTGAAGTAGCCCGGACCGCGATCAACCACATGATCAACCGCGAACGCTGACCAGTGGCCCGGTCGATCCGGCCGAGCAGCGCCCGCCTGCTGCGCACCCCGGTGCCGTGGCTGGCGGCGCTGATCGTGCTGTACCTGTTGGTGCCGCTGGTCGCGTTCGTGATCCGGATTCCGGGCACCGATCCGTCGTCGATGTCGGCCCCGGGGGTCGGCGACGCGCTCTGGGTGTCGCTGATCACCGCCTCGATCGCCACCGTCGTGGTCACCGTGCTGGGCGTGCCACTGGGTTACCTGCTGGCCACCGCGCGCGGCCGCTGGGTGACCCTGCTGGGTGTCTTCGTCCAGCTTCCGCTCGCGCTGCCGCCGCTGATCAGTGGCATTCTGCTGATCTTCCTGGTCGGTCCGTACGCGCCGTTGGGTGAGCTGTTCGGTGGCGCGCTGACCGACGACCTGACCGGCATCGTGCTGGCCCAGGTGTTCGTCGCCGCACCCTTCCTGATCATCGCCGCGCGCGCCGCGTTCGCGGCGGTCAACCCGGCGCTGGCCGATGTGGCCGCGACGCTGGGCCACGGGCCGATGGCCCGGGCCTGGCGGGTCGCGCTGCCGGCCGCCGCCGCGGGCATCCGGGGCGGCATGTTGCTGGCCTGGCTGCGTGCCTTCGGTGAGTTCGGCGCGACCGTGGTGCTCGCCTACCACCCGTACTCGCTGCCGGTGTTCGTCTACGTGCAGTTCAGCAGCACCGGCCTGAACGCGACGATCATCCCGGTGGCGGTCACCCTGGTCGCCGCGTTGGTCGTGCTGCTGCTCGCCGAGCGCTGGCCCGGCCGCCGCTCCCGGGGCCGCAGGCGCGGACCGGTCACCCTGCCGACCCCGCAGCCGCCGGCCGCCGCGACCAGTCCCCGGCTCCAGTTCGACCTGCGAGCCAGCCTCGGCGAGTTCCGGCTCTCGGTCCGCCACTCGGCCACCGGCCGGCACCTGGCCATTCTCGGGCCGTCCGGCGCGGGCAAGTCGGCGACGCTGCGGCTGCTGGCCGGGCTGTTGCGGGCCGAGTCCGGCCGGGTCGAACTCGACGGGCGGGACGTGTCCGGGCTGCCGGCCGAGCGGCGGGGGATGGGCTACCTGCCGCAGGACTCCACCCTGCTGCCGCACCTGCGGGTCTGGGAGCAGGTCAACTTCGGCGTCGGCGCCCGGCCCGAACTGGGTGCCTACTGGCTGGACCGGTTGCGGCTGGACGGCCTGGCCGACCGGTTCCCCGACCAGCTCTCCGGCGGCCAGAGCCGGCGGGTGGCGATGGCCCGCGCGCTGGTCCGCCGGCCCGAGGTGCTGCTGCTGGACGAGCCGTTCACCGGCCTGGACACGCCGGTGCGCGACGAACTGCGCCGGACCATGCGCCGGATGCAGCGGGACACCGCGATGACCACGGTGCTCGTCACGCACGACCCGGCGGAGGCCGCGCTGCTGGCCGACGAGGTCATCCTGATGGTCGACGGCGAGATCGTGCAGGCCGGCCCGACCGAGCAGGTGCTCGCCCACCCGGCCTCGCCTGCGGCGGCCGGGCTGCTCGGCGTGCGCAACATCGGCCGGGGCGTGCTCAGCGCCGAACGGGAGCTGCTGGCCGGCGCGCTGCGCGTCGCGCTGGCCGACTCGCCGGGGCCGGCGGACACGCCGGTGTCCTGGTGCGTGCGGCCGGAGGAGGTGCGGGTGAACTGGCCGGGCGGGCCGGACGCCGAGCGCGGGCACCCCGCGACGGTCACCGACCTGGTGCCGCTGGGCCCGGTGCTGGAACTCACGCTGAGCCTGGGCGGCGGCGGTGAGCTGGCCGCGATCCTGCCGGTGAACACGTTTGCGCCCGACCGACGGCCGGTGCTCGGCTCGTCCTGCCGGGTCGTGCTGCCGCCGGAGGCGGTTACGGTGTGGCCCGAGCCGGGCCCAACCGCAATCATGGTGCCGTGAACGAGCCCGCGCGGAACCGCTGGAACTACCTGATGGACATGGACGGCGTCCTGGTGCACGAGGATCACCTCATTCCCGGCACCGACCAGTTCCTCGCCGAGTTGCGTCAGCACGAGATCCCGTTTCTTGTGCTGACCAACAACTCCATCTACACCGCCCGTGACCTGCGGGCCCGCCTGTTGCAGACCGGCCTGGACATCCCGGAGCGGTCGATCTGGACCTCGGCCCTGGCCACCGCGCAGTTCCTCGACTCGCAGCGGCCGGCCGGGACGGCGTACGTGATCGGTGAGGCCGGGCTGACCACCGCCCTGCACAACATCGGCTACGTGCTCACCGACCGCGACCCGGACTACGTGGTGCTCGGCGAGACCCGGACCTACAGCTTCGAGTCGATCACCCGGGCGATCCGGCTGGTGGAGGGTGGTGCCCGGTTCATCGCGACGAACCCGGACGCGACCGGACCCAGCCGCGAGGGCGCGCTGCCGGCGACCGGCGCGGTGGCCGCGCTGATCGAACGCGCCACCGGACACGAGCCCTACTACGTCGGCAAGCCCAACCCGCTGATGATGCGTTCGGCGCTGCGCTCGATCGGCGCGCACTCGGAGAACACGCTGATGATCGGCGACCGGATGGACACCGACGTGCGCTCGGGCCTCGAAGCCGGCCTTGAGACGATCCTGGTGCTGTCCGGGATCTCCGACAAGCACACCGCGGAGCGCTTCCCCTACCGGCCGTCCCGGGTGATCAACTCGGTCGCCGACCTGGTCGGACAGGTGAACGACCCGTTCGGGGCATGATCGGCCGCGGCCGGCGGGCGGACATCTCCGGCGAACGGGCCGGCGACCCCGTAAGCGGTTAATCGGTTGGTCCAATTGGCCGCATGTGTAATCGGGGTCGGGGCCGCGTGTGCGGACTCGTGCGGGGCGCCTATGGTCAACCTCGTGGATGAGGAGGGGCGGCGGTCCGGGGAGCGGGCCGCTTCTTACGTCGTCGGTGACGTCCACGGCCACCGCCAGGAACTGGCGGACGCGTTACGTGCCGTGGGGCTTGTCGACGACCACGACGCCTGGGCGGGCGGCCGTACGCGACTGTGGTTCCTCGGGGATTTCTTCGACCGGGGGCCTGACGGCGTAGGCGTGCTCGACCTGGTGATGAGCCTGCGTGAGCAGGCCGGTGCGGCGGGCGGCGAGGTCGGCGTCCTGCTGGGCAACCACGAGATCCTTGCCCTTGGCAAGTACCTGTTCGGCGACACCGAGGTGCCGGCGGACTTCGGACCTCGCAGCTTCGGCCGGAGCTGGCGGCTCAACGGCGGCCAGGAGGGCGACCAGGACGCGCTCACCGAGCGACACGTCGACTGGCTGCGCGCGCTGCCGGTGCTCGGCCGGCTCGACGAGCACCTACTGATGCACTCGGACACCATCGAGTACTTCGGCTGGGGCGACTCGGTCGAGGAGATCAACAAGAACGTCGGCGCGGTGCTCGCCGGGGACGACATCAGTCAGTGGTGGGAGTGCTGGCGGCGGATGACCACCCGGTACGCCTTCCGCGGCTCGCGCGGCGGCCAGGTCGCCGAAGAGGTCATGGCGATGCTCGGCGGCAAGCGCATCGTGCACGGGCACAGCGTGATCGCCGACCAGCTCGGTATCCATCCGTCGGAGGTGGAGGGGCCCTACCTGTATGCGGAGGGCAAGGCGCTCGGCGTCGACGGCGGCGTCTTCGTCGGCGGTCCGTGCCTGGTCGTGCCGCTGCCCTGGGTCGAGCCCGGCGAACAGGCCGGACAGGCCGTCGAGTCGGACGAGCCGGCTGCGGGCGAGGCGGCAGCAGCCGAACCCGAACCCGAAGCTGAAACCCAGCAGGAGGCGGCGGTCGAGCCCGCGGACGACGCGGCCGAGCAGGCCCCGGAGTCGGACGACGAGGCCCAGGACGCGGCCGAAACGGCCGAGGACACCGACGAGGCCGAGGACACCGACGAGGCCGAGGACAGTGCCGACGAGGCCGAGAGCGTCGAGGAGTCGGTCGAGCGCGATCCGGTCGAGGCCACCGACCGCGCCTGAGCGTCCGGTGTCCCACCCGGACTCGACGGGACGTGGTTGGCGAGACACGATGGTGTCGCACGTCACCGGTCGTGGTCGCGCGGCCGAAGTCTCGCCGGAGGTGTTCGTCCATGTCATCGTCGACCGTTCCCGCTCTGCCCAGCTACGCGTCCGGGATCTCCGGCGTGCCGCTGCTCGGCGACACCATCGGGGTCAATCTCGACCGTGCGGTGGCCGCGCACAGCAACCGGGACGCGCTGATCGAGGCCGCCACCGAGCGCCGCTGGACCTACCGCGAACTCGCCGACGAGGTGGACGCGGTCGCGCTGGGACTGCTCGGGCTCGGCGTCGGCAAGGGTGACCGGGTCGGCATCTGGGCGCCCAACCGGGCCGAGTGGACCTTCGTGCAGTACGCGACCGCCCGGATCGGCGCGATCCTGGTCAACATCAACCCGGCGTACCGCTCGCACGAGCTGGAGTACGTGCTCAACCAGGCCGGCATCCGCACCCTGGTGTCCGCGACCAAGTTCAAGACCTCCGACTACGCCGCGATGATCGAGGAGGTCCGGCCGCGGTGCGCCGCGCTGGTCGACGTCGTGCTGCTGGAGGGTCCGGAGTGGACGGACCTGGTGGCCGCCGGCCGGGCCGCTGACCGGGCCCAACTTCTTGCCGCCCAGGCGGAACTGTCCGCCGACGACCCGATCAACATCCAGTACACCTCGGGCACCACCGGGTTTCCCAAGGGCGCGACGCTGTCCCACCACAACATCCTGAACAACGGCTTCTTCGTCGGTGAGCTGTGCGGCTACACGCCGGCCGACCGGATCTGCATCCCGGTGCCCTTCTACCACTGCTTCGGCATGGTGATGGGCAATCTCGCGGCCACCAGCCACGCGGCCTGCATGGTCATCCCGGCACCCGGCTTCGACCCGGCCGCCACCCTGGCCGCGGTCGCCGAGTACCGGTGCACGTCGCTCTACGGCGTGCCGACGATGTTCATCGCCGAGCTGAACGACCCGTCCTTCGCCAGCCACGACCTGTCCAGCCTGCGCACCGGGATCATGGCCGGCTCGCCCTGCCCGGTTGAGGTGATGAAGCAGGTGATCGACCGGATGGGGATGGCCGAGGTGAGCATCTGCTACGGCATGACCGAGACCTCACCGGTGTCCACCCAGACCCGCCGGGACGACTCGCTGGAGCGCCGGGTGGCCACCGTCGGGCAGGTCGGGCCGCATCTTGAGGTCAAGATCGTCGCGCCGGAGACCGGACTGACCGTGCCGCGCGGCGAGCCGGGCGAGCTGTGCACCCGGGGCTACTCGGTGATGCTGGGCTACTGGGAACAGCCCGACCGCACCGCCGAGGCGATCGACCGGGCGCGCTGGATGCACACCGGCGACCTCGCGGTGATGGACGAGGAGGGCTACGTCAACATCACCGGGCGGATCAAGGACATGGTCATCCGCGGCGGTGAGAACGTCTATCCCCGGGAGATCGAGGAATTCCTCTACACCCACCCCGACATCCTGGACGCGCAGGTGATCGGTGTGCCCGACGAGCGGTACGGCGAGGAGCTGATGGCCTGGGTGCGGCTGCGGGCCGGCGCCGAGCCGCTCACCGCCGAGTCACTGCGCGCGTACTGCCAGGGCAAACTGGCGCACTACAAGATCCCGCGCTACGTGCACCTGGTCGAGGAGTTCCCGATGACGGTCACCGGCAAGGTGCGCAAGGTGGAGATGCGCGAGGACTCGGTGCGGCTGCTCGGGTTGACCGCGCAGGCGTCGGTCAGGCACGCCTGACCGGACCGTTGATCCACTCGTCGGTGGACACGATCTCGTGGCCCAGTGGGGTGATCGAGACCGGGATGATCTTGAAGCTGGCCACGCCGAGCGGGATGCCGACAATGGTCAGGCAGAGCACCACCCCGGTGACCAGATGCCCGAGCGCGAGCCACCAGCCGGCGAAGATGAACCAGATCACGTTGCCGAGGGCCGAGCCAAGTCCGGCGTCCCGCCGGCGGACCAGGGTCCGGCCGAACGGCCAGAACGCGTAGTTGGCCATCCGGAAGGAGGCCACCCCGAACGGGATGGTGACGATGAGCAGGCAGCACACCACTCCCGCCACCAGGTAGCCGACCGCCATCCAGAACCCGCAGAGCACCAGCCAGATCACGTTCAGGATCGTCCGCATGAAGCCATTATCCGGGAAATCGGCGGGCGGTCAGTAGGGCTGACCCCCATATCGTCGGCTGGAAGAAACCGAGTGGCGCTGCCCGTGCCGACGGACAGCGCCACTTTCGGTCAGTCAAGCCGCTGACCGGCTGCTCAGCCGGCGAGTTCGCGGGTGATCCGGCGGTGTCGCAGCACCCGGGGCAGCCCGTGCCCCAGTTCGCGGGCGAACACCGACGAGGGCACCGTGAGCACCCGGGACCTCGCCCGGGACACGCAGTACCGGCTGACCGAGCGGCTCAGCCAGCGTCGGATGCCGGCCCGGCTGCCCGCGCCGATCACCAGCAGGTCGCCCTCCTGGGTGGCGAGCTCGACCAGCACCTTGCCGGCGAAGCCGCTGGCTACCGTCAGGGTGGCCGGCAGGTCCGCCGGCAGGCCGCCGAGCGCCTCATCCCAGGCCGTACGCAACCGTTGGTGCGCGGTTGTTTCCCACAGCTTGCGCAGGTGTGAGTTGGGTGCTCGGCGCTCCACGCCCTCCCCGCCGGGCGGGGAGTAGACGAGCACCGAGTGCACCGTCGCGTCGTGATCTCGTGCCACAGCCGCCGCGTGTCGCAGCGCCTGCAGGCTCCCCATTGAGCCGTCCACGCCGACGATGACCCGCCGAACGTAGTCGCCCACAGCAGTTTCCTTTCTATCGGTTCAGAAAATCGTTGCCTGTCACCGGATCGCGACCAGTACGTGGTCGTCACCGGACTGCCAGACCGGGCCGGCCGTCTGGAAACCGCTGGATCGCAGCAGTTCCGCGTGTTCGGCCACGGACAGGTGGTTGCCTCCGTGGTGGTGCACCGAGCGGGTGGACCGCTCGTCCAGCAGCGGCCCGAGGGTGTTGTCCGCGCGGACAGCTGCCCACCACTGGTCCCAGTCCTCGTGCTCGACGACCCCGGCCCGCCGGGCCCGGCCGGCGAGTACCAGCTTGGCCAACTCGTTCAGCCGGGGGTCGCCGGTGCCCAGGTGGTCGCCGTTGACGAACACCCCGCCGGGCCGAACCAGTCGGGCCAGCGTGCGGTAGAGCTCGGCGAGCGGCTCGCGGTCCAGCCAGTGCAGCGCGGTCGTGGACACCACGGCGTCCAATCGCGCGGGCACCTGGTCGGTCCACCCGGGCGTGGTCAGGTCGGCGTCGACGAAGGTGATCCGGTCGGACCGCTGGGCTCGCGCCAACGCGAGCAGCAGCGGATCGGCGTCCACCGCGGTGATCCGCGCGTTCGGCAGCCGGTCGGCCAGTCGGCTGGACAGCGAACCCGGACCACAGCCCAGATCGAGCACCGCGGGCTCAGTGGTGTCCCGGACGACGTGTTCGACCACGTCGCCGATCACCGCGAAGCGCTCCTCGCGGTCCGGGACATAGAACTCCTGCTGAGCGTCCCACCGGCGAACCCAGTCGGTGGCGGCATTCGGGTCTAGTATTGCGGTCACAATTCCTCCGTCACCGACGTTAAGCTTTATGACAGTGATGAACCTACGACATGAGTGGTAACGGGTCAAGTGGATTTTGACAGTCACGCGAGTGAGATCGTGACAGCCACCACCTACGTGGTGAACCTGCTCACGCCCGGCTGGACCAGCGGCCGGCCCTACCAGCCGCCGACCGGCCGCGACCTGGTCGACGCGGTGGTCCGCGCGCTGCCCAAGACCAGCCTGGCACCGCCCTCGGCCGACCAGCTGGCCGAGTTCGCCGGCTATGTCGCGGAGATGCGCCGGGTGTTCGAACTGGTCGACGGCGGGGCCGGCGACCTGGACGCGGCGTGCGCGGTGACCAACGGCCTGCTCCGCGGCACCGGCGCGATCCCCGTCCTGGCCAGGCATGACGACGATCCCTGGCACCTGCACTTCCACCCGATCGACGCCGGCTGGGCACGCGCCTGGGCCGGGCCGATGGCCACCTCGCTGGCGATGCTGCTGGGCAGCTCGTCCTACGAGCGGCTCGGCGTGTGCTCGGCGCCCTCGTGCGACGCGGTCTACGTGGACACCTCGCGCAACGGCGCCCGCCGATTCTGCGACACCGCCTGCCAGAACCGGGTCAAGGCAGCCGCGTTCCGGGAACGCCAGCGCAGCTGAGGTTCCGGGAACGCCGGCGCAGCTGAGGTTCCGGGAACGCCGGCGCGGCTGAGGTTCCGGGAACGCCGGCGCGGCTGACCGGGCCGACTGTCCGGATAGGCTCGCAGGCGTGCCGCCGATTGTGGGATTCGACCTGGACATGACGCTGATCGACGCCCGGCCCGGCATGGCCAGGGTGATCGACCAGATGGCCCGGGAGACCGGACTACCGCTGGACGGCGCGTACTTCGCGGCCCACCTCGGTCCGCCGCTGGACCTCAGCTTCCGCAACTTCGGTGTGCCCGAGGCACTGATCCCCGGTCTGGTCGAGCGCTACCGCGAGCTGTACCCGGACATCGTCGTGCCCAGCACCGTGCCGCTGCCCGGCGCGGCCGAGGCGATCACGGCGGTGCGCGCGGCCGGCGGGCGGAGCATCGTGGTGACCGCGAAGATCCGCAAGCACGCCTTGCTGCACCTGGACATTCTCGGCTGGCCGGTGGACGAGGTGGTCGGCGGCCTATGGGCGGAGGGCAAGGGCGAGGCGCTGCGCGAGCGGCACGCCACCATCTATGTCGGCGACCACATCGGCGACATGATCGGGGCCCGGACCGCGGCCGCGGTGGGGGTCGGCGTGCTCACCGGACCCTGTGACGAGCAGGAACTGCGGGACGCCGGGGCCGAGGTGATCCTGCCGGATCTGACCGTGTTCCCGGCGTGGCTGGCCGGATCGGTGTCGGCCTGAGCACTCAGGCGGAGGTGCGCCCGCGGTCCGACCGCGCCTCACGGACCAGACCGACCAGCGCGAGACCCAGCCCCAGCGGCACCAGCACACCGGCGGACGTGTTCAGCCACAGCGGCAGGTCGTGCCGGCCGGTCAGGTAGAGCAGGAACACCGTCGCGACCGCGACCAGTCCGAGGGCGAAGATCCCCACGGCGGTCAGCACGAGTTTCGAGGAACGGGCGGGAGCGGTCACGCGGGCCAGCCTAACTCGGCCCGAGTGGCCGCCCGCGAGGTGTTCATCGGCACCGGTTCACCGACTTGAACCCGGCTGTGGCCGGGTTCGATGGGCCGATCGCGCTCCCGACTCGTCCATTTCGTGGCACTCGTTCCCAGCCAGGTGCTTTTCGGGGCGCGAAGTCGCTACGCTGGTGGGCACGCGTCCTGGGCACGCCTGGGGCGCGTTCGTCGTGCCAGGGCTCAACTTGGGGATGGCGCGAGGGAAGCAGCTTCGAGGAAAGAACGGTGAGCGCGGTGCCGACCGGCAGGATCAAGTGGTACGACTCGGAAAAGGGGTTCGGCTTCGTCACCCAGGACGGTGGCGAGGACGTATACGTGCGCGCTTCGGCGCTGCCGCCGGGCGTGCAGACCTTGAAAGCCGGCCAGCGAATCGAGTTCGGAATGGCCGAGGGCCGGCGCGGCCCGCAGGCGCTGTCGGTCAAGCTGCTCGACCCGCCGCCGTCGGTGGCGGAGGCCCGCCGCCGCCCGGCCGAGGAACTGCACGGCCTGATCGAGGACATGATCAAGCTGCTGGAGATCAAGGTCCAGCCCGACCTGCGGCGCGGCCGTTACCCGGATCGGAAGAACGTCAAGCTCGTCGCCGACGTGGTCCGGGCCGTCGCCCGGGAGCTCGACCCGTAACCCGTCGCGTCCGGCCGGCCGGCTCCCGTTGTGGGGCCGGTCTCAGCCGGTGGCGGTCAGCGACCAGACCCGGGTGGCCTGGTAGGTCGGCGCGGTGTCGCCGGGAGCCATGGTGATCGCGCCGATCTGCTGCACCTGTACGAGGGTGAGCTGGTCGGACGGGGTCGGCGGGCGCAGCGTGTAGGCGTACTGCGTCCCGGCCGGGAAGAGCGCGCTGCGGTCCTCCTGGGTGGCGCCGTTCTGGTCGCGGTACTTGAACACCACCACCCACACCGCCTGCGCCACGTCGCTGTCCACCGAGATCTGCAACGGGTCGCCGGCCGGCACGGCGAGCGAGGCGGTGTCGCCGTTGGCCGTGTAGCACGTGGTGACCTGCGAGTTGCAGTACTGGATGGGCTTGGTCCGGATCTCGTGCCCGGCGGAGAAGAAGGACACCCCGGGCTCGGGCTTGCTACAGGCCGTCACCGTGCCCAGCACGGCGAGTAGCACGGTCGCGATCATGGCGGTACGACGCACAAGCGCGCACATTACGCCGCCGGTCAGGCTGATCCGTTCAGGTGATCGGTCGGCATGGCCTTGGTCACCTGGTGAGTTCGGACACCTGCCGGCGCGGGTTCGGCCGGCCCGGGATCGACGGGCGCGCTTCCGCGCGGCCGGAACGCGGCCGGCCGCAGCGGTCGGTCGCCGCCCAGCCGGGGGACGAGGGTCTGGCCGCGTCTGGTCAGCACGGTCTGCACCAGACCGACCGCCAGCAGCACCGACACCACCGTGAAGCCGATCCAGAAGCTGTTGGGCAGCAACACTCCCAGCGCGCCACCGAGCACCCAGGCCAACTGCAGGACGGTCTCCGACCGGCCGAACGCCGACGCCCGGGAGGCCTCCGGCAGGTCGTTCTGGATGGTCGCGTCCAGACTGATCTTGGCCAGCCCGCTGGCCGTCGCGGCGACCAGCGCGGCCACCGCGACCGTGCCGATGCCGGGCAGGATCGCGCCGAGCACCGACCCGGCGAGCGCGACGCTGAGGCAGGCGATCACCACCTGCGCCGGTCTGCCGAACTGCATTCGGGCGCCGATGCCGTTGCCGACGAAGCTGCCCAGCCCGGCCGCGCCGCCGACCAGGCCGAGCAGCAGCAACTGTTTGCCGGGGGAGTGCTCGGTCAGCGACTTGATCACGAACGCCGGGAAGAGCATCAGGAAGCCGGTCAGCACCCGGATCGTGCCGTTGCCCCACAAACCGAGCACCACGTGCCGGCCCAGTGGTTGTCGGCGGGCCTTGCGTGGCTCGACCCGCAGGGAGGTGGGCACCTCGCCCTCGGTGACCTCCACCCAGGCCGGAATGCGCAGGCAGAGCACGGCGTCGGCGATGCAGAGCACCGCGGTGAACCAGAGCGCGCCCGGCGAGCCGAACATCTTCGCCCCGCCGGAGCCGATCGCGCCGAACACCGCGCCCGCGGCCAGCCCGAACACGGTCAGCCGGGCGTTGGTCTTGGACAGTGTCATCTTCTGCGGCAGCACTCGGGGCGCGATGGCCGCGCGCAGCACGTCGAAGGACTTGGACAGCACCATCGTGCCCAGCGCCGCCGGATAGAGCAGCCAGTCGTTGAAGTGCAGCGCCATCACCACGGACAGCAGGCCCTGGCCGACGCAGGACAGGGCGAGCGCGATCCGCCGGCCACGCTGCACCCGGTCCAGCAGCGGGCCGATGACCGGCGCGATCAGCGCGAACGGGGCCACCGTGATGAGCAGGTAGGTGGCCACCTTGGTCTTGCTCTCGGCGGTGGCCGCGGAGAAGAAGAGCGTGTTGGCCAGGCCGACCGCCATGGTCGCCGAGGAGGCATAGTTGATCATGACCGCGTAGGTCAGCGCGGCCAACCCGGACTCGTGCGCGCCGTCGGCGTGCGCGGCCCGGCGGAACGCGGCCACCGCACCCTGACTGAGCTGGCGTCCCCGCCAGAACGCCACCCGGGTGACGGTGATCTTCCTGGGCAGCTGCGGCCCGCCGCTCGCCGGCGGCACCCGCTCCTCGGTGGCCTCGGCGGCCGGCGGCGCCGTGAACGGCATGCCCCGGGTGGGGGCGCCGTTGTCGGGTAGCTGGCCGTCGCTGTCGTAGGTCTCGTAGGGCTGCTGCTGGTAGGTGGACTGCTCGCCGGCCCGGTCCTGCGGCGGCCGCGGTCCCGGCGCGGTCCGCCAGGGTGCCGGTCCGCGGTCCTGCCACTGGCGCGGCGGCGGCGGATTCTGGCGTTGACCCTGCGGTGGCTGCCCCTGACGCCGGCCCGGCGGCCCCTGAACCGGTCCCGGCTCGGGTCCCTGAGCCGGTCCCTGCGGCGGCATGGCGCGGGTGGGCTGGTGCGGAGCGTTGGGTACGGCCCTGGTCGGCGGCTCCGCGCCCTGGTCGGACGGCGGGGGCTGGTGGCCCCGCTTGCGCGCGCCGGCACTCCAGCCCGCGCGCCCACGTCGGGCGTTGTCGGGCTGGCCAGCCGAACCGCTGCGGATCACGCCTCCATCTTGCCGTACCCGGCGGCCCGCTCGGACAAATTCCCGCTCTACGGCCGTCACCCGACCGGTTTCATCCCGATGACCGGGTGGTTGGCTTCGGCCACCGATCGGGCAGGGGATATCACGCTCGGTGAGCTACCGGCCGGGCTGCGGCGGCTGATGGTGCCTGCGGCACAATCTAGGACTGTGACACCCACCCCCGACTGCGTTGTCGCCGGCGCGGAGACAGTTGCAGAGCAGCCGGAACAGGCCGTCGACCGGCGGCCGGCCCCGGCGCTCGCTGCCGCCGTCGACCTCGCGCGTGCAGCAGCGGCCCAGGAGGCCGGTGACGAGCCGGTCGGTCAGCACGTGGGGGTGCAGGCCGAAGAAGGCGTGGCCGCGACGCACTTGTTCGAGGCCGACCTGCCCGGCTACCACGGCTGGCGCTGGGCGGTGACCGTGGCCGACGCCGGCCCGGACACGCCGGTGACGGTCAGTGAGGTCGTGCTGCTGCCCGGCCCGGCGGCGCTGGTGGCGCCGGCCTGGGTGCCCTGGCAGCAGCGGGTGCAGGCGGGCGACCTCGGCGTCGGCGACCTGATGCCGCCGACCCCCGACGACCCGCGCATCGCGCCGGCCTATTTGTTGTCCGACGACCCGGCGGTGGCGGAGGTCGCCCGCGACATCGGCCTCGGCCGGGAGCGGGTGATGTCCCGGTTCGGCCGGGTGGACGCGGCGCAGCGGTGGCAGGAGAGCGACTTCGGCCCCGACAGCGACATGGCGCGGGCCGCGCCGGACCGGTGCGGGACGTGCGCGTTCTACCTGCCGTTGGCGGGTTCGCTGCGGGCCGCGTTCGGCGTGTGCGGCAACGAGATCTCACCGGCGGACGCCCGGGTGGTGCACGCCGGGTACGGCTGTGGCGCGCATTCCGAGGTCGAGGTGACCGTCGGATCGCCGGTGCCGGTCGCCGACCTGGTCTACGACGACACCACGATGGATTTGGAACCGTTCCGCACCGCCCCCGAACCTCGTTCGGGTGATTCCGCTGCGGCTCCCGTCGAGGCCGTGGCGGCTGAACCGGTGGTCGAGCTGGCCGAGCCGGATCGGATCGAGTCGGCGGTGGCCGCTGCGGACGGTCCGCGGCAGCCGGAAGTGGTCACGTCGCTCGCCGCGCCGGACATTTCTGTGTCGGATGCTGGCGTGTCGGATGCTGGCGTGTCGGACGCTGGTGTTTCGGACGCTGGTGTTTCGGACGCCGCTGAGGTGCTGGACCGGCATGAGCCGGTCGAGACCGATGAGGCCGGAGCGCCGGTCAGCGAGGACGAACAGCCGGAATCCGCGTCGACCGAGGCGGTGGCGGCCAACACGTTCGCAACGGTGGCCACCGAGCCGGAGCAGGCCCAGGAGCTGGCCGCGCCGGCCGAGCCCGAGGCCACGGCCGCCGAGCAGGACCAGGCCGAAGCAACCCAGACCGAGTCCGGCCAGATCGGGTCCGGCCAGATCGAGGCCGAGCCCGAGCAGGTCGAGCCCGAGCAGGTCGAGCCCGCGCAGGTCGAATCGGCCCAGTTCGAGTCCGAGCGGGTGAACGCCGAGCAGCTGCACGATGCGCACCTGGAATCCGACCAGCCGGAAGCGGCTGGCGCGCTGGCGGAACTGGAGCACCCCGAAGCCGTCGCGGCGGCCGAAGCGGCCACCACGGAGCCGGAGCAGGTTGAGGCCGCTCCGGTGGAATCGGCTGTCCCGGTGGAATCGGAGCAGCCGGCGGCCGTCCAGCCCGAGCCCGAAGCGGAGGCCGAGGCAGCAGCTGCCGCCGAGACCGAAGCCATGGCCGAGGTCGGGCCGGAGGCCCCGGCCGAGGCGCGGCTCGAAGCCGAGCCCCAGGACGAAGCCCAGCGGGCGGCGGTGACCCCGGCTGAGGTGCAGCCGGAAGCGCAGTCCGAGCCGGAGATCCGGGCCGAGTCCGAGGCGCCGGTCGAGGCGGAGCCGGAAGCCCGGTCCGAGGCAGCAGCTCTTGTCGAGGCTGAGCCCGAGCCGGCAGCTCTTGTCCAGCCCGAGCCCGAGCCGGCAGCCTCCGCTGAGCCCGAGGCTCAAGCCCCGGCCGAGGCCGGAACCCCAGCTGAGGTGCAGCCGGGAACCCAGCCTGAGCCGGAGATCCAGGCCGAGCCCGAGGCAGCAACCGAGGTCGAGCCAGAAGCCGAGGCCCAGCCGGAACCTGAGCCCCAGCCCGAAGCTGAGCCCCAGCTGGAAGCCGAAACCCCGACAGCGGCCGAGAACCCGACCCGGTCCGCGCCGGAACCCCCGGTCACGGCTGAGCCCGAGTCCCGGCCCGAGTCGCCGAATCAGTTCTGACCGACCGTGACCGATCCCTTCGGCACCGCCGCCCTGCGCGACTCGGTGCTCACCGCGTGGCGTGATTCGCCCACGAGGTTCCGGGAGGACGCCAATGCCGAGGAGGATCTTCGGCTCGGCGGCTACCGGGACCGGCTGCTCGTCGAGCTGGCCCAGAACGCCGCGGACGCGGCCGTGCTGGCTGGCCAGTCGGGCACCCTCCGGCTGACCCTTGTGTCCACTTCGGACGGTCCGGAGCTGCGTGCGGCCAACACCGGTGCGCCGCTGGACACGCCGGGCGTGGCCGCGCTCGCCTCGCTGCGCGCCTCGGCCAAGCGGACCGGGCATCAGGTCGGCCGGTTCGGCGTCGGCTTCGCGGCGGTGCTCGCCGCGTCCGACGCGCCTCGCGTCGTGTCGACCAGCGGTGGGGTCGCCTTCTCGGCGGCGCGCACCCGCGCGGCGGTCGCCGACGACCCGAAGACGGCGCCGTTGTTGGCCGAGCGCGGTGACGAGGTGCCGGTGCTGCGGCTGGTCTGGCCGGTCGCCGACACCGAGGACCCGGTGCCCGACGGCTTCGTCACCGAGGTCCGGCTGCCGCTGCTGCCCGCGGTCGACGCCGATGCCGTGCTCGCCGACCTGGCCGGTCAGGCCGAGGACCTGCTGCTCGCGCTGCCCGGCCTGACCAGCGTGCTGGTCGGCGACGAGGTCTGGTCGCGGACCGACCTGCCCGACGGCATCGTCCGGGTGGACGGTCCGGCCGGGCACTCCGTCTGGCTGACCCGCCGCACCACCGGCACGCTCGCCGCCGGGCTCGCCGAAGGTCTCGGTGTCGAGGCCCGCGAACGGCCGGAGTGGTCGGTGAGCTGGGCGGTTCCGCTCACCGCCGACGGCGCGCCCACGCACCTGCCCGGCAACACCGACGTGCTGCACGCGCCCACGCCGACCGACGAGCGACTCTCGCTGCCGGCTCGGCTGTTCGCCACGCTGCCGATCGAGTCCTCCCGGCGCAGGTTGCTGCCCGGCAAGGCGACCGACGCCGTGCTCGCCGAGGCCGCCGCCGGCTACGTCGAACTCGTCCGCGCGCTGCCGGCCGAGCATCGCCCGACTCTTGTTCCGGAGCCCGGTTTTCCGATGTCCGAAGTGGACGGTGTGCTGCGGGACGCGGTGCTCGCCGGGCTGGCCGACCGGCCGTGGCTGCCGGCCGCACCGCTGCCCGAAGACGCCGGACCCGAAGACGCCGGACCCGACGCCGCCCTGTCCGACGACGCCGGGGCCGACCATGCCGGGGCCGACGATCTGCCCGCGGCCGGTGCGGTTGTGCTCGACGTCCCGGACGCGGAGTTGACCGCGGCGCTCGCCGAACTACAGCCCCGGCTGCTCGCCTGGTGGCTGGCCGAACCCCGGTACGCCACCGCGCTGTCCGCGCTCGGCGTGCGCAGGCTGCGGCCGATCGACGTGGTGGCCGCCGTCTCCGGCATCCGGCGCGAGCCGAGCTGGTGGGCGACGCTCTACGCGGCCCTCGCCCGGGTGACCGAGGCCGACCCGACCGCCGCCGAGGAACTCAGTGGCCTCCCGGTCCCGTTGATCGACGGGCGCACCGTGCTCGGCCCCCGGGACGTGTTGCTGCCGGCCGACGATCTCACCGACCTACTGTCCGATGTGGACATCATCGGGCTGCGCATCGCGCATCCGGACGCGGTGCACCCGCTGCTGGAGCGGCTCGGCGCGCGCCCGGCCGACGCGGTGGACCTGCTGGCCGCGCCGGCGATCCAGGAGGCGGTCACCGCCAGCCTCGCCGACGCCACCGCGGGCGGCGACCCGGTCGACCTGGCCGACACGGTGCTCACCCTGGTCGAGGCCGCCCGGGTGGACCCGGGGGAGCTGACCTGGCTGGGCGCGCTCGCGCTGCCCGACGAGCACGGCGAACCGCGCCGCGCCGACGAACTGCTGCTGCCCGACGCGCCGCTGCGCCCGCTGCTCGCCGCGGACACGATCGGCCCGGACTCGCCGCTGGGCGTCCTGTCGGCGGACTTCGCGCAGCGCTGGCCGGCCGACGTGCTCGCCGCGGCCGGTGTGCTGCGCACGTTCGTGGTGCTCACCGCCGACGACCCGACCGGGCCCGACCACGACCTCGCCGACGAGGCCGACTGGTGGGCCTGGATCGAGGGTGACGAGCAGCCGCCGGCGACGCTGGTCGGTGTGCGCGACCTGGACCTGATCGACGACGACGCGTGGCCGGCCGCGATCCGGCTGCTCGCCGGCGAGCCGGTGATCCGCCGGGCGATGGCCGATCCGCGCAGCTATCCGGCGTGGTGGCTGGCGCGCTGCGCCAACCTCGCCGGGCGCCCGCCGCTGGACTGGCGGCTGGCCTCGGCCGAGCGGCTGGCCGGCCTGTTCGACCCGGTGCCCGCCGAGATCGACCTGCCCGCCGAACTGCTGCTCGTGGTCGGCGTGCGCGACCGGCTGGTCGTCGACGACGCCGAGGACGCGACCGACCTGCTCGACCGGCTCGGCGACGCGGACCGGGAGGTCGGCGTCGGGCTGGCCATGCGGGTGCACGCCGAACTTGTCGACGCGGTGGTCAGCGGCCGGCTGGACCCCGCCGACGTGGACCCGCCGGAGCGGGTCCGGGTGATCTCCGGGCAGACGATCGCGGCCGAGGACGCGGTGGTGCTGGACCGGCCGTGGCTGGTGGTGGCCGGCGAGGACCGGATCGTGGCCGCGGCCGACGGCGACGAGAAGCTGGCCGATCTGCTCAACGTCTCGCTGGCCAGCGAGGTGGTCACCGCCGAGCCGGAGGCCGACGGGGACGAACTGGCCTGGGCCGAGCTGGGTGCGGTCCGGCTGGCCTGCGCGCTGCTGGGCATCGACGTGCCGGCCGGGTCGGTCGCCGTGCACGAACAGCTGCACGTGGGCGGCCACCGGGTGTCCTGGTGGGTCGAGGAGGACCTGGTGCACGCCGAGGACACGCCGGAGGGGCTCGGCCGCGCGCTGGCCTGGACGCTGCGCCGGTGGGCGGACCGCTGGCTGCTGGCCGGGGTGCTCACCGAGCCGACCGCGGCCACCATCCTGAGCTAGGCGGCTCGCGGCGCCGTCGCATTGGCAGCTCCAGGGAGTCAGACCCGTTGGGCGCCCCGGGCGCCGCGCCGGGCGGCCGAGCGCTGCCAGAACATCACCGCGAAGCCGGCGAAGCCGAGCAGCCAGCCGGCCAGGCAGGTCCAGATCCACTCGGTGGGCCGGGTGTGAAACACCAGGTGGGCGATCAGCAGCCCGCAGAACGCGACGAACCACAACGCTGTGCCGAGGCCGACCAGCGGGACGGCGTCGACCCAGCGCGCCGGCAGCGGCGGCGGGGTGCGCAACGCCGGTTTGGCCGGCTCTACGGCGGGTTCGCTGGTCACGTGAGGCAGGCTACAACCGATCGGGTGAGCCCGGCTGACCAGCACATAGTTTGTGAGCTATACTAAATACATGGCGGAGTCCGCGTCCGAGGAACGGACCCTGGCCAGTCGGCTGCGACTGGCAGTGGTTCGCCTCAATCGCCGGCTTCGCGTGCAGCGAACCGACTCGGTGGTGTCACTCACCCAGCTCGCGGCCCTGTCCACGTTGTGGAAGTGCGGGCCGCTGACGCCGGGCGAGTTGGCCGCCAAGGAGGGCGTACAGCCCCCGTCGATGACCAGGGTGATCGCCGCGCTCGAAGAGCACGGCTACGTCAGCCGGGCGCCACATCCGACGGACGGTCGGCAGGCCATCGTCGCCCTGACCGATGCGGGCCGCGCGTTCCACGACGCGCAGGTTTCCGCCCGAGAGGCATGGCTGGACAAGCGCCTCGCCGAGTTGACCGCGCAGGAACGGGAGCTGCTCGACAGAGCGGCACAGATCATCGACAGGATGGCGGGGCAGTAACGCGGTGCGGAGCCAGGCGGACGGAACCAGAGGTCAGAACAGCAAGTCCTACCCGGGTCCGGCGCCATCCGCACCACCACCCCCGACCCCCGACACGACCGCACCGCCCGCCGTCGAGTTCGCTGGGCCGAAGCCGGCCACCAAGAAGTCCACAGTGGACGCGAAGGCCCCGGCTTCCCGGTATGCGGCGATGTTCAGCTCGCTGACCGAGCGCAACTACCGGCTCTTCGCCGGTGGGCAGGTCATCTCCAACATCGGCACCTGGATGCAGCGGGTGGCCCAGGACTGGCTGGTGCTCCAGCTCTCCGGGCACAACCCGCTGAGCCTGGGCATCGCCGCGGCGCTGCAGTTCGCGCCGACCCTGGTGCTCTCGCTGTGGGCCGGGATGTTGGCCGACCGGCTGGACAAGCGCAAGCTGCTGGTGTTCGTGCAGGCCGGGATGGGCCTGTGCGGGCTGGTGCTGGGCGTGCTGGATGTCGCCGGGCTGGCCGCGCTCTGGCAGGTCTACCTGCTCTGCTTCGTGCTGGGCTGCTTCTCCTCGATGGACTCGCCGATCCGGCAGTCCTTCGTCAGTGAGATGGTCGGCCGCAAGCAGGTGACCAACGCGGTCGCGCTGAACTCGATGACCTTCAACCTGGCCCGGATCGTCGGCCCGGCGGTGGCCGGCGTGATGATCACCGCGATCGGCACCGGCTGGGTGTTCCTGATCAACGCGGGCAGTTTCATCGCGGTCATCGCCGGTCTGCTGCTGATGAACCCGAAGCAGCTCTACGTGACGACCAAGGTCCCGCGCGAGCGCGGTCAGCTCGCCGAGGGCGCCCGGTACGTGCGCGGCCGGCCGGACATCGTGCTGGTGCTCGCCCTGCTGTTCTGCGTGGCCACCTTCGGCATGGTCTTCTTCACCACGCTGGCCACGGTCGCGGTGAACGTCTTCCACCGCAGCGCGACCGGCTACGGCCTGCTCTCCACGATGCTGGCGATCGGCACCCTGGCCGGCGCGACGATGGCCGCCCGGCGGTCCACCCGTGGGAGCCGGCCGGGTCGCAAGCTGCTGGTCGCCAGCGCGCTGGCGTTCGGCGTGCTGGAGACGGCGCTGTCGTTCATGCCGAGCTACCTGACCTTCGCGCTGCTGTTGATCCCGGTCGGCGGCGCGGTGATGACGTTCACCACCACCGCCAACAGCACCGTGCAGCTGTCGGTCAGCCCGGAGATGCGGGGCCGGGTGATGGGCCTGTACATGCTGGTCTTCCTGGGCGGCAACCCGATCGCCGGCCCGCTGACCGGCTGGCTCTCGGTCGAGTTCGGCGGCCGCTCGCCGTTCCTGTTCGGCGGCGTGGTCTCGCTGCTGGCCGCGATCGTCTGCGGGCTGATCATGTTCCGCCGGGGCGACCATCGGCTGCCGACGCCGAGCTGGACCGGCTGGGTCGGTCGGATTCGCCGGACCCGGCCGGAGGCGGCGGTCGGGCCGGCCACCGAACTGGCCGCTGAGGTCGTCGCCGAGGTGCCCGCGGGCCTGATCGAGGAGGACGCGCTGCCAGCCTTGCGTGCCGACTGAAGTTAGCCTAACCTAACAACGTCGCTTCGTGGTGGGAGCGGCGGTCAGTTCGGGATACGCGCGTCGGGCCCCTCAACTCGGGCAGGGGCCCGACGCGCGTCCGCGTTTCGGGGTTCTCCGGGTCAGCCGATCGGCCACTGGTGCACCGGTTCGCCCGAGCGCATCAGTTCGATGTACCGGCGGAGCATCCCGACCAGGGCATTCTCCCGGTCCGCGCCGCGCTCCTCCAGCAGCGCCACGGTCGCCCGCTGCCAACTCGACCCGGTCTGCCGGGCCAGGCAGCGCTGCTCGATCACGCCGAGGTAGCGCTCCCGGGCCTGGGTGGACACGCCCAACTCGCGCAGGCCCTGGTGGCTGGCCGGCAACAGCTTGCGCAGCACCAGTTCGTCCGGGGTGATCTGGCCGATGCCCGGCCAGTACAGCTGGGCGCCCATGCCCGACCGCGCCCCGGCGTGCAGGTTCTGCTCGGCTGCCTCGAACGACATTTTCGTCCACAGTGGACTGTCCTGGGTGGCCAACGCGCGCTGTGCGCCGTAGAAGAATGCCGCGTTGGCGACCATGTCCAGCACGGTCGGCCCGGCCGGCAGCACCCGGTTCTCCAGTCGCAGGTGCGGCACCCCGTCCGCGAGGTCGTAGACCGGCCGGTTCCACCGCCAGACCGTGCCGTTGTGCAGTCGAAGCTCCGCCAGGCTGGGCGCGCGGCCCTCGGCGAGCGCGTCCAACGGGTCCTCGTCGTCCATTTCGGTGAGCAAGCCGGGAAAGTAGCGCACGTTCTCGTCGAACAGGTCGAAGATGGACTCGATCCACCGCTCGCCGAACCACACCCTTGGCCGAACGCCCTGGTTGCGCAGCTCCTCCGGCCGGGTGTCGGTGGCCTGCTGGAACAGCGGGATGCGAGTCTCGTGCCACAAACTCCGGCACAGCAGGAAGGGCGAGTTCGCGGCGAGCGCGACCTGAACGCCGGCCAGCGCCTGTGCCGCGTTCCAGTACGCGCCGAAGTCGTCCGGCGCGACCTGGAGGTGCAGCTGCATCGACGTGCACGCCGACTCCGGCGCGATGGACGAGGTGTGGATCTTCAGTCGCTCGGGTCTGCGGCCCGGCATGGCCACGCCCTCGATGTCGACCAGCATGTCCTCGCCACGGGCGGCGAAGATCTCGTCGTTGAGGGTGGCGTAGCGGCTGCCGGGGGAGAGCCACTTCGCGTCGAAGTGCTCGACGGTCAGCGTGGGCAGCATGCCGATCATCACCAGGCCGATGCCGATGTCGCCGGCCTTGGCGTCGGCCAGTTCGAGCCAGCCGCGCAGGTCGCGTTCGAGTTGCAGCGCCTGGTCGCCGAGCAGCGGTCGGGGCGGCACGTTGATTTCCAGGTTCTGCTGGCCCAGTTCGGTGGTGAAATGCGGATCGTCGATCTTTTCCAGCACCTCGGTGTTGGCCATTGCCGGTTTCAGCGTGCCGTCCACCAGGTTGAGTTCGATCTCCATCCCCATCTGTCGCTGCGGAAAAAAGAATTTTCCTTTGTGCAACATGTCGGCCAAGGCGTCCAGGCAGCGCCGGACCTTCTGGCGATAACGGGCCCGATCGGCACCAGAAACGGCTTGAGCTGTGCCTACCCGATCCATCGCCGCCTCCGTGTCCCGAACATCCCAGCGCCGAGAATCAACCATGACATGGGCTTCCCGTGCGGGCTAGCGGCCAAACTGGTGCCGTGTGGGCATTTCGGGCTATTCGTTTCGTGTTTTACGCTCGTCCGACATAGGCCGGTCGGCTTACGCCCACGTCCGGCCGACCCGTTCGGACGTGGCAGACTCCGCTCGTGCCGCAGGTGATCGAAATCGACAACCCCGGCGATCCGCGGGTCGACGACTTCCGCGACCTGACCGCCGCCGACCGCCGCCTGGACCGGCCGGGTGGCCGGGGCCTGGTCATCGCCGAGGGCGTGGTGGTGGTCCAGCGCCTGCTCGCCTCGCCGTTCCCGGTCCGCGCGCTGTTCGGCGTGGCCCGCCGGGTCGAGGCGCTCACCGCCGACCTGGCCGGCCTGGACGTGCCGGTGTTCGTGGCGTCCGCCGAGGTGATGGCCGAGGTGGTCGGCTTCCATCTCAACCGGGGTGTGCTCGCCGTCGCCGACCGCGCCGCGCAGCCCGATCCGGCCGTGCTGGCCGACCGGGCCCGGGTGCTCGCGGTGCTGGAGGGCGTCGGCGACCACGAGAACCTCGGCTCGATCTTCCGCAACGCGGCCGCCCTCGGCGTGGACGGCGTGCTGCTGGGACCGGGGTGTGCCGACCCGCTCTACCGACGCAGTGTCCGGGTGTCCATGGGACACGTGCTGCGGGTGCCCTTCGCCACCCTGCCCGGTTGGACCGCTGACCTGAAGATGTTGCAGGACAAGGGCTTCCATCTGCTCGCGCTGACGCCGAGGGCAGGCGCGGTGGCGCTGCGGGAGATCGAACCGGCCGGCCGGCGGTTCGCCGTGCTGCTGGGTTCGGAGGGGCCGGGGCTGACCGACGAGGCGATCGCCGCGGCCGACCAGCCGGTGTGCATCCCGATGGCCGAGGGCGTCGATTCGCTCAACGTCGCGACCGCCGCCGCGGTGGCCTTTCACGCCCTGGTCGCGGGGTGAGTACTTTCGGCTACGGACCGGATCGGCGAGCAGAGGGAGAGGGGCCCACCGTGTGGCTGCACGCCAGGGACGGCCGCGCCGTACTGGCCGGTGACGCCGAGGACAACGCGGCCCCGGACAACCGCCAGGAGGTCGACCCGCACAGCCTGGCCATCGGCGCCGACCTGGCCAACGCCCTGCACGAGTGGGCCCGGGTGGCCGACGCCGTGGCCAGGGCCGCCGCCGCGCACGCCCCCGACGAGGGCGTGGACGTCACGGAGAGCGCCCAGGACGGCGGGCGGGCCGACAACGCGGCCGGCGACCTGGTGTCCCGCCGCGGCCGGCAGCTCGCCGCCCGGGTGGCCGCGGTGATGCGCACCTCGGTGAACTACGCCGACCCGCTCACCGGCGATGTCGTCGAGGTCCCGGTGCCGCTCGTCGAGCGGGCCGAGGCCGAGCCGCACGCGTACGACGGTGACCACGAGGACGACCCGGACCGGATCGAGCCACCGGCCGGGCCCGCCGAGCCGACCCCGTGGGCCACCGGGATCACTGTGAGTATCGTCACGTCGATCCTGATGCTGCTGGTTGTCGTCGCGCTGTCGCTCGCCCTTGGCGAGGCCAGCCGCTGGCTCGCCCTGATCGCCAACCTGGTGATCGCGGTCGGGCTGGCCCCGTCGGTCTGGCTGGCCCGCAACGCGCTGGTCTGGCGCTGGGTCGCCTACGGCGTGGTGGCCGGCATCGGCGTCGCCTGGATCGCCCTGCTGTTCACCCTCGCCTGAGCCGTTTCCGGCCGGCCGGTCAGACCAGGGAATCGACCCAGGCGCGGTGCAGGGCGGCGAACCGGCCGTCCGAGCCGATCAGCTCCGCCGGTGAGCCGTCCTCGACCACCCGGCCGTCGTCCACCACCAGCACCCGGTCGGCGATCAGCACGGTGGACAGCCGGTGCGCGATGATCAGCGCGGTCCGCTTGGCCAGCACCGTCTCCAGCGCCGACTGCACCGCACGCTCGGTCGGCACGTCCAGACTGGACGTGGCCTCGTCGAGCACGAGCACCGCCGGATCGGCCAGGAACGCCCGGGAGAACGCGACCATCTGCCGCTGGCCCGCCGAGAGTCGGCCTCCGCGCTTGCGTACGTCGGTGTCGTAGCCCTCGGGCAGCGCGCTGATGAACTCGTCCGCGCCGACCGCCCGGGCCGCCGCCTCGATCTCCGCCCGGGTGGCCGAGGGCCGGCCCAAAGCGATGTTCTCGGCGACCGACCCGGCGAACAGGAAGTTCTCCTGGGTCACCATCGCCACCGCGGTGCGCAGCTGCGTGTCGGTCACCTGCCGCACGTCCACCCCGTCCAGCTCGACCGAGCCGTCGGTCGGGTCGTAGAACCGGGCGACCAGCTTGGCGATGGTCGACTTGCCCGCCCCGGTCGGCCCGACCAGGGCGACCGTCTGACCAGCCGGAACGTGCAGATCCATGGTCGGCAGCACGACCGGGGTGTCGGGTCCGTAGCGGAACTCGACCCCGGTGAACCGCAGGTCGCCGTGCGCCTCGGGCAGCGGCACCGGATCTACCGGCTCGGGCACCCCGGGCCGCTCCTCCAGCACCCCGGAGATCTTCTCCAGCGAGGCGCTGGCCGCGGTGTAGGCGTTGGTGAACATGGCCACGTCGTCCATCGGGTCGTAGAACCGGCGCAGGTACAGCGCGAACGCGGCGAGCACGCCGATGTCCAGGCCGCCGTCGGCCACCCGCCAGGCGCCGATGCCGATCACGATGGCCAGCGAGACGTTGCCGACCAGCCGGACCACCGAGGTGAACCGGGCGACCACGCTCAGCGCGTCCCGGTTGGCCTCGCGGAACCGGTCGTTGAGCGCGTCCATGATCCGTTCGTTGCGTGGCTCCCGGCGGAACGCCTGCACCGCGCGCATACCGTTCATGGTCTCCACGAACTGCACGATGATCTTGGCGATGGCCCCCCGGGTGTTCCGGTACGCCTGCTGCGACCGACGATAGAACCACCTGGTCACCAGCATCACCGGCACCAGCCCGGCGATCACGATCAGGCCAAGCGGCACGTCCAGCCAGAGCATCGCCACGCCGATGCCGATCACGGTGAACACCGCCGAGAGCAGCCCGTCCAGGCTTTCGTCCAGCAGGTCCTCGATGGCGTCGAGGTCGCTGGTCAGCCGGGAGACGATCTTGCCCGAGGTGTAGGACTCGTGGAAGGACAGCGAGAGCGCCTGGGTGTGGTCGAACAGCCGCCGCCGCAGGTCGATCATCACGTCCTGACCGATCCGGCCGGACTGCTTGAGGAAGGCGAACCGGAACACCGCGCCGGCGATGCCGCAGCCGAGGTAGCCGATCACGCACCAGGCCAGCGGCCAGCCGTTGCCGTGCACCGCGGCCGGGATGCCGGTGTCCAGCGCGACCGCGATCAGCACCGGACCCAGCAGGCCGAGCCCGTTCTCGCCGATCACCAGGATCAGCGCGAGCAGTGCGGCCCGCTTGTGCGGGCGGACCAGTTCGCCGAGCAGTCGGCGGGACCGGGCCTGCAACTTCAGGCCGGTGGCCCGGTCCAGCTCGGTCACGTCCTCGGCGGCGACCCCGCGCCAGGACTCCTCGTCGGGCAGACCCTCGGCGGCGGCCGGCGTCTCGACACTCATGCGACCACCTCCTCGGACTGTGCGGTGTCCACGTCGGCCACCGCTTCGGAATCCATTGTGGACAGAAGGCGGCGATATTCCTGGTTGTCGGCAAGCAGTTCGTGGTGCGTGCCCACCGCGGCGATCCGGCCCTCGACGAGCAGGGCGACCCGGTCGGCGAGTTGCACGGTGCTCGGCCGGTGGGCCACCACCAGCGCGGTGACGCCCCGGAACACGGTGTGCAGCGCGCGTTCCACCTCGGCCTCGGTGTGCACGTCCAGCGCGGACAGCGGGTCGTCGAAGACCAGCAGCGGCGGCTGGTTGACCACCGCCCGGGCCAGCGCGAGCCGCTGCCGCTGGCCGCCGGACAGCGACAGGCCCTGCTCGCCGATCCGGGTGGTCAGCCCCCACGGCAGGTCGGCGACGAAGCCGGCGGCCTGGGCCACCCGCAACGCCTCCCAGACCTGCTCGTCGGTGGCCCCGCCGGAGCCCAGCGCGACGTTCTCCCGCACACTCGCCGAGAACAGCACCGGGTCCTCGAACGCGGTGGACACCACCGTGCGCAGGTCGGCCAGGGCCAGGTCGCGCACGTCCACGCCGTCCACGGTGATCCGGCCGCCGGTGACATCGGCCAGCCGGGCGACCAGCATGGTCAGCGTGGTCTTTCCCGAACCGGTCGCGCCGACCAGGGCCACCGTCTCGCCCGGCCGCACGTCCAGGTCGACCCCGCGGAGCACCTCGGTGTCCGCGCCGCCGTAGCGGAACCGCACGCCGGACAACCGCAGGTGCCCGCGCGGCTGCTCGGGCAGCGCCACCGGGTGTTCCGGATCGGTGATGGTCACCGGGGCGTCGCGCACCTCCCAGTACCGCTCGCAGGCAGACGCGGCCATGTTCGTCTCGGCCAGCAGCCAGCCGATCGAGTCGGTCGGCCAGCGCAGGTAGGTGGCCACGGTCACCGCGGCGACCAGGGTGCCCACCGTCATCGTGCCGTGCGCGATGCCCAGCCCGCCGACCGCGAGCTGGACGCCGATGCCGGTCTCCGGCAGCGCGATGATCACCGCCCAGAGCAGCGCGAGGATGTGCACCTTGCGCAGCTGGGTGCCGCGCAGCTCACGCGCCTGCGCGGCGAACTTCTTGGCCAGCTCCGGCCCCCGGCCGAACGCCTTGAGCACCCGGATGCCCAGCACCGACTCCTCGGCGGTGGTGGCCAGGTCGCCGCCCTGGTCCTGGGCGAGCCTGCTGACCACCTTGTAGCGCCGTTCGAACAGGGTGGACACCAGGACCAGCGGCGCGCTCGCACACAGCACGATCAGCCCGAGCACCGGGGACAGCACGAACAGCACGGCCAGGCCGACCACCAGGGTGAGCGTGTTGACCAGCAGGAAGATGCCGGCGAAGGCGAGGAACCGGCGCAGTGTCGACAGGTCGGACACGGCCCGGGTGAGCAGCTGACCGGACTGCCAGCCGTCGTGGAAGGAGATCGGCAGGCGTTGTAGGTGTTGGTAGAGGTCGGCGCGCAGGCTCGCCTCGATGCTCGTGGTCGGCTTCGCGACGAGCTTGCGCCGCGCGAAGTAGGCGAACGCCTCGACGATGCCCAGCAGCAGCACCAAGCCGATCAGCAGCGGCAGCTCGCCGAGCTTGTGGTCGGCCACCGGGCCGTCCAGAATCGGTTGCAGGACAAGCGGAATCGCCAGCCCGCACAGGGTGGCCAGCAGGGTCGCGCCGAACGCGCCGAGCAGCGACCAGCGCACCGGCCGCACGTAGGGCGCGAGCCGGAGCAGCACGCGCAGCGTCGAGATCGGCTGCGCGGGCTGGGTCGGGCTCAGCTGGGCGGCTGATTTGCCTGGTACCGGGGCTGTTTCGCGGGTTGCCGGTGGTGCTGTTGGTGGGACGGTCTGTTTCGGCGGAAGATCCGGACTGTCCGGATGGCCGTCGCCAGCACTCATTACTACCCCCTTCGCCGCATTCGACGGTACGTCGCCGATCACCGTTCTGGCATCTGGTTTTACACCGGGTGAACAACACACCCTCCAGTTAGGTGGAGGTCAACGGTGATTCCCCGGGCATAGCACGGGCATACCCCGGGCATTCCGCGGGCTGCTCGACGGGGGCGTGGTGCTGATCGTCGGGACGCGCGATGATGTGCGCATGACCCGACCGGAGCCGGTGCGGTTCCTGCGCACCGAGGCGACGATGGCGTTTCCCGAGGGCCGGTTACTGGCGCTGCGGGACGGCAGGCTGCACGTGCTGTCCCCGGACGGCTGGTCCCGACTCGACCGCGAACGCCCGCCGGGCGCGGTCTGGCTGAGCCGGGAGTACGCCGAGGACTGGTGCGAACAACAGGGCTGGGACCTCGAACTACTGGACCTGGTCCCCGCCCAGATCGGCTGACCGACCCTACTCGGGTGAACGCCCCACCTGGCTGGCTGACCGCCCCACCTGGCTGAACGCCCCACCTGGCTGGCTGAACGCCCCACCTGGCTGGCTGACCGCCCCACCTGGCTGACCGCCCCACCTGGCTGACCGCCCCGCCCGGGGCGGCGGCTGATCAGCCGCGCTGGGTGCGCACGCCGAGCAGCACGTCCTCCCAGGACGGCACGATCGGGTGGTTCTTCTTGCCGCGCTTGCTGCCGGCGGGCTTGCCGTTGGTGGCCGGCGGGGTCTCCTCGGCCGGCTCGGCTTCGGCCTTGGGTTCCGGCGCGGGCTCGGCCTTCGGCTCCGGCGTGAGTTCCGGCTCGGCGGGCAACTCGACGACCGGTTCCGGCTCCCGGACGGCCTCGACCGGCTCCTCGACCCGAGGCAATTCCGGCTCCGGGGTCGGCGGGGTCCGCCGCGCGACCGGCTCGACAACCGGCACCTCTGGCTCAGCCGTGCGCTCGGCTGCCCGCTCGGTGACCTTGCGTTCGGCCACCTTCCGCTCGGTCACCTTGCGCTCGGTCGGCAGCACCCGCTCGGGCATCGCTCGTTCGGGCATCGCTCGTTCGGGCGCAGCACGGTCCGGCACGGCCCGTTCCGGTACCGCCCGTTCCGGTACCGCCCGTTCCGGCACCGCCCGTTGCACGGTGCGTTCGGCCGCAGCCCGTTCGGACACAGTGTGCTCGGGTACCGCCCGTTCCGGCACGGCTCGTTCCTGGCTCGCCCGCTCGGGCACCCGACGCTCGGGTCCGATCCGTTCCGGCCCGACCCGCTCCGGTGCCGGCCGCTCGGCCGCCGGATGTTCCGGCGCGCGCCGGTCCGGTGCCGGCCGCTCGGGCGTGACCCGGCCGGGCAGGATGCGCTCCGGCATGGCCCGCCGCTCCGGCATCACCCGGTCGGGTCCGGACCGCTCGGGCACGGCCGGCCTCCGCCGCTCCGGCAGGTCCCGTTCCGGCAGCCGTTCGGGCAGGTCGCGTTCGGGCAGATGGCGTTCGGGCACATTGCGGTCCGGCACATTGCGGTCCGGCAGGTTGCGGTCCGGCAGCATCCGTTCCGGTGCCGCGCGCTCGGCCGAGGGCCGCTCGATCCGGTCCGGCCGGTCGACCGACGGCGGCTCGGCGACCGGACGCTCCAACTGGGGTCGTTCGGCCATCGGGCGTTCGGTGAACGGCCGCTCGATCGCCGGCGGCCGCGGTCCGGTCTGGCTCTCCAGGGCCTGCCGGGCCAGCTCCGTCACCGGGCGCACGGTGCGCAGCGGGCGGTTGGCCGCGTTCGGGTCCATCAGGTCGAGGGCGTGCTCGTCCAGCGGAACCACGGTGCCGCCGTGCGCGCCCGGGTGGAACGCCCAGTGCGCCCGGTTGTCCGAGCGGCCGGTGTACCACTGGAGCTCGACGATCCACTTGCCGTCCTCGCCACGCCACGAGTCCCACAGCGCGGTCGCGTAGTCCTGGCCGCGCAGCCCGAAGGCGTGCGCGGCGACCTCGGCCAGCGTCTGCACGTCCGGGCCGTCCTCGCGGACCGGGTGCGCCCGCTGGGCAAGTTCGGCCGTACGTGAGCGCTCCAGCAGAACCGGGTAGGCGAACCGCTCGATCCGACTGGCCGGCACGCCGGCGGCCGCGGCCACCTGGTCCACGGATTCGCCGCCACGAATTCGGGTCTGGATCTCACGGGGACGCATCAGGCTCTCCAGCTCGATCTCGATCTGGCCGAGTCGGGTGACGTCGCCGCGCGCGGCGGCCCGCAGCCGCTCGTCGGCCGGGATCGTGAAGCGCTCGCTGCGCGCGGAGTCCTCGCAAATGACGGACTTGCCGTCTTCGCTGAGTCCCACGACTCGCAGCGCACGCATCACGGCCTCCTGATGACTTCACCTCGCCGGGTATGACGTTAGGTCGGCGCGCCTGCTTGACGGCGCAGGCGCGCCGAGCCATACGAGATCTACTTGTGATCTTGCCGTATGCCTGCGGCCTCCCGCACCGGTCGTCGAGCGAACCTCACCCACACGGCCCAACGGTAGCCGTGTTTTCGAGATGGCGTGGTCAGTATCTTCCAGCCGGTGATCGGAATCTTCCGGTCCACGCTCAGCCCAGGCGCTCGACCACCCAGTCCACGCAACGGGTCAGCGCGGTGATGTCGTCGGGCTCGATGGCCGGGAACATCCCGACCCGCAACTGGTTGCGGCCCAACTTGCGGTACGGCTCGACATCGACGATTCCGTTGGCGCGCAACACCTTCGCCACCGTCGCAGCGTCCACCTGGTCGGTGAAGTCGATGGTGCCCACGACCAGCGAACGCTTTGCCGGGTCGGTGACGAACGGCACGGTGTACTCGGTCTTCTCCGCCCAGGTGTAGAGCCGGCTCGACGAATCGGTGGTGCGCTTGACCGCCCAGTCAAGGCCGCCGTTGCCGTTGAGCCAGTCGATCTGCTCGGCGAGCAGGAACAGCGTGGACACGGCGGGGGTGTTGTAGGTCTGGTCCTTGGTCGAGTTGTCCAGCGCGACGGGCAGCGAGAGGAATTCCGGCACCCAGCGGCCCGACTTGCCGATCTCGTTGATCCGCTCGACCGCGGCCGGGCTGCACAGCGCGATCCACAGGCCACCGTCGGAGGCGAAGCACTTCTGCGGCGCGAAGTAGTAGACATCCGCGTCGCTCACCGAGACCGGCAGGCCGCCGGCGCCGGAAGTCGCGTCGACCAGCACGAGCGGTCCGTCGGCGGGCCGGCTGACCGGCACCATCACGCCGGTCGAGGTCTCGTTGTGCGCCCAGGCGAGCACGTCGACGCCGTCGTCGACGAGCGAGACTGCCGGCGCGTCGCCCGCGTCGGCCTTGACCACGACGGAGTCGCCGAGGAAGGGCGCGTCACTGGTGACCTTGGCGAACTTCGAGCTGAACTCGCCGTAGGTGAGGTGCTGTGCGCGGTCGCGGACAAGGCCGAAGGCGGCGGCGTCCCAGAACGCGGTGGTGCCGCCGTTGCCGAGCACGACCTCGTAGCCCTCGGGCACCGAGAACAGCTCGCGCAGGCCCGAGCGCACGCGCCCGACCAGGGATTTCACCGGCTTCTGCCGGTGTGAGGTGCCGAGCAGCTCAGCGCCGGCGGACGCCAGCGCGGCGACCTGCTCGGGGCGAACCTTGGACGGTCCGCAGCCGAATCGACCGTCCGATGGCTTCAGCTCGGCGGGCAGTTCGAGGGTGAGTGGGTCGGCCGCCTGGGTCATGGGGAATGCCTTTCGCACCGCGGATCGACAGTCTGCACGTTCACGCGGGACCGACCCGCCCGCGTCGGCGGTGTGGCCGATCCCACCGCCCAGTCTTGCAGCCGGGCTCAATCGATATTCGGCCAGGCGGCCCACCTGGCCCCACACCGGGGACAGGACAGACGAAACAGTCAGCGCAGGTGGGATGCCCCGTTGAGATCCAACACCGTGCCACTGGCCCAGGTCGCCTCGGCGGAGGCGAGCCAGCTGATCGCGGCGGCGATCTCGTCGGCCTCCCCGGCCCGGCCGAACGGGCTCTGCGCGCGGATGGCCGCTCCGCGCGGACCGTCCAGCAGTTCCGCGGTCATCTCGGTGCGGGTGAAGCCCGGCGCGACCGCGGACACCGCGATGCCGTGCGGAGCCAGGGCGACCGCGAGTGACTGGGACAGCGCGTGCACGGCCGCCTTGCTGGCGCCGTAGGCCGGCGCGACCGGCTCACCCCGGTACGCGCCCCGCGACCCGACGAAGATCAGCCGGGCGCCCTGCGCCGCGGCCTCGCGGTGCAGCAGGTGGTCGACGAACGCCCAGCTCAGATTGGCCACCCCGAACAGGTTGACGTCCAGCGTGCGCCGCCACACCTGCTGCCAGTCCGCATAGTCGATCGTCGTCACGTCGTGCTCGTCGTAGACGCCGGCGTTGTTCACCAGCACGTCCACCCCGCCCAACCGCTCGACCGCGGTGTCCAGCACCGAGCGGACCGCCAGCGGATCTGTCAGGTCTCCTGACACGACACAGTGGCCACTGCCGGCCAGGGTGGACAGCACCGACTCGGCGCGGGAGCGGCCCGAGTTGTAGTGCACGGCGACGGCGAAACCAGCGTCGGCCAGCCGGCGGGCGGCGGCCGCGCCGATGCCACTCGAACCGCCGGTGATCAAAGCTCTGCGCACGGGTTCGTCCTCTCCGGTGCTGGTCAGCGACAGGTCGCAGACTACTGAGGATGGTCCGCGTCGGAGGTCGACAGCAGGAACCCGCCGATCTCGCGGGCGACCGTCGCCGGCTCGTCCAGCATGGACAGCACATACGCCCCGGGGACCTCGGCGTAACGCGCCCGGGGCAGCAACTCGGCCAGCCGGCGGCCGTGTTCGGGCGGCATCACCCGGTTGTCCGGCGACCACAGCACCAGCGCGTCGCCATGGAATCCGCGCAGCGCCTCGGTGTCCCGGATCAGCGCGGCCTTGTCGAACCTCGTCCGGCAGTAGGCCAGCAGGTCGCGGAGCACGCCCCGGTCGCGCAGCACCGGCGCGGTCCAGCGGCGCACCACCTCGTCGGGCACCGGCCGCCGGGTCATCTGGCCGAAGAGCGGCGGCTGCCGGCGCAGCCAGCCGATCCGCAGCTGCCGGGCGGCCAGGCGCAGACCGCCGGGCACCCGCACCGCGACCATCAGCAGTCGGCCGGGCAGCCCGGGCGGGAAGTTGTCGAACGCCTCGCAGGGCAGGATCACCTGGCGGGCCACCCGCTGGTCGAGGCCGCGCGCGGTGAGGAACAACCCGCCGCCCCAGTCGCTGTGCACGAGCGTCACGTCGGTCAGGTCCAGTGCTCTCAGGAAGTCCGCGACCAGTTGGACCTGGCCGGGCATGGTCAGGTCCGCCTCCGGGTTCATCGCCCGGCGGTGCGCGCCCAGCGGCAGCACCGGACGCAGGTAGCGCCGGCCCTCCGGCAGCAGCGGCAGCACGGTGTCCCAGACGGTGTGGTCCATCAGCAGGCCGTGCAACAGCACCACCGGGGGCCCGGAGCCCCGCTCGTCGTACTCGATGACACCTGCCGGCAGCTCGACGTCGCGCATTCGACCTCCACTAGAACGGTCACTCTAGAATGACTGTTCTAGCATCGACAGGTGAAGACTGACCAGCGAATCGTGCGGGCAATGGCCGAGCTGCTGCGGGTGCAGGGTTACGCCGCGACCGGCATCCAGCAGCTCGCCACGGCCGCCGAAGCACCCACCGGCTCGATCTATCACCACTTCAAGGGCGGCAAGCGGGAGGTCGCCGCGGCCGCGCTCCGGCAGACCGGCGCCGCCTACATCCAGCTGTTGCCGATGCTGCTGGACCGACACGAGAACCTGGTCGAGGCGATCGAAGCCGCCTTCGCGGCCGCCGCCGAGGACCTGGCGGGCACCGGCTGGGCGAACATGTGCCCGGTCGGCACCGTCACCGGCGAGATCGCCGACGCCGAGCCCGAACTGCGGACGGTCGCCGCGGAGGTGATCACCTCCTGGGTCGACCAGGGCACCGCCTACCTGGCCGGCCGCGGCCTGGCCGACGCCGACGCGCGCGCCGCGATGTACGCGCTGCTCGCCGCGATCGAGGGGGCGTTCATCCTGGCCCGCGGCCAGCGGTCGGTCGAGCCGCTGCTCGCCGCGGGCCGGGCCGTCGCCGCCTACGTCGGGACGCTGCCGATCGGCGTCAGCCCGCTTGGGTGAGCAGCGATTCTGCCTTGTCCACCAAGGCTTTCACCTCACGCAGATCGGTCTCCGAACGCGCCGCCTCCAGCCGGGTCAGCACCTCAAGGTACCGCTGCGACGCCTCGGCGAGGCCGACGTCGGACCGGGCGCCGCGACCGGTGCGGACGGTCTCGGCGAGTTCGTAGATCTTCGCCTGGGTGGCCGCGCGCAGGCCGGCCGCCTGGTCGCGGCGCTGCTGGGCGGCGATCGCGCGCAGGCCGAGCCGGCGCAGCCCGAGGAACAGGCCGAGCACCACCACGACGACCAGCGCCAGCCAGCCGGCGATCTTGAGCGTGCGGTACTGCTCGTGCAGCACCCGGGGCGGCGGCGGGCTGGCCAGCTGGGTGCGCGCGGCGATGTCGTACTCGGCCGCCAGTTCGCTGATCAGCGGGGTCTGCTGGCCGTCCGCGGTGGCCAGCCAGGTGCTGGTGGCGATGTCGGCGCCCAGGTTGTTCGCCCACACGCTCGCCGGGTCGAGGCCGAAGGTCTGCTCGCCGACCGGAATCCGTGCGGTCGGCCAGTTCGCGCCGACACACGCGTAGGGCTGGAGATTGGGCTGCAACAGCACCACCAACACCTCGCCGAACTCGCGGGCGATGCTCCGGCACACGTCGTAGTCGTCGTCGGTGTTGCCCGGCAGCGCCTGGTCGTACATCGCCACCACGATCGGGCGGTTGCCGATCGCCCGGTCCGCCGCGGTCAGGTCGACCCACTTGCGCGCCCCGGGCGCGACGTACACCGGGCCGGCGCGCAACGCCGAGAAGGTGACCGCCGCGTGCGCGGGCGTGCTCGGGAAGAACGTGCCGGCCAGCACCGGGACGAACACCAGCACGGTGACCATCGCGTAACCGAGCACGATCCAGCCCAGCACCCGCAGCGTCCGGGGCAGGGCACCCAGCAGGTGCCGGATCGGACCGGTGGTCGGCTCGCTCACTCGGCCGCCTCGTTCCCGGTCGGCCCACCGCTCGGCACGGCGGTGGCCGTCCCGGTCGCGGTGAGCAGGGTCAAGCCCTGGTGCGCGGACTCCGCGGCGCGGGTGAACTCCGCCGTCCCGCTCGCCTCCTCGGCCAGCGCGGTGGCGGTGGACAGCCGCTCAGCCGCCTGCCCGAGCCGGGCGCCCAAGCGGTCGCGGGTGAGCGGGTCCTGGTCGGCGCGCACGATCGCCCCGGCGAGTTTCGCCACCGCCTCGGTGGCCGCCGCCCGGCTCCGGCGCAGCGTCTCGGCGGATCGGCGGCTGTTGGCCGCGCGGCGCAGTTCCCAGCCGCCGAGGCCGATGATCGCCAGCAGCAGCGCGGTTCCGGCGAACGCCCACGGCGCAAGGTAACCCGCGGTGCTCGCCGCGCTCGGCGCCTGGGTGAGCACGCCCTGGCTGCGCGAGATCGTCCCGTTACGCAGCTCGCGCCACCGGGTGGCGAACGCGGTCGCGGACTCGCCGGCGTGCGCGGGGTTCAGATAGAGCAGGTCGCCGATGGCCGCGCCGAGCGCGTACCGGCCGGCGGCGGCGAGGTCGGCGGGCTTGCCGGAGCCGGCGTAGCTGAGCCAGCCGCCGCGGTCGACCAGGACCAGTCTGCCGGGAAAGGCCGCGGCCAGCGCGTCGGCCAGCCGGGGCTCGGGGGCGCCCGGGGCGAGCAGCGGCAGCACCGCGAGCAGCACCGGCTGGTCGTCGGGGAAGTTGTTGTCGGACAAGGCGAAGGCCGGTGCGGCCGGGTCGACGTAGACCGGGTGGGTGCGCAGCGCGGCGGTCAGTGCCGCCACCGTCGCCGGGTCGGCCGGCACGTCCGCGGGCACCGGCGGGGCGCTCGGTGTCTCGCCGCGCACGGCCTGCAGCGCGGCGGTCACCGCGCCGGTCACGTCCCGGGTTTCCAGCAGCGGCCGGGCGTACTGCGCGATCAGCCAGGTGTTCAGGTCGAAGTAGCCGTTCTTCGCGACCGAAGTGGACAGTGCCGGCGAGCGCACGTCCACCGCGAGACCGTCGACCAGGATGATCGTGTTGCGCGTGCCGACCGCGCGGAACAGCTCGTTGAACAGCACCTGGCTGTCCACGATCCCGCTGACCATGGCGAAGTAGACCGTGCCGACCCCGGGCCGGCCGGAGGTCGCGGCGAGCGCGGTGTGCAGCGCCGTGCTGTCCAGCCCGACCGACGGGTCGCTGCCCAGGTAGACCGGGTCGGTCCGCCAGGCCGCGATGATCGCCGCCTCGGAGTTGACCGGAGCGTTGACCGGAGCGGACGGGACGGCGCCGGCCGGTGCCCAGCCGATCAGCGTGAGCAGCAGGCCGATGAGCAGGGCCGGGGCCAGGGTGCGGCCGGTCATCAGGCGGACTCCGGCCGGTCGGCGGTGGCCAGCCGAGCCAGCCCGTCCCGGGCGCACTGTCCGGCCACCGCGCACTGTGGGGCGGTGGCCGCGTCGGCCAGCAGCGCGCCCGCGGTGTTCCATCGTTCCCGGGCGGCGGCGAGCGTGTCCTCGGTCCCGGTCCGGGCGTCCAGCGCGTAACCCAGCTCGTGGTAGGCGGACTCCGCGTCGGCACGGGCGGCGGCGAGGGCCCGGCGGCGCGCGGCGCCGAGCCGGATCGGCACCAGGGCGACCGCGATGATCAGTAGCACGCCGACCAGCCAGAGCACCGCCGAACCCACGGACATGGAACAACCCCCTTCACCAACGCCGCCCGAGTGTAGAGTCCGGTAAGCACCAGTTCGGGAATTCACCCAAATCGGAATCATCGTGCCGTGTCTCACTCGAATGGGTGAAGGTCACGCGGAGTGTCTGGTTCGTGTCAGCACTCGATTCAGAACCGGAAAGACGCAGGCCATCCGACAGTAGGAATACCTGCCACTTTCTCGATTCCGAAGATTGTTCGTATCGGGGTCCGGACCACCAGCGGATTCCGACCTGCGCCGATTGTCAATGGCTGGTGGGCGGGATCACCGTCCAGGCGGTTCCGGTTGTGCCGCGAACCCCGTACCGTCGCTCGAACGGCGTGATTGGTGTCCGTATCTCCCAGCCCACACAACGGGTTCGGCCGGTCGGAAGGTGGTTCGGAATGCCCGACATCGACAGTGTTGTGGACAGCCCGGTAACGGCCGGCAGCAGCACAGCGACAACCGAGTCCGCGACCAGCGCCGTGGAACTGCCCGCCATGCGGGTGTCCTACGAGCAGGGCTCGCTGGACGTCGCCGATCTGGCCACCAGCTGGCACGAGCAGTTGCAGCAGTGGCTGGACGAGGCGACCGAGGCCGGCGTCCCGGAACCCAATGCGATGGTGCTGGCGACGGCCGGCGTCGACGGTCGCCCGTCCTCGCGATCGGTGCTGTGCAAGGGACTTGACGAGCGCGGCGTCGTCTTCTTCACCAACTACACGTCGAACAAGAGCCACGACCTGATCGCCACCCGGTACGCCTCGGTCACCTTCCCCTGGTACGGCCTGCAGCGCCAGGTGCACGTCCGGGGCACGGTGGACAAGGTCGGTTCCGCCGAGACCGCCGCCTACTGGGCCGGCCGGCCGCGCGGCTCGCAGATCGGCGCGTGGGCGTCCCCGCAGTCGCGCACGGTCGCCGGCCGGCAGACGCTGGAGAGCGCGTTGGCCAACGTGCAGCGGCAGTTCGCCGACGCTGACCAGGTGCCGGTGCCGCCGCACTGGGGTGGCTGGCGGATTCGGCCGGAGACGGTCGAGTTCTGGCAGGGCCGGCGCGACCGGATGCACGACCGGCTGGTGTTCGCCCACTCCGGGGACAACTGGGCGGTCAAGCGCCTGGCCCCGTGACCGGTCGGGTTCGCGACGGCCAGGTTAAGACCACGTGACGAACAACTCGCCGACCAGGGTCGTTAGTTAGCCTAAGCTAAATCTTTGTGAGTTCGCCCTGGTTGATCGACACCCGGCCGTTGAAGGTCGTGCCGTTCCGCCGGCTCTGGCTGTCCACCGCGGTCACCGCGGTCGGCAGCCAGCTGACTGCGGTGGCCGTCCCCAAACAGGTTTTCGACCTGACCAACTCCTCGGGCTACGTCGGGTTGGCCGGCGCGGTGGCGCTGGTGCCGCTGCTCGTGTTCGGGCTGTGGGGCGGCGCGGTCGCCGACGCGATGGACCGGCGCACGCTGCTGGTGTTCACCAACGCGGGCATCGCGCTCACCTCGGTGCTGCTCTGGGCCCAGGCTGCCGCGCACCTCAACTCGGTGTGGATCGTGCTCGCCCTGCTGTTCGTGCAGCAGTCCTTCTTCGCGATGAACCAGCCGGCCCGCAACGCCTCCATCGCCCGGCTCATCCCGCTGGACCTGCTGCCCTCGGCGAGCGCGCTCAACAGCACGGTCTTCCAGTTCGGTGCGGTGCTCGGCCCGATGCTGGCCGGTGTGCTGATCCCGGTGCTGGGCATCCAGACGCTGTACCTGATCGACGCGATCGGCCTGTGCGTGACCATGTGGGCGGTCTGGAAACTGCCCCCGCTGCCACCGATGGGCGCCAACCGGCAGCGTGCCGGCCTCGCCTCGGTGATCGACGGATTCCGTTACCTGGCAAAGCAGAACGTGCTGCTCGTGTCCTACCTCGCGGACATCATCGCGATGATCTTCGGGATGCCGAGGGCGTTGTTCCCGCAGATGGCCGAGCAGACCTTCGGTGATCCGCCCGGCGGCGGGGTCGCGCTGGGCTGGCTGTTCGCGGCCATCCCGATCGGCGCGGTGGTCTGCGGCCTGTTCTCCGGCTGGCTGTCCCGCGCGCCCCGGCACGGCATCGGCACCATCCTCGCGGTCGGCGTGTGGGGGTTGGCCATGCTCGGCTTCGGGCTGTCCCACTCGCTCTGGCTGGCCGTGATCTTCCTGGCCATCGGCGGTGGCGCGGACATGGTGAGCATGGCCTTCCGTGGCGCGATCCAGCAGAGCGTGGCCACCGACGACATGCGTGGCCGGATGCAGGGCGTGTTCACCGTGGTGGTGGCCGGCGGCCCGCGACTGGCCGACGTGCTGCACGGCACGATGGGCGCGGCGGTGGGCACCGGGGCCGCGGTCGCCGGCGGCGGCGCGCTGGTGGTGCTGTGCCTCATCCCGACCATGTTGATCTTCCCGGCGTTCTGGCGCTACCGGGCCACGCTGTCGGGCGCCAAGGACAAGATCATCGAGGCGGCGCGGCCGGCCGAACCGGCCGTCGAGACCGGGTCGGAGACCACCGGCTGAGTTCCGGCCCACACCCTCCGCAGTGCCCCGCGCGTTCGGTTCGGGCCGGGCCCGGTTACCCCTTACGCTGTGCGGCCATGGGTGCAGAAACCGGGGAACAGTACGAGATCACCTTCGGTACCGGAGCGGCGACCGCGCGTGCGGTGGTCACCGAGATCGGTGCGGGGCTGCGGGCCTTCGAGGTCGGTGGCGTCCCGCACCTGGAGACGTTCCCGGAGTCCGAGCACCCGCCGCTGGGCTCGGGTGCGGTGCTGGTGCCCTGGCCCAACCGGGTGGCCGACGGCCGGTGGACCTGGCAGGGCCGGCCGCAGCAGCTGGAGATCAGCGAACCCGAGCTGCACAACGCCATCCACGGTTTGCAGCGCAAGCTGCCCTGGACCCTGGTCGAGCACGTGGCCGACCGGGTCGAGCTGGTCAGCGACATCGTGGTCCAGCCGGGCTGGCCGGTGCCGCTGCGGGCGACCGTCGAGTACACGCTGGCCGAGCGCGGGCTGACCGTCACCCACACCATGACCAACGTCGGCGAGCAGCCGGTCCCGTTCGGACTGGGCACCCACCCCTACCCGAGGGCCGGCGCGATCGACCGGGACGAGTGCCGGTTGCAGCTGGCCGCCACGACGGTGCTGCCGCTCAGCGAGGACCGGCTGCTGCCCAGCGGTCCGGCCACGCCGGTGGCCGGCACCGAGTTCGATTTCCGCGTCCCGCAGTCGTTGGCCGGCCGGAACCTGAACACGCCGATGGGCGGCTGCGAGCCCGAGGCGGACGGCCTGGTGCACCACCGGCTGCTCGGCCCGGACGGCGGCGTCGAACTGTGGGCCGACCCGGACTTCCGCTGGGTGCAGGTGTTCACCCCGCCGGAGTTCCTCGGCCGGGGTGCCGGTGCGGTGGCCATCGAGCCGATGACCTGCCCGCCGGACGCGCTGAACTCCGGGGTCGACCTGATCACCGTGGCACCGGGCGAGACCTGGACGGGTCGCTGGGGATTCACCCCGCTTCGGTGAACCGTGGGCGGGTCGGTTGCCGCGTCCGTTAGCCTTGCTAACCATGGATGTCGCGATCACAGGCGGATACGTGGTCCCGGTCGTGGGTAGCCCCATCGACGGCGGGACGGTGCTGATTCAGGACGGCAGGATCACCGCGGTCGGCCCGGCCGCCGAGGTCGAGGTGCCCGACGAGGTGACCGAGGTCGACGCGGAGGGCTCCTGGGTGCTGCCCGGGTTCATCGAGGCGCACGGCCATCTCGGGGTGCACGAGGACGGCGAGGCATGGGCCGGCAACGACACCAACGAGATGACCGACCCGAACGGCGCCCGGTTCCGCGCCATCGACGGGATCAACCCCTACGAGCTCGGCTTCGGCGACGCGCTGTCCGGCGGGGTGACCGCTGCGGTGGTCAAGCCCGGTTCGGGCAACCCGATCGGCGGCCAGACCATCGCGGTGAAGACCTGGGGCCGCAACGTCGACGAGATGGCCTTCCGCACCGACGTGAGCGTGAAGAGCGCTCTGGGTGAGAACCCCAAGCGGGTCTACGGCGACAAGGGGCAGACGCCCTCGACCCGGCTGGGGGTCGCCGCGGTGATCCGGGAGGCGTTCACCGCCGCGCGGAACTACCAGGCCAAGCGCGAGCACGCGATGGGCAAGGGCGACCCGGTCGACATCGACCTGACCAAGGACACCCTGCTGCGGGTGCTCAACGGCGAGCTGCTCTGGGACCAGCACACCCATCGGGCCGACGACATCCTGACCGCGATCCGGCTGTCGGAGGAGTTCGGCTACCAGCTCGTGGTAAACCACGGCACCGAGGGCCACCTGGTGGCGGACGTGTTGGCGGAGAAGAACATCCCGGTGATCTTCGGCCCGCTGTTCACCACCAGGGTGAAGGTGGAACTGCGCAACCGCACGCTGCGCGCGGCCGGCATCATGGCCCGCGCCGGGGTCAAGCTGGCGATCACCACCGACCACCCGGTGGTGCCCATCCACTTCCTGGTGCACCAGGCGACGCTGGCGGTCAAGGAGGGCCTGGACCGGGAGACCGCGCTGCGCGCGCTGACCGTCAACCCGGCCGAGATCCTCCGGCTGGACGACCGGGTCGGCTCGCTCACCCCGGGTCTGGACGGTGACGTGGTGATCTGGTCGGGCGACCCGCTGGACGTGATGAGCCGCGCGCTGCGGGTGTTCATCGAAGGCCGTGAGGTCTACACCTTCGACGACGCGACCGGCGAGGGCGTCGTCGCGAACCGTTACTACGCCGAGTAGTTTCTGACGTCAACCGGTCCGGTGTGGACGGTAGTCCGCACCGGACCCGTTGCGTGTTCAGACCTTGCGCAGCTCGCGGGCGATCATCATCCGCTGGATCTGGTTGGTGCCCTCGAAGATCTGCGGCACCTTGGCCTCGCGCATGTACCGCTCCACCGGGAAGTCCCGGGTGTAGCCCGCGCCGCCGAGCACCTGCACCGCGTCGGTGGTCACCTTCATCGCCGCGTCGGTCGCGATCAGCTTGGCGATCGACGCCTGCCGGCGGAACTCCAGCCCGCGGTCGCGCCGCCGGGCGGCCTCCAGGTAGGTGGCCCGCGCCGACTCGACCGCGGCGGCCATGTCGGCGAGCAGGAACTCCAGCCCCTGGAACTCGATGATCGGCCGACCGAACTGGGTGCGCTGGCCGGCGTAGCGGACCGCCTCGTCCAGCGCGGCCTGGGCCAGCCCGACCGCGCACGCGGCGATGCCCAGCCGGCCGGAGTTGAGCGAGTCCAGCGCGATCTTGAGCCCTTCGCCCTCGGCGCCGATCAGCCGGTCCGCCGCGATCCGCGCCTGGTCCAGCCGCAGCTGGGCGGTGGGCGAGCCGGTCAGCCCCATCTTGCGTTCGGGCCGCGCGGCGGACAGTCCGGGGGTGTCCGCGGGTGCGAGCAGACAGCTGACGCCGTGCGCGCCGTCGTCGGAGGTGCGCACCATCATCGTGTAGAAGTCGGCGACGCCGGCGTGGGTGATCCACGCCTTGGTGCCGGTGACCAGGTAGTCGGCGCCGTCGTGGACCGCGCGGGCGGACAGCGCGGCCGCGTCGGAACCGGCCTGCGGCTCGGACAGCGCGTACGCGCCGAGCAGATCGCCGGCGAGCAGCTCGGGCAGCCACTGGTCGCGCTGGGCCGCGCTGCCGAACTTCGCCAGCGGATAGCAGGACATGGTGTGCACCGACAGGCCGACGCCCACCGACATCCAGCTGGTGGCGATCTCCTCAAGTACCTGTAGGTAGATCTCGTAGGACTGGCCGCCACCGCCCCATTGCTCCGGATAGGGCAGTCCGAGCAGGCCGCTCTGGCCGAGCAACCGGAACTGTTCGCGGGGGAAGCGGGCTTCTTCCTCGTACTGGGCGGCGAGCGGCGCGAGTTCATGGGTGGCGATCTCACGGGCCAGCGACAGCAGGTCCTCGGCTTCGGTGGTGGGCAGCATCCGATCGGCCGGCATGGGTTCCTCCACGGTGGCGGACAGGACCAATTCGTCTGGGGTCAGATAATTGGATGTCCGAGTTTACCTCCCGCCGCCGACGGCAGGCCGTTTTTCCGGCAAACTCACGGACGCCCGTGGTGATGTCGCAGTGATGAGGTGGACAGTGATTGTTGTCGGTGGTGAGGCCCTGGTCGACCTGGTCCCGGACCCGTCCACTCGGAAAGGTGAGCTAGGCCCGCTGCTGCCGCAACTGGGTGGCGGCCCGTACACCACGGCCGTCGCCGCCGGCCGGCTCGGCGTGCCGGTCGCGTTCCTGTCCCGGGTGTCCACCGACGCCTTCGGTGACGCGCTGGTCGACCGGCTGCGCACCGCCGGGGTGAGCACGGAGCTGCTGCAACGCGGCCCGGAACCGACCACGCTGGCCGTGGTCACCCTCGCCGCGGACGGTTCGGCCCGGTACACGTTCCACGTGCAGGGCACCGCCGACCGACTGGTGTCCGACCCGGGCCCGCTGCCCGACGAGGTGACCGCGCTGTCGGTCGGCACCCTCGGGCTGGTGCTCGAACCGGGTGCGAGCGTGTACGAGGCGATGCTGCGCCGGGAGGCGGCCCGTGGCCGGCTGACCGTGCTGGACCCGAACATTCGACCCGGCCTGATCGACGACCCGGCGGCCTACCGGCGGCGCCTCCGCGGCTGGCTGCCGGCGGTGACCGTGCTCAAGGCATCGGTCGAGGACGTCCGGTGGCTGGCCGACCTGCCCGAGGACGGCGCCGACGGTGCGGACAGCGACGTGCGGCCGGTGGTGGCCGACTGGCTGGCCGCCGGGGTCGCCGCGGTCGTGCTGACCAGGGGCGCGGCCGGTCTGGCCGTGTTCACCGCGGACGCCGAGCCGATCGAGGTGCCCGGGGTGCCGACCACGGTGGCCGACACCATCGGCGCCGGCGACACCGTGCACGCCGCGCTGCTGGCCTGGTTGCACCGGCACGGCGTCGGCTCGGCGGCCAAGCTGCGCGCGCTGTCCGGCGGCGAGTGGGCCGACGCGCTCGGTTTCGCCGCCCGCGCGGCCGCCGTCACGGTCAGCCGGGTCGGCGCCGAACCGCCCTACGCGGCCGAACTCGCCGACTGACCGGCCTCGGCGTGGCGATGTGCGGGGCCCGGACATCGCCACGCTGGTGGGGTAATTCGGTTGACCTCGGCTGCGACGATGGCGCCATGACCTCGACCACGACCTGGACCGCACCGACCCCCGCAGCCGTGGAGGGGCCGCTCGTCGGCGAGGACCGGCCGATCCTGGAGGGGTATCTGCGCTGGCAGCGCAGCGTGCTGCTGGGCAAGTGCGCCGGCCTGACCGGCGAGCAACTCGCCCGGCGGGCGATCGCGCCGTCCAACCTGTCGCTGCTCGGCCTGGTCAGGCACCTGGCGAAGGTCGAACGGACCTGGTTGCGGCAGCGCATCGCCGGCCAGCAGTTCGCGCCGATGTACGACCCGGCCCTCGGCGTGGACGCCGACTTCGACGACCTCGACCCGGCGCGCGCGGCCGAGGACCACGAGCGACTGGTCACCGAGGGCCGGCTGGCCGCCGAGGCCGTCGCGGCCACGTCCTTCGACCACACCATCGAGGTCCGCGGCGAGACCCTGTCGCTCCGGGCGGTCTACCTGCACCTGATCGCCGAGTACGCCCGGCACAACGGGCACGCCGACCTGCTGCGCGAGGTGATCGACGGCCGCACCGGCGACTGACCGGCTCTCAGACCGGGTCGGCGACCGGCGCGGACTCGGACTCGGGCGTGGGTTCGGGCCTGGCTTCGGGCACTGCTTCGGCGACCGAGGCGGCCCGGTAGGCCAGCAGGCCCCGGGCCCGTCGGAGGATCGGTGGCAGCGCGAACGCGACCAGCAGCACCAGGCCCAGCACGGTGTACGCGTTCGTCTTGAGCTGCTGGGTCACTGTCATCACCGTGCCGCCGTCGGCCACGTAGAAGAACGGCACCACCGCGAGCACCACGGCGGTGGCCACCGCGGCCAGCAGCCAGCCGACGTGCCGGCGCTGGATGCCCACGGCGAGCATGACCACGATCGCCGGGATCGCGTAGACCCAGTGGTGGCCCCAGGACACCGGCGAGGCGACCAGGCCGAAGCACGCGGTCACCACCATCGCCAGCGGCGCGTTGCTCATCCGGTGCGCCCGGACGATGCCGATCACCGCGAACACCAGGGCCACCGCGACCAGCAGCAGCCACCAGGTGTTCTGGTCGTGCTTGGACAGCCCCCACCGGGCCAGCCCGCCGTCGATCGACTGGTTGCCGATGAACCCGGTGCCACTGATCGACCGGGCGCCGCCGGAGGCGCCGAACCAGTACAACCACGAACCCGACCAGGACGCGACGAAGCCGATCAGGCTGGCCGCCGCGGCCGAGACGACGATCGTGGTGCTGGTGCGATAATCCTTGCGCAGCAAGAAGAACAGCAAGAACACCGCAGGCGTCAGCTTGATCGCGGCAGCGATGCCGATCAGCAGCCCGCGTGGCCACTTCGGCCGGTCCACCAGGCAGTCCAGCGCGACCAGCAGCATCAGCAGCAGGTTGATCTGTCCGAAGTAGAACGTGTCCCAGACCGGCTCCGCGGTCAGCGAGAGCGGCACCATCAGCGCGGTCACCAGCACCGCCCCGCGCGCGCCGCCGCCCGGCCACACCCGGCGGGCGGTCAGGTAGCCGACCACGGCCAGGCAGACCGTGGACAGCGCCATCATCGCGACGATCATCGCGTGCCAGGGCAGCTCGGCCAGCGGCACGAACACCGCTGCCGCGAACGGCGGATAGATGAACGGCAGCTCGTTGCCGAAGTCGGTCCTGGGCAGCGTGCCGTACATGTTCTGGCCGTGCAGCCACGCCTGTACGCCCAACCGGTAGGCGTCCAAATCCATGAACCCCTGCGGCGCCAACCGGTACACGTCGGCCAGCCAGAGCACGGTGACCCCGGCACCGGCCAGCGTGGCCACGATCAGCACCGCGGGCCACCGGTAGAAGTGCCGCCAGTCCGCGAACCCGCGCCGGGCCGCCGGCGCGGTCGCGTCCGCTCGGGCATCCAGGGTCGTGCTCACGTTCGGACTCACCTCTTCGGCACACGGGGCAGAGCAGGGCGGTTGGCCAGTTTCGCACGCAGCGAACTGACCGTGGTCGGCACGTCCGGTGCGGCGAAGGCGACCAGCAGGACGACGCCGAGCACGGTGAACGCGTTACCCGGGAACTGCTGGAGCAGCGTCCAGTGCAACTCGGCGCCATGGACGTTGGGCAGGTTGAGGAACGGCGCCGACCAGAAGGTCAGCGCGACCAGCAGCACGGCGAGAATCCAGCCGGGGTGCCGGCCGCGGACCGCGTAACCGGCCAGCACGATCAGCGCCGGGACCACGTAGACCCAGTGGTTGCTCCACGAGGTCGGCGAGACGATCAGCCCGCAGGCCGCGGTGACCACCATCGCCAGCGGCGCGTCGCCCAGCCGCTGCGCGCGCCGGATGCCGATCGCGCCGAAGGCGAGTACCAGCGCGGAGAGCACCAGCCAGAGCAGCGTCTGTTCGACGTGCGGCAGGCTCAGTCGGGCCAGCGCGCCGTCGATCGTCTGGTTGGTGAAGAACGCCGATCCGCTGACCGACCGGGCGCCGCCGGAGGAGCCGAACCAGTACTTCAGCGACCCCGACCAGTTGACCACGAAGCCCAGCACGGTCAGTGCCGCGGCGGTCAGCGCGAGTCGGGCTGCCGAGCGGAAGTCCTTGCGTAGCAAGAAGTACAGCAGGAACACGGCCGGGGTCAGCTTGATCGCGGCGGCGATGCCGATGAGCACCCCGCGCGGCCAGCGCGGTGCGGGCGTCAGGCAGTCGAGCACGACCAGCGCCATCAGCACGATGTTGACCTGGCCGTACCAGAGCGTGTCCCAGACCGGTTCGAGGGCCAGCGCGAGTGGCAGCGCGACCGCGGTGGCCAGGGCCGCCCCCCGCCGTCCGCCGGCCGGCCAGACCCGACGCACGGTCACGTACTCGACCACGCCGATGGCCGCCACCGAGAGGACGAGCATCAGCGCGACCGCACGTGACCAGGAGGGCACGGCGAGTGGGCCGAGCAGCAGCGCGGTCACCGGCGGGTAGACGAACGGCAGGTGCCCGGCGACGGTGGCCGGCAACCGGCCGTACAGGTCGCCGCCGTACCACCAGGCCCGGATGCCGAACCGGTAGACGGCCAGGTCGACGAAGCCGTGCGGGGCCTTGACGAACACCCACGCGGTCCACCCGGCGGTGATCGTGGCGCCGGTCACCCACGCGGCGATCAGCAGTGCTTTCCAGCGGTACCAAGGTTGTTGCTGCCACAGCGGGCGCGGCAGGTCGCCGACTCCTGGCGCGGCGCCGGTCGGCCCGACCGCGATCACCGGGCTGGCTCTACCACGTCGGGTGGCCCGGTGTCCGCTGTCACTGTCTCCTGCTGGCCGAACCGGTCGCGCAGCACCCGGGACAGCTCCGGCGCGCCGAAGATCACCAGCAGCGCGATGCCCACGATGGTGTAGCTGTTGCCGGGGATCTGCTGGAGCCAGTTCCAGGTGAGTTCGAGATTGTTGGCGTGCGGCAGCAGTTCGAACGGCGCGTACCAGAACACCAGTGCGGTGAACACGAACGCCGCCGCCCAGCGCACCCGGGTCCGGTACCGGCCCGCTGCCGGGTAGCCACCGCCGCCGAGCCGCTTCGCCGCGTAGGCGGCCATCACGATCAGGCCGGGCACCACGTACACCCAGTGGTGGCCCCAGGAGGTCGGCGAGGCGAGCAGGCCGAAGCAGCCGGTGAGCGCCATCGCCAGCGGCGCGTTCTCCAGCGCGTGCGCTCGGCGGATGGCCGCCACGGCGAACACGAACACCACCGCGGTCACCGCGATCCACAGCACGCTCTGCTCGTGCTTGGCCAGATCGAGCCGGGCGAAGAACGCGTCGATCGTCTGGTTCGTGTAGTAGGTCGAGCCGCTGACCGAGCGGGCCCCGCCGGTGGCGCCGAACCAGTACTCCACCGAGCCCGACCAGTTGACCACGAAGCCCAGCAGGGTGGCCGCCAGCCCGCTGATCGCGGAGGTGAGCGCGGCCTTGTAGTCCTTGCGCAGCAGGAAGTACAGCACGAACACGGCCGGGGTGAGCTTGACCGCGGCGGCGATGCCGATCAGCAGCCCGCGTGGCCACTTCGGCCGGGCCACCAGACAGTCCAGCGCGACCAGCAGCATCAGCAGCAGGTTGACCTGGCCGAACCAGAGCGTGTCCCAGACCGGTTGCAGCTTCATCGACAGCGCGGCGAGCACCGCGGTGGCCAGCACCGCACCGCGCACACCACCGGCCGGCCAGACGTGTCGAACCGTGAGGTAAATCACGACAAGCAGGCTGACCAGGGAAATGGTCAGCATGGTGATCGCTGCCACCGCCCATGGCAGGGCGGCCAACGGGCCGAAGATCACTGCCGCGAACGGGGGATAGATAAACGGAAGGTAAATGCCCGCGATGGTGATCGGCAGCGTGCCGTACATGTCCTTGCCGTGCCACCACGCCTGCACGCCCTCGCGGTAGACGTTGAGGTCCATGAAGGCCGGCGGGCTCTGCGTGTAGAGGTGCACAGCCGACGTGACCAGCACGGCGAGGCTCACCAGGCACACCGCCACGACCAGCGGCTTAGACCGGTAACGGTGGTGCCACGGCAGCCGTTGAGCTGGCGTGCTGTGCACTATGTTCTGGAGGCGGGGGCTGGCTGCAGTCGACATACGCTCACGTCAGGGCTAGGAAATAGTTACTTTCAGTGATCATCATCAGACACGGACGGGTCACACGGTACCCGTCCTTATGACGCGCATTCGGGCGACCGGTTGCGTGTGACTGTCATCCCATGTGGCCGAGCCGATGGTCGCTTCGGCTGTCCGTACGGCGTAATGCCTACTAGCGTGGTAATTGACTCAGACCCCAACGGGGCGGTGCTGCGGTCGGCCATCCCGACCGAGTGGTCACGTGAGGTCGCCGACGGAGTTTCGCACGTCCGGTCGGCGTACCGCTCGACCGGCCCTTAGTGCCGTCCCCGTCCAAGCGTGAGAGGGACTCGTATGCCCGACGCGACCCCCGGAGCCAGCACTGTAGCGCTGCGTCACCCAGGCGGCGAACTAGATTTGTCGGTCAAACCGGCCACCGAGGGGGCGGCGGGAATCGACGTCGCCAAGTTGCTGTCGACCACCGGCATGGTGACGCTGGACCCCGGCTTTGTGAACACCGCCGCGTGTTCCTCGGAGATCACCTACATTGACGGCGATGCCGGCATTCTGCGCTACCGCGGTTACCCGATCGACCAGCTGGCCCAGAAGTCCAGTTTCGTGGAGGTCAGCTACCTGCTGATCCACGGCGAACTGCCCACCCAGGCGCAGTTGGACGACTTCACCGGCAAGATCAAGCGGCACACCCTGTTGCACGAGGACCTGAAGCGCTTCTTCGAGGGCTTCCCGCCCGACGCGCACCCGATGCCCGTGCTTTCGTCCGCGGTGTCCGCGCTTTCCACTTTCTACCAGGACAGCCTGAATCCGTTCGACGAGCCGAATGTCGAGTTGTCGACCATAAGGCTGTTGGCGAAGGTGCCGACGCTGGCCGCGTACGCGTTCAAGCGTTCGGTCGGGCAGCCGTTCCTGTACCCGGACAACTCGCTGGGCCTGGTGGAGAACTTCCTCCGGCTGACCTTCGGCGTGCCGGCCGAGGAGTACGAGGTCGACCCGGTCCTGGCCAAGGCCCTGGACACGCTGTTCATCCTGCACGCCGACCACGAGCAGAACTGTTCCACCTCGACGGTGCGGCTGGTCGGCTCGTCGGAGGCGAACCTGTTCGCCAGCATCTCGGCCGGGATCAACGCCCTGTTCGGCCCGCTGCACGGCGGGGCCAACAGCGCGGTGATGGACATGTTGCAGGAGATCAAGGCCTCCGGCGGCGATGTCGACTCGTTCGTGAACAAGGTGAAGAACAAAGAAGACGGTGTGAAGCTGATGGGCTTCGGTCACCGGGTCTACAAGAACTACGACCCGCGGGCGAAGATCGTCAAGCAGTTCGCCGACGAGGTGCTGGAGAAGCTCGGCGTCAACGACCACCTGCTGGACATCGCCAAGCAGCTTGAGGAGCGCGCGCTCTCCGACGACTACTTCGTCTCGCGCAAGCTCTACCCGAACGTCGACTTCTACACCGGCCTGATCTACCGCGCGATGGGCTTCCCGACCCGGATGTTCACCGTGCTGTTCGCCATCGGCCGGCTGCCCGGCTGGATCGCGCACTGGCGCGAGATGGTCAAGGACCCGGCCACCAAGATCGGCCGCCCGCGGCAGGTCTACATCGGCCCCACCGAGCGGGACTTCAAGCCGCTGGAAAGCCGCTGACACCGCAGTTGACACAGCACTGAACTGAAGCAGCATTGACGCAGCACTGACAAGTCGCGCCGGGCGCCCGCATCGGGAGCTCGGCGCGATCGGTCACCGGGACGACACTCGCGGGACTTCCGTGCGTGTCGTCCCGCTGTCTTTCCGGGGTCAGGTTTGCGGGGTCGGTCTTTCCGGGATCAGCGCAGCACGTCGCGCAGCCGGACCGGGCTCTCGTCGCGCAGCAGCGAATTCCGGTAGATCCGGGCGCTGACCCAGCCGAGGGCGCCGATGCTCAACACCATCAACGGCACCGCCAGCCCCAGCTGCCACCCCGGCACCGCCCCGAGCGCGAGCCGGCCGGGCAGCAGCACCGGGGCGAACGGCGGCAGCACGGACAGCACCGCGGTCACCATGCCGCCCGGCGAGCGCACCAGCAGGGCGACGCCGAGCACGAACACGACCACGCCGACCACCGCGACCGGTGTGCTGACCCGCCCGACGTCCTCGGGCCGGGAGATCAGCGAGGCGACCGCGACGAGCACGGTGGCGTAGAGCCCGAAGCCGAGCGCGAACCAGGCCAGCCCGATGCCCAGCACGCCGAGAATGGCGCCGGCTCCGCCGACCGTGCCGGCGACGCCGGTGACCACCGCGACCAGCAGCCCGATCAGCCCGACGCCGAGCAGTTGGGCGAGGCCGACGAGCCCAAGGCCGATCAGCCGCCCGGCGAACAACTGGGCCGGTCTGACCACCGCCAGCAGCCCCTCGACCACCCCGCCGACCTTGTCCTCGACCACCCCGCGCACGGCCAGGATGCCGAACCCGGCCAGCGAGCAACCCAACAGGATGACCATCACCAGCCCGACGGCGAGGTGGCGGGTGCGCTGCGGGTCGCTCGCCTGGAGTTGGATCACCTGCCGGATGCCGGCCTTGGCGAGCACACCGTCCACATCCGATGGCCGAATGCCGGCCTCGGCGAGTTGGGCGTCCAGGGCCTGATTGCGCACGAGGCTGTTCAGCGCGACTCGCAGCCGGTCGTCGAGGTGGTCGGCGACGGTGACCTGGAGGGTGTCGATGGCACCGGAGACGAGCACGTCGAGTTGGCCGTCGCGGACCTGGTCGGTGCCCTCGGTGACGGTCGAGACCTGACTGAGGTTCACCGCGATGCCCAGCGCCTGGGCGTCGGACTCCAGCCCGGTCTCCAGCCCGATGGCCTGCCCGACCAGCCCGATCCGGGTTGTCGAGGACCGGTCGAAGACCGCGCCCTGGAGGATGAGGTAACCGGCGAGCAGGACCACGAGCGCGGCGGTGCCCAGCACGACCGACCGGGTGAGCACCCGGCCGGAGATCTCCCGCCGGGCGACCAGCCAGACCTGTCGCAGGGAATCCGGTATCCGGCTCTCCGACTGCATCACGGCGCACCGCCGCCGCTCGCCGCCGAATCGCCGTGACCAGGCCGTGCGCGGGTGTGCCGGACCTGGAGCCGGACACTCGCCGCCGTCACGGTGAATCACTCCCGGCCATCACCACGTGCCGGTACAGCTCGGCCAGGCTCGGCTGTCGCCGGCAGAACTCGACCACCGGTCCGGCCGCCTGCGCGATCGCGAGCACCGCCTGCGCGTCCGTCTCCTGGTCGAGTTCGAGCACGGCGCGGGAACCGGTCCGCTCGCGCACCCGGCTGCCGGGGATCTCGGCGGCCCAGTCGGGTTCGGCCTCGGCCACGTCGACCACCAGGGTCACCGGGCACCGGCCGCGTAGTTCGTCGACCGTGCCGTCGGCCAGCGCCTGTCCACCGTGGATCATCAGGACCCGGTCACATACCCGTTCGGCGAGTTCGGCGTCGGCGCTCGCGAACAGCACCGTACTGCCGAACTGTGCCTTGTCCCGCAACACGTTCGCCAACAGTTCCAGGTCCGGCGCGGACAGCTCGGCGAACGGCTCGTCCAGCACGACGCCGTCCGGCTCGTGCACCATCGCCGCCGCCAGCTGGGTACGCCTCTTGTTGTCCTCGCTCAGGTTCCGGATCTGTTCTGTCCGATATGGACGGAGGCCGAGCCGGTCCACCCAGAGCTGTGCGTTGCGGTGCGCCGTGTTCGTGCTCAACCCGTGCAGCTCGGCCAGATACACCAGGTGGTCGAGCAGCTTCATTCTCGGGTGCAGGCCGCGTCGCTGCGGCAGGTAGCCCAGCCGCGCCCCCGCCGCCGGGCTCTCCGGCCGCGACCGCCAGTGCACCTCGCCGTCGTCGGCCGGCACCAGGCCGGCGATGATCCGCAGCGCCGTCGTCTTGCCCGCGCCCGCGTCGCCGACGAGCCCGAAGATCTCACCGGGGCGCACCGCGAGGCTCAGCTCGCGCAGGGCGACGATCTCGCCGTAGCGCTTGCTGATGCCTTCGACCTCCAGTGCCACTTCAGCCACGGTGATCCCTTCTGGGTCACGACCGCCCGCCGCATCGCGGGACGCAGGTCGGGGAGCCGCCCGTGAGACGATCATCAGCAGGATACCGGCCACCGGTGTCCGGTCGGATTCCTGGCATCACCTGTCCTGGCCGGCCGAGATGATACAGGCGTGCCCACGTCGAGTGTCGACACCCGGCGCGGGCACACCCGCCGTGATGATCAGCTTTTGTTGATATTGACCAGCATCTTGCCGGTGTTGGCACCGCGCATCATGTCCAGGAACGCGTCCGGCGCGTTGCGCAGACCGTCCACTGTGGTCTGCCGATGGACCAGTTCGGCACCGGCCACCCAGCCGCCCACCTCGCGTTGGAAGTCGGCGCGCAGGTTCTCGTGGTCGCTGACGAGGAAACCCTGTACCAGCAGCCGTTTCTTGACGATCTCCGGCAGGTTTCGCGGCGCGGCCGAACCTTCGGTCGCGTTGTAGGACGAGATCATCCCGCAGACCGCCACCCGGCCGTGCGTGTTGAGCACGTTGAGCGCGGCCTCAAGGTGGTCGCCGCCGACGTTGTCGAAGTACACGTCGATCCCGTCGGGCGCCGCGGCCGCCAACTGCTTGGTGAGCGAGCCGTCCTTGTAGTTGAACGCCGCGTCGAAGCCGAGGTCCTCGACCAGGTGGCGCACCTTGTCCGCCGAACCCGCGCTGCCGACCACCCGGGCGGCGCCGCGCAGCTTGGCGATCTGGCCGGCCAGCGACCCCACCGCGCCGGCCGCGCCGGACACGAACACCACGTCGCCCGGCTGCAACCTGGCCACCGCGACCAGACCGGCGTACGCGGTCAGCCCGGGCATGCCCAGCACGTTGAGGTAGGCGCCCAGCGGCGCCACCGAGGAGTCGATCCTGGCCGCGTGCCTCGCGTCGAGCACCGCGTACTCGCGCCAGCCCAGCCCGTGCACCACCGTGTCACCCGGCTGGAAGTCCGGCGACCTGGACTCGACCACCTCCCCGACCGCGGCGCCCTGCAGCGGCTTGCCGAGCTGGAACGGCGGCGCATAGGACTTGGCGTCGTTCATCCGGCCGCGCATGTACGGGTCGACGCTCATCACCAGGTTGCGGACCAGGAGTTGGCCATCACCCGGTTGCGGGACCTCGACCTCGACGATGTCGAAGTTCTCCGCCGTCGGCCAGCCCGTCGGGCGGGATGCCAACCGCACTTCCAGGGCTTTCGCCGGTGCTGGACCCGTCACGTGTCCTCCTCGACTCGGGTGGGCTGTTCTCGCTTCGCTGTAACCGTGCGCCAACCGGCGGGATTTCGCACGGCGGCCGGCGGCGCGTCAGTCCTCGGGCAGCGGGTCGTCGGACCTGCGGCGGGGCAGCAGCGGCTGCCGGCGCAGCGTCTCGTGCAGCGTCTCGTGGGTGCGCTCCACGTCGGCGTCGCTGCGCAGCAGGTCCGCGTCCTGGCCCACCGGGGTCGGCTCGGGCGGCGGCGGCACCGGCAGCCAGCGTTCCTTCCACAGCTCCTCGACGGCGGTCTCCCAGTACGCCCGGGACACCGCCCGGCTGACCCGCTCCCGCTCGGCGGCCTCAGCCAGTTCCTGCCACACCCGGACCAGGTCCTGGCGCAGTGCCTCGGCCCGCGCGTGGTCGTAGGCGCGCATCCGGCTGAGCGCCTCGTCGTTGCCGGCGGCCAACTGCTTGTACCGGCGCACCGCGTCGCCGGCACCCTCGTTACCGCGCTCGTTCATCACGACCCCGATCCGGCTTCGGTCCGCACGTCGACGGTCCGTACGTCGAACGGGATGATCACCTGCGGCCGGGCGTGCGCGAACCGGTCGAAGAACAGTCCTCGGCCCGGCCGGGGCGACCAGTTGATCCGCAGCTGGCCGGGCGCGAGCGGGGTGAGTTCCTGGCCCTGCACGTCGAAGGCGATCCACGGGCCGATGTCCTCCACCGACCCGATCGGCAGGCTGGCCCGCAGCCGGCCCACCCCGCGCCACCAGCCGAGCACGTGCGTGCGTTCCTGCGGTCCGTTGCGCAGCACCGCCCGCAGGTCGTCCAGCCCGCTGGCGATCACGCCCACCTCGCGCGTCTCCAGCAGGCTGTGCGCCGCGTCGATGCCGTAGCCCACCAGGTAGTGCGGGCGCATCCGCTCGCCGCCGCCGGCCGACCGGGCCTGTACCAGTTCGGCGGCGAGTTCGGCCAGCAGTTTGGTCAGGTCGGTGCGGCCGAGCACGGCCACCTCGTGGCCGGCGGCCGCGAGTTGCAGTTCGAGCGCCTCGACCGCGGCCGCGCTGCCCTGCACCAGCGGCAGCAGGGTGAACCGCGCGGTACCCGGATCATGTTGTCGGGCAAGGGAAAGCACCGCCGCGCCGAGCACGCTGGCGGCGTCGGTCACCGACGAGCCGATCACCGCGAGGTTGCGGCCGGGCGCACTGACCAGCGCGCTGCCGGCCGCGCTGCCGGCCACGTCGATCACCTGGCCGAGCAACGCGAACGGGGCCTCCTGGTCGTCGGGCATCAGGGCGTGGAAGTCCGGCGTCGCCGACAGCGCGGGCACCCGGCTGCCGTCGAAGAGCTGCGGTGGTTCGAGGTCGGCCGGGCGCTGGTCGTAGAGCCGGCGTTGCAGGTCGTCGAAGGTGTGCCGGGCGGTCGCGTCCGGGATGCGGGCGAGCTGGTTGCCCAGCCGCACACCGGATTCGTGGTTGACCACGGCGTGCCAGCGGGGCAGGTCGACGGCCGCCTCATTGGTGTTGTCCACCAGCACCCGGCGCGCCTTGGGCAGCGCGATCCGCAGAATGAACTGCTCGAAGATCGCCGGCCTGCCCCAGAACGCCTCGATGCCGGACACGTCCTGGCTGGCCAGCACGAGGTGGATGCCCTGCGAGCGACCCCGCCGGGCCACGTCCTCCAGCAGTTGCGCCGCCTCGGCGGCCACCTGGTCACCGCCGCTGAACAGGAACTGGAACTCGTCGATCACCGCGACGATCCGCGGCCAGTTGGTGTCCGGGTCCTCGGCGCGCAGTTCCTCCAGTTTGGTCACCTCGTGCTGCTTGGCCGCGTCCGCGCGCTGGCGCATCCGGTCGGCCAGGAAACGCAGCAGCGCGACGCCGAACTCGCGGTCGGCGTTGACGTTCACGCCGACCAGCCGGGCGTGCGGCAGCCAGCTCGGGTCCTTGCGGCCCGGGGTGAACTGCGCGAACGACACGCCTTCCTTGAAGTCCAACAGGTACAGCTCTAGTTCGTCGGGGGAGTAGCGCGCGGCGAGCCCACCCAGCAGTGCGTAGAGGAAGTTGGTCTTGCCCGACCCGCTCGGCCCGCCGACCAGTGCGTGCGGCGAGGAGTCGCCGAGCACCACGTCCACCGGGACGCCGTCGTGGAAGCCGACCGGGGTGACCAGTCCGCCCTCCGAGGACATCGTCCAGAACTGATCGGGCAGCAGGTCGGCGAACGCGCCCAGGCGCGCCTTGCGCTCCTCGAAGCCCTCGGCGATCACCGCGCACGCGGTGGGCACCTCGGCGCGCGGTAGTGCCGGGTCGGGCCGCATCGTGATGTGCTGTCCGGTCATCGACGTGCGGGCCGTGTTCGGGCCGGTGAAGGTGACCGTCTCCATCGGACTGTTCACCGTCACCGGGATGTCCACCACGATCAGCTGCACCCCGCAGACCAGACCGTTGCGGGCGATCCGCTGCAACTGCTGCTGCTGTTGGTCGGGCAGCCGCTCGTGCTTGCCGAACAGCACCGCGATCCGCCACGGCTCGGTCCGCCGGCCGGCCCGCCCGCTGCTGGCCTGCACCGAGGTGTGGCCGCCGGCCAGCACACCGGAGTGCACCCGGCGGATGTGCTCGGACAGCTCGTCGAGCAGGTCCTGTGGCCGGGCCGGGTCGTGCACGGTCAGCAGACCGGCCCGGGTCAGCGGGTAGAGGCCGGGCAGCGGCCCGGTCAGCTGGCCGGTGTCCCACAGGTGGACCTGCACCAGCCCGGGCTGGAAGTAGCTCAACGCCCGCAGCAGCAGCGTTTCCACCATGCTCTCGGCCGCCGCGTGGCTCTCCGGGGTGGTGGACACGTGCAGGTGCGCGGAATCCAGCAGCGGCACCGCGACCGGGAACGACACCGCCCGTGGTGCGCTGTCGGAGGTCGCGCTACCGATCCGCCACAACTGCGGCATCTGCCCGGTGCCGTCGGCAGTGCCCGGTCGGCCCAGCCAGTGCTCCGGGATCTCCCCGGCCGCCCCCGGCGCGGCCTCGCCCACGAGCCCGGCCAGTTGGGCCGGACCGCCCGCCGTCCAGCTGCCGAAGTGGGCCTCCCGGTCGGCCTCCAGTTGCCCCCGGATATCGCCCATTCGGGGGTTGGCCAGCACCGCGGCCAGTGCCGGGTCGGCCATCGCGCGGTCGATTCCCTTGTCCCGCAACCACAACTCGGTCATCACCCGAGCGTGTCGCTCAGTGGCGTAGTTGTGGTCCCGCACCGCGACGCCGAGAGCGATACCGATGGCCTCCCGGAACCTGCCGAGCGCGAACATGATCCTGTCGCGCCGCTCGACGCGCCTGCTCACCAGAGCACTCCTCGCGTGGGCTGTCGATCCTTGAAGCCGATACCACCAAAATACCGGCTCTGCCCGGCCGTCGCCCCCAGACAGTGCCGACGACTACAGTTTCGCCCGGAACTCGTCAATGGCCGCCACCCCGCCGACAATGGCTTCCAGGCCCCGGGCGAGCCGGTCCTCGGCCTCCCGGAACTCCGGCGGTGACAACGAACCCGGGTGGTTGCGTTCCAACGTGGTCAGCGTGCCCACCGCTTCGGCCAGCCGGTCCCGGCCGACGGTCACCTGATGGTGGGCGACCAGCAACTCGTCCCGTACCTCGGCGAGGGCGGCGGCGATCGCCTCGATCGACATCGTCGCTACAACCGGCCCGCGTAACTCTCGGCCGTGGAGATTCCCGCGTTGACGCTCTGCTGGGCTTCCCCGATCGACCTGATCGCCTCGGCGAACATCCGGTTGGCGTCCTCGGCCTCACTCTGCGCACTGCCCTGGGTGACCGCGGTCAGTGCGCCCTGCGCCTGTTCGAGTGTGGAAACCGCCTGCTGAAGGGCGGCGAAACTCTGCTTCGCCTGCTCGTTCGCCTGCGCGATCCCGGCCCGAACTTCCTCGACGCTTGCCATTGCCGGTGGCTCTCCTGAAGTTGTTGTTGATGTTGGAGCTGTAGGGGTGGAAGTTATCGTTCGCCCCCACGGTCCATGCAACCGCCGTCCTTCTTGCGGGTCAAGAAGTGCACTTCTACTGGTCGAACGCCGCGCTCCGGGGGCGCGTCGAGTGCGCTGGGAAACGGGGGCGACACGGTCGGTCACCCGGTCGGTGCGACTGCGCCGCACGGCCGCTCAGTGCTTGCGCCGCTTGGGCCCCGGTCGGGAGGACAGCTCCAGTGCGATGATCCCGGCGGTCGGCCGCGGCGCGGCGTTCCAATTGGTGATCGCCGTCTCACCTTCCCAGCGCAGCGCCGACCAGCCCTTGCGGTCCAAGGCGGACACCGCGGTGAGCACCGTCTGCGGCGCGGAGGTCGGCGCGTCGCCGAGGTCGACGTGGACCCGCAGAATCCCGTCCACCTGGGTGATTCCGGTCAGCTGGGCGGTCCGGGAGATCCGACTGGCCACCGCGCGGGCCTGCCACTCGGCGCCGGACTCGCGGTCGGTGAGCACGTCCACGGTGAGCGTCAGGTGACAGCCGCCGGTGCCGGTGCCGGCCGGCGGCCGATTGGGCCGCCGCTCGGCGTGTGCGGGCCCGGTCGGCCGGGTGACCGGCTGCTCGGTCGTTCGCACGGGCGGAAGCACGGTGCCCGACATCGGCTTCGTCACCGGAATGGGTGCAGCCGCGATGGACACCGGATGATCAGCCGGTCGGGTGGCCACCGGCTCCGGTTCGGCGGCGGCCTGAGCCGGAATCTCCGGCTCGTCCTCGTCCTCGTCCTCGGGCCCGGGTTCGTCGTCGGGTTCGTCACCGTACTCGTCGGCCGACTCGTCGTCGGGATCGTCCTGCTGGTCGTCCGGACCGAACTCCGGCCACGCGGGTTCCGGCTCGTCCGGCGCGGGCGGGTAGGGGTCACCGCCGAACCATGCCTCGACGAGCAGCCGCTCCGCGCCCGGCACGAGCGCGGCCAGTGCCTCCGGGTCGTCCACGACGGTCCACGCCGTCGGCGGCTCACAGGCCACCCTGGGGGTGTCGAAACCGTGGCCGAGGGTGCGCACGAACTGCCGCACGGCGCGCGCCAGCGGCGCGCCGACGTTGTGCGTCGCGCGCTCCTCGGTCGGCACCCGCATCGTCACCGACCAGCATTCCGGCTCTTCGGCCGTGCAGTCCGCCGACTCCACGATCCGCCCGTCGACGTTCCCGCGCAGTTCCGCGCAGGCCCGGCGGGCGGCTCGCTCGTCCTCGGCGACGAGCACCACCGTCACCAGCAGATCGACCCTGTCCTCCATCGTGTGGTGGATTGTCCCGCAGGTGTCCATTCCCCCCGCGAGGCGTCCCACGTAGTGGTTGGGGGAGGATCGATCGCATGGATCTGGGCCTGGCCGACCGGGTGTACCTGATCACCGGCGGCAGCAAGGGACTCGGCTTCGCGACGGCGTCCGCGCTGGTCGCGGACGGGGCCAGGGTGGTGTTGTCCTCGCGGTCGGCGGCGAACGTCGACGCGGCCGTCGCGCGGCTCGGCGCGGGCGCGGTCGGGGTGGTCGCCGACAACGCCCACGTCAGCCTGGCCGACCGCCTGGTCGAGCGGGCCACCGACGCCTTCGGTCGGGTGGACGGCCTGCTGGTGAGCGTCGGCGGGCCACCGCCCGGCGGGGTCGTCGGCACCGAGCCGGACGCCTGGCGGGCCGCGTTCGAGTCGATCTTCCTGGGTACCGTCCGGCTGGTCCGGCGGGTGGCCGGGGAACTGCCCGAGGGCGGCGCGATCGGCCTGGTGCTGTCCACCTCGGTGCGCGAGCCGCTACCCGGGCTGGCCATCTCCAACGGGTTGCGACCGGGCCTGGCGATGGCCGCCAAGACGCTGGCCGACGAGGTCGGGCCGCGCGGCGTCCGGGTGGTCAGCCTGCTGCCCGGCGCCTACGAGACCGAGCGGGGCAAGGAGATCTACGCCGACCCGGAATCCCGGGAGAAGCGGATCGCCGGCATCCCGCTGCGCCGGATCGGCGATCCCGCGGAGTTCGGCCGGGTCGCCGCGTTCGCGCTGTCCCCGGCGGCGTCCTACCTGACCGGTACCACGTTGACCGTCGACGGCGGTTACACCCGCTCCCTCTAGGCACCCACCAGCGCGAGGAGATCCCATGTGCCACAGCGATGACAGCCGCCCGCCCGCGCCGCCGATCGCCGGCGAGGTCGCCTCGGCCGGCCCGGTCGAGCTGACCTCGGCCGACGGCACCCGGTTCCGCGCCTTCCAGGCGACCCCGGCGACCCCCAACGGCCGCGCCATGATCGTCCTGCCGGACATCCGTGGCCTGCACCCGTACTACGAGGAACTGGCCACGCGGTTCGCCGAGGCCGGTTTCCACGCCGTGGCGATCGACTACTTCGGCCGCACCGCCGGGCTCGGCGATCGCGGCGACGACTTCGACTGGCAGCAGCACGTGCCCAAGGTCGTCCCGGCCGACGTGGTCGAGGACGCCCGGGCCGCGCTGTCGCTGCTGCGGGAGAGCACCGACGGCCCGGTGTTCACCGTCGGCTACTGCTTCGGCGGCAGCCACTCCTGGCGGTTGGCCGCCAGCGACCTGGACATCGCCGGCGCGATCGGCTTCTACGGCCGGCCGAGCATGGTCGAGGACGTGCTGGCGGACCTGCGCAGGCCGCTGCTGATGCTGATCGCCGGCGCCGACCAGGTCACCTCGGCGGCCGACTTCGACGCCCTCGAAGCGCGGCTGACCGCGCTGGACAAGGAACACGAGATGCGCACCTACGAGGGTGCGCCGCACTCGTTCTTCGACCGCGGCTTCGCCGAGTGGGCCGATGCCTGCGCGGACGCGTGGGAGCGCATGCTCGCCTTCACCGGAGTCGCCTGACCACGGTCAGGACGCGGTCAGGACGCGGTCAGGACGCGGTCAGGACACCGTCAGAGCACGGTCAGCACCGTCAGGACGCAGTGCTGCCGAGGTGCTCGGCGAAGAAGCCGAGCACCCGGCGCCAGGCGTCCTCACTGGACTCGTGGTGGTAGCCCATGCCCATGGTGACCCGCAGGATCGGGCCCAGCGGGCCGAGGCTGAGCCGGTTGGCGAAGGCGTGCCCGGCCTCCGGGTAGACCTTGATGTCGTGCGGCACGTTCCGCTCGGTGAGCAGCTTTTCCAACTTGCCCGGCAGTTCGGCAAGGCCACGGTCCTTGCCGCCGAAGCTGGCGATGATCGGGCAGGCGCCGTCCAGCGAGTTCTCGTCGGCCAGCAGCGGCCCGTAGTAGGGCGCACTCGCGTCGAACCCGCGCGGCGCGACCAGCAGCGCGAAGCCACCGCCCATGCAGAACCCGGCCACCCCGATCCGGCCGGTGCAGTCGGTGCGCTCGGCCAGCAGCGCGCGGGCCGCCTCGATGTCGTCCAGGGCCTGCCCGCTGCCCGCCTTCAGCTGGCCGAAGACGCTGCGCACGCAGCGGGCGAAGCCACCGCGGGTGTAGAGGTCGGGCGCGAGCGCGACGTAGCCCGCGGTGGCGAACCGCTCGGCGATCGCGCGGGTGTCGTCGGACATGCCGAACGCGTCGTGCACGATCACCACGCCGGGCCACGGTCCGGGGCCGGACACCGCCGGCTGCGGCAGCGCGAGATAGCCGTTGATGGTGAGGTCGGCGCCCGATACGGGGATCTTGAGGTCCACGCGGCGACGCTACCCCCGGTCGGTGGTCGGGACTACCGTTGGAGGTAGGGGAGGCTCGGGTGGACAGCTATCGGGAGTGGGCGCCGGCTGACACGCTCGGCGGCGCGCTGACCTGCCTGTGGACCCGGACGACCGGCCCCGGCGAGACACGCGAGTACCGGATCATGCCGGACGGCTGCGTGGATCTGATCTGGTCCGGCCATCACCTGTTCGTGGCCGGTCCGGACACCGGTCCGGTGCTGGCTCGCACCGAACCCGGTGTCCTCGTCGGCGTCCGGCTGGCGCCCGGTGTCGCGCCCGCCGTGCTCGGCCTGCCGGCCGACGAGCTCACCGACGCCCGCCCGACCCTGGCCGAACTCGGCCCGGTGCCCACCGCCCTGCTCGACGGGCTGGCCGGTGCCGACCCGGCGGAGGCGCTGCGGTCCTACGCCGCCGGCCGGTTGCGCGCCGCCGAACTGGACCCGCTGCTGCCGGCGATCCGGGCCGGCCTGCGTGCCGGTGAACCGGTGGCCCGGCTGGCCGACCGGCTCGGTGTCAGCGAGCGCTCGCTGCACCGCCGCTGCCTGGCGGCCTTCGGGTACGCCCCCAAGGTCGTTCAGCGGGTGGCCCGGTTCACCCGAGCGGTCGACCTGGCCCGGATGGGCGTGCCGTTCGCCCGGGTGGCCGCCGAGACCGGCTTCGCCGACCAGGCGCACCTGGCCCGGGACGTGCGCGCGCTGGCCGGCGTGCCGCTGGGCCGGCTGATCAGCGACTGAACCAGGACCGCCGGAACCGCGCGCCCGGTCAGTGGCCGAACTCGCGCAGGGTGAGCAGCGCGCGGACCGTCGCCGGGCCGCGCCACTCGCGGAAGGCGCCCGCCGACCAGTTGGCCCAGCGCACCGGCCAGCCACCCGCCGCGTCCTGTTCGGCGGCCAGGAAATCCAGTCCCCGCTCGAACTCCGCGTCGGAGAACCACGGCCGGGCAAGGGAATCCGGGCGGGGCGCGTAGTCGTGCGGCAGGTGCCACTCGCCGGGTGCGTAGCCGGGGGACGGGGTGGCCAGTTCGGGGTGGTCGGGGTCGACCAGCACCATGCCTTCGCGCCGCACGAGTTCACCGAGCCGCTCGGCCGGCCGGGTGGCCCGCTCCCGGTCGTCGGCGGCGTCCAGGAAGGCCACCGCACTGTCCACTTCGTAGGGATGGGTGGCGGCCTCCCCGCCGGCCAGCGTCTCGATCCGGCGCCAGCAGAAGTCACTCGCCGTGGCCAGCCACGGATGGTTGATCCCGTTGCGGCGCAACAGGGAGACGATCCGCGCGGTCGGGATCAGCGAGCCGGTGTCCCCGTCGTCGACCACCCACCACGGCGCCCTCGGGTAGTCCCGGATGCTGCGGTGCACGGCGGGCAGGCCACCGTCGGGGTGACTCACCGACGCCAGGTAGTCGCCGACCCGGCCGGCCGTGCCGGCGTCCAGCGCGCCGACCTCGTCGAGCACCACCAGCGCGAACTCGACGTGCAACGGCTGGCTGACCGGCCCGCGTCCGTCGGGTTCCAGCGCGAAGCCGTAACCCCCGTCGGCGGTGGCGTAGCCGGCCAGCGCGGCGCGCACCCCGGCCGGGTCCGGGGTGCGGAAATGGTGGCCGAACCGGCGTTGCTCCAGCACCCGGGCGTCGGCCCAGATGGCCTGCTCGGCCCGGTCCACACGGCTGGCGAAGTCGATACCCATGCCCGGCACGCTACGGCCCGGCCGTCGCCCGGTCTTGAACAAATCGGACAAGAACCACCGCTCCGCCGATACCTCGCGATACTGTGGCGATATCGGAATCGATATCGGAAGGAACTGTCATGCCGGATCAGCCGGACCAGCCGGAGCGGACCGCGACGGAACTGTTGGCGGCGGCACTGGAGCATCTCACCCCGGCTGAACGACAGCGGGTGAACACCTGGATCTACACCGGCCTCGGTCGTGGTGGCCTGATCAGCCGGTTGCACAACACCGAGAACCACAGCGGCGGGCTCGACCCGATGCCGGCGCACATCCATTCCGCGCTGCACGCCTCCGCTGCCGCCGCGGGTTCCCTGCGCGGGGACAGCCAGGTGGTCCCGGTCCGGCTGCCCAGTGAACTGCACGCCACCCTGCGCGCGTGGTCGGCGGCGCACGGGTTCTCGATGGCGACCATCGTGCGTGGCCTGGTCACCCGATTCCTCGACGACCAGGGCGCCACCCCGCCGGCCGACGAGCCCGCAGGCTGAGCCGCTACCCGGCCAGCGTCCGGTTCAGGAAGTCGATCAGGTCGGTCCGGACCTGGTCGACGTTGGTCTCGTGGAACACGTCGTGCCGCGCGCCCGGGTAGATGTGCTCCTCGAACCGCAGGCCGCGGATGCGGTCCATGCCGGTGCGCGTCTCCGCCTCGGGCGCGATCTCGTCGTCCATCCCGTGCAGCCACAGGCCGGGCAGGTCGTCGCCGAGCGGGTGGTCGAAGTCGATGGTGCGCAGCATCTCGTCGAGTGCGGCGAGTGTGCCGTGGGCGAACGGGCCGTGCCAGACCAGCGGATCGGCCCGGAACGCGGCGACCGCCGCCGGGTCGCGGGAGAGCAGGTCGGGGTCCACGGCGAGCGCCGGCAGCGGGTCCTGGTCGAGCAGGTCGACGCCCGGCCAGGTGCCCAGCAGTGGCCCGGCGAGCACCAGCGCGGTCAGCGCGGTCGGATACCGCTGGGCCAGCCTGGTGGCCACCGTGCCGCCGATCGAGTGTCCGATCAGGACGATCGGCAGGTCCGGATACTGTTTCCGGGCAAGGGAGACCACTTCGTACTGATCGTCGACGGCGGCCTCGATGTCGGTGATCAGACCGCGCTCGCCGGCCGACTCGCCGTGTCCGGCGTGGTCGTGGCCGAACACCACCGCGCCCGAGTCGACGAGCACCTCGGCCAGTTCGGCGTACCGGCCGACATGATCGGCGTAGCCGGGGGACAGCAGGACCAGCCATCGTGGGTAGGGCGCGGGCCAGGTGCGGCCGGCGAGCGTGCCGGCGTGGCCGGTCAGGGTCCAGTGCTGCGGCGATGTCACCCGGTCAGCTCAGCACAGCCCGCGCCGGGGAAGGCAGCGAGGTCGGGGTGAAGCCCGTACCGAGGTGCGTCGGCACGGACTTCACCCGACCTGGGAGCGGGAGCGTAGTCCGCTTCGTGGACCGCTCCCGCGCCGGGTTCGCGCGGTGATCATCCGGCCAGGTCAGCCACCCAGACCGGGCGGCGTGATGATGTAGGCGACCCCACCGCTGCCGCTGGCGATGCTGCCGTCGGTGAGTACGCGCTCGGTGCGCAGCCAGACCGTCTCGAACTGGTGCCGGTTGTACACGCGCCGCACGGCCGCGTCGTCGGGCGAGGCCGGGTCGTTGGCGATCACGTCCCCGTTCGCGGTGAAGCCGATGATCACCATCAGGTGACCCGCGGTGCTGTAGCCCGAGCCGGTGAGCTCGTCGGCCTCGAACGACTGCGAGGTGACCACCGGGATGCCCCGCTTGATGTAGGACTCCAGCTCGTCCAGCGAGTGCAGCCGGGTGATGTGCGCGGACAGCCCGTAGCTTGCCGCGTAGGCCGTGTTGAACGGCCAGTTCCCGGTGCCCTGGTAGTTGTAGTCGTAGGTGTCCCGGGCGGCCACGTCCACGCTCGGATCGGGATACGACGGGTCCACAAAGGACATCTGGGCCGGGGACGGGTGCTTGCCCCAGTACTCGACGACCATCTCGTTGGACGTCGGGCTGCACCACGCCTCGCCGCCGCCGTCCCACTGCGGGTACTCGCCGTCGTGCACGTCCTGGGAGTAGCGCGGCACCGGCAGTTCGATGCCCTCGGCGCCGCCGGGCGGGCTGGCCGGCACGGTGAACCGGTCGGGCACCGCCGAGGTCATCGCGCCGACCATGCGCAGCGTCGGGCTGAGTCGGCTGCCCGGCGTGCGGTAGAGGGTGACCCGCAACTGGTAGGAGCCCAGGGTCACGCCGGTGCCGGCCTCGAACGTGTCCACGTCGATCGTGCCGGCCGCGTCGGACTGGCCGGGCACGCTGGTCCGGTGGATGTCGCCGTCCCCGGACGCCCAGCGGCCCATCACGTACCAGCCGGTGGCCGCGCCCGCGGTGGTGTGGCCGCGCATCTCCACCTGTAGCCAGGTGCCCGCCGGCGTGGTGGCGTTCCACGAGGCGACCAGCTGGGTGGCGCCGAAGCCCTGCCGGTAGGTCGGCGAGGTCCAGGTCGCGTACTCGTAGGGCTTGGTGGTGCCCAGATCCGGGTCGGTGTAGTTGATGCTGCCCACGGCGTGCGCGACGACAAGGCCCGCCGGTGTCGGCCGGACGCCGTCGGCGCTGCCGGCAGCGAAGTCACCCGGGGTTTTCCACTGGTGGAAGTCGATCCGCGCGTCCCCGGTGCTGGTGGCCGGGGACGCGCCGGCCGGAGTCACCGACGAGGCCATGCTGAGCACGATTCCGACGAACATCGTGGCGAGCAGTCGAAACCGCCGCTTCTGATGGACTCGCATGGTTGCCCCTTCCCGTGAAACCCCGGTCATTGGGAAAGATTTTCGTACTGAACCATTTGTTTGTAAACCACTACCAGCGTGGTTCGATCGGCGTTTACCGGGTTACGGATGGAGTTCCAGGCCCTTGAGCGCCTTGTCGACGGAGTTGCGGCCGCCGTGCACGGCGAGCCCGACCAGATCCAACTGGTCGGCCGTGACCGCGCGCACCGCGGCCCGGTTGTCCTCATCGTTGCTGGTGGCGAACAGATCGCCGGTGTAGACGCCGATCGTCAGCTCCCGGTCGAGCGCCTTGCGGCAGATTGCCCGCAGGCCGTCGGCGTCGGACGTGTAGATCAACACCGGCTGGCCGAACATCGGCAGATACCGGTGCCCGTCCGCGTCGGCGTAGTCGGCGCCGGTGCTGCCCTCGACGGTCGCGGCGATGCCACTGGCCAGAAAGGCGGTCACGTTGAGCTGCTGCCAGGTGGCCAGGTCGGCCCGCACCACGATGGCGATCTTGGTTGTGTGTCGCACGATCGGAGATGGTGTCCGGCGGGGCGGGTCGCGGTCTTGAACGCTGGTGCGGGGGAGTGCGGGGCGGCAGCGGGGGAGTGCGGGGGACTGCGGGGTGCGGGGACACTGTGCTGGTGGGCGAGGACTGGGCGACCTACTGGCGGGCGGGCGACCGCCCGGTCGAGGCGATGCGCGCGCACTTCCGGCGGCACACCTACCACCGGCACAGCCACGAGACCTACTCGTTCGGCCTGACCGAGTCCGGTGCGCAGGCGTTCACCTGCCGCGGCGCGGCGCGGACGAGCGCGGCCGGCATGGTGATGGTCTTCAACCCCGACGAGCCGCACGACGGCCATTCGGCCGTACCGCAGGGTTTCACCTACACGATGATCCACCTGGCCCCCGAGCTGATCACCGACGTGCTGACCGACGGCGGCACCTACAGCCGCACCGACGGCCGGCCGCTGTTCGCCGACTCGGTGCTGCCCGACGTGACCCTGGCGAACGCCCTGCGCCGACTGCACACGACCCTGCGCCTTGATCACCGGCTGGCCCGGGACGAAGCCCTCAGCGACACCGTCCGGGCCCTCGTCCGGCGGGCCACCCGCCGGCCGCCACCGTCGTGGCGCGGCCCGGTGCCCGGCGGAATCCACCGGGCGCGGGACTTTCTACACTCGGACAGCCGAAGCAACATCAGCGCCGCCGAACTCGCCGCGGTCGCCGGCTGTAGCCGGTACGCACTGCACCGAGGTTTCCTGGCCGGCTACGGCCTGCCGCCCAGCGACTACCAGCGCCAGCTGCGGCTGCGCACCGCCCGCCGACTGCTCGCCGCCGGCACACCGCCGGCCCGGGCCGCGGCGGAGGCCGGCTTCGCCGACCAGAGCCACCTGACCCGCTGGTTCACCCGCTGCTACGGCATCACCCCGGCCACCTTCCGCGCAGCCGGAATCCCCTGACCAGGCGCGCGTTCTACCGTCTGAGCCATGACCGTGCTGCGTTCGATCCTGCTGTTCGGCCTGGCCGCGTTGGCCGAGATCGGTGGCTGCTGGCTGGTCTGGCAGGGCGTGCGCGAGCACCGAGGCGCGCTGTGGATCGTCGGCGGCGTGCTCGCCCTCGGTGCGTACGGCTTTGTGGTCACGTTCCAGCCCGACGCGCAGTTCGGCAAGCTGCTCGCCGCCTACGGGGGTGTGTTCGTCGCCGGCTCGCTGGCCTGGGGCGTCGTGGTCGACGGGCTGCGGCCGGACCGGTGGGACGTCCTCGGCGCGCTGGTCTGCGTGGCCGGGGTGGGGATCATCATGTACGTCCCCAGAACCTAGCTGAGCACGGCCTGGGTCTGGGTCACCCGCGCGGCCAGCCGACCGTCGTTGTCCAGCACGTCCGTCTCCACCACCATGATCCGCCGGCCGCGGTGCAGCGGCCGGGACACCGCGGTGGCGTAACCGTCCCGGACCGGCCGCAGGAAGTTCGTCTTCGACTCGATCGTCGTGGTCCCGGTCGCGCCCTCGGGCAGGTTCAGGAACGCGCACAGGCCGCCGTTCGCGTCCGCCAGTGCCATGATCACGCCACCGTGCAGCACCCCGCCCGCGGTGCACCGGCCCGCCGACCACGCCAGCCGGGCGCGCACCTCGTCGGCGTCACCGGTCAGCACCTCGATCCCGAGTTCCGCGGTGAACGGCATCGCGCCGCGCATCATCTCGGTGGCCCGGTGGTCGACCACCGCGGACTCGGGTGAGGTCTCCGCTGACGTCATGTCGAACATGGTGCCATCGCGGGGCGGACTCAGCCGAGTTGCTCGACCGTCAGCTCACCGTCGGCGTGCTGGCCGCGCAGCCGCTTCTTGTCGTACTTGCCCACGCTGGTCTTGGGCACCTCGGTGATGAACGTCCAGTTCTCCGGCACCTGCCAGTGCGGCACCCGGTTCTCCAGGAACTCGCGCAGCTCGTCGGCGCTCGCGCTGGCGCCCTCCTTGAGCACGACGGCGACCAGCGGTCGCTCGTCCCACTTCGGGTCCGGCACGCCGACCACCGCGGCCTCGAACACCGCCGGGTGCGCCATCACCTCGTTCTCCAGGTCCACCGAGGAGATCCACTCGCCGCCGGACTTGATCACGTCCTTGGCCCGGTCGGTCAGCCGCAGGAAGCCGTCCGGCGACATCGCGCCCACGTCACCGGTGCGCAGCCAGCCGTCGTGGAACTTCGCCGGGTCGTCGTCCCGGTAGTACTGCCCGGTCACCCACGGCCCGCGCACCTCGACCTCGCCGACGCCGGTCCCGTCCCACGGGACCTCCTTGTCGTCGTCGTCGACCAGCCGGGTGCGCACCGCGGAGACCACCCGGCCCTGGCTGAACCGGTAGGCCCAGGCCTCCTCCTCGCTCGCCTGCACCGGCGGGTGCGCCAGGCTGGCCAGCGGGGACGTCTCGGTCATGCCCCACGCGTGGATGATCGTGACGCCGTACTTGTCCTCGAACGTGCGGATCAGCGCGGGCGGGCAGGCCGACCCGCCGACCACCACCCGGCGCAGGCAGGAGATGTCCTGCGGGTGCGCCTCCAGCCGCTGCAACATGCCCTGCCAGATGGTCGGCACCGCGCCGGCCATGGTCGGCTGCTCGGCCTCGATCAGCGCGCACAGCGGGTCGGGCTGCAGGAACCGGTCGGGCATCAGCAGCGACGCGCCGACCATCAGCGCCGCGTAGGGCAGGCCCCAGGACATCGCGTGGAACATCGGCACGATCACCAGCGCCCGGTCGGACTGGGCGATGCCCATCCCGTCGGTCATGCACACCTGCATGGAGTGCAGCCAGATCGACCGGTGCGAGTAGACGACGCCCTTCGGGTTTCCGGTGGTGCCCGAGGTGTAGCACATCGCCGCGGCCGACCGCTCGTCGATCTCCGGCCAGTCGAACGTGTCCGGCTGCTCGGCCAGCAGGTCGGCGTAGGAGTGGACGGTGACCCCGTCCGGCGCGCTCACGTCGGCCGGGTCACCGCCCACCATGATCACGTGCCGCACCGTCTCGAACGTCGGCAGCAGCGGGTTGAACAGTGGCAGCAGCGACGCGTCGACGACGACGACCTGGTCCTCGGCGTGGTTGGCGATGTAGGTGAGCTGCTCGGCGGACAGCCGGATGTTCAGGGTGTGCAGCACCGCGCCCATCGCCGGCACCGCGAGGTAGGCCGCGAAGTGCTCGGCGTTGTTCCACATGAACGTGCCCACCCGCTCGTCGCCGGTGATGCCCAGGCCACGCAGTGCGTTGGCCAGCCTGGCGGCCTGCCGGCCGAGTTCGGCGTAGCTGGTCCGGCGGCCCTCCGTACCGGTCCACGTGACGACCTCGCTCGCGCCGTGCACGGTGGTGCCGTAGCGGACCAGTTGGGCGAGAGAGAGCGGGCCGTCCTGCATCGTGCTCAACATGGCGATCGGGCTCCTTCGCGACATTGCGGCTGGTTACCGGCCAGTTTGGTCGTTCCGGCGGCAAATCGCGAGACCATGACCACATCGAATTGGGCGCGAAACAGCGACTCGGCCCGGTTGAGCGGAAAACTGGCCGGAATCGATCAGGGCGAACCGGTTCAACCGGTCGGGCTGCCCGAACCCACCAGGGCGTTGCGCATCTCGTGCAGGCGGCTGATCAACAGCTGGCGGCTGGCCGGGGTGGACACCACCCAGCGGTCGCCCGGCTGGTTGCCCGACACCTGGGTCATCCACCGGCCGCTCTGGGTGTCCACGTAGACCAGCGGACTCGCACACCGGTGCCGCTCGCCGTTGCGGTCGCGGGTGGCCACGTACAGTTCGCCGCCGCCGGTGCGGGGCAGGTCCATCGCGGTGAACAGCTCCTGCGCGTCCTCGGCCATCGACGCCCGGCCGAACACGTCGTAGGCGTCCGCCGGCAGCGGCTTGGCCGCCCCGGGCGCGGTGCCGACCCGGCTGCCGAGCAGCGTGCGCAGCTCGTGCTCGGGCAGGTTGATCGACCGGCCGCGGGCCGGCTCGACCTGCGGCAGCTGGCCGACCAGCGTCTCGGCCAGGCCCTCCGCCCGGGCGTTCTGCAACGAGACCTGGTCGCCGTCCCGGATCACCAGCACCGCGTCCTGGTCGACGGCGGCCAGCAGCACACCGAGCTTCGCCTCGGACTCGCTGTCCCTGGTGGCGATCCAGCCGTAGAACTCGACCGCGGGCCGGGCCACCAGCAGCAGCGTGTTGCGGAAGTCGGGGGCCAGGTCACGCCCGGCGAGCAGGCCCTTGGCGGCCAGCTCACCCGAGGCCAGCCGCAGCGCTTCCTTCTCGCCGTCGTCGTCGCGCCAGTAGGCCACGTCCACCAGCACGTTGTGCAGGTCGCCGAGATTCTCCCGGCGCCAGACGGTGGCCAAGGTGTCCAACGACAGGGTGACCTGTTCGCGCAGCACGAGTATCTCCCCGCTCATGAAACCGGCCGCGCCGATAGCGCGGCCGGCCTCAGTGGCCCGTCTGGCGTCGTGACCGCCGATCGGCGCACTCACTCGCCGATTACCGGTGGCACGGTCATTTCGTCACTACCGAAGATGGCGTCGGGGTCGGCTTCCTGGAGGTACTCGGCCGTCTTGTGCTCCGCGTCCTCTTCGTTCTCCTTGCCCTGGCCGCGACCGTTCATGCCGCCGCCCATGCCGGGCTCGCCCGCGCCGGCCGCCATGCCCCGGCCCATGGCCTCCTCGGCCGCCGGGTTCATGCCCAGCCCGCTGCGCGCACCCTGGCCCTGCGCACTCTCCGAGCCGGAGACACCGCTGCCGCTGGCGGCACCACCCGAGCCACCCGCGCCGCCGGCGCCACCCGGCCCGCCGCCGGCACCCGGGCCGCCGCCGAGCCCGCCGCCACCGATGCCACCGCCGGGCAGCGCGGCCTCGTCGTCGTCGGAGTTGCGGTTGGCACCACCGCCCAGCAGCAAACTCTCGTCGCCGCCGAGGGTGCCGTTGAGACCGCCGAAGCCGCCCTCGCCGCCTTCGCCGCCCTCACCGAACACGCCGCCGCCACCCGGGAAACCGGTCGTCTGGGTCGAGCCGTCGCCGAAGTTGCCCACGCCGCCGATGCCACCCTCGCCGCGGATCCCGCCGGCCCCGCCACTGCCGGCCCCGGCGCCACCGGGCTCGGTGAAGCCGCTGCCGGAGGTCGAGCCGGCCCCGGAGCCCGGCGCCACGTAGCCCGCGCCGGACGAACCGGTGTACCCGTCGCCGCCGACACCGCCGGTGCCGTACGCGCCGTTCGAACCGGCGAAGGCCGGACCCGCTCCGCCGGAGATGCTCGCCGACTCCACCGAGACGCTCGGGGTGGCCGCGGGCAGTTCGCCGTATTCGGTCGGCATCGCGTCGGCGTTCGCCGTGCTCGCCGAGTTGTAGTTGTTGTAAACCTGCACGTTGTTGCTGGCCGCGTTGTTGTACTGCGAGATCTGGTTGTCCAGCGGGGTGGTCACGCCGAAGCCGGAGACGAACTCGTTGACCGCGTTGTTGGCCGGCGGGCTGGCCGACAACGGCTGCACGCTGTTGTAGGCGGTGGTGAACGCGTTCACCTGGTCACCCATCACGCTGCTGGCGGTGCCCAGCGACTCGCCCGCGGTCTGCGTCGCGGTGGCCAGCGGGCGGGCCCCGGACACGGCCTGGGTCGACGCGTCGCCCTGCCAGGCGGCGTCCATCTTGGTGTTCAGGGTGAGGATCTTCTGGTTGATCTCGTCCTGAAGGCCCTGCTGCCCGTCGGTGAAACCCTGGTTGTCGGCCAGTGGCCCCCAACCAGAGCCGCCCCGGATCCGGTTGTAGATATCCGGCGCTGAGTACCCGCCCATCGTGTGTCCCCTTCAGGCCTTGCCGGGTTGCTTCGCGTCGATCAGGCTCGCGCGGTCGCGCGCTCAGAGATCCCCGTGGATCGAGTGCGACGCCGACGCGGCCGCCTGCTCCGTGTCGTTGTAGTTCTTCAGGGCGCCCTGCAACGTGGTGACGTAGCCCTCGATGTAGGTCTGCATGCTGGTCAGGTACTTGGTGTAGGCCGCACTGGAGGTGCCGACCGCGGCCGACATCGTGTGGCTGGCCGCCTCGTTGCCGGGCGCGGTGATGGCGCCGCCGGTGTTGACCTTCTGCTGCGAGGAGGCCGTCTGCGCCTGCAGGACCGTGTCGTGCAGGTCCTGCCACTGGGTCAGCACCGACTGGAGTTCGTCCGGGCTGAACGAGTACTTGCCGCCGCCTGCCGCTGCTGCCTCGGCGCCGATCAGAGCCGCGCTCTCCGCGACAAGAGCACCGATCCCGGCCAGGCCCGCGGTCGCGGCGAACGGCGTACCGTCGATCATCGGCTCTTCCATGGCTGATCCCCTTCAGTCTCTGCGGTCACCCCATATCACCAGGCCATCCCTGGCCGGTGCGCCGGGTCAAGGGTAGCGCGCGGAGTGTCACTACGGGGTGGGACGTCGATAGTCGGCCTTCGGTTCCGCGGTTAGCCCGCGGATTTCATCGTGGTCAGCGCGGCGGTGGCGATCGCCTCGACCTTCGTGCACGGATCTGAGGCGGTCCAGCTGACGATGCCGACCACGTAGACCACGTCGTCACTGGTGCCCACGTCCACCTGACAGCCGTCCGCGCCCTGGGCATCCTTGAGCAGGACCGCCGGCAGACCCTCGATGTCGGGCAACCGCGGCGGGTTACCCGTGGAATAGACATAAGCCAGGCCCTTGGGTGAGCCCGGCTGGTAGTTGGTGAGGAAACCCGCGCTGACGACACTCGACCCGGCAACCATCACCAGGTCGCAGGTGGGCCCGCTGGCCTGACTCGGCAGCCCGACCGTGCCCTTGCTGGTCGGGCCGGGGACGGCCAGCGCGCTCAACTGGGCGGGGGTCAGCGCCGAGCACGGGTTCTGCTGGAACGCCGTGGTGTCCAGCGGCGTGGTCACCTTCGGCGCGCCACCGCCGGCTGACGAGGGTGCCGAACCGCTCGCCCCGCCGGCCGGCGCGGTCGGCTCAGCCGTCCCGCCGGTACTGCTGGAACACCCTGTCACCAGCGCGAACACCGTCACTGCCAGCCCGATCCGGACAACTACCCAACGCACCCCGCGCCCCCTCGCCGCACCGTCGACCGGTCGCGGCCACCGTAGCCGATCGATGGATCACCGGGGGCCCGGATCACCGACTCCGCGACAGTTCCGCCAGCCGTCCGGTCAGCCACTCCTGCTGGGCCCGCCACAGCGCGGTGCCCACCGAGATCCGGGCCACCCCGACGGCCGTCGCGTCGGCCGGACTGAGGCCGCCCGGCGTGCACATCGCGTTCACCGGGGCGCCATCCACCCCGGCGACGAACCGGCGCACGGCTTCGCGGCCGGCGGCGATCGGATAGACACAGTCGGCGCCGGCCGCCAGGTAGGCGCGGGCCCGCTCGACCGCGGGCTCGACCAGGGCCAGCGCTTCACCCGGATCGGTGACCCCCGAGCGAATGAAGACGTCGATCCGGGCGTTGATCACCAGCGGCACCCCGGCCCGCTCGGCGGCCGCGCGCACCTCGGCCAGCCACCCCGCGTGCGCGGCCGGGTCGACCAGGCCGCCGGCCCGGTGGTCGGAGTCCTCCAGGTTGCAGCCGACCGCGCCGGCCGCGATCAGCCGGTCCACGAGTTCGGCCGCGGGCAGGCCGTAGCCGGCCTCCGCGTCCACGGTCACCGGCAGCGCCACCGCCGCACTGATCCGGGCGGCCGCCGCGAACATCTGCTCGGCCGGCGCCGCCTCGTTGTCGGCGAAGCCCAACGACTCGGCCACGGCGCCGCTGCTGGTCGCGACCGCGGCGAAGCCGACGGCCTCGACCAGTCGGGCCGAGCCGGCGTCCCAGATGTTGGCCAGCACCACCGGCCGGCCCGGCTGGTGCAGCGCGCGCAGCGCGGCCGCCCGCCCGGCCAGGGCCGCCGTGCTCATCAGACCGCCCTTGGCAGCGGGGTCCGGCTGGCCACCCCGAACCGGTTGAACGTGTTGATCACCGCGGTCGCCCAGGCCAGCACGACCAGCTGCCGCTCGGAGAACAGCTCGGCGGCCGGCTGGTAGACCTCGTCGGGCACGTCCTGGGTCTGCGACAGCGTGGTCATCGACTCGGCCAGCGCGAGCGCGGCGCGCTCCTGTTCGGTGTAGAGGTCGGTCTCCCGCCAGACCGGCAGTAGATACAGTCGCCGCTCGGTCTCGTCGAGCTTGCGGGCGTCCCGGGTGTGCATGTCGGTGCAGTAGGCACAGCCGTTGAGCTGGGACGAGCGGATCTTGAGCAGCTCGATCAGCTTCGGGTCCAGGCCGGCCTCCGTCGCCGCCTCCGTCACGATTTCGTGCAGGCCGAGCAGCTGCTTGAACGCCTCGGGAAACGCGGTACTCAGAATCGTTCGCCTGGTGGACATGACATCAGCCTATGAGCGGTCTGGACCAACGATAGGGTCCAATCCCATGGCGATCGACTGGTCCACTTCCGGGCTGGACCTGCACCTGGACCGCGACCCCGGGCAGCCGCGCTGGTCCGGGCTGGCCGGCGCGATCCGCACCGCGGTCCGCGACGGCAGGCTGCTGGCCGGCACCCGGCTGCCGCCGACCCGCGCGCTCGCCGCCGACCTCGGCCTGGCCCGCGGCACGGTGACCAGGGCGTACGAGGAGCTTGCCGCCGAGGGCTACCTGCGCACCCGGCAGGGCGCCGGCACCGTGGTCGCCCTGCTGCCCGAACCGGTCGCCGCGACCACCCCCAGGACCCCGGCCGTTCCGCTGCCGACCCGATGGACGCTGCGGCCCGGCCGCCCGGACGTCAGTGTGTTCCCCACCACCCGCTGGCTGGCCGCGGCCCGGCGGGCGCTGGCCGGCGCGAGCGCCGCCGACTTCGACTACGGCGACCCGTTCGGGCATCCCCGGCTGCGCGCGACGCTGGCCGGTTACCTCGGCCGGACCAGGGGAGTGGTCGCCCCACCGGACCGGATCGTGGTCTGCGCCGGTTACACCCAGGGCCTCGCGCTGCTGGCCACGGTGCTGCGCGAGCGGGGTGCGACCCGGTTCGCCTTCGAGGAGCCGTCGCTGACGATGTTCCGCGAGGTCGTCCGGGCCACCGGGCTGGACACGGTCGGCGTCGATGTCGACGAGCACGGCCTGCGGGTGGCCGACCTGCCGGCGGACGGCGCGCCCGAACTGGGTGCGGTGGTGGTCACCCCGGCCCACCAGTTCCCGCTGGGCCACACGCTGCACCCGCACCGGCGGGCCGCGCTGGTCGAGTACGCGCACCGGACCGGCACGCTGATCATCGAGGACGACTACGACGGCGAGTTCCGGTTCGACCGGCAGCCGGTGGGCGCGTTGCAGGCCCTCGCCCCCGACCGGGTCGCCTACGCCGGCACGGCCAGCAAGACGCTCGCGCCCGGGCTGCGGCTGGGCTGGCTGGTGCTGCCGTCCTGGCTGGTCGAACCGGCCCGGGAGGCGCACTTGGCGCTGGGCCGCCACCCCGCGGTCGGCGTGGTCGACCAGTTGACGCTGGCCGAGTTCATCGGGTCCGGCGACTACGACCAGCACATCCGGCGCTGCCGTGTCCGCTACCGCCGCCGTCGGGACCGGTTGCTCGGCGCGCTGCGCGAGGCCGGCCGGCCGCTGCCCGCCGGCATCGCCGCCGGCCTGCACGTGCTGTTGCCGCTGGAACCGGGCCGGACCGAGGCCGACCTGGCGCGCGCGGTCGCCCGCGAGTCGGTCGAGGTGGAGATGCTCGGCGACTGCTGGACCACGCCGGGGCCGCACCCGCCCGGGGTGATCGTCGGGTACGCCGCGCCGCCCGACCACGCCTTCGGCCCGGCGGTCCGTGCGCTGCTCGCGGCTTTGCGGTAGAACGAGGTTCTGAAATTCTGGATCGTCCGTGGGTGAGCGGCCCCTCCGTGGGTACCTCGGCAGTGCGACCCTGGACACTCGCAATTGTTACTGGTCGGTAACGTGCACTAAGCTCCCAGGAATCGTTATGCGGCACCCCAGATCGGGACCGGAGGACTCGTGATACTTCGACTCGTGCTCGGCCTGCTGATCACCGTGGCCGGGCTGGCCATCGCCGGCCGTCGGGTCTGGTGGCTGTACCGGCTGATCGGTTCCGGCCAGCCCGTCAGCGGCCGGATCAAAGAACTCGGCAAGCGGGTGGACACCGAACTGCGCGAGGTCGCCGGCCAGCGCAAGCTGCTGAAATGGTCGGTCCCCGGCCTCGCGCACTTCTTCACCATGTGGGGCTTCGCGGTCCTGCTGTTCACCATCGTGGAGACGTGGGGCGCGCTGTTCGACCGGGACTTCGCCTTCTGGTGGTTCGGGCACGCCCGCTGGCTCGGTTTCGTCGAGGACTTCTTCACCGTCGCGGTGTTGGTCGCACTGGTGACCTTCGGTGTGCTGCGGGTGCGCCAGGCCCCGGAGAAGCGGGAGCGCAAGTCGCGGTTCTACGGCTCGCACACCGGGGCCGCGTGGCTGGTGCTCTACCTGATCGCCGGCGTCATGGTCACCCTGTTGATCTACCGTTCGGCGCAGTTCGACACCGGCCACTTCCCCTACGGCCGCAGCGGCTGGCCGTTCGCGTCCTGGTTGGTCGGGCACGCCCTGGCCGGTCTAGGCACCGGGGTGAACGCGGTGCTGGAGACGACCTTCCTGCTGCTCAACATCGCCGTGGTGATGGGCTTCCTGGTGCTGGTCGTGCACTCCAAGCACCTGCACATCTTCCTGGCGCCGGTCAACGTCGGCGCCAAACGACTGCCCGACGGCCTCGGCCCGCTGCTGCCGATGGAGTCCAAGGGCAAGCCGATCGACTTCGAAGATCCCGGCGAGGACGACATCTTCGGTCGCGGCAAGATCGAGGACTTCACCTGGAAGGGCATGCTGGACTTCGCCACCTGCACCGAGTGCGGGCGTTGCCAGAGCCAGTGCCCGGCGTGGAACACGGGCAAGCCGCTGTCGCCCAAGCTGGTGATCATGGACCTGCGTGACCACCTGTTCGCCAAGGCGCCCTACCTGATCGAGGGCAAGGAAGCGCCGGAGGAGGGTTCGGTCGACATCGCCGCCGGCGCGCACGCCGGCCACGGCGTGCCCGAGTCCGGGTTCATCCGGGTCGAGGGTTCCGGCCCGGAGCAGGCGGCCCGCCCGCTGGTCGGCACCGCCGAGGACTTCGGCGTGATCGACCCGGACGTGCTCTGGTCGTGCACGACGTGCGGGGCGTGTGTCGAGCAGTGCCCGGTGGACATCGAGCACGTCGACCACATCGTGGACATGCGCCGCTACCAGACGATGATCGAGTCGAACTTCCCGTCCGAGCTGGGCGGCATGTTCAAGAACCTGGAGAACAAGGGCAATCCCTGGGGTCAGAACAGCAAGGACCGTCTACAGTGGACGGATGGGCTGGACTTCGAGGTCCCGGTGTTCGACGGCGAACTCGCCGACGACGTGGAGTACCTGTTCTGGGTCGGCTGCGCGGGCGCGTTCGAGGACACCGCGAAGAAGACGACCCGCGCGGTGGCCGAACTGCTGAACGCCGCCGACGTGAAGTTCGTCGTGCTGGGCCCGGAGGAGACCTGCACCGGTGACCCGGCGCGCCGGGCCGGCAACGAGTTCCTGTTCCAGATGTTGGCGCAGCAGAACGTCGAGGTCCTCAACGCGCTGTTCGAGGGCCGGGAGCCGACCAAGCGCAAGATCGTGGTCACCTGCCCGCACTGCTTCAACACGCTGGGCAACGAGTACCCGCAGGTCGGCGGCGAGTACGAGGTCGTGCACCACACGCAACTGCTCAACCGGCTGGTCCGGGAGAAGAAGCTGGTGCCGATGGCGCCGGTCGCCCAGGACGTGACCTACCACGACCCGTGTTACCTGGGCCGGCACAACAAGGTCTACGAGGCGCCCCGCGACCTGGTCGGCGCGTCCGGTGCCAACCTCAAGGAGATGCCGCGACACGGCGACCGCTCGTTCTGCTGTGGTGCCGGTGGCGCCCGGATGTGGATGGAGGAGCGGATCGGCAAGCAGATCAACCTGGAGCGCACCGACGAGGCCCTGGGCACGTCGCCGAGCAAGATCGCGACCGGCTGCCCGTTCTGCAAGGTGATGATGACCGACGGCGTCACCCAGCGGAAGAACGACGGCGCGGCCAAGGAGGAACTCGAAGTCCTCGACGTGGCCCAGCTGCTGCTCGCGGCGGTCAAGCGCGGCGGCGAACAGGTGAGCTGAGCACGATCGGCTGATCTTTACTGGGAGGTGTGCCCGATTCGTCCAGGATCGGGCACACCTCCTTTTTGATCGGCTGCGCATCCTGGGCAGTGCGGCGATGTCCACACATTTCGATCCGTTGGTCGAGCTGTACGGGATTCGGACGGCCGAACTCGCGGAGCACTACCTGCCGCTTCCCGGGTTGCCGCCGGCCAAGTACGAGTGTGTGGACGGCTACCTGATCATGAGCCCGTACAAGGCTGCTCCGAACGTCCTTGCTGCGGTTGAGCTGTACGTCAAGTGTCCGGTGGGGGAGTTCATCTCGCCGTCGAGCCGGCGCAACCACCGGATCGACAAGCCGGCGATGTGCGCCGAAGCCGACATCCCGTACTATCTGCTCGGCCAGGCCGACCCACGCCGCCGCCGGGCGTCGTTGCAGCTGTCCCGGCTGGTCGGCGACCGGTACGAGCTGGTCGCCGAGGCGAAGGTCGGCGAACGGTTCGAGATCGACGAGCCGTTCCGGGTCGCGTTCCACCCGGTGGACCTGCTGGCTCTCTAACGGTTGGTCACCAGCGGAGCCAGGTACCGCCGCGCCGTCGCCCGCACCTCCTCATCCGTACCCAACGCCAGACACGTATCCGGCGTGAGCACCAGCGAGATCGACAGCCGGACCAGGATCTCGGCCACCTCGGCCGGATTCACCGCGCGTGCCCCGGTGCTGCCGTTGACCACCTCGGGGCTGGTCATGTACTGGTGCACCAGGAACTCGCGGACCACGCCGAGCACCGGTCCGCCCTGGACGGTGAGGAAGGGCAGGCACGCCTCCGGCTCGCTGGCCAGCATCCGGCCCAGCAGCGAGTGCCGGCGGGCCCCGCGCAGCCCGACCACAAAACCCTCGACCAGCCGGTCGGCCAGCGTCGGCAGTGCCTCGGTGGCCGACGCGATCTCGGCGAAGAACCGGCGGCACTCGCGGACCAGCACCGCCTGGATCAACTCGTCGCGGGTGGCGAACCGCCGATAGACGGTGGCCCGGCCGATTCCGGCCGCGCGCGCGACATCGTCGACGCTCGTCCGGCGCAACCCGTGCGCCAGGTACTGCCCGAGGGCGGCATCCAATATGCGGATACTCACCGCGTCCGTTTCCGGCGCGCGCAGGATTTCGTCCAGCAGAAATGAGGAACTGGTCATCGCGCTGAACAGATTATCAAGTCGTGGCGGTAACTCGGCCGCCAACCTTTTCCGGCCACCCCGCTCGGCGGAAGCCGGCCCGCGCCCTGGGCAGGTACCGGGCCCGGGTGGGCACCGCGCGCCAGCCGTGCCGGATCACCGCGGCCAGCCGGCGCAGCTTCCGCTCGTCAGCGGCTGACCAGGGCAGTTCCAGGGTTTCCCGGGTCTCCGGGGCGAGCAGGCCGACGCCGATCAGCCACATCGGATTGGCCACCACCGGCGAGATCAGCCGCCACAGCGGCGCGGGCAGCCACGGCTGGGCCATCGTCGCCGGTTCCCGACTGAGTCGAATGAACTCGGTCACAGCGGGCGTTTTTCGCAACCGGTGCGTATATATATCGGCCAGATAGGTATCGAATGACACTCTATCGGGTGAAGTCGGCCGCAGGCTCATTCCATAGTGTCGCCAGAGCATGGACGACTCGGCGAACAGCGTTTCCTTCTCGTCGACGGTGATCGGATGATCAAAAGCGTCGATCATCTTCACCACGACCTCGGAAATCGTGGCGTGCGCCCAGAAGAAGACCTCCGGATCGAGCGCGTGGTAGCGCTCGCCGCGATCGTCGGTGCCCTTGATGCCCACGTGCAGGTCGCGGATCGCCCGCCCGGTCCTCCCCGCGTCCGGACCGTCATAGACCACCCCGGCGATCTGCGGCACCGAGCGGATGAACCGGTCCCACGGCTCCTGGTAGAACGCCGAGTGCTCGACCACGCCCGCACCGAGCGCGGGAAAACTGAGCTGCACCAGGCCGACCCACGGGCCGAGCAGCAGCGTGCGCCAGTCGCCGACATAACGCCAGCTCAGCGACTCCGGACCGAGCCAGGACGTCGCCGTGTCGCGCACCGAACCGCCTCCCGAACAGTGAGACAACTATTCCAGTCGGGTCGCACGCCCGGCAATAGCCCAAAACGATCAATCGACCGGCTGGAACAGCGGCCCGTGCACGTCCCGGACGATCGACACGAGCATGGTGATCAGCAGCGTGCGGACCTGGTCGCGGGTGAGGGTCTTGCGCAGCATCCACTCCCGGCTGGCCGCCTTGGCGAACGCGCTGTAGGAGCGCAGCATCGCGCGCAACTCGTCGTGTCCGGTGCTGATCGTGGCCAGCCCGAGCGTCTCCAGCATCCGCTCGGCGACGTTCTCGTCGGCCTCCTGCAGGATGCGCTCCACATCCGGATCGTGCCCGTAGCCGCCGGTGCCGATGGTGGCCAGCCACATCTTCCGGTGCCGCACGATCACTTCCAGGAACCGGTCGATGCTGGCCGACGCGCGCTGTTCCAGGGTGCCGTGGGCGAGTCGCTCGACGGCGAAGTCGGGGATGAACACGAGCTCCCGGATCACCTCCAGGTACAGCTCGCGCTTGGTGCCGAAGTAGTGGTTGATCAGCCCCCGCGCCACCCCGCTCTGCTTGGCCAGTTCGGTGGTGGACACCGAGTCGTAGCCGCGCTCGGCGAACAGCCTGCGCGCGCAGGCCAGGATCTGGGCGCGCCGCTGGTCGGGTTCCAGGCGGCGCCAGCGTGGCGCGGACTCCGTGGTCAAGGCCTCACTACTCCTCGGGGGACGGCCCGACATCATGCCCGGTCCGGTTCAGCGTGGCGCATCCGGCGTCCGCCACGGCAGGCCGGCGGGCAGGTCGGTGCCGACCCGGCCGGGGAACTCCGGTGGACGTTTCTGCAGGAACGAGGCGATGCCCTCGACCACGTCGGGCGCCTGGCCGAGTTCGGCGATCAGCCGCGAGTCCAGGTCCCGGGTGGGAAACGGGCTGTCCTGCGCGGACATCCGGTAGAGCAGCTGGCGGGTCAGCGCGACCGCGACCGGCGCGGTCCGCGCGGCCAGCTCCTCGGCCAGCGCGTACGCGGCCGGCAGCAGTTCGTCGGGCTCGTGCAGCCGGGTGACCAGGCCGGCGGCGAGCGCCTCGGCCGCGTCGAACACCCGGCCGCTGATCATCCAGTCCAGCGCCCGGCCCAGCCCGACCAGCCGGGGCAGGAACCAGCTCGACGCGCCCTCGGGCACCAGCCCGCGCCGGGTGAACACGTAGCCGAACCGGGAGTTCGTGGCGGCCAACCGGAAGTCGGCCGGCAGGATGATCGTCGATCCGGCACCGACCGCGGCCCCGGACACCGCCGCGATCACCGGTTTGTCCATCGCGAAGATCGCCATCGACGCGCGCCCGGCCGGTTCGTGCCAGGCTTGCGTCGAGCCGCCCTCGGCGACCGCCAGTCCGTCCGGGCCGAGGTCGGCGCCGACACAGAAGTCGTTGCCCCGCCCGGTGAACACCACCGCCCGCACGTCGTCGTCGGCGTTGAGCCTGCCGAACGCGTCGGCCAGTTCGTCGGCCATCGTCACGGTGTAGCCGTTGCGCCGGTGCGGCCGGTCGAGCGCCACCGTGGCCACCCGACCGGTCACCTCACAGCTGATGTCCTGATAGTCCACGCAGCCTCCGTTCGACGCCGATGGTGATCCCGGTCATCGGTGACGGTATGCCCGGCCCGCGCTGTTGACAACCCGCCAACAAGCGAGACAATGGCGGAGAGGCGACGGTCACCCCGTGCTCGAACTACCCAGCGCAGGCGGTCGGTCAGAGAGGACGCGTCAGTGAACAGCGAGGCATTCATCTACGAGGCGATCCGCACCCCGCGCGGCCGTGGCAAGGACACCGGCTCGCTGCACGGGTCCAAGCCGATCTCCCTGGTCGTCGGGCTGATCGACGAGCTGCGCAGGCGGCACCCCGATCTCGACCCCAACCAGATCGACGACATCGTGCTCGGTGTCGTCTCACCGGTCGGCGACCAGGGCGCCGACATCGCGCGCACCGCGGCGATCGCGGCCGGTCTGCCCGACACCGTGGCGGGCGTGCAGCTCAACCGGTTCTGCGCGTCCGGCCTGGAGGCGGTGAACACCGCCGCGCAGAAAGTCCTGTCCGGCTGGGACAACCTGGTCATCGGCGGCGGCGTGGAGTCCATGTCCCGGGTGGCGATGGGGTCCGACGGCGGCGCGTGGGCGGCCGACCCGGAGACCAACTACGAGACCTACTTCGTGCCGCAGGGCGTCGGCGCCGACCTGATCGCCACCATCGAGGGCTTCTCCCGCGACGACGTGGACGAGTACGCGGTGCGCTCGCAGGAGCGCGCGGCCAAGGCCTGGGCCGGCGGCTACTTCGCCAAGTCGGTGGTGCCGGTGGTCGACCGCAACGGCATCCCGCTGCTGGACCGCGACGAGCACATGCGCCCGGACTCCACCAGGGAGGGCCTGGCCAAGCTGAAGCCCTCGTTCGCCGGTGTCGGCGAGCTGGGTGGTTTCGACGCGGTCGCGCTGCAGAAGTACCACTGGGTCGAGAAGATCAATCACGTGCACACCGCGGCCAACTCCTCGGGCATCGTCGACGGCGCCGCGCTGGTGCTGGTCGGCAGCGAGCGCGCCGGCCGGGACGCCGGCCTGACGCCCAGGGCCCGGGTGGTGGCCACCGCGACCACCGGCGCCGACCCGACGATCATGCTCACCGGCCCGACCCCGGCCACCCGCAAGGTGCTGGCCACCGCCGGACTGTCCACATCGGACATCGACCTGTTCGAGCTGAACGAGGCGTTCGCGTCGGTCGTGCTGAAGTTCCAGAAGGACCTGGACATCCCGAGCGAGAAGCTGAACGTCAACGGCGGCGCGATCGCGATGGGTCACCCGCTCGGCGCGACCGGCGCGATGCTGGTGGGCACCGTGGTGGACGAGCTGGAGCGGCGGGACGCGCGCCGGGCGCTGGTCACCCTGTGCATCGGCGGCGGCATGGGCGTGGCGACCATCATCGAGCGGGTCTGACCGGCGGGACCGGACAAGGGAGTCAAGGACACAACATGACCGAGCAGAACATGTTCCGCTGGGACGCCGACGCCGACGGCATCGTCGTGCTGACCATGGACGACCCGGACCAGTCGGCCAACACGATGAACGACACGTTCACCCGTTCGCTGGCCGCCACCGTGGACCGGCTGGTCGCCGAGCGCGAGAGCATCACCGGTGTGGTGATCACCTCGGCCAAGAAGACCTTCTTCGCCGGCGGTGACCTGCGGCTGATGAGCCAGGCCACCAAGGCCGACGCGCCCGCGGTGAGCGCGCAGATCACCGGCATCAAGGCCGACCTGCGCCGGCTGGAGACGCTGGGCCGCCCGGTGGTCGCCGCGATCAACGGCGCCGCGCTCGGCGGTGGCTACGAGATCGCCCTGGCCTGCCACCACCGGATCGCGCTGGACGCCAAGGGCAGCGAGATCGGCCTGCCCGAGGTCACCCTGGGCCTGCTGCCCGGCGGCGGTGGCGTGGTGCGCACCGTGCGCAAGTTCGGCATCCAGAACGCGCTGCTGAACATCCTGTTGCAGGGCCAGCGGCGCAAGCCCGCGCAGGCACTGGAACTGGGCATGGTCGACGAGGTCGTCGGCGACGCCGACGAACTACTCGCGCACGCCAAGGCGTGGGTCAGGGCGAACCCGGACGCGACCGCCCCGTGGGACCGGCCCGGCTACAAGATTCCCGGTGGTACGCCGTCGAATCCGAAGTTCGCGGCGAACCTGCCGGCGTTCCCGGCCAACCTGCGCAAGCAGCTCAAGGGCGCGCCGATGCCCGCCCCGCGCGACATCATGGCCGCCGCGGTCGAGGGTGCCCAGGTCGACTTCGAGACCGCGCAGGCGATCGAGGGCCAGTACTTCGTGGAACTGGTCGTCGGCCAGATCTCGAAGAACATGACCAAGGCGTTCTTCTTCGACCTCCAGCACATCAACTCCGGCGGCAGCCGGCCCGAGGGCCACCCGAAGCACACCGCGCACAAGGTCGCCGTGCTCGGCGCCGGCATGATGGGCGCGGCGATCGCCTACGTGTGTGCCCGCGCCGGCCTTGAGGTCGTGCTCAAGGACGTGTCCGACGAGTCCGCGGCCAAGGGCAAGGCCTACTCCGCCACCCTGCTGGACAAGGCGGTGAGCCGGGGAAAGACGACCCGGGCGGCGGCCGACGAGGTGCTTGCCCGGATCACCGCCACCGGCAGCGCGGCTGACGTGGCCGGCGCCGACCTGATGATCGAGGCGGTGTTCGAGAGCCCCGAGCTGAAGAAGAAGGTCTACGCCGAGGTCGAGGCCCTGCTCGCGCCGGACGCCGTGCTCGGCTCGAACACCTCGACGCTGCCGATCACCGACCTGGCCAACGGCGTGAGCCGCCCGGCGGACTTCATCGGCCTGCACTTCTTCTCCCCGGTGGACAAGATGCCGCTGCTGGAGATCGTCGTCGGCGAGCAGACCAGCGACGCCACCCTGGCCAAGGCACTGGACATCGCCAAGCAGATCAAGAAGACGCCGATCGTGGTCAACGACAGCCGCGGTTTCTTCACCAGCCGGGTGATCGGCACCTTCCTCAACGAGGCGGTGGCGATGGTCGGCGAGGGCGTGCCGGCCCCGTCCATCGAGCAGGCCGGCGCGCAGGCCGGTTACCCGGCGCCGCCGCTGCAACTGATGGACGAGCTGACCCTGACCCTGCCGCGCAAGATCCGGCTGGAGACCAGGGCCGGCGTCGAGGCGGCCGGCGGCACCTGGGTCGGGCACCCGTCCGAGCCGGTGATCGACCGGATGGTCGAGGAGTTCGACCGCAAGGGCCGGTCCACCGGCAGCGGCTTCTACGACTACGCCGAGGGCAAGCGGACCGGCCTGTGGCCGGGACTGGCCGAGAACTTCGCCCAGGGCGGCACGACCATTCCGTTCCAGGACATGCAGGAGCGGATGCTGTTCGCCGAGGCGCTGGAAACGGCGAAGTGCTTCGACGAGGGCGTGCTGCGCTCGATCCCGGACGCCAACATCGGCTCGATCTTCGGCATCGGTTTCCCCGCGTGGACCGGTGGCGTCATCCAGTACATCAACCAGTACGACGGCGGGCTGGCCGGATTCGTCGCCAGGGCGCGGGAACTGGCCAAGACCTACGGCGACCGGTTCGCCCCACCGCAGTCCCTTGTGGACAAGGCCGAGCGCGGGGAGAACTTCGCATGACCGAGCAGGGTTCGCTGGCCGGGCGCACCATCCTGATGTCGGGCGGCAGCCGGGGGATCGGCCTGGCCATCGCGGTCCGGGCGGCGCGGGACGGCGCGAACGTCGCGCTGCTGGCCAAGACCGACAAGCCCGACCCCCGACTGCCCGGCACCATCCACACCGCGGCCGAGGAGATCGAGGCGGCCGGCGGCAAGGTGCTGCCGATCGTCGGTGACGTGCGCGAGGAGGCGCAGGTCGAGGCGGCGGTCGCCCGCACGGTGGAGACGTTCGGCGGCATCGACGTGGTGCTCAACAACGCCTCCGCGATCAATCTGGCCAACATCGGTGACCTGCCGTTGAAGCGCTACGACCTGATGCTGGACATCAACGTGCGCGGCACGTTCCTGCTCACCTCACTGGCCCTGCCGCACCTGGTGGAGTCGACCAACGGGCACGTGCTCACCCTGTCGCCGCCGCTGGACCCCGACCGGCGCTGGCTCAAGGCACACGCGCCCTACACGGTCAGCAAGTACGCGATGACCATGCTCACCCTCGGCGTGGCCGAGCACTACGCCGACCGGGGCGTCGCCGCGAACTGCCTGTGGCCGCGCACCACCATCGCCACCGCCGCGATCCAGAACATCGTCGGCGGCGAGGCGGCCATGGCGGTGTCCCGGCGGCCGGAGATCATGGCCGACGCCGCCTACCAGGTGCTCATCCAGCCGGCCCGCGAGTACACCGGCCAGACCCTGATCGACGACGAGGTGCTGGCCGCGGCGGGCGTCACCGATTTCGCGCCCTATCGCTACGAAGGCGCCGCCGAGGCCCAGCTCCAGCCGGATATCTTCCTGGGTCCGGCGTAGCGTCGGGCACCGTCCGCGCTGCCGGCCGGCGTCCGG
>DATATV010000022.1:0-1622 GCA_036268615.1 Pseudonocardiaceae bacterium
TTCTTCCTCACCCTGGCGCAGGCGCCCGGCGGCCTGTCCTGCTTCCTGCTGCCCAGGGTGCTGCCCGACGGCACCCGCAACCCGATCCGACTGCAACGGCTCAAGGACAAGCTGGGCAACAGGTCCAACGCGTCCGCCGAGGTCGAGTACGACGACGCCACCGGCTGGCTGGTCGGCGACGAGGGCAGGGGAGTGCGGACCATCATCGACATGGTCAACATGACCCGGCTGGACTGCGTGCTGGGCACCAGCAGCGGCATGCTCACCGGGCTGCGCCAGGCCGTGCACCACGCCACGTACCGCAGCGCGTTCGGCGCTCGGCTGATCGACCAGCCCGCGATGGTCAACGTGCTCACCGACCTGGCCGTGGAGACCGAGGCCGCGCTCGTGGTCGCGATGCGGCTGGCCGGCTCGGTCGACCGGTCGATGCGCGGTGACGAGCAGGAGACGCTGTTCCGTCGACTCGGCCTCGCGGTCACGAAGTACTGGGTGTGCAAGCGCGGTCCGGCACACGCGGCCGAGGCGCTGGAATGCCTTGGCGGCAACGGTTACGTCGAGGAATCCGGTATGCCGAAGCTCTACCGCGAGGCGCCACTGATGTCCATTTGGGAGGGTTCAGGCAACGTGGCGGCGCTGGACGTGCTGCGTGCCATGGCGACGACCCCACTGGCCGTCGAGGCACTGTTCACCGAACTGGAAGCGGCAGCGGGCGCCGACGATCGGCTCGACCAGGCCGTCATCGGGCTGCGCAAGCAACTCGGCGACCTGGACGACGCCCAGTACCGGGCCCGTCGGCTGGTGGAGCAGTTGGCGCTGTGCCTGCAGGGTTCGCTGTTGGTCCGGTACGGCGACCCAGCCGTCGCCGACGCGTTCTGCGCATCGCGGCTGGGTGGCGACTGGGGTATCGCGTTCGGCACGTTGCCGTCCGGTGTGGACACTCGTGCGATCCTGGCCCGCGTTCAGTAGAGCCTGAACGTGAACAGCTTCAGGTCCGGGTCGAACGGTAGTTCCGGTCCGGTCAGCACGTGCGCGCCGACGCCGAAGTGTCTGCCGGGCTCGGTGTCGAAGCCGACCTCGCGGAACCCGTTGTCGGCGAACCACTGCCGGATCTCGGGCGTGAGGTCGGGCGCCTCGACGTGCCGTGTCCACACGACCGTGCCGCCGGCCCGGCACAAACGCGGCAGGTTCGCCACCGTGTGCTCGACGTCGGTGTCGGACAGGTTGCCGAGGACCCCGCACACCAGCACGAGATCCGCCGGCACCAGCCCGGTGTAGGCGGCGGCGAGCGACGCGTCGCCAACGGCGACCTCGACGCCTGGCGGTGCCGAGCCGCGCGCGTGGTCGGCCAGCGTCGGGTCCAGTTCGACCAGCCTGGCCGTCACGTCGGGCGTGCGCGGATGGTCGGCGAGCACGCCGAGCAGATCCCGGCCCTGACCGGCGCACATGCTGATCACGCGGATCGGCCCCGGCGGGAAACCGTCCAGCGCCTCGCGGATCCGGCGCTGCACGGCGAGCAACCGCCGCGACAAGCCGGAATCCGGGTCGTCGTATGCGTTGTGCCAGCCGGCCCATCCATCACACGCCCACCCTAGGGCGCGGGCGAGCGACCATCCGGCCGGCGG
>DATATV010000023.1:0-15105 GCA_036268615.1 Pseudonocardiaceae bacterium
CGGTGGCGCATGCAGCGCATGGCCGCGCCGACCGTTGTCCGGGACGCCTCCGCGTCCATTTCGGAGGAACAGACCAGCCCGATCAGACCGCACACGGCTCTCGCGCCTCTCCTGGGATGCAATGTCGTGGGGTTGGGGAGGGAGTCAAGTGAGTTAATAGTCAAGCATGTACCAAGAGACGCCCCTGTGGTGGCTGTGCACAATCAGCCACGCAGCGCAGTCGGGGCAATGTGATCTAGGCATCATGCGTCGTCACGAGCGCTGCCCCTGCAACGCGGGCCTGTTGCCGCTGGGCTACGCTCCGGCTCGTTAATGGAAGTCGGTCGAGGAGGCGTCGCGCAGTGGGCCTGAAGCAGGGCATTCGGCCAGCCCGGCTGGTGAAACTCATCGGTCTTGTGGCACTGGTGGCCTTCGCCGCGACCGGCTGTACAGCCGACCAGGCATGGCATTTCGGTTGGCCGGCGGCGATCACGCCACAGGGCGACCGGATGCGGCAGTTCTGGATGTGGGCGGGTATCGCCTCGTTGATCGTCGGCATCTTCGTGTGGGGCCTGATCCTGTGGGCGGTGGCCTTCCACCGCAAGAAGAAGAACAGCGGGGACGAGTTGCCCCGCCAGTTCCAGCACCCGGGCAAGCTCGAACTGCTCTACACGATCATTCCGGGCATCATCGTGGTCATCCTGTTCGTGTTCACGGTCAGCACCCAGAACTACGTGATGAACAAGGTGCCCAACCCTGATCTCACGGTGAAGGTCGTCGCCTTCCAGTGGAACTGGGAGTTCGACTACCAGGGGTACAAGACGCCCGACGGCCAGGTGGTCAAGACGGTGGGCAGCTCGCAGGAGATCCCGCTGCTGGTGCTGCCGACCAGCAAGACGATCCAGTACGACCTGTTGTCCACCGACGTGATCCACTCGTTCTTCGTGCCGGCGTTCAACTTCAAACGGGACGTGTTCCCCGATCCGGACAAGAACAACCAGGACTCGTCGTTCCAGAACAGCATCGACCAGACCGGCGCCTTCGTCGGCCGCTGCGCCGAGCTGTGCGGCACATACCACTCGATGATGAACTTCGAGGTCAGAGCCCTGCCGGACAACCTCTTCGCCGAGTACATGCAGCTGCGGTCCACGGTCGACCCAGGGACCTCGCTGCCCTACTCGGCCTCCGAGGCGCTGACCAAGATGGGCCAGGACGACCCGACGTGTGGGTCGCTGTGCACGCCGTACGCGACCACGACCCACCCGTTCGACACCAACCGGACGGCGCGCGTCGCCTCCAGCGGCAGCTGAGTAGGAGAGGGAGTCAGACACCATGAGGGTCGAGGGGCGGATCTTCCTCTTCATCTCCGCGTTCTGCTTTGTCATGGCGGTGGTCTACGGGATCTGGTCGGAGACCGAGCAGCACTTCATCGAGCCGGTCGGCCTGATCGGGTTGCTGCTCACCGGCGGCCTCTGCCTGATCATCGGCACGTTCTTCGCCTTCGTCGCCCGTCGGCTGGAGCAGCCCCGGCCGGAGGACAGCAACGACGCCGAGGTCAGTGACGGCGCCGGTGAGGTCGGCTTCTTCAGCCCGGGCAGCTACTGGCCGATCGGCCTGGCCGTTGCCGCCGGACTGGCCGCCTTCGCGCTGGCGTTCTGGCTGGTCTGGCTGCTGGTCGTGGGCGTGGTGCTGGTGCTGTTCATGGTCGGCGGCCTGGTCTTCGAGTACCACATCGGCGCGAGCCACGACTGACCCGGCGAAAGCCACCACGGCCGCCCCGGTTCTCCGCTCGGAGAACCGGGGCGGCCGTTCGTGGTCAGGTCGTGCGACCGGTTGAGCGGCCCGTCAGCGGACTTTCACCGGGCTGAGCGGGCGATCCAGCGCTCCAGCAGCTCGGCGGCCGCGCCGGAGTCCAGCGCGTCGGCGGCGGTGGCCAGGCCGGCCCGCAGGTCGGCGGTGAGGTCGGCCGTGAAGCCACGGAAGGTGGCGACCGCGCCGGCCGTGTTGAGCAGCACCGCGTCCCGCACCGGGCCCGCCTTGCCGCTCACCAGCTCGCGGATCACCTCGGCGTTCGCGTTGGCGTCGCCGCCGCGCAGATCCGCCGGGGCGGCCGGGGCCAGGCCCAGCTCGGTCGGGTCGACCGTGGCGGTGCGCACCTTGCCCTGGTCGGCCAGCCAGACCGTGCTGGTGGTGGTCGTGGTCAGCTCGTCGAGGCCGTCGTCCCCGCGCACCACCATCGCCGAGGTGCCGCGCCGGGCGAACACCTCGGCCAGCACCGGGGCCATCCGGGCGTTGGCGCAGCCGACCAGCGCGGCAGCCGGCTGGGCGGGGTTGGTCAGCGGGCCGAGCAGGTTGAACACGGTCGGGATGCCCAGTTCGCGGCGCGCCCCCGAAGTGTGCCGCATGGCCGGGTGGAACACCGGCGCGAAGCAGAAGCCGATGCCCAACTCGGCCACGGACGCGGACACCTGGTCGGCGGGCAGGTCGATGGCCACCCCGATGGCCTCCAGCACGTCCGCCGTGCCCGAAGTGGACGAGGAGGCCCGGCCGCCGTGCTTGACCACCGGGATGCCGGCGGCCGCGGTGACCAGCGCGGTCATCGTGGAGATGTTCACCGTGTGCGCCTGGTCGCCGCCGGTGCCGACGACGTCGATCGCGCGCACATCCAGGGTGATCCGGCTGGTGGCGTGCCGGAGCATGGTCGCGGCCATTCCGGACACTTCGGCCGCGGTCTCTCCCTTGGCCCGCAACGCGACCGCGAAACCGGCCACCTGCACCGGGGTGGTGGTGCCGGACATCACCTGTTCCATCGCCCAGGCCGTGTCCTGCTCGGCGAGATCCTCACCGGCCACCAGCCGGCCGAGCAGGGCCGGCCAGGTCAGTGCGTTCGTCATCGGGTCCTCGGGATTACTCGTTCATGGGTCGGCCATGGGATCTGCTGTGGCCTCAGCTCAGCCGCGGACAGTGGGCAGCGCGTGCGCGCGCAGTACCTCGGCGACCGTCTCGGCCGCGGTCAGCGGGTCGAGCGGGTGCACCAGCACCGCGTCGGCCTGCGACCAGGTGGCCAGCCAGCGGTCGTCCCGCCTGCGCACCGCGACCACGATCGGCGGGCAGTCGGTGATCTCGTTCTTCAGCTGGCGGGAGACGCCGAGGCCGCCGGTGGGCTGCGCCTCACCGTCCAGAATGGCCAGGTCGACGTGCTCGTTGTCGACGTAGTAGAGCAGGTCGGCGATGTTGGCGACCTCAAGGTAGTTCACCCGGCCCAGATCCGGCGCCGGGCGCGGGCCGATCGCGGTGATGATGGCCTCCCGCACCTCGGCGCGGTGACTGAACACGAGGATCTTGCGCTGCTCACTCATGACCTGACCTCCGGGCCGCCATCCCTGCTGCTCTGTGGTTGACCTTACAGCGCAGGTACTTGATTTCGAGCGCGGGTTGACGCACCAGGTAGGGGTACTGATTGATCGACGGACCCCACGCAGCAACCCTGTCGACCGCAGGCAATAATGCGACGCGTGACAACGGCAGCGCCTAGCATCGGCCAGCGCGTCCACACTCTGAACCGGCCCAACATGGTCAGCGTGGGGACCATCATCTGGCTGTCCAGTGAGCTCATGTTCTTCGCTGGCCTCTTCGCGATGTTCTTCACCGTGAAGGCACAGAACACCGCACCGGACTGGCCCCCGAAGCCGGCCGAGTTGGACATCAAGTACTCGTTGCCGTTCACGATCATCCTGGTGCTGTCCTCGGTGACCTGCCAGATGGGCGTGTTCGCCGCGGAGCGTGGTGACGTGTTCGGCCTGCGCCGGTGGTACACGCTGACCTTCGTCATGGGTCTGATCTTCCTGGGCGGCCAGGCCGGCGAGTACTACCAGCTGGTCGCCCTGCACCACACCACCATCTCCTCGTCCGCGTGGGGCTCGGTGTTCTTCCTGGCCACCGGCTTCCACGGGCTGCACGTGCTCGGCGGTCTGGTCGCGTTCATCTTCCTGATGATGCGAACCAAGATGAGCAAGTTCACCCCCGCCCAGGCGACGGCCGCGATCGTGGTGTCCTACTACTGGCACTTCGTCGACATCGTCTGGATCGGCCTGTTCGTCTGCGTCGAACTGCTGCACTGACGCGAATCGGTTTTCCAAGCAGCCCGGACTCCACCGAGGGCATCGAGGCAAGTGGGATTGATGACTACCGAACACACCGCTGACGAAGAAGGTGAAGGCGTGGGTACGGCGCTCCCGTCACGCAGGCGTCCGCGCTCCCGCTCCAAGGCGAAGCGTCGCCTGTCCGGCGTGCTGGCCCTGGGCCTCTCGCTGATCGGCGCCGGCGCGCTGTACAGCGTGCTGCTGCCCAGTCCGCAGACCGCGCACGCCGACACCAGCAACAACACGCTGATCGGTCAGGGCCAGCAGCTGTACTCGAACACGTGCATCACCTGCCATGGCGCGAACCTGCAGGGCGTGCTGGACCGCGGCCCCGCGCTGATCGGCGTCGGCTCGGCGGCGGTGTACTTCCAGGTCTCCACCGGCCGGATGCCGCTGGACGGGCAGAGCGCCCAGGCGGAGAGCAAGCCGTCGGTGTTCACCCCCCAGGAGGTGGACGCGCTCGGCGCGTACATCCAGTCGATCGGCGGCGGCCCGCAGGCGCCCACCGCCTCGAACGACCAGATCGCCGCCGGTGCCGACCCGGCCCGCGGTGGTCAGCTGTTCCGGCTCAACTGCGCGTCCTGCCACAACTTCACCGGCCAGGGCGGTGACCTGTCCGGCGGCAAGTACGCACCGTCCCTCCAGGACACGCAGCCGACGGTGATCTACACCGCGATGCAGAGCGGGCCGCAGAACATGCCCAAGTTCTCCGACCGGCAGCTCACGCCGGACGAGAAGAAAGACATCATCGCCTACCTGCAGTCCGTGCAGCACGGCAACAACGACCCGGGTGGCAACGCACTCGGTGGTCTCGGACCGATCTCCGAGGGCTTCATCGCCTGGGTCGTCGGTATCGCCGCGCTGATCGGCGTGACCTTGTGGATCGGAGCCAAGGCATGAGCACGTCGGAGGAGCACAAGCTGCCGACGGACGACGAACTGGCCGAGATGAGCCGGGACGAACTGGTCGCGCTCGGCACCCGGATGGACGGCGTCGAGCTCGTCGAGTACCCGGACCCGTGGCCGGTCAAGGGCACCCGGGCCGAGCGCCGGGCCGAGCGGCAGGTGGCCTTCTGGTTCATCCTCGCCACGATCGCCGCGGTCGCCTTCATCGTGGTGTTCATCGCCTGGCCGTGGCAGTACCAGAACCCCGGCCACCAGGGCATGTACAACCTGTACACGCCGATGCTGGGCATCACCCTCGGCGTGACCGTGCTGGGGCTGGGCGCCGGCGTGCTGGGCTACGTGCGCAAGTTCGTGCCGCACGAGTTGGCGGTGCAGGACCGGCACGACGGTCAGTCCGCCGAGATCGACCGGCAGACGGTCCTGGCCGAGCTGGCCGACTCGGGCGTGCGCAGCACCATCGCCCGCCGCTCGCTGATCAAGCGCAGTGCGCTGGGCGCGGCCGGCGTGATGGGCCTGGGCCTGGTGGTCTTCCCGCTCGGTGGGTTCCTCAAGAACCCGTGGAGCAAGTCGCAGCCGCCGGAGGACACCCTGGCGCACACCGGCTGGTACGAGCCCAAGGGTGGCGAGCGGGTGTTCATCCGCCGGGACACCGGCGACCCGGAAGAAGTCGCCCTGGTCAGCCCGGCCGACATGGACGCGGGTGGCCTGCAGACGGTGTTCCCGTTCCGCGAGTCCGAGCGTAACGATCCGGACAAGCTGCGGGCCGCGCTGATCCGCATCGACAACCCGGTCATGCTCATCCGGTTCCGGCCCGAGGACGCTGCGCACATCATCAAGCGCCAGGGCCAGGAAAACTTCAACTACGGCGACTACTATGCGTACACGAAGATCTGTAGCCACCTCGGCTGCCCGACCTCGTTGTACGAGCAGCAGACCAACCGTATTCTGTGTCCCTGCCACCAGTCGCAGTTCAACGCGCTGGAGTACTGCAAGCCGATCTTCGGACCGGCCGCGCGGGCCCTGGCTCAGCTGCCGATCGCGGTGGACGAGGAGACCGGCTACTTCTACTCCTTGCACGACTTCATCGAGCCCGTCGGGCCCGGCTACTGGGAGCGTGGGGCATGAGTTCGATCACCACTCCGACGAAGCCGACCAACGCGGTACTGAAGATCGCCGGCAAGACCGCGCAGGACATCGACGAGCGGTACCACCCCGCGTCGGGCATGCGCAAGCAGCTGAACAAGGTCTTCCCGACGCACTGGTCGTTCCTGCTCGGCGAGATCGCGCTGTACAGCTTCATCGTGCTGTTGCTGTCGGGTACCTACCTGGCGCTGTGGTTCGACCCGTCGATGACCGAGGTCCAGTACAACGGGGCGTTCGCCGACCTGCGCGGCATCTGGATGTCCCAGGCCTACGCGTCCAGCCTCGACCTCTCCTTCGCGGTGCGCGGCGGCCTGTTCGTCCGGCAGCTGCACCACTGGGCCGCGCTGCTGTTCATGGCCGCGATGGTCGCGCACATGCTGCGCATCTTCTTCACCGGCGCGTTCCGCAAGCCGCGCGAGACGAACTGGATCATCGGCACGCTGCTGCTGGTGATGGGCGGTTTCGAGGGCTTCACCGGCTACTCGCTGCCCGACGACCTGCTCTCCGGCACCGGCATCCGGGCCGCCATGTCCGGCGGCATCCTGTCGGTGCCGATCATCGGCACCTGGCTGCACTGGCTGCTGTTCGGCGGTGAGTTCCCGGGCACGGCGATCATTCCCCGGTTCTACGCGATCCACATCCTGATCCTGCCGGGGTTGATCCTTGGGTTGATCGCGGTGCACCTTGGGTTGGTCTGGTACCAGAAACACACCCAGTTCCCCGGGGTCCGACGAACCGAGAACAACGTTGTCGGCGTGCGCATCATGCCGGTGTTCGCGCTCAAGGGCGGCGGATTCTTCGCCATCGTGGTCGGCATCCTGGCGCTGCTCGCCGGGCTGTTCCAGATCAACCCGGTGTGGAACTTCGGGCCGTACACCCCGGCCCAGGTGTCCGCTGGTTCGCAGCCGGACTGGTACATGGCCTGGACCGACGGCCTGCTGCGACTGTGGCCGGACTGGGAGATCCACTTCGGCACCAGGTACCTCGTGCCGGCGGCGTTCTTCCCGCTGATGGCGCTCGGACTCATCCTGACCGTGGTGGGTGCCTACCCGTTCCTGGAACGCAGGCTGTCCAAGGACACCGCGCACCACAACCTGTTGCAGCGGCCGCGGGACGCACCGGTACGCACGTCGCTCGGTGCGATGGGGCTCACCTTCGGCATCGTGCTGACCATCTCCTGCGGCAACGACATCATCGCGGACAAGTTCCACATCTCGTTGAACGCGATGACCTGGGGCGGCCGCATCGGCCTGCTGATCCTGCCGCCGATCCTCTACTACATCACCTACCGGATCTGTATCGGTCTGCAGCGTGGTGACCGCGAGGTGCTGGCCCACGGCATCGAGACGGGCATCATCAAGCGGTTGCCGCACGGTGAGTTCATCGAGGTGCACCAGCCGCTCGGGCCGGTGGACGACCACGGCCACCCGCACGAGCTGCCCTACCAGGCCGCGCCGGTGCCCAAGCGGATGAACAAGCTGGGTTCGGCCGGTCACCCGGTGCCGGGCAGCCTGCTCACGCCCGACCCGACGGCCGAGACCGCCGCCCTGGAGCAGGCCCGTGCCGAGCAGCACCAGCACGAGCTGACCGACGAGCACGAGTCCGAGGCGCACAAGCTGGAGGAGCGCTCCGAGATCCCGGCGGACTGATCCGAACCGGTCAACACGCGGTACCCGACAGGACCCCGAGGACAGCTCCTCGGGGTCCTGTTTTGCGGTTATGTCTTGTATCCCTTCGGTTTTGCTCCCCCAAAGGGGGACTTCGATCAGCTGAATTCGCACTTATCAACTACCGTAAGTAGTTACCGGAATGCGACACGCGCAAATGCCATTCATCGTGGTTGGCCTCGTGCTATTCGTGTAATATCCGCGAAAAGCAAGTAGTTTCACGAAGCAAGAAGGGACACGCGCGTGGCACAGAAGGTCACCGTCGAACTCGTTGATGACATCGACGGCTCGGTTGCGGCTGAGACAGTGGAATTCGGTATAGACGGCGTCGCCTATCAGATCGATCTCTCCCCGGGCAACGCCGGCCAGTTGCGTGACGCGCTCGCGGAATACGTGGCCAGCGCCCGCCGGGCCAGCAGCCGCAAGCGGGCCGCCGGCCAGGCCACCCGCCCCGTCCGTGGCGGTGGGGCCAGCGCAGCGGTCGACCGGGAACAGAATCAGGCGATCCGGGAATGGGCGAGGAAACGAGGGCTCAAAGTCTCCGAGCGCGGCCGTATCTCCAGCGAAGTACTTGACGCGTATCACCAGGCCAACTGAACTCCGCCGGATCGACCCGGCAGATCAACTCAGCGTGCCCGCGTCCCCACCGGGAGCACCGGATGTATCCGTTGATCAGCCGTCGCCGGCCGGAACGCGCGAACTGCCCGTTGTCGGGGTTCCCGGCATCGGTGGGGGCCTTTGTCGCCGGTCGGCCGTGGTTGTCCGACCACCCCTCTGACGGGCCAGGAACGCCGTTCTCGGCCGGCCGGGCGGATAGTGCCGGCGATATTCGCCGAGTGGTTCCCAAGAATGCGGGGCTGACCACTGGTGGAGTGTTGTTCACCCGGCGTTGATACCGGGTGGGATCACTCCAGGCCGATGGCGAAAGTGCCCTCGGTGTCGGCGCGGGAGTACGAGCGGAACGCGATGTGCGTGTCGGTGTTGAGCACGCCCGGCACCTTGCTGATGGCACCCGGCACGAGCTTGGCCAGATCCTCGTGCGCGGCCACCCGTACCAGTGCGATCAGGTCCACGTCGCCGGCGCAGGAGTACACCTCGGTGACGCCGTCGATGTCGGCGATGGCCTGCGCGGTCTCCGGAATGCTGTCCGCCTCGACCTGGATCAGCACGATCGCATTGATCACCGAAGCCTCCTCGCCCTGACGTCACCCACCGACAGCGGTGATCGTAGCCGCGACCGCGTCGGCCCGGCTCGCGGTGGCGTGCTCGACCCAGGATCGCCAGGTCGCCGCCGAGCCCACCGGCATCGCCCAGGGCAGCGCGGTCCGCACCAGCCGCGTTCCCGGCTTGGCCAGCCAGCGCAGCAACAGGCCGGTCTCCTCCGGTGGCGCGCCGAGCAGCGGCCCGGGGCCCGGGATCACCGTCTCGGCCGAGGCCACCAGGGCGTCCACCACCGGCATCGGTGGCACGCCCCGCCGGGCGACCCCGGCCGAGGCCAGCCGTCCGTACCGGATCACCGCGAACTCCCAGCCGCCGCTCGCCGACCGCTGCGCGGCGACCAACTCGGGGATCGCGGCCAGGTTGGCCAGCCGCTGGCCGCGGTCCAGCGCGTGCACCAGGGCGATCATCCGGTCCCGGCGACTCGCGGCGGCCTCGAACCGCTCCTGCCCGGCGAGTTCGGCCAGCGAGTCGGCCAGCCGGCGCAGCGGTGCGGTGTGCTGCCCGGCGATCAGCTCGCGGACCTCGGTCACCGCGGGGGCGTAGTCGGTCACGTCCTGCCGGCCGGCGCACGGCGCGGCGCAGCGGTCCAGTTCGGCCAGCGCGCACGGCTGGGCCCGGGCGTTGCGGGCCGGGATGCGCTGGTTGCACGGCCGCACCCGGGCGACGTCCTGCACCGCCTCCACCGCGGCCAGCGCGGTGCCCCGGGACCGGAACGGCCCCATCGCGCCGTCCTTGGGCACCCGGACCACGGAGAACCGGGGGAACGGCTCGTCGGTCAAGGTCACCCACCAGGACCCGTGCGGGTTGCGTGAGCGCCGGTTGTAGGCGGGCTTGTACGCGGAGATCAGCCGCAGTTCGCGGACCTGGGCCTCCAGCGCGTGCGCGCAGACCACCGAGTCGACCCGGACGGCCAGCGCCACCATCTCGCGAATCCGGGCCCGGTTCTCGCTCCCGGTGAAGTACTGCCGGACCCGGCGGCGCAGGTCCGACGCGGTGCCCACATAGAGCACCTCCTCGGCGGGCCCGCGGAACAGGTAGACGCCCGGCTCGCGCGGCAGGTCGGCGGCCAGACCGCGCTTGCCCCGCTGGGCCGCGGTCACCTCGGGCAGGTAGTCCAGCAACTCCTCCAGCGACTGCACGCCCACCGAGCCGACCCGCTCCAGCAGGCCGTGCAGCACGTCCACGGTGGCCTTGGCGTCGTCCAGGGCGCGGTGGTTGGGCTTGGTCGTGGTGCTGAACAGCTGGGCCAGCGCGGACAGCTTGCAGCTGGGCGCCTCCTCCCGGGTCAGCGCCCGCCGGGCCAGCCGGACCGTGCAGACCACCGGCGGCCGGTGCCACGGGTAGCCGTGCCGCTGGCAGGCGGCCCGGATGAAGCCCACGTCGAAGGGCGCGTTGTGGGCGACGAGCACCGCGCCCGCGGCGAACTCCAGGAACGCCGGCAGCACGGTGGCCAGCGTCGGCGCGCCGGTGACCATCGCCTGGGTGATTCCGGTCAGCTCGACGATCAGCGGCGGAATCCCGCGCTGCGGATCGACCAGGGTGCCGAATTCGCCGATGATCTCGCCGCCGCGCACCTTCACCGCGCCGATCTCGGTCACCGTGTCGGCGTTCGAGCTGCCGCCCGTGGTCTCCAGGTCGAACACGACGAAAGTGGTGTCGCGCAAGGGACTGCCCAGCTCGTCGAAGGAGAGCTGGGCAGCGGACGCGCTCTTCGGTGGCGGGGTCGTGATGGTCATCAGCGGTGACCGTACGGCGTCGCACTGACACTTCCGGGTGTCGCCACACCCGGTTGCGCGGTAATCCACGGCGGCGTATTCGGCAGTGACCTATTAACCTTGTGAGATGGCTACGCCGGAACCGCAGTGCCCGCCCGGCCCGGACGTGTCCGGGGCCGCGGACGCGGACGTTCCGGCTGGTGAGGACGTGCGGTCGGAGTGGACCGAGCTGCCGGAGGCGGTGCGCGCCCGGCTGGCCGAGCTCGCCGCCGACGCGGTCGGCCAGTTGCCGCTGGTGGACATTCCGCAGGTGGTCCGCGCGGTGGCCAAGTTCGCCCCGGCGAAGCGGGCCAAGCTGGGCGGTGGGCGGCTGCTGATGGGGCTGCGGGACCACGCGGCGTTCCGCACCGCGGTCACCGAGTGGGCCCGGGAGCACCGGCCGGCCGCGCTGGACGTGACCGCGCCGGACGCGTCGGCCGCCGCGGCCGCCGCGCTGCTGCTGGGCAATGGCGCCGCGCCGCTCTACCTCGAACTGGTGAAGCGCCGCTCGACCGACGCCGCGCTGCGCGCCGAACGGGACGCCGCGGTGGCCCAGGCCGTCCGGCTGGACGCCGACGTGCTGCGGCTGCGTGAGGAACTCAGCCGGGTGGACGAGTCCACCGGGCGGCTGGTCGACGAGCGCGAGTCCGAACTGGACAAACTGCGCAAACGCCTGCGGGAGCAGGGAGTCCGGGTGCGCGAGGCGCGGGACGAGGCGCAGGCCGCCCGCGCGGACGCCGAGCAGATGCGGGTGCAGACCGAACTGGAGCGCAAGTCGCTGATCGCCGAGCGCGACCGGGAGCGGGAGCGGGCCGACACCGAGCGGACCAAGGCCCGCCGGGCCGAGGCGGACGCCCAGGCCGCGCGCCAGGCCGCCCGGGAGGCCCGCCAGGCCGACGAGGTGCGGCTGGCGTTGCTGGTGGACACGTTGGACGGTGCGGTCACCGGGCTGCGCCGGGAACTCGCGCTGGGCGGCACCGGGCCGCGCCCGGCCGACCTGGTGCGCGGGGCGAGTGCCATCCAGGGCACGGTCGGCCGGGTGGACGACCCGGCCGCGCTGGACCGGCTGCTGGCACTGCCGGCCGTGCACCTCGTGGTGGACGGCTACAACGTCACCAAGACCGGTTATCCGGAACTTCCGCTGGTCGACCAGCGGTAACGGCTGGTCTACCAGTTGGCCGCGCTGGCCGCGCGCACCGGCGCCGAGGTGACGCTCGTGTTCGACGGTGCCGGGGTGGTCTCGGTGCCGACCGCGGCGCCGCGCGGGGTGCGGGTGCTGTACTCCGACCCCGGCGTGCTCGCCGACGACGTGATCCGCGCGCTGGTCACCGCCGAACCGGAGGGCCGGCCGGTCGTGGTGGTCACCTCCGACCGGGCGGTGGCCGACTCGGTGCGCAGGCGGGGCGCGCACCCGGTGCCCTCCTCGGTGCTGCTGGCCCGGCTCGGCCGGGTCTGACCGTCCTGCCCGGACGCCGCGGCGCGGAAACCGTCGGTGCTCGTCGCTACCTTCGCGCCGAGTGAAGGAGGCGACATGATCATCGACTGCGATCGCTGCGCCATCAAGGGCGTGGGCTGCTCGGACTGTGTGATCAGCGTGCTGCTCGACGCCCCACCCCGGGTTGAGTTCGACGAGCCGGAACTGCGGGCGCTGGGCACCCTTGCCGACGCCGGTCTGGTGCCCCGATTGCGGCTGGTTCCGGTGCATGGGGGCCGGTTGTCGCCGGGTGTGGCGGTCGACACGCCGATGATTCCCGAACCGGAGCCCACAGGCGCCGAGCGGTCGGAGGCGAACGGCGAGCGGACACGACGCCAGGTCAGCTGAACGTGTACTGCTTGGTCACCGCGCGCGGTTGGCGCTACTCCGTTCGTGCAATCGGCGTACTCCGGACGTTTCACAGATCACCTGGGTAGACGCGTTGACCTGCTTTCCGTAACCTGTCCGAGACCTCGCGGAAGCCAGTCGTCCACGGAGGACGGCGACGCGAAGTCCCCGTAGAAATGGCTTTGTCGGGGAGTCATGTCGACGGGCGGGTAGAAGGAGAGATAAGCGACGTGGCGTCGCAGCGACTCAAGCGGACCTTACGCGGCGCATTGGCGGCTACCGCCATCATTGCTGCCATCGGCACCGTCCCGGTAACGGCGAACGCTGACCCGAGCACGACCACCCCCCCTCCGCCCACCAACGCGGCGGATGCGACAGCCCAGTTCACGCAGCTCAGCCAGCAGGCCGACGCGCTGAACGAGCAGTTGCACAACGCCCAGTTCGACCTGACGAACAAGCAGAACCAGCTCAACCAGGCCAATGCCGCGCTGAACACGGCCAAGCAGCAGCAAACGGCCGCCCTGACCCAGGAGAGCCAGTTCCGCGGCACGGTGGACGCGGTGACCGAGGCGTCCTTCGAAGGCGCCCGGGTGGACCAGCTGTCCGCGCTGCTCACCGGCAGTTCCGCCGAGGACTATCTCAACCGCGCCACCGACCTGCAGAACCTCGCCGCGGACAACGCCCAGATCCTGGCCCAGTACCAGACCGCGGTGAACGCGGCCGCGGCTGCGGCGGACAAGGCGGCCACCGCGCAGACGACCGCGCAGGACGCGACGAACGCGGCGCAGACCCTGGTCAACCAGATCGCCCAGCAGCAGACGAACCTGAACAACCAGAAGCAGCAGGTGCAGGCGGCCCTCAACCGGCTGACCTCCACCCAGCGGGCGAGCCTGTCCGGCACCGGCATCCAGGGCACGTTCATCGCCCCGGCCGGCGTGGCCGGCGAGGCGATGACCTCGGCGCTGGGCAAGCGCGGTTCGGAATACGTGTGGGGCGGCTCCGGTCCGAGCACGTTCGACTGCTCGGGTCTGGTCATGTGGGCCTACGAGCAGCACGGCGTGGACCTGCCGCACTCCAGTGAGGCCCAGTCGACGATGGGCGTCGCGGTGTCCCGGGCCAACCTTCAGCCCGGTGACCTGGTGTTCTTCGGTAGCCCGGTGCACCACGTCGGTATCTATGTCGGCAACGGCGACATGGTCGACGCGCCCAACTCCGGCGCGGTCGTCCGGGTCGAAGCACTCTTCAGCGACTACAGCGGCGGCCGTCGCCTCGGCGGCTGACCAAGTCACTATCCGCCCCTCAGCGATAACGCTGAGGGGCGGACCGTGTAGAAACACTCGGCGGGGATTCGACGACCGTCGACGGCCGCGTGGCCGAAAATCGAAGGAGAAGTGACGCGTGGCGTCGCAACGACTGAAGCGAGCGATGCGTGGGGCCTGTGCGGCCGGTGCGGTCATCGCCGCGGTGACGATCAGTACTGGGCCGGCGACCGCGGACACCCCGTCCACCTCGACGACCAGCGGTTCGAGCGCGATGGACCAGTACCAGCAGTTGAGTTCGCAGGCGGACACGCTGAACGAGCAGCTCAACGGCGCGCAGAACCAGCTCAAGGTGGAACAGGGCAAGGAAGCCCAGGCCAACGCGGACCTCGCCACCGCGAAGGCGGCCGAGCAGACGGCGGAGACGCAGGAGGACAACTTCCGCGCCACTGTGGACGGTCTGACCGCCGCGTCCTTCGAGGGCGCCCGGGTGGACAACCTGTCCGCACTGCTCACCGGCAGTTCGGCCCGGGACTTCCTGGACCGCGCGACCGACCTGCAGAGTCTGGCCGACGACAACTACCAGATTCTGAGCAAGTACCAGACCGCGCTCGACCAGGCCAACACCGCGGCCGCGCGGGCACAGTCCGACGAGACGGCCGCCCAGGACGCGATCAACACCGCGCAGAGCCTGGTCACCTCCATCCAGCAGCAGAGCGTCGCGCTGAACGCGCAGATCTCCCAGGTCATCACGGCCATTTCCCACCTGAGCCCGGCCGACCAGGCGTCGCTGTTGGACACCGGCCCCAACCTGGTGTTCGTGCCGCCGCCCGGGGCCCGTGGCGAGGCGATGATGCTCGCGCTGGGCAAGCGCGGTTCGGAGTACGTGTGGGGCGCGTCCGGCCCGAAGACGTTCGACTGCTCCGGCCTGATCGTCTGGGCGTACGGGCAACTGGGGATCACCCTGCCGCACTACAGCGGTTCGCTCGCCCAGATGGGCACCGCGGTGTCCCGCGCCGACCTGGAGCCCGGTGACCTGGTGTTCTTCGGTAGCCCGGTGCACCACGTCGGTATCTATGTCGGCAACGGCGACATGGTCGACGCGCCGGAGACCGGCCAGGTGGTCAAGGTCCAGCCGATCTTCGCCGGCTACAGCGGCGCCCGTCGCCTGTCGTACTGATCCGGAGCCGTACTGATCCGGAGCCGGACCGGA
>DATATV010000024.1:0-9285 GCA_036268615.1 Pseudonocardiaceae bacterium
GACGACCACCACAACCACAACGACGACCACCACCACTCCGCCCACGACCACCACCACGACGACCACCCCGCCACCGACCACGACCACCACGACGACTCCCCCGGCCGGTGGAAACCTGGTCAGCAACGCGGGATTCGAGACCGGTGCGCTGTCCCCGTGGACGTGTGACGCGGGTACCGGCAATGTGGTCGGCTCGCCCGCGCACGGCGGCTCGCACGCTTTGGCCGGCGCGGCCAACAACTCGGACGACGCGCAGTGCACCGAGGTGATCACCGTGCAGCCGAGCCATACGTACACGCTGTCGGCCTGGGTCGAGGGCAACTACGTGTATCTCGGCGACACCGGCACCGGCACGACCGATACCAGCACGTGGACGCCGTCAGCCACCAGCTGGACCCAGCTGAAGACGACCTTCAGCACCGGTGCGAGTACCAGCACAGTCACGCTCTACCTGCACGGTTGGTACGGACAAGGCACCTATTACGCCGACGACGTGAGCGCGAGCTGACCAACCCCGAAATCGGAGAGGAGGAACCCGCCTTTCCTTGTCACGCCACGCGGATGGGGCCGGGAGCTGATCCCGGCCCCATCCGCTTGCGTGCGGTCAGCCCGAAGACTTCGACAGCGGTCGCTTCGCCCGTGGTTCCAGGGCATCGCTGTCGCGACAGGTCCGCAACAGCGGCAGCAGCACCTGATCGACAACCGCGATGATGGTGGCCTCGGTCGGCACCACCCCGTCGATGGCCTGGCTGCGCAGCAGGGCAGGCCCGATGCCGGCGATCAGGTCGGTGACCAACTCGGGCGCGGTCTCCCCGCGATCCGCCGCGCGCCCCAGCACAGCCAGGATTGCCTGGTGGGCGGGGACAAACACCCGCTCATCGGCAAGCGTCCGGCAGCCACCGCCACCGTCGGCGGCCACCACGTGCAGCGCGGTGCCCCGGGTAGCGGCGAGCGCCGCCCGAACCGCGCCCAACACGGCGAGCAGATCCTCGCGCAGCGTCCGGCCGGCCGGGGGCTCGGCCAACTCCGGCAGGCTGGCTCGCAGCGCCTCCAGCACGAGCGTTTCCTTGCTGTCCCAACGGCGGTAGAGCACCGCCTTGCTGGTGCCGGCCGCCGTGGCAATGCGGTCCATGGTCAGCCGCGCGTAGCCGCCGTCGTTGATCTGGTCGAACACCGCGTCGAAGATCGCCTGGAGGAGCGCGACACCCCGGCGGCGCTTGGGTTGGGCGTCGACGGCCAGTGCCTGGCCGGAGCTTCCGACCTGCCTGCCGTAGTCGATTGTCGGGGTCACGCAACCGGTAACCAACAAGCCCAGGTACCTCCTCGCTCACCGGATCGACCCCGGAACCTGACCCGAGTCTGCTGAGTTCGGCAGTCATCCTACCCGTTAGCCATGCAAACGAACTCGCCCAGAATTCAACGTCGGCCACCAGGACGCATCACCCGTCCGCCGCCCGGCCCACCGACCCCGCGCATCTCCCAAATATCATCGTTGACTTATATAAGTGTCTGCTGTATCAATGTCCGGTGCCCGCATTCGACATCCTCGGCGACCCGGTTCGCCGACGGATTCTGGAACTGCTCGTCGAGGGCGAGCAGTCCGCCGGTGCGCTCAGCACGGTGATCCAACGGGAGTTCGGTATCTCCCAGCCCGGGGTGTCCCAGCACTTACGAGTGTTGCGGGAGAACGGATTCACCACGGTCCGCGCCGAAGGCACCCGGCGGCTCTACGCGGTGGACACGACGCCACTGCGCGAGATCGACGAGTGGCTCAACCACTTCCGCCGATTCTGGAACCAGCACCTCGACGCACTGACCACCGAGATCGGCCGCGGCAAGCGACACCGCCGGGGAACCACTCACAAGCATGGGGCAGACGAATGAACGACATTCTCGACCAGTTCACCAAGGTCCACCGCGAGGTCGGCACGACCGGCGGCCACAGCGTCCTGTTGAGCCGGGAGTACGACGGCGCGATCGAGGACGTGTGGGACGCCTGCACCGACCCCGAGCGGATCGGCCGTTGGTTCCTGCCGGTCACCGGCGACCTCCGACCGGGCGGGACCTACCAGTTGGAAGGCAATGCCGGCGGCGAGATCGTGCGCTGCGAGCCGCCTCGACTGGTGAAGGTGACCTGGGTCTTCGGCGGCCAGCCCCCGTCGGAGGTCGAGGTCCGACTCTCCCCCGGTGCAGACGGCCGGACCCGGTTCGAACTGGAACACACGGTGCTGGCCGACGAAACGATGTGGACCGAGTTCGGCCCGGGCGCCGTCGGCGTCGGCTGGGACCTGGTCCTACTGGGCCTGAGCCGACACCTGCAAGACCCCACAGCGAACCCACCCGAGGAGTGGTCCCGATCGGCCGAAGCCCGCGAGTACCTGACCCGCTGCGGCACAGCCTGGGGCGAGGCGCACGAGGCATCGGGAGCCGGCTGGTCGGCAGCGCAATCCGCCGCGGCCAGCACCATCGCGTTCTACGCGCCGAGCCAGCAGACGGAGGCGTAGGCGCACGGGTCCAGGAGAATCTGGGTCGCTTCGCTCCTGGTCCTCCCGCGCCGCTGGCGCGGCAGGACCCAACGATAAAAGAGGGTCGCTTCGCTCCTGGTCCTCCCGCGCCGCTGGCGCGGCAGGACCCCCTGGACTTTTGCCCATACCCGCAGGCAGGCTGTTGGCGTTCCATCCACCGCCAAGCAGTGAACGAGCACCCCAGCCATGTCAGTAGCAACCTCGCTGACCCCAGGCCGTCTCCTCTGCGACGGCCAGTTTCGCCTGCTGACCTCCTACGGCGCCGACGAACCCACCGGCATGGAGTACTGGCATGCCCGTGACCTGCGGATGGACCGGGAGGTCGCGCTGACCATCCTGGTCGGCGACCCGGCCGAGCCGGCCACCGTGCGCACGGTCGAGCACGTGCTCGACCAGGTCCGCCGCGCGGCCGCGCTGGGTCTGCCGGCGGTCGCCCGGGTGTTCGACGTGGTCGGGCCCGAGTCGCTGTACGGCTACCGGGATGGCGTGCTCGGCCTGGTGATCGCCGACTGGACGCCCGGCAACGACCTGCTCGACCTGCTCCGCGGCACCCGGTTCTCGCCGTTCACGGCCTGCCGGGTGGTGAAGCAGCTGGCACTGTCCACCGACCAGGCCCACCACGCCGGCCTGGTGCTGGGCGCGGCCGACCCGCGCCGACTCCGGGTCACCGGTCAGGGCGTCGCCACCGTCGCCTTCCCCGGACCGCCGCCGACCAGCAGCCAGCGCGGCGACGTGCGGGGCCTCGGCGAATTGCTCTACCTGCTGCTCACCGGCACCTGGCCCGGCCAGGACCTGGCCGACCTGGCCGACATTCGGCGGCCGCGGCACCTGCCCGGCGGCCAGTTCGCCGCGCCGAACGAGGCCGACCCGACGGTCCCGCGAGACCTGTCGCTGATCACCATGCTCAGCCTCAGTGACTCCGGCGTCGGCGGTATCCGGACCTGCGGCCCGCTGCTCGGCGTGCTGGACGAGGTCCTCAACGCCAACGTCCGCACGGACGTCTTCCCGGTGGTCGGCCGGCAGCCCCGACCCGCCCGACCGGCGCGGCCACCGAACCGGGTCCGCCAGCAGGCCGTCCGCCGGACCCGCACCGCCCTGCGCGCCGCGGCCGACACGGTGGCCCGGGCGGACGGCGGCCACCGCAGGCTGGCCGTGATCACCGGGGCGTTGACGGTGGCCGCGATCGCCATCGCCGTGTGGATCGGCGGGCAGGTGGTCGGCTACTTCCAGCTGACCACCACCCAGGCCGCCGACGGAACGTCCACCGGGCAGTCGTCGGGCCCACCGAGCGCGGTACGCAAGTCCGGCAGCCCACCGACGAACGCGGCACCGGCGGCGACGCCGGTCGCGCCGAGCGGGGTGAGTGAATATCTGGTCACCGGCAACGCGGACAATCCGGGCACCCTCAGCCGGGTGATCGACGGCGATCCGAACACGGCGTGGAAGACCGACGAGTACCGCCAGCAGTTCCCGGTGTTCCTGCCCGGAATCGGCGTGCAGCTCCACTTCGCCCAGCCGACCCGGATCGCCACGGTCACCATCAACTCGCCCAGCGCCGGCACCACGGTCCAGATCCGGGCCGGAAGCTCCGCCCACCCGCCGTTGGCCAGCACCACGCTGCTGGCCACCGCGACGCTCAAACCGGGTGACACGGCCATCCCGCTGCGCGCCGGCAGCGCGACGCCCTACCTGCTGGTGTGGATCACCCAGCTCGGCGACGGCGGCGAGGGCTACCAGACGGCCATCAACGAGATCACCTGCCGACCCGCGTCCTGACCCGCTGAGGCCGCCAGCAACCCTGGCGACCTCAGCGACAAGGTCAGCTCACCATTCGACCGGCAGTTCCCGGACCCCACGCACCAGCCGGTTGCTCTTCCACACCACCTCGTCGGCCGGCACCGCGAGGCGCAGGCCCGGCAGCCGGCGGGCCAGCGTGCCGATCGCGATCTGCAGCTCCAGTCGGGCCAGCTGCGCACCGAGGCAGTGGTGCACGCCGTGGCCGAACGCGACATGCTGGTTGTCCGGGCGGGCGAAGTCCAGCACGTCGGGCTCGTCGAACACCGCCGCGTCCCGGTTCGCCGACGCGATCTGCACGACCACGGCGTCGCCCGCGCGCACGGTCCGGCCGCCCAGCTCGATGTCCTCGGTCGCGATCCGCGGGAAGCCGGCCCCCGCGCCGAGCGGGGTGTAGCGCAGCAGTTCCTCGATCGCGGCGGGCACCAGGTCCGGGTCGGCCACCAGCGCGTCCCAGTGCTCGCGCTGCGACAACAGCGTGTACATGAAGTTGCCGGTCTGGTTCGCGGTGGTCTCGTGTCCGGCGACCAGCAGCGTCACCCCGAAGGTGACCAGTTCGGTCTCGCTGAGCTGGTCGCCCTCGTCGCGCGCGGCGACCAGCACGCTGAGCAGGTCCTCGGTCGGCTGCTGACGGCGTCGGGCGATCAGGCCGGCCAGGTAGTCGTTCAGCTGTTCCCGCGCGTCGAGGATGGTCTGCTGGTCGGTCGTGGACAGCGCCATCAGCTGGTCGGTCCAGATCCGGAACCGGTCCCGGTCCTCGAACGGCACGCCGAGCATCTCGCAGATCACCGTGATCGGCAGCGGCCATGCCAGCGAAGCGGCGAGGTCGGCCGGCGGGCCCGCGGCGATCATCGTGTCCACCAGCTCGTCCACCACCTGCTGGGCGCGCGGCCGCAGTCCGCCGATCCGCCGGGCGGTGAACGCCTTGGCCACCAGCCTGCGCAGCCGGGTGTGCTCGGGCGGGTCCATGCTCAGGATCGACGAGTCCTGCTGCACCAGCGGTGTCCCGCGAGGGACGTCCGCGCCGACGGTGGCGGCCCGGCTGAACCGGGCGTCGGCCAGCACGGTCTTGATGTCGGCATATCGCGTCGCCAGCCACGCCTCACCGCCGTAGGGCATGGTCACCCTGGTCAGCGGCTCGTCCCGGCGCAGCTCCGCGTAGCGCGGGTTGAGCGCCAGCCCCTCGGCTGCGGAAAACGGGTAGGTCTGCGCACCGTGCTCCGTGGTGGTCATCGAGCGGTCTCCTCCGGATTGTAAGCAAGCGCTTACATCCGACCGTAAGCAATGGCTCACTCACGGTCAAGACGCTGATCGGAGGGAGCACGGGGCGCGTTCAGGCGTCGGGCGGTTGCTCGGTGCGTTCCAGCAGCGTGGCCACGGCCCGCAGCACGAGCGCGGCGGTGGCCGCCGGGTCCGCGCCGGCCAGCGGTTCCTTGCCGAGCACCGAGCGCAGCAGGCCGATGCCCAGCCACCAGGCGATCACCAGGTCGGCCCGCACGTCGGCGTCCTCGGCGTCGGTCAGTGAGGCCAGCACCTGGCCGTACTGCTCGCCCAGATCGTCCCGGACCACCGACGCGGTCCGCTCGTGCGCGGCCGAGCGCAGCACGGCGTAGAGCGGATTGTCCTCTGCGGTCGGCGCGTCCGGCGCGAACAGCCGGGCCAGCACGACGGCGACCAGTTGCTCGGGCGGGGTCTCGGCCAGCAGGTTCTTGCTGGCCATCGCCTGCTGGAACAGCGCGTCCTTGGAACCGAAATAGCGGAACAGCAGCGCCTGGTTGGCGCCGGCCCTGGCCGCGATGTCCCGCACGGTGGTCCGCTCGAAACCGCGCTCGGTGAACAGTTCCCGGGCGGCGGCCAGCAGCGCGGCCTTGGTCGCGGCCGCGTCCCGGCGCCGGCCGGGTGTCTCCTCGGCCATGGACACCTCCGCTCGCGACATGTTCTGATCAGCGTAGGCCGCCGGCGGCCCACCGGTCGGCAGTACCAACCGACCGGCGGTAGCGAAGTTGACCTTGACTACGGCATCCTCGCAGCGACACAGGGTGAGGTCTGCGGAGGAACCATGGCGCGCGAGGACGACGAACAGACGGACACACCGGAACGCCCGGACGTGTTGCGGCCGAACTCGGCCCGGATGTACGACTACTTCCTCGGCGGGGCACAGAACTTCGCGGTCGACCGGGACGCCGCCGAGCAGGCGGCCACCGCGTTCCCGCACATCCGGCTGGGCACCCAGGTGAACCGGTCGTATCTCGGTCGGGTGGTGGCACGGCTCGCCGCGCGGGGCGTCGACCAGTTCCTCGATCTCGGCTCGGGTATCCCGACCGTCGGCAACGTGCACGAGGTGGCCCACCAGCACAATCCGGACGCCCGGATCGCCTACGTGGACTACGAGCCGGTGGCCGTCGCGCACGCCCGCAGGCTGCTCGCCGAGGACGACCGGGTGACCATCACCAACGCCGACATCCGCCGCCCGCAGGACGTGCTCGCCGCGCCGGGCGTGGCCGGCCTGCTCGACTTCAGCCGCCCGGTCGCCGTGCTGGCCCTGGCGATCCTGCATTTCCTGCCCGACACCGACGACCCCTACGGGATGCTCGGCGCCTACCGGGACGCCTGCTCGCCGGGCAGCTACCTGGCCATCTCGCACGGCAGCCAGGTCACCATGACCGACGACCAGATCAGCCGGTTCCTGGACGCCTACGCGCGCACCCCCACCCCCGCGCTGTTCCGCACGGTGCCCGAGATCAGCCGGTTCCTGGACGGCTACGAGCTGCTCGAACCCGGTCTGGTGCTGCTGCCCCAGTGGCATCCGGTCGACCCGACCACCGACCAGGAAGCCGCCGAGTCGAACATCTACGGCGGCGTGGGCCGACTCCCCGGCTGATTCACACCGGCAGGACGAACAGCACGACGTCGAGCAGGGCCACGGCGAGCGAGCCGTAGAACGCGACCCGGCTGTCCGGTCGCCGCACGCCCAGCCCGGCGCAGCCGAGGGCGGCCAGCGTGGCCACCCCGGCCAGCACCCAGCCGAACGCCGAGGCCCGGTGGGTGGCCGCGACGAGCGACGCCGCCGCGAGCACCAGCGCCATCACCACGACGCCAGCTCGCGCGCCCAACCGGTGCGGCAGGCCGCGCACTCCGGTGACGGCGTCGTCGCGCAGGTCGGGCAGCACATTGGCGAAGTGCACGCCGAGACCGAGCAGGGCGGCGGTGGCCGGCGCCGACCAGGGCGGCAGCGGGTGGCCGGGCAGCGCGAGATAGGCGACCGCCGGCAGTGCGCCGAAACCGAGCAGGTAGGCCAGACCGGACAACACGGTCGCCTTCAGACCGAGGTTGTAGGCCCACCCGGCGGCGACCAGGACCAGCGCGGCGACGCCCGCCCGCCAACCGAGCGTGAGCGACAGCACCACGGTGGCGGCCAAGGCGATCCCGGCGGCCCAGGTCAGCACCGGCAGCGGCACGGCGCCGGTGGCGGCCGGCTTGTCCGCGCGCCCGCTGCTGGTGTCCCGGGCGGCGTCGAGCCGGTCGTTGGACCAGCCGATGGACAGCTGGCCGGTGAGCACCGCCGCCCCTACCAGCACGACCCGGATCGGCTCCAGCCCGACGCCCGCGGCGAGCAGCACGGCGATGACGGTGACGGCGAGGGTGGGCAACGGATGGCACGAGCCGACCAGTCCGCGCAACAGGCCGATCGGCCGACTGTCCGCGGCGCGCGGACCAGGGACGGTCACCTGTTCAACCCTAGCCCGGCCGATCCGTCATCAACTCATAACGCTGCTGATCCGGCGGGCGATGGGTACCGTCGGAGTGGTGACGACCGTCGCCGCGGTGCACGCGGTGCTCCCACCCCATCGGTATCCGCAGTCCGAGCTGACCGACCTGTTCGTCCGCCTGTGCGTGCCCGACGGTGGGCAGCAGAACCTGGCCCGGCGCTTCCACTCCAGCGCGCAGGTCGCCACCCGCCACCTCGCCCTGCCGATCGAGCAGTACGGCGAACTCGACGGTTTCACCGCCGCGAACGACGCCTTCCTGGTCGCCGCGGTCGAGCTGGGCGCGCAGGCGGTGACCGGTGCGCTCAAGGAGGCCGGCCTCGGGGTGGCCGACGTCGACCTGATCATGTCGACCACGGTCACCGGGATCGCGGTGCCGTCGTTGGACGCCCGGATCGCCGCGCGGCTGGGACTGCGCCCGGACGTCAAGCGGGTTCCGTTGATGGGACTGGGCTGTGTGGCCGGCGCCGCCGGGATCGCGCGGGTACACGACTACCTGCGCGGCGCGCCGGACGAGGTCGCGGTGTTCGTGTCGGTCGAGCTGTGTTCGCTGACCGTGCAGCGGGACGACGCGACGGTGCCGAACCTGGTCGCGTCCGGGCTGTTCGGCGACGGTGCGGCGGCCGTGGTCGCGGTCGGCGCCGGCCGGGCCGCCGATCACCCCGGCCCCCGGGTGGTCGCCACCCGCAGCCACCTCTACCCGGACTCCGAGCGCGCGATGGGCTGGGACGTGGGCAGTACCGGCCTGCGCATCGTGCTCGGCGCCGAAGTGCCCGACCTGGTGCACGACCATCTCGGCGCGGACGTCCGCGGTCTGCTCACCGAGCACGGACTGACCATCGGGGACATCGCCAACTGGGTCTGCCATCCGGGTGGCCCCAAGGTGATCGAGGCCATCCAGGCGGTACTCGGCCTGGACCGGCACGCGCTCGGGATCACCTGGCAGTCGCTGCGCGCGGTGGGCAACCTGTCCTCCGCGTCGGTGCTGCACGTGCTGCGGGACACGCTCGACCAACGGCCGCCGGCCGCCGACACCTGGGGGATGATGATGGCGATGGGACCTGGTTTCTGTTCCGAGTTGGTGCTGCTGCGATGGTGAGCGAGATCTGGTACACCGTCCTGGTTGGTCTGGTCGGGGTCGAACGGCTGGCCGAACTCGTTGTGGCGAAACGTAATCTCGCCTGGAGCCTGGCCCGTGG
>DATATV010000025.1:0-67928 GCA_036268615.1 Pseudonocardiaceae bacterium
CCGACCTTGAAGGCGATGACCGCGCGCACGTTGAGCGCGATGCCCTGCTTGGTGACACAGGCTTCGGCGACTTCGGCCTCGCACATGGCCAGGGTCAGATAACGGACCTTTCGGAAGAACGGCGCGACGAACGTGCCGTGGCCGGTGACCACCCGGAAGGGCGTGCCGCTCTGACCCCCGCGGCCGCCGGAAATCAGCATCGCCTGGTCGGGCGCTGGTACGTGGTAACCGAACATTGCTTCTCCTAGTCAGAAAACCCAAATACGGCAGTGGAGGGTTCTGACCATCTGACCACGTTCACCGCGCGCGCCCCACGAGATTCGACGATCAGCACCGCCGTGCCCTCGGGCAACGGCTCGTCCGACCATGCGATAAAACTCTCCGACCCACCACGAATTTTGATCAGGACTTCCCCAGGTCCGCCAGGTCCGCGGGTGCCCATGGTGAGGACACCGACACGACCAATGGCCGCCGGGTCACCATCCATCGGTGCTCGACCTCTTTCCTCCACTGACAACCTGACGTCCAAACTACTGCGCTGGTGACCTTGCTCGCCGGCAGTACCCCGAGGATGTTCGGTATTTTGATGCTCGATCGTGATCAGTGGTGGTCGCCCTGGTCAGCCGGGAACCTGACCAATGAGTTCGGCTGCGCCGGCGGGTCCTGTGGACGAGAGTGGCGGGCGTACTTCGGCGAGGGGGTTTCTGATGCGCAGAATCGTGGCGGGACTGTTCAGCTCGTTGGACGGGGTCGTGGAGTCGCCCAACGAGTGGGCCTATCAGTACTTCACCGACGAGATGCTCGCCGAGATCGGGGCCGGCGTGACCGCGGCGGACGCGGTGCTGGTCGGGCGGCGTACCTACCGTGAGTTCGTCGGCAGGTGGGCCGGGCGGGACGACTCGCCGATGGCGACGTTTCTCAACGAGTCGCCCAAGTACGTCGTGTCCACGACGCTCCGGCCCGACGAGTTGACGTGGGCGAGCTCCACGTTGCTCGACGGTGATCTCGGTGCGCGGCTGGGTGAGCTCAAGCGGCAGTCGGGCAAGAACATCCAGGTGCCGGGTAGTCCTCGGCTGGTGCGCGCGCTGCTCCGGGACGGCCTGCTGGACGAACTGCACCTGAGTATCTGCCCGTTGGTGGTCGGCACCGGCTTCCGGCTGTTCGATGAGCTGACCGCGCGGATTCCGCTCGAACTGACCGACTCGACCACCTCGACCACCGGGGTGCTCGGGCTGACCTATCGACCCGCCTGAATCCGGTCAGGCCGCGGGCCAGGCGAACGGTGCCAACTGCTCGTCCAGCGGCGCGTCGGTCATCCGGTTGGCCAGCGTCGACATCGTGTAGGCGCCGATGCCCAGGACGACCTCCAGGGCGTTCTGGCTGGTGTAACCCTGTGCCAGGAACGCGGCCAGTTGCTCGTCGGTGACCTGGCCCGTGGTGGCCAGCACGTCGAGGGTGAACCGGCGGATCGCCTCCAGTCGGGCGTCGCCGAGCGGCTGCCCGGCGCGGGTCGCGGCGATCAGGTCCGCGTCGGCGTCCAGCGCGACCAGCCGGCCGGTGTGCATGGCGACGCAGACGTGGCAGCCGTTGCGGGTGGCCATCGTCATGATCACGACCTCCTGGGACAGTGCGTCCAGGGTGGTCGTCTCGAACAAGTGGCTGGTCTTCAGGAACGCGTCGAGCAACTGCGGTGACCCGGCCAGCCGGCTCACCGGGGTGGGCAGGTAACCCAGCCGCTTGACCACCGACTCGATGGACCGCCGGGCGGCGGGCGGCGCGGACTCGATGGTGTGGTCGACGAAAACGGACATGGTGTGGCCTTTCGCGAGGGCAGGGGGTCGGTTGCCGATCGGCGCGGGAGCGCTAAACTCGACAACGTGGTTGACCATAACGTAAACCAGGTTGTCGAGTTTGGCAATGGCTGAGTCCGACCCGTACGGCTTCGAGCTGCCCCTGCTGCTGTTCGCGGGCTTCCGTTCGATCATCGACCAGTTGCACGCCGAACTGGCCCGCCAGGGTCACCCGGACGTGCGGCCGGCGCACGGCTTTGCCATGCAGGCGATCGGGCTGCCCGGCGTGACCGCCAGTGAACTCGGCCGCAGGCTGGGCGTGTCCAAGCAGGCCGCGGGCAAGACGGTCGACCGGCTCGAACAGCTCGGTTACGCCGAGCGCGTCGACGACCCCGACGACGGCCGGCGCAAGGTCGTCCGACTCACCGCACGCGGCGTCGACTCGCTCAACCGGGCGGCGCTCATCTTCGACGAACTGCGCGCCCGCTGGGTGGAAGCCCTTGGCGGGCAACGGGTCGCCGAGGTGGAAGCAGCACTGCGGACGATGGCACCGGCCAGCGGCTTCCACCTCGACGTGGCCGGGTGGTTCGGCAGCTGACCTACTCGGGCCGAGGGTCCCAACGGAACCGGCGGATCGCCACGAACGCGCCGACCACGCCCCAGGCCAACAGCACGCCCAACTGGGACCAGTCGAACCCGGTGTGCTCGGCGAAGGGACCCAGCAGTGCCTCGTTGAACGGCCGCACCGGCAGCACGTCCGCGATGTGGTTGAGCACGGCCGCGTGGATCGGGAAGTACGTGCCGGAGATGAACACCATCGGGAACAGGATGAACTGCACCACCGCCGGCGCCGCCTCGGCGTTGCGGATCAGCGCCGCGACCGCGACGCCCAGCGCGCAGAAGCTCGCCGCGCCGAGCACGAGGGTCACCAGGATCGCGCCCCAGTGCGTCGGCATCGGCACCCGGTAGAGCGCGCCGACGCCCACGATCAGCGCGACCTCGACGATGCTGATCATCACGCAGTGCGCCACCAACCCGACGAAGTAGATCCAGGTGGGTAGCGGTGTCGCCCGCAGTCGCTTGAGGATGCCGTTCTGCCGGCGCACCGCCAGGATCATCGCCAGCTGGCTGTAACACGCGCCCAGCACCGACAACGCGGCGATCGTCGGCACGTAGTACTGGAGGCCGGACAGTCCGAAGTAGAACGAGTCGGAGCTGCCGCCGAACACCGCGCCGAAGATCACGATGATCACGACCGGGAAGACGAAGGTGAAGAACGCGCTCTGCGGATTGCGCCAGAACGACAGCTGCTCGTAGCGGATCTGGTGCCACAGCAGGCCAAGACTGCCGCGGTGCAGCGCGGGGCCGACCGGTTGTTCGACGACGGTCATCGGGCGCTCCTCGTCAGCGCGCGCCGCCGGCGGGACTTCGCCTGCGGGGTCTGCTCGGCTTCGTCGGTCGGCGTGCCGGTGAGGCTCAGGTAGATGTCCTCAAGGCTGGGCCGGTCCACCGTCAGCTGCGGCAGCGTCAACCCCCGGTCCAACGCCCAACCGGTGAGCCGGTGCAGGGCGGCGGTCGGCTCGTCGGTGCGCACGGTGAGCAGGCCGTCCTCGTCGGCCGTGGTCGGCAGCGGCAGGTCGAGGGCGTCCTGGCCGGCGGGCAGCGCGAACCGGATGCGCACCTGGGCGGTGTCCCGGCCGCCGATGGTGGCCGGCGTCCCGGCGGCGACGATCTGGCCGGCGGCGATCACCGCGACCCGGTCGGCGAGCGCCTGCGCCTCGTCCATGTAGTGCGTGGTCAGCACGATCGTCGTGCCGGACCGGCGCAGATTCTCCACCACCTCCCAGGCGCCCCGGCGGGCGTTGGGATCGAACCCGGTGGTCGGCTCGTCCAGGAACAGCAGTCGCGGGTCGCCGATCATCCCCAGGGCCAGGTCCAGCCTGCGTTTCTGGCCGCCGGAGAGGTCCTTCACCTTCTGCCGGGTCTGCGGGGCCAGGTCGACCAGGTCGATCACCTCGTCGACGCCGCGCGGGTGCGGGTAGTACCCCGCGTTGCGGGCGATCGTCTCGCGGACCGTCAGGTACGGCTCGACGGCGATGTCCTGGAGCACCAGGCCGACCTCGGCGCGCAACTCCCGTCCGGCGCCCCGATCGGCCGGGTCCCGGCCGAGCACTTCGGCCCGGCCGCTGTCTCGTTTCCGGAATCCTTCAAGGATTTCCAGGGTGGTGGTCTTGCCGGCGCCGTTCGGGCCGAGCAGCGCGAAGATCTCGCCGGTCTCCACGGTGAAGCTCACCCCACGGACCGCTTCCACCGTGCCGTAACTCTTGCGCAGGTCCTCGACCACCACCGCGCTCACCGCTCACCCCCGTGGCCGGATCGTTCCGAAACCATCACACAGCGCCTTCTTTCCCCCTTGGAGCGCCCCGAGTCCGCACCCAGTATCAGGCACCGAAATATCCGCGACTGGCCCAAATGTCACGAATTGTCAGTCGTGGTCGTGGTCGCGGTCCGCGGGGAACGTCGGTGAGGCGGGAACGTCGGTCAGGCGGTGGGTGCGGGTTGTGCGACGCGGCCGGACCGGCGGATCCACAGCAGTCCGAGGATGGGCAGGATGACCGGCACGAAGCCGTATCCGTCGCCGTACAGCGACCACACCGTGGCGTCCGGGAACGCGCTCGGCGCCAGCAGGCTGGCCGTGCCGACGGCGAGCACCCCGACCAACTCCACCGAGCACGAGACCATGGCCACCCGGCGGGAGGTGGCGCTGCCCCGGGCGAGACACACGGTGGCCACGATGTAGACCACCCCGGCGAACGCGGACAGCAGATAGGCCAGCGGCGCGCGGTCGAACTGCATGATGATCTGCACGACCGAACGAGCCGTCGCGGCCAGTGCGAACACCGCGTACACGGCGATCAGCACCCGGCCGGGGCCGCTGCGGGTCGCTTCGCGCAGACCGGCGGCCGGGGTGTCGGGCTCAGACACTGGAGCCTGCCCAGATCTGGTTCATGCGCACAATCATCACAGGAATGACCAGGCACGCGACGAGCAGGACTCCCATTCCCCAGCGGCTGCGCTCGGTCAGCGACCACCACGCGGCCGCGGGCAGGATCAGCAGCGCGGCGATCAGGTAGCAGACGAAGGTCACGCCCTGGACGTGCCGGTGTCCCTGGGCGAGGTGCACGATGCCGAGCACGGCCTGCACGGCCAGCGCGATCTCCACCAGTGTCAGGAAGCCGAGCAGATAGATCTTGCCGACCGGTCGGCTGAGCAGCAGCAGGACCAGCGACCAGAGCGCGCCCAGGAGAGCGGCGACGATGAGCACCGTGGCGAGCAGTGGGATCACGGCAGTCGTTTCCTCACAAGAACCTCATCCGGGTTGAGCGCGGTATCCAGATGGAGTATCGGCCCTGGTCGGCCTCGGCTCCGCCCCGGGTCCGACGCCGGCGAGGGCGTGCTGATCAGCTTCCAGCGAACGGTGTTTCCCTTCCCGCGCCGGCGCTGGCAGGGTTGACCGGGTCGGGTCCTGTTGGGACGTTCCCGGGGAGGGGCACGGATGGATTACGTACTGGTACACGGAACAACGCAGTCGCCGGCCGCCTGGCAGCGGCTGGCCGAGTCGCTGCGGGGGCGCGGGCACCAGGTGCACCCGGTCGACCTGCCCGTCGACCAGCCAGACCTGCTGGCCGCCGACTACGTCCGGATCGCGGTGGGCCAGGTCGGTGCCGCGGTCAGCGAGCCGGTGGTGGTCGCCCACTCGGGCGGCGGCCTGTTGTCCGCGGCGCTCGGTCGGGCGCTGCACGCGCGGCACCTGGTCTGGTTGGCCGCGCTCGTGCCCGACCTGGCCGGTGGCACCAGCCTGCTCGGTGAGCTGGAGGCGGCCGGCGAGCGGATGTTCCCGGACGAATGGCGCACCTGGAGTGACCCGGTCGCCGAGACACCGGCGATCTCGGCCTACTTCCTGTTCCACGGCTGCGACCTGGCGACCCTGCGCTTGGCGCTGACGACTCTGCGCGAGTGGCGGCCGAGGGCGCTCTACGGCGAGTCGCAGCGGATCGCCGGGCTGCCGCCGTCGACGTACGTGCTGCCCCGGGAGGACCGCACCCTGCGGCCGGAGTGGATGCGCACGATCGCCCGGGAGCGTCTTGGCGTCGAGCCGATCGAGATCGACGGCGACCACTGCCCGCACATCTCCCGGTCGGAGCTGGTTGCCGAGATCCTGGACCGGGCGGCGAGCTGATCGAACCGAGCGTGCGCTGACTGTCCGCCTCCGCTCGCCTGCGGCCAGTTTCTTAGCGATGACTACCATTTGCCCGTTTTCCGGACTTGGTCATCCACGGCCGTGCCGGCTGTCACACTCGGCGCGTGTTCAGTGAGAGTGTCGTTCGAGTCAGCGTTGACCCGGAGGTCGCGCTGTTCGTCGCGCAGACGCCCGGCCCGGCGAGCCGGACGTTGTTGGTGATCCACGGCGGTCCCGACTGGGACCACAGCTACCTTCGTTCGCCGCTGGCCGAGCTGGCCGGCCGGCACCGGCTGGTGCTGCCCGACCTGCGCGGCTGCGGTCGGTCCACCCGGGGCCTCGCCGACGACCAGTACCACCCGGACGCGGTGGTCGCCGACCTGCTGGCCCTGCTGGACGCGTTGCGGCTGGCCGAGGTCGACGTGCTCGGCTTCTCCTACGGCGGCCTGATCGCGCAGCGGCTCGCGGTGGCCGCGCCGGACCGGGTCCGCAGGCTGATCATCGCTTCCAGCAGCGTGCTGCCGGTCGACGAGGCCGACTTCGGCACCTGGCCGGAACGCGACCGGCGGCTGACGGCCGAAGCGAAGGCGTGGGCGGATTCCAGCCTGTCCGGCCCGGACCTCACCCGCGCGTTGGCCGTCGCCGGTGCGCCGGCGAACGTCTGGCGGCGCGCGGCGCTGCCCGGCTACCTGCGCCTGCTCGACGAGGTCCGGTTCTCCGGCGAGTGGTTGCGTCCGTGGCAGGCAGGGGTGTTGGCCTCGCCGCGTTTCCCGGACCCGGTCGAGCGACTGGCCGACCTGGACGCACCGATCCTGTTGTTGCACGGCCGGCAGGACACCCGGTTCCCGGTCACGCTGGTGGACCGGACCGTCGAGCTGATTCCGTCCGCCTGTGGCGTGGTGATCGAGGACGCCGGCCACATGACCCACGTCGACCAGCCAACCCGCTGGCTCGCCGCAGTCGCGGACTTCCTGGCTCTATAGCCGTCGATCTGGAGGAACCACAAGCCAGCTGGACAGCCCCTGACCGCGGCTCAACCGTGTATGAGTACTCGACCAGATCACCCGCCGACCACCTGCACCAAGCTCAACGCCCGCCCCAACGTCTCAAGCCGCTCGGACAAGGTCTCCCCGGCCGGATACAGCCGAACAGTGGTGACCCCGGCATCCCGCCACACCGCCAACCGCGCCCGAACCATCTCCTCGGTCCCGATCAAGGTCGTGGCCAGCACCATTTCGTCGGTGACCAACCCGGCCGCCGCATCCCGCCGGCCGGCCAACCACAACGTCCGCACCTCGGCCGCCACCTCGGCCCAGCCCTGCCGGCTGTAGGCGTCGTTGTAGAAGTTCGTCCCGGCGGAGCCCATCCCACCCAGACTGAACGCGAGTTCCTTCTTCCGTCGCCCCAGGATCTCCCGCAGTTCGACCTCGTCCCGAGCGAAACAGACCTCGGCGCCCTGGCAGATGTCGAGGTCGGCGAGGGAGCGCCCAGCCGATTCGGCGCCGGTGCGCAGATGCTGGAAGTACGCCTCGGCGCCCTCCGGCACGAAGCTCGTGCCCAGCCACCCGTCGGCGACCTCGCCGGTCAGCTGGAGCATCCGCGGTGACAAGGTGGCGAGATAGAGCGGAATGTCGGGGTTCGGTGGCATGGTCAGGCGCATCGGTCGACCGTCCCCATTCGGCAGCGGGATGCGAAAGAGGACACCCTGGTGGTCGACCTTCTCGCCGTTGAACACCTGGCGGATGATCGCCACCGTCTCCCGCATCCGCGCCAGCGGCCGGCTGAACGGCACCCCGTGCAGGCCCTCGATGATCTGCGGGCCGGAGCTGCCCAGGCCGAGGATGAACCTGCCCTCGCTCAACTCCGACAGCGTCAGTGCGGCCATCGCCACCGCGACCGGCGTGCGGGTGCCCACCTGGATGATCCCCGAGCCCAACAGGATTCGGTCCGTCCTGGCGGCCAGGTATCCCAACGGCGACGGAGCATCCGAACCCCACGCCTCGGCCACAAAGCACACGTCCAGACCGAGTTTCTCCGCCTCGACGACGAACTCCATGGTCTCGCGCCAGTTTCCGGCCGGCTCCACCGTGGTCGCGGTACGCATGCTCGTCCCTCAGACCTCGTCGACCAGCTGGCGCATCCGTTCCACCAGCTTCACCCGCTCCGCCCGGGTCGGCGCCAACGGGGTGATCGTGATGGTGCTGACGCCGGCCGAGCGCATCGCCGCGATCCGTTCCCTGACATGGCCTTCCGGGCCGATCAGGGAGATGCGCTCCAACAGTTCGTGCGGGACCGCGGCCGCGGCCTCGGCCTTCTTGCCGGCCAGGTAGAGGTCCTGGATCAGCTCGGCTTCCGCCTCGTAGCCGTACCGCCGGGCCAGGTCGTTGTAGAAGTTGTGACCCCTCGCGCCCATCCCGCCGACGTAGAGCGCGACGGTCGGCCGCACCCGGTCGTACGCGGCCTCCGGGTCGTCGGTGATCGCCAACGTCGGCTGCACCACGATGTCCAGCTCCGGCAGTTCGGGGTCGCGCCTGGCGTGACCGGCCGCGAGCGATTCGCCCCAGACCTGCTCGGCCTGCTCGGGCAGGAAGAAGAACGGCTGCCAGCCCTCGGCGATCTCCGCGGTCAGCTGGACGTTGCGCGGGCCGATCGAGGCGATCATGATCGGGATGCGGTCGCGCACCGGATGGTTGATCAGCTTGAGTGGTTTGCCCAGCCCGGTGCCCTGGTCGGCCGGCAGCGGGATCGGGTAGTGCTTTCCTTGCTGCACAACACGTTCCCGGCGCCAAACCTGGCGGCAGATGGTCACGATCTCCCGGGTGCGGGCGAGCGGGGCGTCGTAGGGAACGCCGTGGAAGCCCTCGATCACCTGCGGTCCCGACGCGCCGAGACCGAGGGTGAAGCGTCCGCCGGAGACGTAGTCCAGGCCGGCCGCGGTCATCGCCAGCAAACTCGGCGTCCGGGTGTAGATCGGCAGGATGCCCGAGCCCAACTCGATCCGCTCGGTCTTCGCGGCCAGGTAACCCAGTTGGCTGACCGCGTCGAACGTGTACACCTCGGGCACGAAGGCCATGTCCGCGCCGGCTGATTCGTAGTCGAGGATGTCCTGCACGGTGGCGAGGAAGTCGCCGCTGTAACCGGGCACTACCGCGATGCGCATAGCGGTCCTTCGTTGGTCGCCAAATCCGTTGTTGAACAGCAGGGTTGCGTAGATGGACCCATTAGTCAACACTTGTCCCTCCCACCTCCGCCAACGAGCCCGAACACCGGTCCTCGGGGCCGGGTGAGGAATACGATCGAGCCATGAGGCGTACGTCGTTCGCGAACTGGCCGTGCTCCGTCGCACGGACGATGGACCTGCTCGGCGACTGGTGGACGCCCCTCGTGCTGCGCGACGCGTTCTACGGTGTTCGCCGGTTCGACCAGTTCCAGAGCCAGCTCGGCATCGCCCGCAACACGCTCGCCGACCGGCTGTCCCGGTTGGTCGACGAAGGGTTGCTGCGCAAGGAGCCCTACCAGACCGAGCCGGTTCGCCACGAGTACCTGCTGACCGAGAAGGGCAAGGACTTCTACCCGGTGCTCGCCGCGATGTCGGCCTGGGGGGACCGCTGGCTGGACAACGGCGCCGGGCCGCCGATCGTCATGCACCACCGGGACTGCGGCCACGACGCGCACGCCGAGGTGGTCTGCTCGGAGTGTCGACAGCCGCTCGACTCCGACGAGGTCGAGCACCGGATGGGGCCGGGTTACCCGGAGCGGCGGTCCTGTCGCGCCAGCGACGCGGGAGGGCCAGGAGCGAAGCGACCCTGATTTGCCGGGTAGCGCGCCGACCCATGAGCAGGCCAGCCTTCAGTAAGGCTCCACAGAACCGTCCTCGGCCCAGTGCTCGTGCTTGGTCATCTCGCCGAACCTGTTGAACAACTGTCGGCGGGCGAGCTGCCCGTTCGGGTGCCAGTCGTAGGAGTAGCCGCACAGCCGGTCGTTGATGATCCAGTATTCGTACCGCCTGCCGCCGTCCGCGTACCAGCCCTGCTGGAGACCTTCCTCGTGGCCGTTCCGGTAGCGGTTGAGTTCGAGCAGTTCGTCGTCCTCGCCGAGGTCGACCGACTCGCCGGTGAACGGAACGTCCTCGTAGTACAGCTCAAGGCCCTCGCTCATCGTCAATTCGCTGTAGTCGAGCCGCATGTGGGTGAGATTAGCCAGTCGTGATTGGGACGGCACTCTCATTGTTGACATACATGCTGTATGTATGTTTCCGTGGAGGCATGACAACGAACCAGGACACCGTGATCCGTCGGTCGGTCCAACTGCCCAGCGGCAAGCTCGACTACCGGGAGGCCGGCACCGGGCCGCCGGTCGTGTTCGTGCACGGGGCGGTGGTCAACTCCGGGCTCTGGCGGCACGTGTTGCCGTTGGTCGCCGAGGCCGGATTCCGTTGCCTGGCGGTCGATCTGCCGCTCGGCTCGCACACGACGCCGATGCCGCCGGGTGCCGACCTGAGTCCGCCGGGCCTGGCCGGGCTGATCGCCGAGTTCCTGGACACGCTCGACCTCACCGAGGTCACCGTCGTCGCCAACGACACCGGCGGCGCGCTCACCCAGATCCTGATGGCCGAGCACCCGGAGCGGCTGGCCGGCGTCGTGCTCACCCCGTGCGACGCGCTGGACTGCTTCTTCCCGCCGATGTTCGCCCCGCTGACCAAGTTCGCCCGACTGCCCGGCTCGATGTGGGTGCTCGCCCAACTGCTGCGCTGGCAGGTGGTTCGCCGGTCGCCGCTGGCGTACGGCTTCCTCACCAAGCGCCCGATTCCCGATGACGTGCTGGATTCCTACGTCGGTCCGGCCCGGCGGGACCGGGCGATCCGCCGGGACACCCGCCGGTTCCTGACCGCTGTCCATCACCGCTACACGGAGGCCGCGGCCGAGCGACTGCCCGACTTCGACCACCCGGTGCTGCTGGTCAGCGCGGCCGACGACCGGGTGTTCCCGGCGCGACTGTTCCAGCGACTCGCCGAGCTGCTGCCCAAGGTGCGGCGGGCGACCGTCGCCGACTCGTATACCTTCGTGCCGGAAGATCAGCCGGCTGAACTGGCCCGGCTGGTGGTGGACTTCCTGCGGTCGGGCAGCTGACCTCGGGTCCGACAGCGGCAGGGCGGGCGGGTGCGCAGTAGCCAGGAGGACAGGTCACGGGCGACCAGGGCCGCCTTGATGGCGGCGGGGCGACGGCTGTTCACTGAACGCGGATATGCCAACGTGTCCGCTGCCGATCTGGTGGCCGCGGCCGGGCTTACCCGGGGTGCGCTCTATCACCACTATGCCGACAAGCAGGATTTGTTCCGGGCGGTGTTCGTCGAGCTCGAAGTTGAGTTGAACGCGGAGTTGCGGGCCGCCGTTGATGCCGCGCCGGATGTGCTTACCGGGATGATCACCTCGTTGGACGCCTTTCTCACTGCTTGCGAGCGGGATGAGGTTGTTCGGATCGGGCTTACCGACGCTCCAGCGGTGCTCGGGTGGGATACTTGGCGGGCGATTGAGAACGAGCATGGGCTCGGGTTGCTCACCGAGATGCTGGAATCCGGGATGCGTGACGGGTTGTTGATCGCGCAGCCGGTTCGGGTGCTGGCTCAGCTGATTCTGAGTGCGGTGATCGAGGGGGCCTTGTTGGTGGCGAGTGCCGAGGATCGGGGGGTGGCTCGGGGTGAGGTTCGGCAGGGGATGGTCAGCTTGCTTGCCGGGCTGATCGCTCCGCCGTCTCGGGAATAGGTGCGCAGGCCCGGTCACCCCGATCGCGGTCGGCGGAGCTTTATCTTGTCGCGCCGACAGGTGCTTCTACTGATTCCGCTACCACGTTCGCCATGTATGGCGCGAAGATTGTGCTTACTCCTGCTGCTGTTTCGGCTATCTCGGCGGTGGGGGAGGCGGCGTGGCTGATTGCCAGGCGGACCAGATTGTCCGCTATCAACCTCAATGATCGGGGGTCCGCGTCGGGCCAGTTGGCAATCAGGTACCTGCCCAGGCGGTCGGTGGCGACCGTGAGGACCGGGCCGGCCTGGTTGGTCACCAGGGACAACAACCCGTCGCTGTCGTCGCCGGCGACGATTGCCCTGATCAGGGGTTCCTCGGCCGCCGCTGTCAGGAAGGTTGCCATCGCCGCGGTCAGGGCCGCGGCTGGGTCGTCCAGGTGGGCGGCGATGGCCTGCTCGACGCTGGACAGGAAGCGTTCGGACTCGCGGAGGATGTAGGCCAGCGCGAACGCCTGCCGCGAACCGAACTCCTTGTACAGCGTCTGCCTGCTGACCCCGGCCACCGTGGCGATCTCGGCCATCGTGGTGTCCGCCCACGTCCGGCTGCGCAGCAGGTCGCTCGCGGCGTCCAGCAGCGTCGATCGGAGCAGCTCCCGGGCCGCCTCGGCGTAGGGCAGGCGCCCGCGTGGGAGGGACATGTTCGCCATGTTGTCAGCGGACCCACACCGTGTCAAAGAGATGGACACCATGCCCCGCTACACCGGGGTGACCTCGACCATGACGAAGTCGGCCTTCGCCGCGCCGCAGTCGGGGCAGGACCAGTCGTCCGGGATGTCCACCCAGCGAGTACCTGGCGCGATGCCCTCGTCCGGCCAGCCTTCGGTCTCGTCGTACTCGAAGCCGCAGACCTCGCAGCGGTAGATCTTCATCAGGACACCTCCGTGACCGGCTCGAAATCGATCTTCTCCCGCACCCCGCAGTCGGGGCAGCACCAGTCGTCGGGCACGTCGGCCCAGTTGGTGCCGGCGGGGAAGCCCTCGCGTGGGTCTCCCCGCCCTTCGTCGTAGACGTAGTCACAGATCAGGCACCGGTAGGCGCTCATCGATCGTCCTCAGGCCGCTGTGGACTGTTCGGCCTCGCCGGTGCTCGGCGCGTACCGGCCGAGCATCTTGGTGCGGTTGCGCGGGTTCAGGTTGGCCAGCGTGATGTCGCCCTGGTAGTGCGCGAGCACGCGCTTGTCCATCACCGCGCGCCACACCGGTGGCAGGTAGGCGAACATGATCATCGAGGCGTAGCCGGCCGGCAGTTGCGGGGCCTGCTCGAAGTGGCGCAGTGCCTGGTAACGCCGGGTCGGGTTCGCATGGTGATCGCTGTGTCGTTGCAGGTGGTACAGGAAGACGTTGGTGCAGACGTTGTTGCTGTTCCAGCTGTGCCTCGGCGCCGGCCGCTCGTACCGGCCGCCGGCCTGGCGCTGGCGCAGCAGACCGTAGTGCTCCAGGTAGTTCACCGCCTCCAGCAGACTGAAGCCGAACACCGCCTGGATCACCAGGTAGGGCAGGACGCCCGGGCCGAAGACCACCGCCAGGACGGCGAACAACACGACCGTCATCAGCCACGCGTTGATCACGTCGTTGCGAATCGACCACGGGCTCTTGTTCGACCTCGCCAACCGGGCCTTCTCCAGTGACCAGCCCGAGATCAGGCTGCCGGCCACGCTGCGCGGCAGGAAGCCCCAGAACGTCTCGCCGAACCTCGCGCTGGCCGGGTCCTCCGGTGTCGCCACCCGCACGTGGTGGCCTCGGTTGTGTTCGATGAAGAAGTGACCGTAGGCCGACTGCGCGAGCGCGATCCTGGACAGCCAGCGCTCGACGTGTTCCTTCTTGTGGCCCAGTTCGTGCGCGGTGTTGATGCCGATGCCGGCAACCACGCCCATCGTCACCGCCAGCCCGATCTTGTCCACGACGGACATCGGGTGGGTCGCCCACAGCCAGCACGCCACGATCAGACCGACGTACTGGATCGGCAGGTAGAGGTAGGTGACCCAGCGGTAGTACCGGTTCTGCTCCAGCCACTCGATCAGGTCGTCGGGCGGGTTCGCCGCGTCGGTGCCGACGGCCACGTCGATCAGCGGGATCAGCACGTAGATCAGCAGTGGGCCGGTCCACCAGAACAGGCCCAGACCGGTGGCCGAGGCGAGGCCCCAGGCGATGAACGGGGCGGTCGGCACGACCAGGCCCAGCAGCCAGGCGTAGCGCTTGCCGTCCCGCCAGGTGGTGGTGGCCGAGTCCGACCCGCTGGGCTGCTCCGCCGCGGTCGAGGTCATGGTGACGCCTCCTTGCGTGACCGACTACACCCGAGGGCTCGGACACCGCCCGAACCGATGTCATTCAAGTTGACACACACCCGGTCTGGTGTCAACCACGACGTCGTGTGCCGCTCCTGTGTCCAGTGGAGTCAGTTCTGTGCGAGCAGCACGTCCCGGGTGAGTTCCAGCTGGCCGAGGTGTTGCGCGAGCTCCTCGTAGATGTGCAGCAGCACGCCACCCTGGGTACGGGCGATCGGCAGGTCGGCGTCGGCCGGATTGGGGGTGCCGCGCGGCGGGTCGAACGGTCGCAGTTCGGCGAGGTCGGCCCGCAGTTGGCCGCGCGCGGCCCGAACCCGGTCGGTCAGGTCGGCCACCGGGCCGGTGGCGGTGAACTCGGCGTCCCGGTCCCGCTGGATGGTCCGGCCGGCGACCAGGTAACCGGCCCAGTACTCCAGCACGCCGAGGCAGTGGGTCACGATCCCGTAGGGCGAGTTCGTCGCCGGCAGGCCCGGTGTGCGGCCGGCCCGGTCGTCGCCGAGTTGGGTGAGGATGCCGGTCATGCCGTCGAGCGCCTGGTCGACGAAGTACAGGTAGTCGTCGGTGGAAATCATCAGCCGATCTTCGCCGACACCCGCGACGCCCGCCACCGGCTGGCAGCCGGGTTTGCTGTTCGCCGGTAGCGGGATCGGTTGCCGCGGAACACGGTCGGCGGCGATGCGGCCGGACATGGTTGCTTCAGTGGCGGTGCGGTCCGACCTCCACGGTGTGCTGCCGGCGCTGGAGGCAGTGCTTTCCGGTTGTGGCAAGGAAGGGCTGCTCGATCGCGGGCCCACCCGGCGAGTGACCGAACAGGTCTGGTCAGCCGACGGTCACGTCGTCGGCGTCGATCTGGCGGGCGAGGTCGCGCTGGGCCTCGACCGCGGCGAGCCGCTCGCGCAGGGCGCCGGTGATCGCCTGGTAGGCGTTGCCGCCGAGCACGAGCCGCCGGGGTGCCGGGTTGGTGTCGACCGAGTTGATGACGGCGGCGGCGATCTTCGCCGGGTCGCCGGTGACGGCCTTTCGGACGAGGTCCGGATGGGCGGTCAACATGCCTCGGAGCTGTCCGACGATGCCCTCGTCGTAGGCCGGGATCGGTTGGGCCAGCACAAGATTGCGGTTGAAGTCGGTGCGCGCGCCGCCGGGTTCGACCAGCGTCACCTCGATACCGAACGGCGCCAGTTCGACCGCCGCGGACTCGTAGAAGCCCTCGATGCCGAACTTCGACGCGTTGTACAGGCTCATCCCGGGATCGCCGACCTGCCCGCCGGTGCTGGACAACTGCACGATCCGCCCGCCGCCCTGCGCGCGCAGCTGGGGGATGACCGCGCGGGCCAACTGGATCGGCCCGATCAGGTTGACCGCGAGTTGCCGGTTCAGCAACTCGTCGGAGATCTCCTCGGCCGCGCCGAGCACACCGAACCCGGCGTTGGACACGACCACGTCCAACCGGCCGAACCGGTCGACCGCCTCGGCCACCACCCGCCGGATCGCCGCGGTGTCGGTCACGTCCAGCGCGGCCGGCCACAGCTGGTCGGGATGGCTGTCGGCCAGTTCGGTCAACTGTTCCAGCCGGCGACCGGTGGCAGCCACCCGCTCGCCTCGGCGCAGCAGTTGCCGGGTGAGTTCGAGGCCGAGACCGGCGGTGGCACCGGTGATGAACCAGGTCCTGGTGGGCATGACGACGTCCTTCGTTACGGGTGGCACACGGTCGAGAGTAGTCACTGACTAGATTGTAGTCAACGACTACATGTGCGCGATCCGGAACCTACGGACCAGGTCTGGGAGGTTCAGCCCTCGGTCGGGCGGCGGAGCAGGAAGTTGACGGCGGTGAGGGTGAGGACCGGTTCGTCGGCCTCGTTGGTGAGTTCGACGTAGCTGCGGATCAGGCCGCGATCGGGCTTGGACCTGGACGGCCGGGCCTCCGCGACGGTGACCCGCAGGGTCAGCACGTCGCCGGGACGGACCGGGCGCAGCCAACGCAACTCGTCGAGCCCCGGGCTGCCGAGGCTCGCGACTGTGGGCAGGTAGTTGTCCACCAGCAGGCGCATCATCAGTCCGGCGGTGTGCCAGCCGCTCGCGGCCAGGCCGCCGAACGGGCCGTCCGCCGCGGCCACCGGGTCGGTGTGGAAGTACTGCGGGTCGAACTCCCGGGCGAAGTCGAGGATCTGCTTCTCCGACACCGTGGTGTTGCCGCAGTCGTGGGTCGCGCCGGCCGGGTAGTCCTCGAAGTAGCGCTCAGCCGCCGGCTTGGTGAAACTCATCGCTCGCTCCCTCGGAAGTCCAGTTTTCCGAGGTCATCGTCGCAGACGTGATCAGGCGGCGGCCAGCACACCGACCCGGCGGCTGGTGGTCAGCGTGCTGTTCGGGGTACCGACGTAGTGGCCGGAGGTCGGCGCGACATCGGCGTAGTCCCGGCCGGTGGCGATGGTCAGGTAGCCGAAACCGGCCTGCCGGCCGTTGCACGGGTCGAACGGCACGACCATCGCCGCCTCGTTGGCCGGTACCACGGCCTCGACCCAGGCGTGTGTGCCGCCCTGGCCGAGCAGGTGCCCCGACACGTACCGCGCGGGCAGGCCGACCAGGTGGCACAGCGCGAGCATCACGTGCGCCGAGTCCTGGCACACCCCCCGACCGCCGGCCAGTGCCTCGGCAGCGGTGGTCCGCACCGAGGTGGAACCGTCCACATAGCTGATCGCCGCGTGCACGACCGCGCAGATGCGCTCGGCCAGTTCGATCGGGTCGCCACCGGTGGGCAGGCCCGCGGCAAGGTCGCGCAGTCGGTCGTCGGCCGAGGTCAGCCGGGTGGCCCGGAGCAGTCGCGGATCGCTCAGCGCCTCGACGGGCAGCAGCGTCGGGCCGTCCGCGCGAACCCGCTCGACCAGCGCCGACAGCCGGAACTCCACCGAACGCTCGACCCGGTCGGCACGCAGCCGCACCACCGTGTTGCCGTGCCGGTCCCGGCGCCACGCCCGCCGGGCGGCGGCGCCGGTCACCTCGACCCGGTGGTCGCGCCGATGCTGGTTGCCGTGACGCACCGGCGGCACCACGACCAGCCGCTGGCGCAGCGACTCGATGGGGGCTTCGTAGGTGTAGTGGAAGCTCTGGTCGAGCACGTAGGTGACCCGGTCCGCGGACTCCAGATCGAGTTCGGTGTGGTCCAGCAGCCGCGCGTCCAGCGCTCGTGCGTCCAGGGTCATGACGGCACCTCCTCGGCGTAGACCACCATCGATTCGAGGGTGGGGCCACCGAACGTGGTGGCCATCGCAACGTCGGAGGCATCGCGCCCCCGGCCGACGACCACTCGTCCCTTGCGGCGCTGGTTGTTGCGCGGGTCGAACGTCCACCAGCGGTCACCCAGCCAGACCTCCATCCACGCGGCGAAGTCCATCTCCGCGGGATCGAAGGGCACATCCAGGTCGGGCAGGTAGCCGAACACGTAGCGGGCCGGGATGTTGAGCGCCCGGCAGAACGAGATGGCCAGGTGGGTGAAGTCCCGACAGACACCGAAACCACTGGTGTTCACGTCCGCCGCGGTCGACGTCGGTCGGCTGCTGCCGTACTGGAAGCGCAGGTGGCCGTGCACGTGCGCGCAGATCGCCTGGACCCGGCGATAACCTGGTGGGGTCGTGCCGAACAGCGACCACGCCTCGTTGCCGAGCACGTCGGGCAGGCAGTAGCGGCTGGGCAGGGTGTAGATGAGCACGTCGTCGGGCAGCGCGTCCGGCGCGAGTTCGATCGCGTCCTCGTCGGCGTCCTCCACCGCGTCGGGCACGTCCACCACCGCGTCGTAGCGCAGGCTGGACCGGCCGGCCGGGAGGATCACCCGCATACACAGGTTGCCGTAGAGGTCGGTGTAACCGTGGGTGGCCATGTCCGGCTTGGTCGACCACAGCTCCCTGCGTACCCCGACCCGTGGCTGGTCGTTGGGCTGCACCTGGAAGACGGTCGGCGTGTTGATGGCGGCCTGATAGGCGAACTCGCACCCGACCTGAAGCCGTCGACCCACCATCACCCTATGGTGCTCCCCTCGCATTACCGTGCGATCACACAACGGGTTCGGTGCGCACAGCCCCGGCTGACCCTCCGTCAGCACCCGTACACGAGTTACCCGTGGTTATTCCGGATGAAACAGCTTCGACATACGGCTCCAGTGAACTTGCCTGCGTGGGCGGAGGGCTCGCTGCTCGCTGAGGAGGTTCGGTGCCGGAACTCTACTTTCAGGTCCGTTGGCCCGACGGATCAACGGACAGCTGCTACTCGCCGTCGCTGGTGGTGCGGGACTACTTCACCGCGGGCAACACGTACCCGTTGGAGGACTTCGTTTCGCGCAGTCGGCAGGCGCTGAGTATCGCCTCCGCCCGGGTGCGGGCGAAGTACGGGTTCGGCTGCGCGGCCGCCGAGGCGCAGTTGGCCGACATCGAGCGCAAGGCCGACGGCTTCGCCGGGCAGCCGGACGTGTCGGTCGCGGTCGACGGCTTTCACCAGTGATCCGGCCGGGCCGCTGCTGTTCGGCGGCGTCGACAGGGGTCCGATCGGGCTAGTCGCGTTCACCCGTCCGTCATATAAGAAACGTCGTCTTGTTCTGGTGGAGAACAACTGGACACGAATCTTCGATGGAATGATCCGTATGGCTGAGCGGAGTCCTTCCGACGCGCGTCGGCGACTCGCCCAGCGAATTCTTCCACCGCGAAAAAAGGCTCTACGGGCAACCGTGGAAAACGATCACCGAAGCAAGGAGTCGTAGTGACCGAACTGACCGAAACGGAACAGCAGAGCCTCGCGGAGATCCCGCATCCCGCGCTTTCCGAGGGCTCGAACATCTATGGCGGCACCAAGGTCTTCCCGGACTACCAGGCAGAGCCCGGGCAGTCCTATTTCACCCTGGTGCACGGCATCGCGCACGAGTCCTCGGTGAGTTTCGTGGCCATTCTGCAGGCGACAAGGGCGCTGCGGAAGGGTTTCGAGACGGCGATCTACTTCTACGGTCCCGGCTCGATGAACTGTATGGCCACCCGCGGTTTTCCGACCACCGGCAACTCCGCGTTCCCCGGCGAGCACAACATCAACGACCAGCTCAAGACGTTCATCAAGGAGGGCGGCAAGGTCTACTGCTGCCGCTTCGGCCTGTCCCTGCACGGTTTGCGCGAGGAGGACCTCATCGAGGGGGTCATCCCGACGCACCCGCTGGACGTGCAGGACGCGCTCATTCACTACGCCCGGAAGGGGGCGATCATCAACTCCACCTACATGTGGTGATCGGCGCCGGACTCCCGGTGACCGCAACGCTGTGATGCTCCACCGGCCGGCGCGGGCCCGGATGACAGCGGTCCGGAACCGAACTGCCGTCCGGGCACGACCCGCTAAGTCGTGTCCGGACGGCAGTCTACTTCGTGCTGCCGGCCATTCCTGTTGAGAGGGCGACCTCGGTGTGCTCGTTTGGCACTCGAACACCGAGGTCTATGGCGTAGCCGCAACGTTTCCACCCTAGCATGGTCGTGGGAACGGGCTCGCCCATCTCTTCGCACCTGTCCGTGTGCTTCCGCGCGGACAAAAACAACGAAGGGTTTGGTAATGCCACCTATCACCATTATATTCGTGGTGTCCGGTCTCGCGGTCCTGCTGAACGGACTCGCTTTTCTCGGTGTCGGCGCCAAGGCGGCGCCGGATACTCCTGATCCGTTGGTGTCGGTCGGCTGGGTCACTCTGGTCGCCGGCATCCTGGACTTCGCCCAAGCCGTCTACATTCTGGCCGCCGCACCACCGGCGACCGGAATTCCACTGGGCGGCCTGGTCGTGTTCTATGCGACCTTCTTCACCACGCTCGGCATCACCCTGGTGAAGGGGTTGGATCTTCGGCCGGTGGGCAACCTGGCGGTCGCGGTGGCGATCGTGCCGCTGTTCTGGTGGAAGTTCTTCGACGGCAGTTGGATGTTCCACTCGATCCTGGTGGTCTGGGTGGTCGCGTTCCTCGCGGTCACGCTGACCACCTACGGCAAGCTACCGGGGCGGGTGCTCGGTGTGATCCTCACGCTGACCGCGCTCTACACCTTCCTCACCCCGGCGGCGCTGCTGGCGCTGGGGCACGCAATTCCCTGACCCGCTCGGCGCACACCGCCGGGCCGGTCGGTCCGGCCCGGCGGTGTGCGGTGGCCGCTCGTCGGGTGAAACACCAACGTCATGCCGGACATCCAGCCGTAGTCCGGAGGTCATGGTCAGGAAATGACCGGCACGTTCACTGAGGACATGGTTCGCCCGCAACGGCGCGGTCAGTTGTTCGCAAGTGCAGGAGCTGGACCAACCAGGAGGCAGCCGTGCGTGTGGGTACCCATGAGCAGAACCTGGCCACCAGGGCGGACCTCGCCGTGCACGGGGTGCGGGTGGACGCACCGGTGCGGCGCAACAAGGGCGCCGGGCCCAGCGACGACGGTCACCTCGTGGTGGACGGGGCGAACGCGGCGATTCCGCTGAACCCGGCCAGCCCCTACACGGTCCGCGACGGACGGGTGTTCCATGGCGCGCTCGACCTCGGGCTGTCCGTCGAACCCGTTGCCCGGCCGAAATTCTACGAACTGTCCACCGCCGACGGCGTGCCCTACCAACAGATCGCGCTGCTGCACGGCAAGGACGTGTTGGCCACCACCGTCGTACAGACGTGCATTCGCTACGGCGAGGACCAGCGCTGCCGGTTCTGCTCGATCGAGGAGTCGCTGCGCGCCGGTTCGACCATCGCGGCCAAGACGCCGGCACAGCTGGCCGAGGTCGCCGAGGCCGCGGTCCGGCTGGACGGTGTGCGCCAGCTGGTGATGACCACCGGCACCACCGCCGGACCCGATCGCGGCGCCCGGCACCTGGTCCGCTGCGTGGCCGCGGTGCTGGCCGCCGTGCCCGGCCTGCCCATCCAGGTGCAGATCGAGCCGCCGGGCGACCTGACCGTGCTCACCGACCTGCACGCCGCAGGCGCCACCTCGATCGGCATCCATGTCGAGTCGCTGGACGACTCGGTGCGCCGGCGCTGGATGCCCGGCAAGGCAACGGTTTCGCTGCGCGAGTACGAGACGTCCTGGGACGAGGCGGTGCGGGTGTTCGGCCGCAACCGGGTGTCCACCTACCTGCTGATCGGTCTCGGTGAGGACCCCGACGAGCTGGTCGCGGGTGCGGCCGGACTGATCGAGCGCGGCGTCTACCCGTTCGTCGTGCCGATGCGGCCGACCCAGGGCACGCTCGCCCGCCGGGACGGCGCCCGCTCCCCGGACCCCGCACTGGTCCGAGATGTCACCGGACGGGTCGCGGAACTGTTGCGCGCGGCCGGAATGACCGGTGCCGACCAGGGTGCGGGCTGCGCCGCGTGCGGAGCGTGCAGCGTGCTCAGCGCGGCGGGGGCGTGACCATGCTCCGGGACGTGCTGGAGATCCTCGGCGACACCACGACCCTCGCCCGCAGTCCGCGGTTCCGGATCGAGCCGGCCGCCGACCGGGCCACTGTGGTGGCCTACCAGGCATTGCGGGCCCAGGCGTTCGTGCGCGACCAGGGCCTGTTCGACGGTGACGACCTCGACCGGCACGACGAGGACCCGCGCCTGGTGATGCTCGTCGCCCGGGACCGGGCCGGCGTCGTACTCGGCGGGGTCCGGCTCGGACCGGCCACTGAGACCGACCTCGGCTGGTGGTTCGGCGGTCGGTTGGTCGTCGACCCGGCCGCGGCCGGTGGCCACGGCATCGGCGCAGCTCTCGTCCGGGCTGCCTGCGCGCACGCGGAAAGTGCTGGGGCGCTTCGGTTCGAGGCCACCGTGCAGGCGCGCAACGCCGCCTGGTTCGGTCGGTTGGGCTGGCAGTTGGTGCGCCCGGTGACGGTCGCCGGCACCGAGCACGCGTTGATGCGCTGGCCGATCGACCGGATCGGCGCGCTCGCCGCCGCGACCAAACGCGACCTGGGCGAGCTGGTGCGGGGGCTGGCCGGCGTGCCGGGCTTTGTCGGCGACGACGGCGTTCCGCTGCCCGGCAGCGACCTGGTCGCCGCCTGCGACGCGGTCCTGCCCTCGATGGTGGAGCGCGACCCGGAGTGGGCCGGCTGGTGCTCGGTGCTGGTCAACGTCAACGACCTGGCCGCGATGGGCGCCAACCCGGTGGCGCTGCTGGACGCCCTCGGCGCCCGGGACCGATCCTTCGCCGCGCGGGTGCTGTCCGGCCTGCGCCGGGCGAGTGCCGCCTTCGGCGCGCCGGTGGTCGGTGGGCATACCCAGTTCGGCGTGCCCGCGTCGCTGTCGGTCACCGCGCTGGGCCGGACCGCGCACCCGGTGCCCGGCGGCGGCGGGCGGCCCGGTCACCGGGTGCGGCTCACCGCCGACCTCGGTGGCGGCTGGCGGCCCGGCTACACCGGCCGCCAGTGGGACTCCACCAGCACCCGGTCGGCGGGTGAACTCGCCGCCATGCTCGGCGCGGTCGGGCAGGCCCGGCCGGCGGCGGCCAAGGACGTGTCGATGGCCGGGGTCGCCGGCACGTTGGGCATGTTGGCCGAGGCGAGCGGGTGTGGCGCGGTGCTGGACGTGGCCCGGGTGCCGCGGCCGGCCGACGCGACGGTCGGCGACTGGCTGACCTGTTTTCCCGGCTTCGCGATGCTGACCACGGCCGAGTCGGGTGCGCCCGCGCTGCCGGCCGGGCCGGCGGTGGGCGCGGAGTGCGGTGAGTTGGTGTCGGGTAGCGGAGTGCGCCTGCGGTGGCCGGACGGTGCGCTGACCGAGGTGATCTCCGCTGGTGTGACGGGATTGGGGCATTCATGAGTATGTTGCGGCTGGCCGCGGTGGCGGCACCGTTCGACCGGGACCTCGAAGCCGGGTTCGCCCGGATCGGCGAGCTGATCGGGCGGGCCAGGGCGGCCGGTGTCGGCCTGCTCGCGTTGCCGGAGGCGTGCCTCGGCGGCTACCTGGTCAACCTGGACGGTGGTGCCGACGGGCCGCCGCCACTGGCCGTCGACGGCCCGGAGATCCGGCGGCTGGCCGCGCTGGCGGGGGACATGGTGGTTACCGCGGGCTACTGCGAGCAGGGCGACGACCGGTTGTACAACAGCGCGGTCTGCGTGACCGGCGACGGCGTCCTTGGCAACCACCGCAAGGTGCACCAGCCACTGTCGGAGGACTCCACCTACGGCGCCGGTGACGGTTTCGCCGCGTTCGACACGCCGGTCGGCCGGCTGGGCATGATGATCTGCTACGACAAGGCGTTTCCCGAGTCCGCACGGGCACTTGCCCTGGACGGCGCGCAGATCGGCGTGTGCATCTCGGCGTGGCCGGGCAGCCGCACCAACCCCGGGGCCAATCTGGCCGAGGACCGGTGGAAGCGTCGGTTCGACCTGTTCGATCGGGCGCGGGCGCTGGAGAACCAGATCGTCTGGGTGTCAGCCAACCAGTCCGGCGTGTTCGGCGACCTGAAGTTCGTCGCCAGCGCCAAAATCGTCGATCCCGGTGGGGAGATCATCGCCGACACCGGGGTCGCCGAGGGCATCGCGATGGCCGAACTGGACGTGCCCGCCGCGCTGGAGACGGCCCGACGGTCGATGGGGCACCTGCGGGATCGGCGCCCGGCGGCGTACTCACGGCCCTCGACGTTCGAGGCGTTGGTCGGGGTCGAGTGAGGTGGTCGGGCGGGGTTACTCCCCGGCCGCCGGATACAGCACCTGCTCGAAATCCTCGCCGCCCGCCGCCAACTCGTCGACCAGTCGCAGCCCGCGTTCGGCCCACGCGATCTCCACCTTGGCCCGTTCCACCAGACCCCAGTAGACGTGCACCTTGTAGCCGACGATCGCGTCGTGCGCCTCGTCCGGCGCGCGGCCCAGCCTGCGCTGCAACAGCACGGTGGCCCGGGCGCGCAGTTGCTCGACGTGCCGCTCCCAGCGTTGCTGCTGCTCCCGGAAGTGCGCGAGGTGTTCGGTGAACTGGCGGCGGATGACCTCGGGGGAGCCGTACTCGAAGTAGGTCGCCTTCAGGTAGGCCACGTCCCGCACGCTCGGCGGTGCCTGGACCTCGGCCACCCAGCGGGTCAGCTCGTCGGCGCCGGCCTGGGTGAGGGCGTAGGCCCGCTTGGTCGCCTTGGCGTTGGGGCCGCGGGGCAGCTCGTGCGCGAGCACCAGCTCCTCCTGCTCCAGCCGGCGCAGTTCGGGGTAGATCTGGGAATGCGGGGCGTGCCAGACGTAGGCAACTGACTGGTCGAACTGTTTGGCCAGCTCGTACCCGGTCATCGGGCCCGCCTCCAGCAGCGCCAGCAACGCGTGCCGAAGCGACATCTGAGTGGTCACCTCCGCGAACAAAGTATGTAAACTTATACGTAAGTCTTGACCGGGTTGTTGATCCGAGGCTACCGTCCGGGGGGCACCCAGCGCAGCCCGATCGCGGCAGAGAGTACGCCAGCTCAGCCATGCCGTTTGCCCAGCAAGGCAGCAGGCCCGCTGGTGACGGCCGCCCCACTCCGGGCGGGCCGTCCCCACCCCCGTCCACGGCATGTCACGGTGATCCTCCGGTGAACGCACCCAGCAACGCATTCGGTTCTGTCGCCACTGCGACCGCGGCCATGAAGGTCAACGGCCGCATGGCGGTCGCCACCCTGATCTACCTGGGCTTCGCGTTACAGCTGTTGCAGGTCGGCATCCTGCCGTTGCTGCCGGTCATCGGTAGGTCGCTGCACGCCTCGACCGCCGCCACCTCGTGGATTCTCACCGGCGAACTGCTCGCCGGCGCCGTGTTCCTGGCCGCGCTGACCCGGCTGGCCGACCTGATCGGCAAGAAACCGGTGATCATCCTGGCGATGGTGCTGGTGCTGATCGGCTGCGTGATCGACAGCGTCGCCAACACCCTGCCGCTGCTGCTGGTCGGCCGGGTGCTGATGGGCGCCCAACTGCCGATGCTGGCGCTGCCCGAGGCGATCGCGAGTGACACCCTGCCGCCGGCCCGCGCGCACGGCACGATCAGCGCGATCCATGCCGGCACCGGCCTGGGCATCGGCGCCGGCCTGCTGCTCGCCGCGATCATCGGCATTCACCCGCAGAACTGGCACGTGTTCTTCGTCGTCGCCGGGATCGCCAGCCTGGTCGGCATCGCGGCCACCGCACTGTTCGTCCGCGACTCACCGGCCCGGGCCGGTGGCGGCCTGGACATCCAGGGTGCGGTGCTGCTCACCGTCGGCCTGGTGGCGTTGCTGCTCGGCCTGAGCGAGGGGCCGGCCTGGGGCTGGGGTTCGGGTCGGGTGATCGGGCTGCTGGTCGGCGGAGTGGTGGTCGGCGTCGTCTGGTGGCTGCTGGAGAAGCGCGCCCGGTTCCCGCTGATCGACGTCAGGTACCTGACCCGGCCGGAGATCCGGCTGCCCTACCTGATGACGTTCCTGATCGCGTTCGGCGTCTACGGTTCGCTGTCCGCGGTGACCCGGCTGGCCCAGACACCCGTGATCACCGGCTTCGGTTACGGCTGGACGCCGCTGATGGCCGGCTGGTTCGCGCTGCCGCAGGCGGTGGGCAGCGTGGCCGGCATGGTCGTGCTGCGCGGTGTGCGCCGACGCGGCCTGGTGCTCGCCGCGGCGATCGGCTTCATCGCGATCACCATTGGTTTTGTCGGGTTCGCCGTCGGCCATGCCTCGCCTGCGGTCGAGATCGTCTCCCTGGGCGTCGACTCGCTCGGCCTCGCGGTCGCGCTGGCCGCCACCCAACTGCTCGTGCTGCGTGTTGTGCTGCCCGCCGAATCCGGCATCGCCCTTGGCCTGTCCGTGGTGATGTACGCGGTCGGCAACTCGGCCGGCAGCGCGGTCGTCGGGGTATTGTTCGCCAGCTTCACCGTGCACACCAAGACCGCGTCCCTGCCGGCGCTGAGTTCCTACCTCGGTGGGTTCGCGATCTGTGGAGCGCTGTCGCTGATCGCCCTGGCGCTCTGCATTCCACTGGCCCGGCGCAAGCTCGGTGCGGGAGTGCAGTCCACTCCCCCCGCCCCGCTCGGCGCCGCGTCCTGACCTTCGGCCAAACTCCTTGGAGGATCGCAGAATGAGCAGTCGGATTTCCCTCACGTTGTCGTGCTGGGACTACGACCGCACCCAGGCGCTCGCGGACGGTCGGGTGCGTCCGGAGGGCGTTGACCTGACCTACCTGTCGCTGCCGGTGGAGGAGACGTTCTTCCGGATGATGCGGCACCACGAGTTCGATGTGGCCGAGATGTCGTTGTCCTCGTACGTGATCAGCCTGTCCCAGGGCGCGCCGTTCATCGCGATCCCGGTGTTCCCGTCCCGGTCCTTCCGGCACAACGGCATCTACGTCAATGCCAACAGCGGCATCGAGAAGCCCTCGGATCTGGTCGGCAAGGTCGTCGGGGTGCCGGAGTACCAGGTCACCGCGGCGGTCTGGATTCGCGGCATCCTTGAGGACCACTACGGCGTCCCGGTCGATTCGGTGCGTTACCGCACGGGCGGCCTGCACGACCCGGGCCGGGTGGAGAAGGCAGCGCTGAACACGCCGGCGAGCGTCGAGATCAAGCCGATCGACCCGACCGCGACGCTGTCGGACATGCTGGTCACCGGCGAGATCGACGCGATGTACAGCCCGCGCAGCCCCCGGCCGTTCCTGGAGCACGACGAGCGCGTCCGTTGGCTGTTCCCCGACCCGAGGGCCGAGGAGGAGAAGTTCTTCACCGAGACCGGGATCTTCCCGATCATGCACACGGTGGTGCTCCGGCGCGAGGTCTACGAACAGCGGCCGTGGCTCGCGCAGACCCTCTACAAGGCGTTCGTGGCGGCCAAAACCGCGGCTGTGCGACGGCTGGCGGAGACCGCGGCGCCGTTCTCGATGATTCCGTGGAGCTACTCGGAGTTCGAGCGGGTGCAGCAGCTGATGGGGCCGGACTTCTGGCCGTACGGCTTGCCGGACAACGAGAAGAACCTGGCCGCGTTCCTGCGCTACTCGTATTCGCAGGGGCTGGCGCAGAGCCAGTTGCAGCCGAGCGACCTGTTCGCACCGGAGACGCTGGACACGGTCAAGGTCTGAGGATCAACCGGTCAGTGCGCGGCAGTAGCGGTCCGCGCACTGACCGTTCTCCTGTCGGCCACGTTCCTGCCGGTTCGTGCCGATGGCGCGTTCAACCCGACTGCCTAGCGTACTTTCCATGCCAGGCTGCGATTTCACTCGTCGGGACATGCTCCGCTGGTCGGCCTGTGCGGCCGCCGCCGTACCACTCGCGCTCGCTGATCCAGGACGGGCCTTCGCCGCGACCGGCTCGACCGGGACCGGTGTGGTGACCCCGGTCAACCTCGAACTGGTCACGCTCGCCGAGGACCACGCGGTGCTCACCTGGTACACCGGCCAGGCCGGCACCAACGACGGCCTCGGCCGGATGATCCCGGCAGCGGCCGACAGCGAGGTCGTCTACGGTACCCATCCGAGTCGACTGAACCGGGTCGCCTACGGCATTTCCGCGGCTCACACGCCATATCACCACGTGGAACTGTCCGGCCTGGAACCTGGCCGGACGTACTACTACCAGGCCCGTTCCAACGGAAAACTCGCCGCGCCGACGCCGTTCACGCTGATCACCGGCAACGCCGTCGGCACCTCGACCTACGGCCTGACCACCGGCGGCCCGTACTCGTTCACCACCCCGCAGCCGCCGCGCGGCAGCCACCTGTTCTCCATCGTGCTGTGCAACGACCTGCACATGGGCGAGACCGAGGCCGGACTGGTCGGCGGTGAGCCGCAGTACATCGGCATCTCCCAGGTGCCCGGCCTGCCGCCCTATCCCGAGGTGATGCTCGAATCGCTGGTCCAGGACGTGCGCCGGTTCGACGCGACCTACCTGCTGGCAGCCGGTGACATCTCGGCTGAGGCCGTACCGACCGACCTGAGCCGTGCGGGTCAACTGCTGTCCCGGTTCGGCACCTACCGGGAGGACTACTTCGTCACGCGTGGCAACCACGACCGCGCGCACCTCGGGGCCGCGTACGACTCCTGCCGGGTCGGTCAGTGGCAGGGCAACGACTGTTTCCACGACGCCTACTTCCCGGACAACGAGCTGACCTACTTCTCCCGCGACCTGTCCGGCCTGCACGTGATCGGCCTGGACACGTACGACAAGGCCGGCGGTGGCGGCGACGCCGGTGGCATGTCACCCGATCAGTTGGCCTGGTTCCAGGCCGACCTGGCCGCCCACAAGGACCAGCCGACGTTGGTGTTCGGCCATCACCCGCTGGTCGTCCAGGACTCAGCTTTTCCCAGCAGCGCAAGCAATGCACTGGACGCGGGCCAGGCCGCAACGGTGCTCGACTGGTACTCGAAGACGCCGGGTGTGTTCCTGCACCACGCCGGGCACACGCACCGCAACCACAGCACGATCAGCCCGACGGCGCCGGACGTCACGTTGCAGGAAGTGGCTGCCGCGAAGGAGTATCCGGGCGGGTTCTCGATCCTGCGGCTGCACACCGAGGGTTATGCGCTGAACTTCTACAAGTCCACGAGCGAGCTCGCCCGGGAATGGAGCGAGCGCAGCCGAATGGAAATCATGGGCTACTGGCCACAGTTCGCATTCGGCAACACGGTGGAAGACCGGAACACCGTAGTGAAGCGAGACCTGTCAGGGCTAAGGGGCAAGCCTTGACCGCATTACCCCCATCACCCCGATACGAAGCCCAGGTAAGACGATCGCGAATCGGGGTGACGGGGACGGGGCGCCGAACCGTAAGGCGACGAGTGCCGAATGGAATACAGCGTGCCTACCCGGTTTCAGGGTGCGGTAACGGGGGTGCGGCGAGGTTGGCGCACGCGCAGGTTGGGCTCTGTTGGGCAGTGGGTCCTTCTTCCCGATCGCGCGATTGTGTGCGGGCGCTTGGTATCGGGAAGAAGAGGTAGGTTGGTCGAAGTGTTGCGCGCCTACGCTTCTGGGCGTGACCGTAGCGTCAACAGGGTGATCTCGCTTGGTGCGAACACCCGGAATGGCGGGCCCCAGAAACCGGCGCCTCGGCTGGTGTACAGCTGGGTTCGCTCGTTGATCCTGGTCAGCCCCTGCAGATAACCCTGTTCCAGTCGGACCAGCAGATGGAACGGCCAGATCTGGCCGCCATGAGTGTGGCCGGACAGCTGGAGATCGACGCCGGCTGCCGCCGCCCGGGAGACCTGCTTTGGTTGGTGGGCCAACAACACCACCGGCAACTCGGGGTCGACGCCGGTGAGTGCGGCGTTCAGATCCGGGCCGTGGCCCGTCAGTCCGGAACCCACACCGGTCGGGTCGTCGACGCCGGCGAAGACAAGTTGGTGGGCGCCGCGCAGGATCACGTGGTTGCGGTTGTGCAGCGGGTCCCAGCCGAGTTGTTCCATGTGGTCCAACCACTGCTGCGCCTGGCTGAAGTACTCGTGGTTGCCGGTGATGTAGAGCTTCGCGGTGGTGGCGTTGATCGTGCCCATCGGGGCGACCTGCGCCTGGCGCTGTTCGACGTCGCCGTCGGCAAGGTCGCCGACGTGGCAGACCACATCCGGAGCCAGGTCGTTCACCGTGGCGGCGATCCGGGCTGACCATTTTGTCCGGTTGATCGGGCCGTAGTGGGTGTCGGCGAGCACCACCACCCGCAGGCCGTCCAGGTCACGGCCCAGTCGGGGGATGACCACGTCGTGCGCCCTTGTCCTGGGCAACCGCATCGCCTCGGTGTAGCCCCAGATGAGCAGCGCCACCGCCACCACGAGCACGGCCACGGCGGTGCTCCGACAGCGCACCGCACTGTCCACTCCGAACAGTCGGAGCACGAGTCGCACCACGTAACCCAGCACCGACCAGGTGAACAGCACCCAGCTCGCACCCAGCGTGGTGTCGCCGATCCTGGCCGCCAGATCCCGGTGTGCGCGGCCGTGGCCGAGCAGCATCGACACCGGCAACACGACGAATCCGGCGGCGAAGACAACCGTGCCGATCACGACGACGACGCCGGGCCAGTCGTCGGAGGCCACGATGGTCCACCAGGGCAGGACGAACAGCAGTACCAGCACCGCGAGCACGACCACGGTGAACACGATTCGACGCGACAGTGTCATCAGCGCGGGCAGACCCTTCGGCGACAGGCGAGCAGTCCTGGCCAGTCGGGCTGTCCAGACCATGAGACTACAAGTGTTCGCCGACCGGGTCGGCCGCCGCGCCGACCATCCGCAGCGCCAGCTGCGCGTACTGCCGGCCCAGGGCGGTGGGACCGGTCCGGATGTGGTCGCCGTACCAGCGGGCCACGTCGATGCCCAGCGAGAGCACCGACCGCGCGGTCGTGCGCACCTCCGGCACGGTGAACTCGCCGGTGGTCACGCCCGCGCTGATGGTGCGTCGGAACAGTTGCTCGATCTGCTGACGCAGGGCGGCGACCACCTGGTACTCCGGGTCACCGAGCACGTGCAGTTCGTACTGGACCACCCGGGCGACCGTGTGCCTGCGGGCGTGCCAGGACACGAAGTCGGTCATCAGCCGGGTGAGGGTCGCGGTCGGCGGCCGGCCCTCGGCGACGATCTTCTCCAGCGTCGCGAGCATCTGTTCGTGACCGCTGCGGCTGATCTCGGCGAGCAGGGCGAGTTTGGACGGGAAGTAGACATACAGGCCGGCCGGGCTCATTCCGGCCGCGCCGGCGATGTCCCGGGTGGTGGTGCCGTGGTAACCGCGTTCGGCGAAGGCCTGCACGCCGGCGAGCATCAGTCGTCGGGCGGCCGCCGGCTGAACCTCCGGCCACAGCTCGTCGGACAGCGGCATCGGCACCTCCGTCACCCCAGGTCACGCCAGTGTGATCGACCCTGTTCGAGTTAGCAAGCGCTCAGTGATCTGGCAGCCGACCGACCTGCACCGACAGGTCGACCGGCACGTCGACAGACCGCTGACCGACCGCTTAGTATGTGAATATCGGAGGCCGGCGTACCGGCGTGGCCGCAACCACTCGGAGGTCAAGCAGCGATGACTCAGCTCTCCCTGGCCACGGTGCTCGCCGAGTCGGCGCGCCGGACACCGGACAAACTTGCCGTGGTCGAGGGCGAGTCGCGAATCGACTACGGCCAGCTGTGGGCGGACGCCCGGCGATGCGGAGCGGCGCTGGCCGCCAACGGGATCACGGCCGGCTCGCGGGTCGCGCTGATCGCACCGAACGTCGTCGACTTCATCCTCGCCTACTACGGAATCCTGGCCGTCGGCGGAGTTGTCGTGCCGATCCCGACGCTGCTCAACGCCGACGAGGCCGCCTATCTGATCGGCAACTCCTCGGCCGAGCTCGTTCTGCACGACGTGAGCTTCGCCGAACTGGCCACCAAGGCCGCCGCCGAGGCGGGCATCCGCGCGCTGGACATCGCCCGGTTCGCCGACGGCGTCGAGCCGTTGCCGACCTACGTGACCCGGCAGGCCGAGGACCCGGCGGTGATCTTCTACACCAGTGGCACCACCGGGCTGCCCAAGGGCGCGGTGCTCACCCACCTGAATCTGGTGCTCAACGCGACGGTGAACGCGTTCGACGCCAACGACATCCACCGGGACGACGTGGTGATGGGCAGCCTGCCGCTGTTCCACACGTTCGGCCAGTCGGTGTCGATGAACGCGACCTTCCGGACCGGCGCGACGCTGCTGTTGCAGCCCCGGTTCCACCCGCTTGAGGCGATCGACATCATGACCCGGGAGCACGCCACGCTCTTCTTCGGCGTGCCGACGATGTTCGTGAAGATGCTGGAGTTCGCGCCGCAGGCCGGCGAACTGCCCCGGCTGCGCGACTGCGTGTCCGGCGGCGCGTCGCTCCCGGGGGCAGTGCTGGAACGCTTCCAGCAGGTCTTCGACACCACCATCTACGAGGGCTACGGCCTGTCGGAGACCTCACCGACCGCGACGGTGAACCAGAACGCGTTCGGCACCAAGGCCGGCACCGTCGGCCACCCGGTCTGGGGTGTCGAGGTGGAGGTCGCCGAGGAGAACGTCGAGGACCGGATCGAGCTGCTGCCCGCCGGTCGACTCGGCGAGATCGTCATCCGCGGTCACAACGTGTTCGCCGGCTACCTGGACAATCCGCAGGCCACCGCGGAGGCGCTGGTGGACGGCTGGTTCCGGACCGGCGACATCGGCCGCAAGGACGAGCAGGGCTTCATCAGCATCGTCGACCGCAAGAAGGACCTGATCATCCGCGGCGGCTTCAACGTGTACCCGCGCGAAGTCGAGGAGGTGCTGATGCGCCACCCGGGCGTCGCCGAGGTGGCCGTCATCGGCGTGCCCGACGACGAGACCGGCGAGGAGGTCTGCGCGGTGGTCGTGCCCACCGACCCGGGCACTTTCGACGCCGCCGAGCTGATCAGCTGGTCCCGCGAGCACCTCGGCCGGCACAAGTACCCCCGCCGGGTCGAGGTGATCGGCGAGCTGCCGGTCGGGCCGAGTCATAAGGTGCTCAAGCGCGAGCTGCGCGACCAGTTCGGCAAGTGACCGCGGTCACCAGAATGCGAGTGGCGATGCCCGACCAGCCGGGCATCGCCACTCCCATCGTCTGATCAGAGCCTGCTCACCCCTGGCGCCCCTTGAAGCGCGGGTTCTTCTTGTTGATGACGAACACCTTGCCGCGCCGACGAACGACCTGGGACCCGGCCTTGTCCTTCAGCGACCGCAGTGACACGCGTACCTTCATCAGTCTTCCGATCCTCGGGGGCGGTTCCGTTGGCTGACATCGCCGCCTGCGTTTGATTCAACAACCGACTCCCCGGGAAAAGTCCCGTTCTCAGCCGGCGTCGAGCGCGTCCAGCAGGTCCAGGTAGCCCTCGCTCGCCCGCCACAGCAGGTCGGCGACGGGTTCCAGCTTGCCGGGCCGCCAGCGCTGGTCGTCGTAGCCGCGGTTGGCCTTGCGCAGCGCCCGGAGGCTGACGGCCAACTCGTCGGTGAGGCGCTCGCGCAGCTCGTCGGGGGTCGGTGCGGGCAGCCGCAGTGGCTCGATCCGCTCCGCGCGCAGGGCGTCCAGCGTCTCCTCGGCCACGCCGCCGACGTGATCCCAGAGCAGCACCGGGCGGTCGAGCTGGTGGTTCCAGACCGGCGCGCGGGCCGACCGCCAGCGGGCTGCGACCGGGTTCTTGGTCAGCCGGACGGCACTCGCCCAGTGCTGCGCGCCGACCGGTTCGCCGAGCCAGGGCACGTCCTCGGCCGGCAGGTCGACCACGAGTGCGACGGTCACGAATTCGATGTCGGCCGGACCGTCCAGCACCGGGCCGGCTGCCCACAGTTCGGTAACCCGCAACGGGAAGATCGTGCGCGGCCGGGTGGCCATCTCGGCACAGGTCCGGGCGAGGGCGTCCAGGTGATGCACGGCGCGGGTCCACTTCACCCGCCCCATCCTGCCGGTCGACCCGTTACGCCGCGCGGCGGCCCGGTGAACCGTGTGGTCGGTGAAGCGGTCGGTGACGATGTGCCGTTGTGTCAGGTCGGCTCCGGCAGGCGAGTTGCGGACAGTCGCGGTAGGACATCGCCGTACCAGCTGAGACCTATGTGGACGGACAGGTCGTTCGGCCGATGCCGGCCGGACCGGTCGGGCGGCCGGTCCGGCCGGGTATTCCGGACCGAAGCCGGTGCCGATCAATGAATGAATGCTCGTCACTGATCGTGGCCAAATGGCGGGGTGGATGCCATGATGCGGTGTGACCATTGATCGACGGACCTATTCGCAGCAGGCGTACGCGGAGATCCGCAAGCTCATCATCGAGGGCATGTTGGCCCCCGGATCGAAGGTCATCGTGCGGCCGCTGTCGGAGCACCTTCGCCTCTCGGCGACGCCGATCAAATCCGCGTTGGCCGCGCTGGAACGGGACGGGTTTCTGGTCGCGGTCCCGCACCGCGGCTATTTCGTGCCCGAGGTCAGTGTGCAGGACATGCGGGAGATCTACGAACTGCGCGAGGTGCTCGACGGTATCGCCGCACGCAACGCGGCCGCGCTGGGCACGGCCAAGCGTCTGGTCAAGGACGTGCTCCGGCCGCTCTACAACGAGCAGCGGCTGCGGGTCCGGGCCGGCGACGCGATCGGTTACAGCGATGTTGACATCGCGTTTCACCGGGCGATCTGGCATGCTTCCGGCAACTCGCGGCTGGCCCAGGTGACCGACAACCTCGGTGGCCAGCTGCGCTTCGGCTCGGGGTCGTCCTCCCGGCTGCCCGGCCGCATCCCCGAGGCGTTACGCGAACACGCGGCCATTATGGACGCTGTCGCGAAGGGTGACACCGCGCGTGCGGAACGCGAGTCACGCGAACATGTCCGCCGGTCAGCGGCCGCTTTCGAGCTATCCGTCCGCGGCACAGCGGTGTAGCCCTGATCACATCGTGGAACGCGGCTTGACCGGCTCACACTTTAGATCCAAAATCTAGAAACCTCGTGGCTAGTCCATCACCGTTCAAGGGGAAGACATGACTTTTTCGGCCTTGAGTCACCTTGACTGCTCGCGAACCGGCGAGCGTTACGAGGCCGACGAGGTGCAGGGCGTCAGCGACGCGGGCGTACCGCTGCTGGCCCGCTACGACCTGGACCGGGTGAAGGCCACGGTCACCCCCGCCGACATCGCCCACCGTGCTCCCGACCTGTGGCGCTACCACGAGGTTCTGCCGGTCCGCGATCCGGCGAACATCGTCACCATGGGCGAGGGGATGACTCCGCTCGTGCCGCTCGCGGCATACGGCAAGACCATTGGTGTGCCGCAGTTGTTGATGAAGGACGAAGGCGTCATCCCGACCGGCACGTTCAAGGCCCGCGGCGCGGCGGTCGGCGTCTCCCGAGCCGCCGAACTGGGCGTCAAGGGCGTTGCCATGCCCACCAACGGCAACGCGGGCGCCGCCTGGGCGGTCTACGCGGCCCGCGCCGGGATGCGCAGCCTGATCGCGATGCCGGTGGACGCGCCGTCCATCACCCGGGCCGAGTGCGCGATCGCCGGAGCGGAGCTCTACCTGGTCGACGGCCTGATCGGCGACGCCGGCAAGCTCATCAACGCGGCGGTCCGCGCGCGATCGGGCTACCAGGAGGTGTCCACCCTCAAGGAGCCGTACCGGCTTGAGGGCAAGAAAACAATGGGTTACGAGATCGCCGAGCAGCTTGGCTGGCAAATGCCCGACGTGATCATGTATCCGGCGGGTGGCGGTGTCGGTCTGATCGGGATCTACAAGGCCGTCCTGGAAATGCGTGAACTCGGCTGGATCGGTGCCAAGCTGCCGCGACTGGTCGCGGTGCAGGCCGAGGGTTGTGCGCCCATCGTCCGGGCCTTCGAGTCCGGAATGGACGTCAGCGTACCGTTCGAGAACGCGCACACTGTCGCGTTCGGAATCACCGTGCCGAAGGCGCTCGGCGATTTCCTCGTACTGGAGGCAGTGCGGGCCACCGAGGGGACCGCTATCGCGGTGTCCGACGATGCGTTGCTGACCGAGCAGCGCAGGCTGGCCCGCGAGGAAGGTCTGTTCATCTGCCCGGAGGGCGCTGCCTGCATGGCAGCCGCCATGCAGCTGCGCGAATCCGGCTGGCTGGGTGCGGACGACCAGGTTGTCGTCCTGAACACCGGTACCGGCCTGAAGTACCCGGAAACCGTCACTGTCGACGTACCTACCCTGGCCATCGACTCGGAGATCCCCGCCGAGCCGCTGCACTGACCGGTTCCACCGCAACGGAGCCGAACGGTTTCCCGGCACTGCCGGACCGTCAAGCGAGGAGACGACATGCGCCTGTTGCGCAGCATGGCCCTTGGCGCCGTGGCGATAGCCGCCGCGACCACCCTGGCGGCCTGCGGAATCCAGCCGACCAACACCAGCAGTAGCGGCAACAACGGCACGCTGACCGTCGACATGGCCAGCTATCCGGCCAGCCTCGATCCGGGCCTTCAGTACGACACCGACTCGTACTCGGTCTACCGCAACATCTTCGATCAGCTGCTGCACCGCGACTCGACCACCAACAAGATCGTGCCATGGCTGGCCACCAAGTGGACCCAGAACGACCCGACCACCTGGACGTTCACCATTCGCAGTGGCGTCAAGTTCGCCGACGGCTCGCCGCTGACCGCCGCCGACGCCGCGTTCAGCATCCAGCGCATCCTGGACCCGAGCTTCGCCAGCCAGCAGAACGCGAACTTCTCCGCGATCGCCTCGGCGACCGGCAGCGGGCAGACCCTCACCGTCAAGACCAAGTACCCCTCGCCGACGCTGCTGACCTACCTGACCACGCTGTCGGTCGTGCCGATGGCCTATGTGCAGAAGGTCGGCAACGCCGCGTTCAACCTCAAGCCGATGGGCTCGGGCCCATACTCGTTCGTCTCGGACATCCCAGGTTCGCAGGTCGACCTCAAGCGCAACGACAGCTGGTGGGGCACCAAGCCCAGCATCAGCCAGGTGACCTTCCGGGCGGTGCCCGCGGTCGCCAGCCGAATCGCCGACCTGGAGTCGGGCAAGGCGCAGATCGCCACCGAGCTGACCTCCGACAGCGCCAACCAGATCAAGGGCAACTCGAACCTGCAGGTGCTCACCTCGCCCACCGAGCGGGTGTCCTACCTGGCGTTCAACACAATCAACGGCGGCCCGACGAACAACGTCAACGTGCGCAAGGCGATCAGCATGTCGATCGACTACAAGTCGTTGATCGGCAACCTGGAGGGCGGCTACGCCAAGCAGGTCAACAGCATGTCCACCCCGCTGGACCTCGGCTACCCGACCAACCTGCCGAACTTCGCCTACAACCCGACCGAGGCCAAGTCACTGTTGCAGGCCGCCGGTGCGGTCGGTCAGACGGTCGTGATGGCGACCTCGCCCAGCTACGACCCGCAGATCGTGCAGGCCATCCAGGCCGACATCCAGGCGGTCGGGCTGAAGGTGCAGATCCAGAACACCGACCAGGCCACCTACCTGGAGAAGGTGCAGAGCCCGACGCACGACTGGGGCTCGATCCGGTTCGGCCAGTGGTCCTGCTCGTGTGAGGACTCCGACGGCGTGGTCTACCCGTTGTTCCACACCGGAACGATCTGGAGTTCCTACAGCAACCCGCAGTTCGACAATCTGGTCGACCAGGCGCGGCAGACGCTCAACCAGACCACCCGCAACTCCCTGTACAACCAGGCATACGGTGTGCTCAACAAGGATCTGCCGGGTGTCGGCCTGTTCCAGATCGTGTCGATCTACGGAGCGGCCAAGGGCGTGCAGTACAAACCGGACCCGCAGCAGAGCTTCTTCGTCGCCGACATGAAACTGGGCTGATGTCCGTCGCTACCCTGATTTCGGTGTCCGCCCCCCGGCCACGCGCGGTGGCCGGGGGGACGGTCGCGCTGCTGCGCTACGTCGGTATCCGGCTCGGGCAGGCGGTGATCGCCCTGCTCGGCATGGTGACCGCGGTGTTCTTCGCGCTCCGCCTGTCCGGCGACCCGGCCCGGTTGCTGGCTCCGCAGGGCGCGACCGAGGCCGACATCGAGCAGTTGCGGCACACCTTCGGGCTGGACGTGCCGGTCTGGCACCAGTACACGAACTTCCTGGTCGGCCTGTTGCACGGCAACGTCGGTTACTCCTACGTGCAGCGGGAGTCCGCGCTGCTGCTGATCGCCCAGCGGATGCCCTACACCGCCCAACTCGCCCTGGTGGCGTTGATCCTCTCGGTCGTGCTCGGCGTGGTCGCTGGCATGATCATGGCGTTGAACCGGGGTGGCTGGGGTGACCGGGTCATCACCCCGATCGTGCTGGCCGGTCAGGCCATGCCGGCGTTCTGGACCGGCATCCTGCTCATCCTGGTGTTCTCGGTGAGCCTGCATCTGTTGCCCTCCACCGGTTACGACGGGCCGGCCTCGCTGCTGCTGCCGGCGATCACGCTGGCCTCGCTGTCCGCGGCGACGATCGCCCGGGTCACCCGCGGCGCGGTGCTCGAACAGCTGTCCCGGGACTACGTGCGGACCGCCCGGTCAAAGGGCGCCAGCACGTTCCGGCTGATCTGGCGGCACCTGCTGCGCAACGTCTCCATCCCGATCCTCACCGTCTGCGCGCTGGAAACGGCCAACCTGCTCGGCGGATCGGTGGTGACCGAGCTGATCTTCGCCTGGCCGGGCGTCGGCCAGCTCACCGTGCAGTCGGTGTCCGACCGTGACTTCCCGGTGGTGCAGGCGATCGTGATCCTCGCCTCCACCGTGTACATCCTGATCAACCTGGTCACCGACATCGCCTACGGCTTCATCGATCCCCGGGTGACCGCGTCGGTGCGCGGTGGAGGTGCGACATGAGCGCCAAGCGCAAAGCCGACCGGCGGGGCCTGATCCCGCTGATCGTGGTCGCCGTCTACGTGCTGGTCGCGATCGCGGCCCCGCTGGTCGCCCCGCACGACCCCAACGGGTCCGACCTGGCCGCCCGGCTGGCCGGCCCGTTCGCCGAGCGGGACGGCAGCCGGTTCCTGCTCGGCACCGACGGCCTCGGCCGGGACGTCCTCAGCCGGATCATCTTCGGCGCGCGGGTGTCGCTCACCGTCGCGGTGGCCACCGTGCTGGTGTCGGGTGTCGTCGGCGTCGCGCTGGGTGTGCTCGCCGGCTGGCGGCGCGGCTGGCTGGGCACGGTGATCATGCGGATCGCCGACATCGCGCTGTCCGTGCCGTTCTTCCTGCTGGCCATCCTGGTGGTGGCGGTGCTCGGGCCGAGCCTGGTCAACGTCGTGATCTGCCTCGCGCTGACCCGCTGGCCGCGCTACACCCGGATCGCCTACGCCGGCGTGCTGGAGACCAGGGAGCGCGGGTTCATCCGCAGCACCACCGCGTTGGGCGCGAACGGCTGGTGGATCGTGCTGCGGCACGTGCTGCCCGAGGTGCTGCCGCTGGCCGTCGTGGTGGCCACCCTGGAACTGGGTCTGATGGTGGTGTTCGAGGCGTCGTTGTCGTTCATCGGTCTCGGCGTGCAGCCACCGACGCCGTCCTGGGGTTCGATGCTCTCGGACGGCCAGCAGTACGTGGCGACGGCGTGGTGGCTGGCCACCTTCCCCGGGCTCGCGCTGTTCGGGCTGGTGCTCGCGGTCAACCTGCTCGGCGACGCGGTGCGCGACCGGCTCGACCCCACCCGCAAGGTCGCCGCGAGCAGCAAACGCAGGCGACGGAAAGAGGCGGTGCTCGACACCGTGATCGGGACGGAGCAACCGAATGCTTGATTACCGCAGCGAGTACGACGGCGTGAAGGTCGTGGTGACCGGCGCCGCCGGGGTGTTCGGCACCTGGCTGGCCGAGGCGTTCGCGGCGGCCGGCGCGGACCTGCTGCTCAGTGACGCCCGGCCGGACGATCTGGCCGCGCTCGCCGGCCGGCTCGACGCCCGGCACGTCGTCGCGGACCTGACCGCCGAGTCCGGCCTGCGCGCGCTGGGCGCCGCGATGACCGACGGCTGGGACGCGCCGGAGGTGCTGGTCAACAACGCCGGCCTCTACCCGCGCACGCCGATCAGCGACACCGAACCCGCTGACGTGCGGCGCATTCTGGACGTGAACGTGGTCGCGCCGTTCGAGCTGTCCCGGCAGGCGATCCGGGCGATGGTCGCGGCGAAGGTGCCCGGCCGGATCGTGAACATCAGCTCCGGTGCCGCGGTCCGGCCCGGTGCCGGCGGTTCGGTCTACGCGGCGAGCAAGGCCGCGGTCGAGTCGCTGACCAGAAGCATGGCCCTTGAGGTGGCCGAGCACGGCATTCGGATCAACGCGGTGCAGCCCGGCTTCACGCCGGGCAGCGCGGTCAGCGCGCTGACCCAGGACCACATCGACGGCATGCTCGCGCGCATCCCGCTGGGCCGTACGTCCGGCCCGCACGACGCGCCTGCCGCCGTACTCTGGCTGTGTTCCAACGAGTCCGCGTTCGTCACCGGCACCACGGTCAGCGTGGACGGCGGCCGGACCGCGGGCGACTTCCGGCCCCGGCCGGTGCCCGCCGCGGACGGTGCGCACTGATGGCGACCGAGTCCTATCCGTGGCCCGGCGGCGCTCGCGCGGCGCTCTGCGTGACCTTCGACTTCGACGGCGAGTCGCCGTTCCTGTGGCGGCGCCGCGACGACATGCCGGCCGACATCGCCGAGTTGGAACAGCGTCGCTACGGCCCGCGTCGCGGCGTCCACAACGTGCTGGAGATGTTGGCCCGACTGGACATCCGGGCGACCTTCTTCGTGCCCGGCTGGATCGCCGAGACCTACCGTTCCGCGGTCGAGGCGGTGGCCGCCGCCGGGCACGAGCTGGCCCTGCACGGCTGGTGCCACGAGCCGCCGGACGCGCTGTCCGACACGGAACTGAGGGACACGCTGCTCCGCGCGAGCGAACTGCTGACCGAGATCGGTGGCCGCCCGCCGGTCGGCTACCGCTCACCGAGCTTCCGGATGACCCCCGCCGGCCTGGACGTGCTCGCCGAACTCGGCCTGCGCTACGACAGCTCGCTGATGGGCGACGACCGCCCCTACCGGATCGGCGAACTGGTCGAGGTGCCGGTCGACTGGGTCACCGACGACGCCATCTACTACCGCTACACCGGCGGCGAGGCCCGCCCACCGACCTCGCCGGCCGACCTGACCCGGGCCTGGCGCGGTGAGCTGGACGGCGCGCTGCGCCGCGGCACCCTGGTCACGCTGACCATGCACCCGTGGCAGTCCGGCCGGCCGGCGCGCGTCTCCGCACTGGCCGACCTTCTGGGCGGCGCCCGCCAGCGGGACGAGCTGTGGATCGGCGCGGTCGGCGACCTCGCCGCGCACCACCTGAGCCTGACCACCGCAGCCGATCGGACGGGGTCCTGATGTCGGCCGAAACATCCATAGTGGACACAGCGGCGCTGTTGTCCGTGCGGGACCTGCGGGTCTCCTTCGGCCCGGGCCTGGACGCGGTGACCGGGCTGAACCTCAGCGCCCGCCGCGGCGAGACCGTCGCGCTGGTCGGTGAGTCCGGCTGCGGCAAGACCCTGAGCGCGCTGAGCCTGTGCGGGCTGCTGCCCGGCGGCGCGCGGGCCACCGGTTCGGCCGTGCTCGGTGAGACCGAGCTGATCGGCCGGTCCGAGCGTGCGCTGCGCCGGATTCGCGGCCGCAAGGTCAGCATGATCTTCCAGGACGCCTCCACCGCGCTCAACCCGCTGATGTCCGTCGGCGCGCAGATCGAGGAGGTCCTGGTCATCCACGACCAGATCGGCCGCTCGGCGCGCCGAGCTCGGGCCATCGGGTTGCTGGAGTCGGTCGGCGTGCCGGACGCACCGGCCCGGTCCCGCAGCATGCCGCACGAGCTGTCCGGCGGGATGCGCCAGCGGGTGATGGTGGCCATCGCGCTGGCCGGGTCGCCCGACCTGGTCATCGCCGACGAGCCGACCACGGCGCTGGACGTGACCGTGCAGGCCCAGGTTCTCGCGCTGCTGCGCGAGTCCACCCGGGACTCGGTGGTTCTGTTCATCACCCACGACATGGGCGTCGTCGCCGAGGTGGCCGACCGGGTGGTGGTGATGTACGCCGGCGCGGTGGTGGAGAGCGGGCCGGTGGCCGAGATCCTCAGCCGGCCCAAGCATCCCTACACCGCCGCGCTGCTCGCCTCGGTGCCCGATCCAGACGTGCCCACGGTGGGCGAACTGCCCACCATCCCGGGCCGGGTGCCGCCGCTGGGCGAACGCGGCACCGGCTGCCCGTTCCGGGACCGGTGCCCTCGGCAGACCGAGCGTTGCGCGGAGATGCCACCGCTGGCCGCCATCGGGGACACCGACGGACTGGTCGCGTGCTGGCACCCGGAGAACCCGGAGAAGACCGTCGATCCGACGAAGGCAGGGGTGGCATGACCGAGACGTTGCCGACTTCGCCGACTTCGCCCGCCGAGCCGTTGGTCCGGGCCGAGCGGCTGACCAAGCGCTACCACGTCCGGACCCGCACCGGGCGGCGCACGCTGACCGCCGTGGACGGGGTCGACCTCCAGGTGCCGGCCGGCCGCATCCTCGCCGTGGTCGGCGAGTCCGGCTGCGGCAAGTCCACCACCGGCCGGCTGCTGCTCGCGCTGGAACGGCCGGACGAGGGCACGGTGTGGATCGAGGGGCAGGACATCAACGCGCTGTCCTCCGGTGACCTGCGCCGGCTGCGCCGCGACATCCAACCGATCTTCCAGGACCCCTACGACTCGCTGAACGGCCGGATGCGGGTCGGCAAGCTGCTCTCCGAGCCGTCCCGGGTGCACCGGATCGACCCGCCCGCCGGCCGGACCGTGCCGGAACTGCTCGACCTGGTCAACCTCTCGCCCGACTACGCCGACCGCTATCCGCACGAGCTGTCCGGCGGCCAGCGGCAGCGGGTGGCCATCGCCCGGTCCATCGCGCTGGACCCGAAGTTCATCGTCTGCGACGAGCCGGTGTCCGCGTTGGACGTGTCGGTGCAGGCACAGGTGGTCAACCTGCTGCGCCGGTTGCAGCGCGACCTCGGCCTGGCCTACGTCTTCATCAGCCACGACCTCGCGCTGGTCCGGTATCTCGCGCACGAGACGGCGGTGATGTACCTGGGCCGGGTGGTCGAGCGGGGCAACACCGAGACCCTGTTCCGCAACCCGCGACACCCCTACACGCAACTGCTGCTCGCGTCGGTACCCCGGCCACGGGTGGACGACCGGGCGCGGGCCAAACCCGCGGTCGCCATGGGCGAACTGCCCAGCCCGCTGGACCGGCCGGTGGGCTGCGTGTTCTCCACCCGCTGCCCGCTGGCCACCGACCTGTGCCGGACCGAGGAGCCGCCGCTGCGGGCGATCGGCGACCAGCCGCACCAGGCCGCGTGTCACTACGCCGAGACCGCGCAGGCCGCCGCGTGAGCGCCGCCGAGCAGGCGCCGGCCTGGTTGCCCGCGCTGGCCGACGACCTGCGGACCAGGGTCGACGGCATGGCCGCCGAGCTGCTGACCCTCAGCCACGAGATCCACGGCCGGCCGGAGTTGCGGTTCACCGAGCACTTCGCGTCCCGGCAGTTGGTCACGCGGCTCACCGACGCCGGCTTCGCGGTCGAGACCGGCGTCGCCGAACTGGAGACGGCGTTCCGCGCCGAGCGCGTCTTCGGCACCGGCGGTCCGACCATCGCGATCTTCTGCGAGTTCGACGCGTTGCCCGAGATCGGGCACGCCTGCGGGCACAACATCATCGCTTCGGCCGGGCTCGGTGCCGCGCTCGCGGTCGCCCAGTGGCTCGACGAACACGGTGGCAACGGCCGGCTGGTCGTGTTCGGCAGCCCGGGGGAGGAGGGCGGCGGCGGCAAGGTGCTGATGGTCGACGCCGGCCTACTGTCCGATGTGGACGTCGCGGTGATGGTGCACCCGGCCGGTTTCGACGCGGTGTCGCGTACCAACCTGGGCCGGGTGTCGCTGGAGGCCACGTTCACCGGTCGGGCCTCGCACGCGGCGGCCGCGCCGGAAGGCGGCCTCAACGCACTGGACGCGGCGACCCTGCTGCTGGTCGCGATCGGCCTGCTGCGTCAGCAGTTGCGGTCGGACTCGCGGCTGCACGCCAACATCGCCGAGGGTGGCGACTCGATCAACGTCATCCCGGAACGTTCCCGGGTGAAGCTGTTCATCCGTTCGCCCGACCCGGACTACCTGCGTGGTCGGCTGTACTCGGCGCTGCGGGACTGCGTGCTCGGTTCGGCGCTGTCCACCGGGACCAACTCGGAGCTGGTCGAGGTCGCGCCCGCCTACGACCCGGTGTCCGCCAACCCGGCGCTCGCCGAGTTGGCGGGACACGCGTTCGCCGCGGCCGGCCGGCCGATCGACCCGCTGACCGGCACGTCCGGGCCGGCCGGTTCCACCGACATGGGCAACGTCAGCCAGGTGGTGCCGGCGATCCATCCCTACGTCTGCGTCGCACCCGGACTTGCCATCCACACCAGGGACTTCGCCACCGCGGCCGCCGGCCCGGACGGCGACCGGGCGGTGCTGGCCGGCGCGACCGTCCTGGCCACCACGGTCGCCGGGCTGTTCCAGCAGCCCGAACTGGTCGAGCGGGCCAAGAACGAGTTCGACCGAGTGAGGAGCGCATGACCTGCCAGCCGGTCGACCTGACCGCCCTGAACCTGGTCGGCGCGCCGACCTTGGCCCCGGACGGCAACACGGTCGTCGCGGCTGTGCAGACCGTCGACCCGGACACGCTGACCTACCGCAGCCGGCTCTGGTCGTTCGCGCCGGACCGCGCCGGTGTGCCGCTCACCGAGACCGGCACGTGGTCGGACACCGCACCCCGATATGCCCCCGACGGCAGGCGGGTCGCCTTTCTGTCCACTCGGGACGGTCGAAAGCAGGGCTACCTGCTCGACCTCGACTCGACCGAGGTGCGCCCGCTCGGCCCGGTGGACGGCGCGGTCGTCGCGCTGGTCTGGCTGACCGAGGACACCGTCGCCGGCGTGGTCGAACATCCCCAGCAGGACAACACGTCCGGGGCGCCGATCACGGTGGAGTGGTTGCGCTACAAGAGCGATGGTGAGACGAATTTCGTCGAGCCGATCTGCGAACTGTGGTCGCTCGGCCCCAGCCGCGAGCCGCGCCTGCTGCACCGCCCCGAGGGCCGGGTGTCCGGGCTGACCGCCGTCGGCGGGGATCTCGCCTACGTGCTGGACGTCCGGCACGCAGACGAGCCGTCACCGCCGGTGCAGGTGCGGCGGTTCAGTCCGGCGAACGGTACCGACGAGTTGGTCTGGACCTGCCCGTCGAAGATCGGCGCGCTCACCGCGACCGACCGGTCCGGCACGCTGATCGCGGTCACCAGCGGAGTGGGCGGACAGAGCGCGGTGCCGCCGCGACTGTGGCTGCTGGCGGGCGCGGGCGCGGCCCGACCTGTCTTCCCGGACGCCGACCTCGAAGTCGAACGGTCGGTGATCGGTGACTGCCGCCCGCAGGGCGCGCCACGGGTCATACAGCCGGTCGCCGGCACCGACGAGATCCTCTTCCTCGCCGCGGTGGACGATGAAGTCGTTCTCTACCAAGGAGATCCGGCCGACCAACGGCCCAGCCGGCTGACCCCGGCCGGCTGGTCGGTCACCGACGTTTCGCCGGGTCGGGGCGGCCGGGTCGCGGTGTGTCTTGAGCGCCCGACCAACCCGGTCGAGTTGTTCCTGACCGAACTGACCGACCCGAAGCCGCAGCAGCTCTCCGAGCTGAACCGCGACTGGGCGACCGGCGCCGGCCTGGTCGCGCCCGAGGTGGTCGAACTGATCGAGCCCGATCTGCGCGGCCTGCTCTACCGGCCGGCCGGCGCGGGTGCCGGTCCGCTGGTGATCCGGGTGCACGGCGGCCCGCACCTGTCCTTCGGCACGTCGTTCGACCTGGAGACGCAGGTGTTGGTGGCCGCGGGCTACCGGGTGCTGCTGCCCAACCCGCGCGGCAGTTCCGGCCGGGGCGCGGGGTTCCGTGCGCTGAGCGTCGGCCAGTGGGGTGCGGGCGACTACGACGACCTGATGGCGTTCGCCGACTGGGCGGTGGACACCGGGGTGGCCGGTCCGGACGAGCTGTACCTGGCCGGCGGCAGCTACGGCGGCTACCTGATCAACTGGACGCTGACCCGCACCGACCGGTTCCGGGCGGCGATCTCCGAACGGTCGATTTCCAACCTGCTCTCCAAGTACGGCACGTCGGACAACGGCTTCACCGTCAACAAGTTCGAACTCGGCGGTCCGGACCTGTTCGACAACGGGGCGCTGGCCCTGTGGGAGCGGTCACCGCTGCGGCACGCACCGTCGATCACCACACCGCTGCTGTTGCTGCACGGTGAGAACGACCATCGCTGCCCGATCGAGCAGGCCGAGCAGCTGTTCGTCGCGCTGCGCAGGCTGGGTCGGGAGGTTCGCTTCGTCCGGTTCCCCGGTGAGTCGCACACGATGAGCACCGGTGGGCGACCGGACCGGCGGATCGCCCGGCTGGACATCATCCTGGACTGGCTGGCCGAGCACCGCGTGCCCGCCCGCTGACCGGCCCGAGACCGGGAATATCGCCGTCCGGCGGGCGTTTCAGTATCTAGTTGAATGTGCAACTAGATGGGACGGGGCGCATGCGAGCACTGAGGTTGGTGGCCGTGACCGCCGGGCTGAGCCAGCCGTCGTCGACCCGGTTGCTGACCGACCGGTTGACCGAGGCGGTCACCCGCAGGCTGGCCGAGAGCGGCACGTCGGTCGAGGTCCAGGTGATCGAGCTGCGTGACCTGGCCACCGAGATCGCGAACAACCTGGTCACCGGTTTCCCGGGCGGCGCGCTGAACAACGCCATCGACGCGGTCACCGAGGCCGATGGCCTGATCGCCGTGACGCCGATCTTCACCGCCTCCTACAGCGGGCTGTTCAAGTCGTTCTTCGATGTCATCGACAACACCGCGCTGGTCGGCAAGCCGGTGCTGATCGCGGCGACCGGCGGCAGCGCTCGGCACTCCTTGGCGCTGGAACACGCGCTGCGGCCGATGTTCGTCTATCTGCGGGCGGTCGTCGTGCCGACCGCGGTCTACGCGGCGTCCGAGGACTGGGGCAGCGGCACTGTGCAGACCGACGGCCTGCCCGCCCGGATCGACCGCGCGGCCGACGAACTCGCCGGCCTGTTGCGCGGCCGTCCGGTGGTAGAGCCGCGGGCCGCGGACGCCGTCGTCCCGTTCGAGCAGCAGTTGGCCGCGTTGGGCCACAGCCCACGCCGCTCCTGACCGGTCAGACGCCGGTGGTGGAGCCGGGCCGCAGAATCATCAGCACGGTGACCGCGACCCAGAGAATGTTGAACAGGCCGGCGAACATCGCCAACTGGCCGGTGGTCGGCGCGGGTGAGCGGGCCACCGTCGAGTCACCACCGCCGCCGGCGTCCAGGGCCGTGACGGCCGCGTCCTGCGCCGGCAGCACCAGGGTGATCAGCACGGCCGCGGCCACCACGGTGAGCCCGATCGACACCAGCACCCAGGCGTCGCCGAGCACCTTCATCGCCGACGCCGTGCCCAGCCCGAAGACCGGCACGGCCAGGCCGGCGATCGCGTAGACGCGGCAGATCCGGTGCAGCACGCGCACCGTGCCGGTGGCCGTGGGTTCGTCCGGGTGCGCCCGGGCGCGCCGGGTGGCCGGCGGGAACATGCTTGCCGCGACCGCTACCGGGCCGATCGCCAGGATCGCGGCGACCACATGAATGGTCAACAGAACCTTCGTCACGAAGTCGTTCGTCCTTCCGGATTTGTGGGGTGCCGGCGTGACGTTAGAGATCGCTGTCATGCGGTGAAAGTGGCTGGACTGCCAGATACCACCGACTTCTCGCCAAGGGCAGCTCCATGTCCTTGAACAGGTAAAACGCCCGGATTCCCGGCTGGCCGGAAGTCGGCGATGAGGTAGGTTATGGCCATGCATACGGTGGTGGTCCTGGCCATGGACGGGGTGGTGGCCGCCGACCTGGCCACGCCGATCGAGGTGTTCGGCCGCACCCGGCTGCCCGACGGCCGCAGTCCCTACGAGGTGCGCGTCTGCGCGGCGACCGAGGAGGTCGACGCGGTCGTCTTCACGCTGCGCGCGCCATGGGGGCTGGCCGCGCTGGCCGAGGCGGACACGATCATCGTGCCCGGCACGGCCGACCCGACCCTGCCGGTGTCCGAGGAGGTGCTCACCGCGCTGCGCCGGGCGGCCGCCAACGGCACCCGGATCGCGTCCATCTGCGTGGGCGCGTTCGTCTTCGCGGCGACCGGCCTGCTCGACGGCCTGCGCGCGACCACCCACTGGGTGGCCGCTGACGCGTTCGCCCGCCGGTTCCCGCTGATCGACGTCGACCCGAACGTGCTCTACGTGGACAACGGCCAGTTCCTCACCTCGGCCGGCGCGGCTGCTGGGCTCGACCTGTGCCTGCACATGATCCGCACCGACCACGGGACCGCCGTCGCCGCGGATGCCGCCCGGCTGGCGGTGATGCCGCTGGAGCGGGACGGGGGACAGGCGCAGTTCATCGTGCACGAGCCGCCTACGCCGGACGGCGCGACGCTGGAACCGGTGCTGCGATGGATGGAGCAGAACGGGCATCGTGACTTGTCCCTGGCCGACATTGCTTCGCAGGCCCGGCTGAGTACGCGGACGCTCAATCGCCGCTTTCGGGAGCAGACCGGGACCACACCGTTGCAGTGGTTGCATCGGGCTCGGCTTCGGCGGGCGCAGTTTCTGTTGGAGACCACTGGGCATTCGGTGGAGCGGATTGCTTCGCAGGTCGGGTTCGGGTCTGTCACCGCGTTTCGGGATCAGTTCAAGCGGCTGGTGGGGACTAACCCACGGGCTTATCGGTTGGCTTTTGGGCGCGCTGTCGCGCCAGCGACGCTCTAGTGCGAGGAGCGAAGCGACCTCTTCTGTCTGCTGGATAGCGGGGCGCCACCGGGTGGTTTGGTCAGATCACCACACCCGCGACTCAGGTCCCGTTTGCGAGTGGCCCCTTCTTCCCGATCGCGCGATTGTCTGACGTCGGGGCGCTCGGTATCGGGATGAAGGGGTAGGGCGGTCGAAGCGGCTCCCCGCCTCGCGGTCTCCTTCCGGGTGGGGAATGATCTCCTCGGAGGTCTGCCGATGAAGATCATTTTGTTCGGGGCTACCGGCATGGTCGGGCAGGGGGTGCTGCGGGAGTGCCTGCTGTCTTCGCTCGTCGAGCAGGTGCTTGTCGTCGGCCGTGCTTCGGTCGGGGTCAGTGATCCCAAGCTGCGCGAGATCGTGCGTCCGGAGGTCGGTGAGCTGGCTCCGGTGGAGTCCGAACTGGTCGGGTATGACGCCTGTTTCTTCTGTTTGGGGGTGTCCTCGGTCGGTATGAACGAGGCCGACTATCGGCGGGTCACCTACGATCTGACGCTGTCGGTCGCTCGCGTGCTCGCCAGGGTGAACCCGCAGTCCGTCTTCATCTACGTGTCGGGGGCGGGTACCGACTCCTCCGAGCGTGGGCGGTCGATGTGGGCCCGGGTGAAGGGGGCCACCGAGAACGCGGTGCGGGAGCTGCCGCTGCGGACCTACTCCTTCCGGCCGGGATACATCCAGCCGCTGCACGGGGTCACCTCGAAGACCCGGCTCTACTCACTCGTCTACCGGGTGGTCGCGCCGCTGTATCCGTTGCTGCGCCGAGTCTTTCCCCGCTACGTCAACACCACCGAAGCGATCGGCCGGGCGATGCTCGCGGTCGCCGAGCAGGGTGGGCCGAGTCGCGTTCTGACCCCGGCGGACATCAACCTGGCCGCTGACACGTGAGTGGCGATGTCCGATCGGGAGGGACATCGCCACTCACGTACTGTCACCCTGCCTAGGCGGCCGGTGACTCCATCGGCCGCTGCAACGGGAAGTGGCAGGCCGCCTGGTGTCCCTGGCCGAACAGTCGCATCTGCGGCTCCTCGACCGCACATTTCTCCTGGGCCAGCGGACACCTCGTCCGGAACCGGCAGCCTGACGGCGGGTTGATCGGGCTGGGGATCTCGCCGGTGATGGCGACACCTTCCTTGGCCTTCTCCACCCTCGGGTCCGGGATCGGAATCGTGTTGATCAGCCCGGCCGTGTACGGGTGCGCCGCGTGGTGATAGATGTCGTCACCCGAGCCGAACTCGACCATCCGGCCCAGGTACATCACGCCGATCTCGTCCGCCAGGTACTTGACCACCGCGAGATCGTGCGAGATCACCACGTAGGACAAGCCGTGCTCGGCCTGCAATCGCTTCATCAGGTTGAGTACCTGCGCCCGGATCGACACGTCCAGCGCCGACACCGGCTCGTCCGCGACGATCACCCTCGGGTTGAGTATCAGTGCCCTGGCCAGGCCGATGCGCTGGCGCTGGCCGCCGGAGAACTCGTGCGGGAAGCGTTCCAGGGCCCGTCGGGGCAGGCCGACCTCGTCGAGCATGTCGTTGATCCGGGACATCTGCTCCGCCCGGCTCCCGACGCCCTGCACCTGGAGCGGTTCGCGCAGGATCGCGCTGACCCGCATCCGGGGATCGAGCGAGGCGAACGGGTCCTGGAACATCATCTGCAGGTCCCGCCGACCCCGCCGCAACTCCTTGCCGCGCAGCGCGGACACCTTGGAGCCCTCCAGGGTCACCTGGCCTTCGTCGGGCTTCTCCAGCGCGACGATCATCCGGCCGATCGTCGTCTTGCCGCAGCCGGACTCGCCGACCAGCCCGAACGTGCGACCCTGGCCCACCTGGAAGGACACCCCGGACACCGCCTTCACGCTGCCGACCCGCTTCTGCAGAATGCCCGAGGTGACCGGGAACTCCTTGACCAGGTTGTCCACCACCAGCAGCGCGCCGTTGGTGTCCGCCGTGGCGCCCGGCTCCGGTTCGGTGACCGTGGCGGTCGCCGTGGCCGGCTCGGCCTCGTCGGTCTGGATGATCTCGGCGATGTCCGCGCCGAGCGCCTCGGCCTCGCTGAGCTGGTGCAGGTCCAGCGGACCGTCCACCGGGTGCCAGCAGGCGAACAGGTGCTTGCCCACCTCGCCACCGAGCTCCGGCTCCTTCTCCCGGCACTCGTCGGTGGCCAGCGCGCAGCGGGCCGCGAACCGGCAGCCGGCCGGCGGTGCGGTCAGGTCCGGCGGCTGGCCGGCAATGCTGTAGAGCCGCTCGGTGTTGTCCTGCTCCAGCCTCGGGATCGAGCCCAGCAGCGCCCGCGTGTACGGGTGGTGCATGTGCTCGAACAACGTCCCGGTGTCGGTCGTCTCGACGATCTCCCCGGCGTACATGACGTTGACCCGGTCGGCGTGCCCGGCCACCACACCCATGTCGTGGGTGACCAGCAGCATCGCCATGCCCAGCCGGTCCTTCAGCCCGGACAGCAACTCCAGGATCTGCGCCTGGATGGTCACGTCCAGCGCCGTGGTCGGCTCGTCGGCGATGAGTACCTTGGGCTCGCAGGCCAGCGCGATGGCGATCATCACCCGTTGCCGCAGACCACCGGAGAGCTGGTGCGGATAGTCGCCCAGCCGCTCCTTCGGCCGTGGCAGGCCGACCATGCCCAGTACCTCGGCCGCTCGGTCCAGCGCCGCCCTGCGGCTCAGCCCCCGGTGCAGCGAGACGCCCTCGGCCACCTGGTAGCCGATGGTCTTGGTCGGGTCCAGTGAGGTCATCGGGTCCTGGAAGACCATCGCGATCTCGTTGCCGCGGATCGCCCGCATCTCCCGGGCGGGCAGGCCGACAAGTTCCCGGCCGTCAAGTTTGACCGAGCCGCCGACGATCGCGCCGCCCGGCGGTAGCAGGCCCATGATGGACAGTCCGGTCATCGACTTTCCGCAGCCCGACTCACCGACCAGGCCCAGCGTCTCACCTGGTTCCAGGTGCAGGCTGATGCCGTCCACCGCCTGCACGTTCGACGTGCTCAGCTGGATGTGCGTGGTCAGGCCGGTGACGTCCAGCACCCGACCGGTGGACTCCTCCGGCCGCAACGGTTCTTCGGTGGGGGGAGCCTGGTTTCCAACCTGATTCGTGCTGTTCGTCATCGCCGCCGCAACCTCACATCCAGTGCGTCCCGCAGCGCGTCGCCGATCAGGTTGCACGCCATCACCGTCAGGATCAGCAGGATGCCGACCGGGTAGATCAGCCACCAGTAACCGTTGTTCAGGTTGCCGGCGCCGTCGTAGAGCTGGTCGCCCCAGTCGGTTCCGGGGTACTGCACCCCGAAACCGAGGAAGCCCAGCGCGGACAACGCGAGGATCGCGTCCGCCACCTGGAAGGTGATGTTCACGATCACCGTGCCCAGGGCGTTGGGGATCAGGTGCCGGGTGATCAGCCGGGACCTGGTCGCGCCCATCACCCGCGCCGCCGAGACGAAGTCGCGCACCCGCAGGGTGAGCACCTCGCCACGGACCAGGCGCGCCGGGATCAACCAGGAGAACACACCCAGGATGATGCTCAGCGAGGTCACGTTCGAGCTGAACCGGACCGACACGATGAGTACCACGAACAGGAACGGGATCGACAGCAGCACGTCGACCACGCGCATCATCGCCGCGTCGACGATGCCGCCGGCCAACCCGGCGATCGCGCCCCACAGGGTGCCGATCACGGTCGCGATCAGCGCCGCGAACAGGCCGATCTCCAGGGAGGTCTGGCCGCCCTTCATCAGCCGGCCGAGCACGTCGAAGCCGTTGCCGTCGGTACCGAGGGGATTTCCCTGGCCCGGAGGCAGATCGGTCAGCAACAGGTTCGAGTTGAGCTGATCACTGTGGTAGAACACCGGCCCGACGAAACAGAACAGGATGAGCAGGATCAGCACGACGAAGCCGGCGACGGCCAGTTTGCTTGAGGCGAACTCGCGCAGCGCCAGCCGCCAGCCGCTCTGCACCTTCCCGACCTCGCCGCCGTCGGGCGTGCTGTCGGGGGTGGTCGGCGCGAGAGAGTCGATTGTCGTCATGTCACACCAGCCGGATCCGGGGGTCGGCGGCAGTCAGGGCGATGTCGGCGACCAGGTTGCCGAGCACCGTGAGCACCGCGCCGACCAGCGTGTAGCCGATCAGCACGTTGTAGTCCTCACTGCCGAGGCTCTTGAAGAACAACAAGCCGAGGCCGTTGATGTTGAAGACACCCTCGATCAGCAGATTCCCGGCCAGCAGAATCGGAATCGACAGACCGATCAGGGTGATCATCGGCAGCGCCGAGTTGCGCACCAGATGTCGGGTGAGCACCAGCCGTTCCGCGAGCCCCTTCGCTCTGGCCACCTTGATGTAGTCCTGGGCCATCACGTCGAGTGCGGCCGAACGCTGATAGCGCGAATAGGACGCGACGGCGACCGCCGTCAGCGACACGATCGGCAGGATCAGGTCCGTGAAGTGGGCCAGTGCTCCGCTCAGGGACTGGTCCTGGCCGACGTTCGCGTTCACCCAGCCAAGGCTGAGGGCGAAGATGTCGATCAGGATCAGGCCCAATAGGAAGACCGGCATCGAGTAGAGCGTGAAGGCCACCGCGGTGGCCACGTTGTCGCCGACGCTGTTGCGCTTGACCGCCTGGTAGATGCCCAGCGGGATGGCGATCAGGATCGCCAGCACCGTCGACGCTCCGGACAGGAAGGCGCTCAGTGGCGCCTTTTCCTTCAACAGCGAGACCACGGACTGGTTGAGCGAGTAGGACCAGCCGAGGTTTCCGTGGACGACCTGGCCGAGATAACTGAAGAACTGGACGATGAGCGGCCGGTCGTAACCGTTCGCGAGGTTGTAGGCCGCGACCTGTTCGGGGGTCGCCCGCAGGCCGAGGGCCGCGCGGCCGGGTGAGGGCGCGATGACGTGCAGCATGATGAAGGTGACCAGCACAACGCCGATGAGCACGAGGATCGCGGTACCCAGCCGCCGGATGAGATAACCGGTTCGCACCGAGGGAAGTCCTTTCTGCCAACGCACCGGCAGTCCCGGTCGCGGGTTCCGCGGCCGGGACTACCGAAACGGTCGAACACTCACTTCGTGAAGAACCAGTCCTGCGGGCTCAGGTAGTACTGGGTCAGGCTGGAGAAGGAGTTGGCCGGCCCGGACAGCGTCTTCTTCCAGACATAGATGTCGTCCTGGGACGGTTGGAAGATCGCTGGCAGGTTCTTGCCGAGGTAGTTCGACTCGGTGTCCAGTGCGTCGGCCTTCGGGCTGTAGATCGACGCGTTCATCAGCGAGTCCGCGGTCGGGTCGCTGTAGTCACCCTCGTTGTAGGAGCCGCCGGTGTTGAAGATGGTGCCGCCGGTCGGGTACTCCAGTCCGGTGAAGCCGCCGAAGTCGGCCATTCCCCACTGGCTCTCGGTGGACGGGGAGCTCGGGTCGTTGGCCACGTCCAGCAGCTGGTTGAAGGTGAAACCCTTCAGCGTCATGGTGATGCCCAACTGCTTGGCGGCCGACGCGAACGCGTCCACCTGCTGGGCGACCACTGCCGGCTGATTGGCGTAGTAGAAGGTGAAGGTGAAGGGCGTGCCCGCCGGAATGCCGGCGCCGCAGTCGGTGCTGGCGGTGCCGGGGCTCTGGCAGGTCAGCACGCCGCCGACGACCTTCCAGCCGTGTGAGGTGAGCAGGGTCTTGGCCGCGTTGATGTCGTAGGCGTAGAGCGGCTTGGTGATCGCGTCGGCCGAGTACGGGCTCTTCGGCAGGGTGCCGATGGTGCTGTACTGCGGCACGGCCGCGCCCTTGAAGGCACCCTTGATCACGGCGTTCTCGTCCTGCAGGTGCGCGAGCGCCTGCCGCACGTAGAGCTGGTTGATGATCTTGTCGAAGCTACCGGTGGTGTCCTTGAAGTTGAAGTACATGTACAGGAAGCCGGCGCTCGGCAGGCCGTAGTACGCGTAGTTGCCCTTCTTCGCCGCGCTGGCGAGCTGGGGCAGGTCGCTGAAGTCGACGTTGGCGACATCCAGCTTGCCGTCCAGCACGTCGTTCCACTCGGCGTCGGTCGAGGTGTAGGCCAACTCGTCGACCTCGGTGATCTTCGGCTTGTCCGGTCCGGTGTAGGCCGGGTTCACCACGAGGTCGGTGGCATTGGTGGACGCGTTGTAGGTCTTGATCTTGTACGCGCCGTCGACGGTCTGCCAGAGCGGGTTGGTGGCGTAGGTCGAGATCGTCGACGCCTGCTTGAACAGGTAGTCGTAGATCGCCTTCGCGTTGGCCGGCTGGGTGAAGTCCAGGTGCGGGCCGCCTGCCGAGGAGACGTTCCAGGAGGTCGAGGGCAGCGGGACGAGGAACTGGACGAACTCGGAGTACAGCAACCAGTCCGGGTTGTAGGTCTTGTCCAGCGTCAGTACCACGGTCTGCTGGTTGGGCGCGGTCGCGCTGGTTACGTTGTCCGGGAACTGGCCGGGCGTATAGCTGTTCAGGTTCGCCGGGCTCTCCTTGACGGCGGCCTTGCTCAGGTCGATGTCGAAGATGACGTCGTTGGCGGTGACCGGCTTGCCGTCCGACCACTTGTAGGCCGGGTTGAGGTTCAGCGTGATGGTCTTGTTGTTGTTGGCGAAGACCGGGGGCTTGGCGAGGCTCTTGCTGTAGTCCACTGCCGGGGACGAGCCGGTGACCGGGAAGTACAGCGGCCGGTACATCATGTCCATGAACGTGGCCGTGTTGTAGATCGACGAGTGCGTGCCGTCGATGACCGGGAAGATCCAGTCGGGGCCGGCGCCGGGAAATTCGGCGACGTTGACGGTGCCGCCCGTCGTCGATGAACTCGACTCCGCCGGGATGCTGCCGTAGCCGCCCTCGGAGTTCTGCTGTACGGGAGCGGAACCCCCGCTGCTACAGCCGACCAGCGCCAACGCGCCGGCCGCGCCGATCGCGGCCAGTCTGAGTCCCAACCGAATTCGCTTCACCATTGTGTGGTGTCCTCACCGTTCGTCGGCTTTGCCGCGGCATTACCGGGTGTCGGGCCGTGCTTGCCGAACCTCTCTGACGGCAAGCCTCCGACCTCACGGTAAACCGCTTGACAATATGTTCGGCATGGTTATACCTCGGGAAGATCGACCCTCAAGGGTTTCCATGTTAACCGTGTGTTTCCTAACCGGTCATAATGGGCACGAGGAAAATTTCGGCAATAACCCCGGTTGTCAACCGTTAATATCCGTGTTCCGGAACGTTACGCAGGATTTTTCGGCGAAGTTCACGTCCGCGCGGCTGTGCTCATGGAATGTCTGGAAGGATGACGAAATCCGTTTTGTCCGGTGCTGTCGAAATTAGAATTCCGGGTAGCGGTGTCCCGACCTGCGAAGATTGCACCACTGTCGAGTTCGGCAACAAGATGAACTAGTATTCATCTTGTTGCCGATCGAGGAGGCTCTATTACATGTCGCCCCGCCAGCTCCGCGTCGATGCGGTTGCGAACCGAAAGCGGATCATGCGGGCTGCCCGAGAACAGATCATCGAACACGGTCCACAAATCGGAATGAACACTATTGCGGTCGCCGCGGGCGTCGCGGTGGGCACTCTCTACCGCAACTTCCCGACCAAGGCGGATCTGATCAGCGCGGTCAACTACGAGTACGCCGAGGAAATGGTCAGCGATATCGAGGCCACCGCGGCCCGGGTCGCCGCCGGGGCGCCGGTGCTCGCCGAGATCCGCGCAGTCGCCGCGCGGTTCGTCGAGATCAGCGCACAGAACAACGCGATCCGGACCGCGGCCCGGGTGCTCACCGGTGGCAGTGAGTTCGGCGCGCTGGAGTCGCGCGCCAACAACGCGGTCAACGTGTTGCTCACCGTCGGCGTCGGAGCGCGGGTCCTGCGGCCGGACATCTCCATCGCCGACTTCACCCTGCTCGTCGCGACCGCCCCGGCCGACCAGCCGCCGGCCGCCCGCGCCCGCTGGCTGACCATCGTCCTGGACGGCCTCACCACCGTCCGGGACTGACTGTCCTATCGCGGGTCCTGCTCGATCAGCCGCCGGTGCAGTTCGGCGGTCATCGCGTGGATGGACCGGGTGAGGTCGGTGTTGGTCCGCAGTTCGAGTTCCTGCGCGACGAAGTCGTGATCGGCTTTGGCCTGTTGGAATTCGGCCTGCCGATTCTGGCCGATCATCACGAAGGTGGACAGGAAGATCGCCTCCAACGAGACGATCAGGGTCAGCGTCGGCCAGGGGCTGGATTCGACGAACAGCATCCAGGCGGTGAACCCGACCGCGTGCAGGTAGACGAACCACATCGACCCGGCGAACCTGGTGATCGCGTCGGCGATCCGGACCTGGACGCTGCTGGCGCGCCGGGCGAGCCGCGCCTCGACCACGGGATGGTGTTGAACGGGTCGGCTGGGCTGACTCATCTGGGTGGGCCTTCCTCGGGGCGGTCGCCGGTGCGGCAAGTAAACGCCGAGGCGGACGGTAACCTGCCGTCGTGGAGGAAACCGACACCGGCCTCGGCCTGGTCGGCCGGGTGCTGATCGAAGGACTGGGCATCGCGGCCGGGGACACCTGGCTGTTCGCCGGCCTGGATCTTGACCTGCCGGGTGGCCAGGCGGTCGCCCTGATGGGGCCGAACGGCTCCGGTAAGTCGACGTTGCTGCGCTGCCTGTACGGCATGCAGCCACCGACCGAGGGCAGCATCGCCGTGTTCGGCACGGTGCCCGACGAGCGGTCGGCCGCGTTCCGCCGCGAGGTGTCGGTGCTGATGGACGACTCCGCGCTGTTCGACGAGTTCAGCCCACGCCAGCATCTCGATCTGCTGCTGCGGTCCTATCCGGACGCGCACTACCCGGCCGACCTGGTCGCCGACCTGCTGGCGCCGGCCGGACTGGACCACCGGGTGGACGTCCCGGCCGGTGATCTGTCGGCCGGTCAGCGCCGCCGCCTGTTGCTGTTGGGATGTGTGGCCCGACCGCATCGGCTGCTGCTGTTGGACGAGCCGGAACGCGCGCTCGACACGGACGGCCTGGACTGGCTGGCGGGCCTGGTGGGGGAGAGCACGGCGGCGGGTGCGGCGGTCGTGCTGGCCAGCCATTCACGGCGGTTGGTCGAGGCGTGCGCCGATCAGATCGTCGAGCTGGGCTGACCTGGTTCGGTTTTCGTGGGGCGGGTGGGCCGGCCCAGGTGGGGAACTGGGACGATGAACGGTGGGTCGTTCGGCGTGGGGGGCGGATTCGGTGGAGACGCGACTGGGGCGGTTCGGCCGGGTCGTCTATCAGATCAGTGACCGGTTGTTGACCGTCCTGGCGCTCGCGACCGCCGCTTCCGCGCCGTTCTACGGGCTGGGCGAGCTGCGCGCCGATCTCGTCGGGTCGGCCGCCACGCCACCGTTGGCGAGCCTGGCCGTCCTCTGTCTCGGGCTCGGCCTGGCCAGTAGATCCTTGCTGCGCCGGGACTTCGTCTGGATCGAGCCGGCGAAGCTGGCCTGGTCGGACTTCACCGACACACGCGTCATCGGGATCGGCCGGCGGCTCTGGGCGGTCTGGGCGATCCGGTTCGTGGTGGTCGCCTACCTGACCCTCGCCGCCACGCTCGTCGTCGCCGGTTCGCTGCGCTGGCTGCCGGTCGGCATCGCCCTGTTCGCCGCGACCGCGCTGCTCGCCCTGGTCACCGCCCGCCGCCGACCCGGCCGCGGCCTGCGCTGGGTCGAGCAGGTCGGCGCATTGTTGTTCGCGGTGCTCGCCGGCGTGCTCGCGGTGACCACCGTCGGGCTGGGCTGGCTCTGGCTGGTGGTCGGGCTGGCCGGGGTCGGCGTGTTGGTCGCGGCGGTCGGGTCCGGTCGGCCGCGCCGACCGCGCGCCGCGAGTACGGCCGGCCGGGCCGAACTCGTGGCGAACTTCGGTGAGCGGTTGGCCCGCCGGATGTCGGTGCTCTTCCTCGACCTGCTCGCGCTGTTGCCGGCGGCCCGTCCGTTGCCCTGGCCGCGGCTGCTCGCCGGCCGCGCCGTGCTCGCCCGCTTTGTCGTCGCGGGGGCGCTCGCTCGGCGCGCGTCGCTCGTGCTGGCGTTGCTGCTGGTCTGGGCGGTTGCCGTGGTGCGCCTGGTGTTTCCGTTGCTCGATCCGGTGTGGCTGGTCGGAGTCGGCGCCTATTTCGCCGCGTTGCCGTTCGCCGCGGCGCTCGCGCAGGTGCGGCGGGTGCCGGGACTGCGGCGCTGGCTGGGTTGCACCGATCCCGAGCTGCGGCTGACCACGGCCGCCCTGGTACTGATCGTCACCGTGCTCTGGCTGCTGGTGGTCGCGCTGTTCGGGGTGCCGTTGACGCTGGGCACCGGACTGGCCGCGCTGCTCGCCGCTGGCGCCGTCGTCCGCACGGTGGGGCGACCGGCGATGGACTACGGGAACGTGGGCGTCGCGGTGAGTCCGGACGGCAACCTGGTGCCCACCGGACTGATCGTGCAGCTCGCCCGCGGTCCGGAGGTGCTGGTGATCGGGTTGATCGTCGCCGGCAGCGGACTCGCGCCCGGCGTTGTCCTGCTCGTGGTGCTCGGGCTGGCGATTTTCGGCACCCTGCACTGACTTCCGCCACGCACCGGCCTGGGTCCGGGCAGCTGGTCAGCGGGCCGCGTCGGCGCGAATGTGCAGCGGTTGGGCGAGGTTCGCCTCCTCGATGCTCAGCGCGCGCTCGAACAATGGCCGCGCCTCGGCCGCCTGACCCAGGTCGCGCAGCGCGTTGGCCAGGTTGTTCAGGCCGATGGCCACGATCCGGTGGGTCGGGCCGTAGGTCGCCTCGGTGATCGCCAGCGCGCGCTCGAACAGCGGCTTCGCCTCGGCCGGCCGACCCTGCCCGCGCAGCGCGTGCGCGAGGTTGTTGAGTTTCGCCGCGACGGCCGGGTGGTCGGGGCCGTAGCTGGTCTCGGCGATACGCACGGCCCGCTCGTAGAGCCGCTCGGCCTTGATCGGTTGATCCAGTTCCAGCAGGGCACCGGCCAGATTGTTCAGTCCGGTGGCGACAATCGGGTGGTGCTCGCCGTAACACGCCTCGGTGATGTGCAGGGCCCGCTCGTAGAGCTGCTTCGCCTCAGCGGCGTCACCCAGGTCGCGCAGCGCGTTCGCGAGGTTGTTCAGGTCGCTGGCGACCGTCGGATGGGTCCGGCCGTGCGCGGTCTCGTCGATGGCCAATGCGCGTTCGTAGAGCGGTTTCGCCTCGGCGGCCCGGCCCAGGTCGCGCAGCACGCCGGCCAGGCTGGTCAGGTCGGTGGCGACGGCGGGATGGTTCGGGCCGTGCGCGGTCTCGTCGATGCTCAGTGCGCGTTCGTAGAGCGGCCGGGCGTCGGTGGGATGACCGAGGTCGCGCAGCAGGCCGGCGAGGTTGGTCAGGCCGGTGGCGCTGCCGGCCACCTCGTCGCCGCGACTGTTGATCGCCAGGATCGGCACGATGTCGCTCCAGTTCACCCCCGGTCCGCTCAGCCGTGGCGGCGCGACCCGGCGCGGGGCGTCCTCCACGGCCGCGGCCGGTTCGGCGGTCGCCGTCTCCCCACCGGTGAACGCGTCGTCCACCGTGGGCTCGACCCGTTGGGCGGCACCGGGTTGACGAGCGGCCGGGCGGAACGCGGTCGCCGCGTCGGCGAGCGCGATCAGCAACCGCCGGCCGAAACTCCGCTGCTCACCGGCGCTGCCCAGGAGGGCCACGACGTAACCGGCCAGCTTCTTCAGCACGACCGGTGCCGCGATTCCCACCGCGACACCGAGCGGGATGGTGGACACGACGCCGGTGCGTTCGGCTCCCCAGGCCGCCGCCGCGCCGATCGCGCAGTGCAGCAGGACCGACACCGCGTAGGCGTCGCCGCCGGGACCGTAGGGGTACTGCCAGGGTCGGCTCGTGGCGCGCCGGCTCGCCTCTAAGTAGATCAACGCGCGGTTGGCCGCAGCGCCCGCCAGCCCCCAGAGGGCGTACAGCCACATGGCAAGACCGTACGGTAGCCGGGTTGTGCTGACCATACTGCCGTTCGGGCGGCGTTTGTCGTTACCCGGCGGCTGACGACCTGACCGAGGAGCCGCCGGACAACGTCGCTGATCACGGCGCCGGGCGGCGGCCACGGGAAGCCCGACGGGTCGATGCGCGGCGGCACCTGACCGTGCGGCGGCGTCCACACCGACAGCGCCCGCGGTGTGAACCCGGTCGACTCCGGCCGTCATCTCCCGCACAATGCACGTCTCGGCTACGGGGCGGTGGGCGACGATGCCGGCTTGGCGACTGCGCGATTTTCACGACGGCGACCTGGACCAGGCGATCCAGGTATGGGACCAGAGCCAGCCCGACGGCGGACCGCGACCGGTCTTCCCGGTCTCCGAGGTGATGGCCGCCGCGCGGGCCGGCCAGCCTGCGGTGGTCGCGGTTGTCGGCGACGAACTCGTCGGCATGGCACTGGCCCAGGCCGAGGGCGAACGCGCCTGGGTGCTGCTGGTGGCGCTCGCCGCCCGCTGGCGGCACCGCGGAATCGGCAGCGCGCTGCTCGCCGAACTGGAGCGCCGGTTGCGGCCGCTGGGCGTGCGCCGGATCAGCGCGCTGTTACCCGAGGGCGCCACCGGCAGCGAGGCACTGCGCCGGTCCGGCTACACCGTCCGGGACGGGTTGACGTACTACGAGAAGCTCGAACACCTCGGCCCGGCCGACGCCGGGCTGCTCACCGCGCTGGGTGGACGCGTGCTGGCCACCGGCCTGTGGGACGCGCTGGCCGGGATGGAACGGGAGAAGCAGGTCATCGAGCGGCGGATCGTGCTGCCGCTGAAGCAGCCCGCGCTGGCCGACCGATATGGTGTCGCTCCGCCGAAAGCCGCCATCCTGTTCGGGCCGCCGGGCACCGGGAAGACGAGTTTCGCCAAGGCGGTCGCGTCCCGGCTCGGGTGGCCGTTCGTCGAGTTGTTCCCGTCCCGGCTGGCGGCGGCGACCGGCGAGGGGTTGGCCGCCTCGCTGCGCGACGCGTTCGCCGATCTCGCCGAACTCGAAGCGGTGCTGTTGTTCATCGACGAGGTCGAGGAGATCGCCGGTACCCGGTCGGGCCTGGCCGCCGATCCTGGCCACGGAGTCACCAACGAACTGCTCAAGCTCATTCCCGGTTTCCGCGAGCACGACGACCGATTGCTGATCTGCGCGACGAATTCGGTCAGCTCGCTGGACCCGGCTTTCCTGCGGCCGGGTCGGTTCGACTACGTCATTCCGATCGGGCCGCCGGACCCGGCCGCACGGGCGGCGATCTGGACGCGGTACCTCGGGCCGGCGGCCGGCGAGGTGGACGTGTTGCGCCTCGTCGACGCGAGCGAGATGTTCACCCCCGCCGACATCGAGTTCGCCGCGCGCAAGGGAGCCCAGACGGCGTTCGAACGCGAGGTGACCCACCGGGAGGGCCGGCCGGCGAGCACCGAGGACTATCTCGACGCCGTCGGCGACACCCGGCCGACGCTGACCGACGCCGCGCTGACCGCGTTCGGTCAGGACATCGAGTCCTACACCCGGATGTAATCCTTTTCCGGCCGACTTCGGCCGACATTTCCACGGATGGAAAATCATCCGAATGGCCTATTTTGCCCGCTTTCGGAAGTCTTGCGGGTAGGTTGGGCGGGTCGGCTCCGCAGACCCCGGTGGCGGGCCCCTCGCGCCCGTCGAAGCGTCGAATTTCTTTCTGTGGAAGGGAAATCCATGTCACCGGGCTCCTTCACGCGCCGGGCCACGCTCAGATCCGTGGCTGCCGGGGCCGCTGTCGCGGCCACCGCGTCCGTCGCTCCGTTCGCCGCCGGCACCGCCGACGCTGCACCGGGGCGATCCGGCGGCAGGCCGAAGCCGACGATCGTGTTGGTGCACGGCGCGTGGGCCGACGGCTCGTCGTGGAGCGAGGTGCTGCCCCGGTTGCTGCGTGACGGCTACACCGTCAAGGCGCCGCCCAACCCGTTGCGCAGCCTGGCCGGCGACGCGGCCAGCATCGCCGACTTCCTGTCGACCGTGCCCGGACCGGTCGTGCTGGTCGGCCACTCCTACGGCGGGGCGGTCATCACCAACGCCGCCACCCGCAACCCCAACGTCAAGGCGCTCGTCTTCATCAACGCGTTCGTGCCGGAACAGGGCGAGAACGTGCTCCAGCTGACCGCCGCCCAGCCCGGTTCCGCCCTCGCCGTCGCCGATCCGACCACGGTCTTCTCGTTCGTGCCCTATCCGAACGGGCCGGCCGGCGACGTGGACCTCTATCTGCTGCCCGCCGTGTTCGCCAACTCGTTCGCCAGTGACCTGCCGGCGCACACCTCGGCGGTGCTCGGCGCGGCCCAGCGCCCGCTGAGTTTCGCCGCGGGCGGCGCAGCGTCCGGCACGCCGGCCTGGAAGACGATCCCCTCCTGGTATCTCGTCGGCACGGCCGACAAGGTCATTCCGCCGGCCGAACAACGGATCATGGCCAAACGGGCCGGCGCGCGCACCTTCGAGGTGAAGGCGTCCCACCTGTCGATGATCTCGCACCCCGAGGTCGCCACCGACGTGATCGAGAAGGCGGCCGGCTCGGTCGCCGGTTGAGGAGTTCGTGATGGATCTACATCTGGCCGGCAAGGTCGCCGTTGTCACCGGCGCGAGCAAGGGCATCGGCCTGGCGGTGACCACCGCGCTGGCCGGCGAGGGCGTGCGGGTGATGGCCGGCGCCCGCGCCGTCGGTGCCGAACTGGCGGCGCTGGCCGCGGCCGGTGACGTGCATCCGGTCGCGCTCGACCTGAGCACACCGGACGCACCGGCCCGACTCGTCGACGCGGCGGTCGAAACGTTCGGTGGGCTGGACATCCTGGTCAACAACGTCGGTGCGGTCGCGCCGCGGCTGGGCGGTTTCCTGTCGGTCACCGACGACGACTGGACCGCCACCCTCACCATCAACTTCCTCAGCGCGGTGCGCACCACCCGGGCCGCGCTGCCGCACCTGCTCGAACACGGCGCGGGCACGATCGTGACGATCAGCTCGGTCAACGCGTTCCTGCCCGATCCGCTGGTGATGGACTACAGCGCGGCCAAGGCGGCGCTGGCCAACTTCATGAAGTCGCTGTCCAAGGAGGTCGGGCCGAAGGGTGTGCGGGTAAACTCGGTCAGTCCCGGGCCGGTGGCCACCGCGTTGTGGTTGGGCGACAACGGGGTCGCCGCCACGATCGGCCGCGCAAACGGCACTCGGTCCGACGCGATCGCCAAGCAGGCCGCCGGTGACGCGGTGACCGGCCGGTTCACCCGCCCGGAGGAGGTGGCCGATCTCGTTCTCCTGCTGGCCAGCGACCGCGCCGGCAACGTCACCGGCGCCGACTTCACCATCGACGGCGGCCTGATCACCACCCTGTGAGCCGACAGTCCGTTGTGGACCGACGCGTCGGCCCCCGACCCGGTCGGACACCGGAGCGGGGGCCGCCGCGGGCTCAGCCGAGCAACTCGGTGCGACCCGAGCCGACCCGGTAGAGCACCTTGTCCCCGGACCTGCCAACGTACTTCGCGTCGCCCGCCCCGACGGTGCGCACGTGTGCACCCGCCGACGCCGGCAGCGCCACGGTGGCGGTCGTGTTGTCCGGCACGGTCAGCGTGAGCGACAGCCCGGCCGGGCCGGTGGCCTGCCAGCTCACCGAGACCGGGCCGTGCTCGGTCCACTCGGTGCCGCTGGCCGAGCGCAGCCCGGATGCCGGCGGGGTCACCGTGATGGTGTCCGCGGCGACGCCGGTGACCTGAATACCCAGCAGCCCCTGCAGAATCCCGGTGACGCCGACCGAACCCCAGCCGTGTGAGAAGCTCTCCGAACTCTGCTGGCTGATGCCGGCGCCGACGCAGCCTGCGGTCGAGTCACCGACCGCGCCACCGGCCGCGGTGCAGCCCGGCTCCCACTCCTCCCACATCGTCGTGCCGCCCTCGGCCAGGATCTTGGCCGGGCCGTCGGCGTTCGGGTCGGTCAGCAGGGTGACCAACGCACTGGTCTGCCCGGTGTCCACCAGACCCTGCTCCAGCTGGCCGAGGTCCATCGGTCCCTGCTTCATTCCTTGCGCGGCAAGGAAGTCACCCAGAGTGCCGTAGCTGGACGCGGGCGCGACACCGTAGGCCAACGCGAAGGACTGGTCGTGCTCGGAGGCATTGCCGATCTTCGGGTTGCCGGTGGCGGCGGTCAGGCCGTCGTCGTAGAGCCCGTTGGCGTCGACCAGTTTGGTGTTGATCGCCTGGGTCAGGTTGGCCGCGTCGGTCGCGTAGCCGCTGGCCGACGCGGTGTCGCCGAGCGCGGTCGCGGCCTCCGCGAGTGCCCGGTAGACCTCGACGGCCCGCATGTTGACCACCGTGTCCGCGCCCGAGTTGAGCACCACGGTGTCGTACCGGTCCGTGGCCGGCCAGTCGATGATGCCGTAGTGGTAGGAACTCGAACTCCCGCCGGCCAACTGGTAGACCAGGCCGGCGTCCGGGCCGGTGGTGGCCACGCTGTCGGTCACGTACTGGCCGATCGCCTGCATGGTCTGGTAGGCCGAGCTGAGGGTGGCCCGGTCACCGGAGAGCTGGTAGTACTGCCACACCCAGTCCGGGAACATCTCGGTGTAGTCCGGGATGTCCCGCTTGCCGTCCCCGTTGGGATAGACGGCGTTGATGTCGCCGTACTGCGAACCCGGTCCCGGCGGCGTGGCCAGCCAGTAGCGTTGCTGAGAGTAGACGAAGTTGTTGATCGCCTCCTTGGTCAGCTGGCGTTCGTCCAGTGCCGCGGTGGTCGCGAACGACTCGTCCACCGCGTCACCGAGGAACTGTCCGGACTGCCGGTCGGGGGAGTCCTGGAACTCCATCTGCCCCGACTGCAGGGCCGAACGTGACAGCAGCGAGTACACCGCGTTGAGCGTCGGATTGCTGCTGGTGAAGGTCGCCGCCCGGCCGGCAGGCGCGTTCTCGTTCTGCGCCACCGCCCAGATCGAGTTGGCGTCCAGGTGCTCACCGGGCGCCGAGATCTCCAGGTAGCGGAAGCCTTCGCCGACGTAGAAGTTGGTCTGCTGGGCGCCGGCCGCCTGCACGTAGGAGAAGGTCAGATCGGTGCCCTGAGTGTCCAATGGGGACGTTCCGGCCCGGGAACCGGACACCCACACACCCAGCGCGTGCGCCTGGCGCAGCGGTTTCGCCAGCGTGATGGTGGTGCCGGCGACCGCGGCCACCGTGTTGTTCTCCGGGTGGCCCGCGCCGTAGCCGTCGGCCGGACCGTCGACCGTGATCGGATCGCCCGCCTGGAAGTTCGTCGCGCCGGCCACGCTGATGCTGGTGGCCCCGGCGGTGGTCGCCGCGTTCGTGGTGGTGTTGTTGAGCCGGTAGCTGCCCGACATGGTGACCTGGTGACCTGCGGTGCCGTGCTGGAAACGCACCACCGGCACACCGACGAAGTCGGTACCGAAGTCGGCCAGTTCGGTGCCGTCGGCCAGGGTGCGCACGGAGACCGGATGGATCACCGTGTAGGCCAGGCCGGACAGCATCGGCACCAGGTGGGTGAAGCCGCACGGCGAGCCGGCGCTGAGGTACTTGGCGCAGCTGGAGGGTTCGGGCATCGGTGCCCGACCCAGCACGGTCGCCGGGGTCCAGGCGCTGGTCGGCTGGTAGTTCGGCTGGTCCCAGCCGGTGACCCGCTGTTGGGCGTCGGTGTACTCGACGTAGGTGCCGGCATTCTGGCTGCTGCGCCGCTTGACCGTGGTGGTCAGTTCCTCGGTGTCCTTGGTGACCTGCCAGCTGCTGTCGGACACCACGGTCTGCTCGCTGCCGTCGGCGTGGTCTACGACGACCTTGACCAGCAACCCGGTCGGCCCGTTCTCGCTGACCGCGGCCGCGGCGGCCGGCTGCGCCGCGCTCAGCGGCTGACCGAGGGTGACCGTGTTGCCGGTGACCGCGGTGATCGGGTCGACCACGAAACCCGGCGTCCCGGCCGTGCCGAGGGCCAGGCCCTCACCGGCGACGAGTCCGGTCGCCGACACGACCGTCACGCTGGTCGCTCCGGCCGCCGCCGCGGTGGCGAGCGTGGTGCTGTTGGGCACCGGCCCCTCCGCCCGGCCGCCGCCCTCGGTGGTCGGCCAGGAGCCGTACTCGACGCCGACAGCGAGCCGACCGTTGTCCCTGGCCACGGCGGTTTTCGTCGCGCCGGTGATGTCCTCGACGTCGTAGTAGGTCTCGCCCGGCAGCTGGAAGTCGTCCTGGGTGTCGACCACCGAGCCGTTCACGTGCAGCTGCCACTGGCCCTCCGCGGCCAGATAGACGCGGGCCCGGACGACCGGGCTGCGCTCGTCGCCGACCTGCACCGACTTGCGGGCCAGCGTGTAGTCGACGGTGCTGTCGTTGCCGGTGGTGACCCGGCGGATCCAGTCCGCGCCGGACCACTCCTGGTCGCCGATCCCGGTGTCGAACGACGCGTCGGCCGCCCACGGTCCGCCGGCGCCCTGCCGGTTCCAGGTCCGCACGGTCCAGTCGTAGGCGTGGCCGTCGGCCAGCGCCGGCCCGGTGTAGGCCACCGCGGACTCGGCCGAGGAGTTGACCCGGCCGCTGTCCCAGACCAGTCGGTGGCTGAGGTCGTCGGTGACCCGGACCTGGTAGGCGGTCTGGACCTCGTCACCGCCGTGATCCTCCGGCAGCCAACCGAAGTCCGGCGCCCCGGTCACGTCGAGCGAGTGCGCCGCGTCGTTGACGGTCAGCGTCGTCGGCGCCGACGGCACGTCACCGGCCGCCTGGGCCGGCACCCCACCCAGACCGCCGAGGGCCGCGGCGAGTGCCGCGACCACCACTGCACTTGTTCGGGCGATCCTGCTTCTGCCGCGCACCGCAGCCTCCCGGTCATGAGACGTCTGAACAAACGTCTTCCCCAGAAGTAGCCGGAGGGCACCGACAGCGTCAAAGGTTTGGCCGCATGGGGCCACTACCGGCAACCCCAATCGGGTGTCACCCGATTGTGTAGTAACGCGGGATAAACGGCCTGGATTGACCGCACACCGTGTCCAGTGGTCGTCACTCTCGTTAGACTCTTTGCCAGATCAGCAGGTCAACTCCCTCCTGCCGGCGCCATCGAGCGGCCGGGCGGGAGATGGTGTGGCTGTTCAACCCGCTCCGGACCCTGGCGGTCATGCAGACGAAATCTCAGCATGCCAGGAGGTGGGGCTGTGGCCCTGCGGTTGGTCCCGTTCAGCGGTGGGCACGAGTCGGCACCATCGACGCACACACCTGACCCGGACAAGTTGTTGATCACGAGCGTTGCCGTCACGGACACCCGTGACCTGGTCGACCGCTCGGTCGGCACCTGGGGCTGGCAGCAGCGCGGTGCCTGTCGTGGGCTCAACAGTGAGTCGTTCTTTCATCCCGACGGCGAACGCGGCACGGCCCGATCCCGGCGCGAGGCGCGGGCGAAGGCGATCTGCCGGTACTGCCCGGTGATGACGCAGTGCCGCGGGTACGCACTGGCTGCCCGCGAGCCCTACGGCGTCTGGGGCGGCCTCTCCCGGGTCGACCGGGACCGCATTCTCGGCCGACTCCCGGCGGCGCAGACGCCCTGACCCGGTTCGAGCCGGCTTGGGGCGGCTGCGAGCGGTTCGGGTGGTCTGGAGCGGCACC
>DATATV010000026.1:0-47247 GCA_036268615.1 Pseudonocardiaceae bacterium
AGCCGCGAGCAACTGCACGAAACGCTATGTTGGTCGTGTGTGTTGGGTCCCAACGATTTGGACGCCATCGGCACCGCGGTAGGTGGGACAGACCAGCCCGCCGGCTTGATCAATCTGCGTGGATCACTATCTACCAGCCCAAGTTGGACCAGCCGACCACATGATCTCGATCTACGTCCAGATCGAGGGGAGACCACGTGATCACGCCGTACGACTCCACGCCAGACACGCTGCGGCATGGCCGGCGAGTCGCCGAGCTGATGGGCGAGCCGATCAAGGAGTTGCTTGACCGGTGACCACCGCCGATCAGCGGAAACTGGATGCCATCCTTGCCGCCAGTCCGCACCTGGACGCGCTGGCCGGTCACGTTCGGGCCTTCGTCACGATGATGTGTTCCAGGCGTGGTCAGGAGTTGGAGGCGTGGATGGCGGCTGTCGACGCCGACGGCCCAACCGGCTTTGCGGTCCTTTGTGATCGGTTTGCGCCGTGACCAGGACGTGGTCACCGTCGGGCTCACGCTGCCCTGGAGCAGCGCAGCCGTCGAAGGCCACGTCAACCGGATCAAGATGCTGAAACATCAGATGTTCGGTCGTGCCAGACCCGACCTACTCCGCAAACGAGTCCTGTTGGCCGACTGAACAACCAGCCATATCACGAAAATCGTGCCTGAACCGGTATTCGCCCGCCGACGACAGGGGGAAGTCGAGCGGCCCCGTTATTCGATAATGGGTTTCCGGGTGGCTTCAATCCGGTGCGACTCGAACAGCGGGATATGCGTGCGGACTATTCGCCCGGCACGGAGTCCTGGTCGGGGCCCGTACGATGGCGGCATGGCGAGCGAGGACGATACCGGGCGCGCGCGGTCCTACCGGAAGGCCGCGGACCGGCGTGAACAGGTGCTCGCGAAGGCGATCGAGCTGTTCGCCGAGCACGGGGTGGAGGCGTCGCTGCGGTCGATCGGGGACGCGATCGGGGTCTCGCACGCGGCATTGCGCTATTACTTTCCGTCGCGTGACGACCTGCTCATCGCGGTGTACCGGGCGCACGAGGCAGCCGACCACAGTGAAGCGGAAAAGGAGCAGTCTCTCGCGGAGGATGCGTCGATCGTCGATGTCATGAAACGCAGTGCGCTGCGCAACCGCGAGATTCCGGGTCTGGTCGAGCTGTACGCGACGTTGACGACGGACGCGTTGCAGCAGGAGCGGCATCCGGCGACCCGGGAGTTCGTTCGGGAGCGGTTCCGGCGACTGCGGGCCGAACTCGCCGAACTGGTGCGACAGGGACAGCGCACCGGCGCGGTCGGCTCGGATGTCGATCCGGAGGACGCGGCGGCGCTCGTGATGGCGGCGTCCGACGGGTTGCAGGTGCAGTGGCTGCTGGACCCGGAGGCGGTGGACGTACACCGGGTGCTCAGACTGCTGGAACAGCTGGTACCGGGACGGGTCAGCCTGGACGCCGCTGGGCGCGAGCCATGACGGTGAGGCCGGCCACTGCGGTGAGCGAGAACGCGGCGGGGACGAGGAAGACCAGCGGCAACCCGGCCCAGGCGGCACCGAGACCGCCGGCGAGGCCGCCGAGCGCGGAGCTGAGCGCGGTGGAACTGATGAAGATCGCGGATGCGGTGGCGACGCTGGTGGACAGCAGGCGTTGGGCAACGGTGATCCCGAGGGCGGCGAACACGCCCCACACCCCGCCCATGAGGATCTGCCCGGTGAAAAGCCCGGCCGCGGTGCCGGTGAGGGCGAAGCACAGGTTCGCGGCCACCCCGAACCCGGCGCCGAGCACCATCAGGGGCAACGGGCCGGTTCTGCGGGCCACGATCACGGCGACGGGCATGAGCACCAGTTCGACCAGCGGTTGGATGCCGATGACGGCGCCGCTGAGCGCCGGCGTGAGATGCAGCTGGCTGTTCATGTAGATCGGCAGGTAGGCGTATTTGACCGACTCGCCCGCGTAGACGCAGATGTAGAGCGCGGTGAAGACGAGCAGCGGGAGCATCGCGCGGATGTCGGGTCGGCTCGTTCGCGCTGCCGACCGGCGGGGCGCGAGTGGGCTGCTGCTGCCCGGGTCCCGCAGTGTGCCCAGCGGTAACAGTTGGGCGAGGGTGGCGACCGCGGTCGCCATGAGCATCACCCGCGGACCGGCGAGGGCGGCCAGGAAGGAGCCCGCGACCGGCCCGAGGACCCACCCGGCGGTCAACGCCATCCGCACGATGGCGACGACTCCGTCCTGGTGGGGATGTGGGTGCAGGGCTGCCTGGTCGTGGATGGCGGCGAACAGTTGGGAGGTCGCGGCGCCGGCGAAGCCGAGCAGGGTCGCGCTGATCACGAACGGCAACCACAGCCGGGGCGCGAATCCGATCGCCGCCCAGCCGACGGCTCCGGCGACCGCGCAGAGTCGGAAGAACCTCAGCCGTGACCCGGTGCGGTCGGAGCGGGCTCCGACCAGGTAACCCGCGATCGGCGCGGTGAGGTTGGTCAGGTAGTACAGGCCCGCGACGGTGAGGGAGGCGCCGAGTTGGTGCACGAGGAAGGACGCGATCTGTGGAGCCGCGGCGGAGAACCCGAGCCCGGACAGGAACAGCGCGACCGTGGCCCCGCGGTACAGCGGTGTGGACAGCACCAGTCGTAGTGCCGTGTCCTGGGCAGCCGCCGGCGTCTGCTTGGTGACGGTGTCGGGTACCAGTGGCTGCTCGTTCATGTGCGGGACGGTCTCCATCGGCTCGGAGCACGGCACGACGCGGGTTACGCCCTCGAACGGTGAGCCTACACCGCAGATTCTTACAGTGGAAGAATTCAGATCCGTGACCGGCCCACCGGCCTTGGTCGAGGTCCTCCTCGATCGTCGGTGGAGAAGTCCGGGCGGTTACGCCACCTTCTGGACGGTGGCCGGCAGCGGGCGCGCGGCGTAGGACACCGAGTCGGTATAGCGCAGCGCGACCAGCTCGACTCGGCTGTCCAGCGGCACCGCCTCGTCACCGAGCAACCGCGTCACCACCCGCACGCCCTCGTCGAGGTCGACGACGCAGGCGCGATAGGGAGCCTCGCAACGGAAGACGGCAGGAACCGCGTACATCATCGAGTACGCGTAGAGCGTGCCCTGGCCCGACAGTTCGATCCACTCCACGCCCTCGTTCCAGTCGTGTGGCGAGTGCGGCTTGGGCGGGAAGGTGGGGCGCCGGCTCGTCGCACCGGTGGTGGTGAGGAACCGGCCGGCCGTGAGTCCGTCCCAGAAGGTCCGGGTGAACGCGGTGATCCGTGGCGGGTAGGGGTGCGGGTAGTCCCGCTCGATGAAGTCGAGCATCAGTGGACGCCTTCCAGGACGTGGACGAGCGCTGCGGTGTAGTTGCCGAGTTCGGCCGAGGTCACCCCCAGTTCGGCGCCGGCCATCTGGCGGTCGCCGGCCGTGCCGCGCAACTGGTCGAGGGCCTCCACGAAGCTGTAGAGGGGGGTGACGTAGGGCGGGGGTGACCGCGTGAGATCAGGCCGCCGGAGGTGGACAGCGGGATCTGTCCGCCGAGCGTGGTGCGGCCGTCGGCCGCCCACCGGGCGCCCTCGCCGCGAGGCACCAGTCCCAGGCCCTCGCTGACCAGGATTTCGATGATCGTGCACGCCGCGTAGAGCTCGGCGAAGTCGATGCCGGCCGGGCCCACCCCTGCCTGCTGATCGAATAGCAGACCTGGCCACTCAGGAACCGGACCGAGTTCGCGATCGACCGGCACACCGGTCGTCGGATGGGCGACCTCGGCTCCGGTGTCGCACAGCTCCGGGACACCACACGTCGTCACCGATCCTCCAGTACTATCACCGATTATCCGGACATGCGTCCGTTACGCACCAGGGTGGCGGCCACATGTCCGGATGGTCAGCAGGCCGCGCACCACGAGATCGGAACCGTTCACATGGCCGAGCCACGCCGCCGAGCACGGCGTTCGGACGCGCAGGACAACGAGCTGCGCATCCTCGATGCCGCCCGCGCTGCCTTCACCGCGGCACCCGACGCCACCGTCCAGTCGATCGCCAAGGCTGCCGGCATCGGCCAGGGAACGATCTACCGGCACTTCGCGAACCGCGAGGCGTTGCTGCTCGCCGTCTACCGCACCGATGTCGAAGCGCTCATCGACGCGGCCGACCGTTTTCTCGAAGCCCACCCGCCGATCGACGCCCTGCACCGGTGGCTCGATCAACTCTCCACCTACGGCCGGATCAAGCACGGCGCTTCGCTGGCCGTCGAAGCGGCAACCAGCGCGGATCTCGGCAGCCGCTACTACCCGCCGGTCATCGCGGCCCTCGACCGGCTGGTCACCGCCGCCAAAGCGGTCCACCAGATCCGATCCGACATCGACGCCGACGACCTGCTGCTACTCGTTTCGTTTCTCTGGAAGTCCAACACCGGCCCCAACTGGGAACAGCGCACCCGCCACCTGCTCGGCGTCGTCCTCGACGGTCTCCGAACGCACGCCTGACGCAACTCCTCATCGGATGGCAAAGGGCTGTGCGTAACGCTGATGGGTTCTGGTTGTGGTGATGGACGAACCTGCACCGCAAGTGAGGTGGACCCAGTCCTGGCCGCGGACCCGGACGCGTCCTCAACGCGCTGTCAGGATGCTATACGCGCACCACTCCGTAGCCCACTGACCTGATGGTTCAGCCGTGTCGTTCGGGTCCGACGCGATGAGGGGATGGCAGATGGGCGGTGTTGCGGTCGAGTTCGGGGCGACCTGGTCGTGGATCACGGGAACCAGGTACCGCGCCTGAAGATCATCTCCGGTGGTGCCAAGGCACCGCGGATCAACGGGCAGATGCTTCGGTCGGCGCATACCGCGGGCGCCCGGCCGGCCGGAGGATCTGGATCGTCACGCCCTTCGAGTCGACTCGCGACTCGACCAGGTCGAGCGCAAGATCCCGGCCGGTCTCCGGGAACAGTCGTGCGCCCTGGCCGAGAATCACCGGGACCACGATCAGCGTCATCTCGTCGACCAGATCGTTCTCCAGCAGCCACCGAGTCAGGGCGCCGCTGCCGTGTACCTGCAGCTCACCCCCCGACTTGGCCTTCAGATCGGCGATCGCGGTCGCAAGGTCGTCGGACAGGACGGTGGTGCCCGACCACGCCGGATCGGTGAGCGTGGTCGACACCACGTACTTGGGCTTCTCGTCCAACGCCACGCCGACCGGGTGGGCACGCATCTCGTCGATCGCCCCCCATGAGCCGGCGAACAGCTCGTAGGTCCGCCTGCCGAGCAGGAACGCGTCGGCGTGCTGGTAGGTCTGGTTGATGAACGCCCTGGTCTGGTCGTCGCCCTTCCCCGTCGCCCATCCGCCGCGCTCGAATCCGTTCCTGCGGTCCTCATCCGACGCCGCGCCGTTTCCCTGCATCACGCCATCGATGGTGACCTGGGTCATGGTCGCCAGCTTCATGATCGCGGTTCCTCTACCTTGGCGCCGCCCCTTGTGGGTGGCTTCACCCCTGCTACGGACACCACCGCCCTGATCCGACACCGCCGCCCGGATTTTTTGGAGAACTTTTCGGGACGCCGGCGGCGACCGGGATTGCCTGAGCTGTCAAGTTGTCCGACCGTTACGTTCGATGCGCAACCGGACATACCGCGGAGCGTCTTGATGGGCAGGGAAGGCGGCGAGGGGCTGCCAACGATCTCAGAGGGCGGAAAATGTCTTTACTTGGTCGTGTCGCGCGCGTCGGCGCCGGCGTCGGAGCCGTCGTGGGGGCAGCAGTGATTCTGTCGGCCTGCACCGGCCAGCAGAATTCGTCGAGTGGCGGGCAGGTCACAACCACGACGACGGCTGTCAGCCCGGCCACCACCACCGCCGCGCAAGTCACGAAATCCACACAGGTCACGACGAGCGCGGCACTCGACGCCTGCGCATCAGCGACCAAAGCCACGCTGGAAGCCGCGCTCAAGGCGGACGAGCAAATCTCCAGCGCGCTGGTGATTGACAGCAAGGGTCTGCAGAACATCAAATGCGACGCTCCCTGGGCCGTCGCCGGCTTCTCCAACAACATCGACGGGGGAAGCGTTCTGTTCAAGTACCAGAACGGGGCCTGGGCCGCCAACGACGGGGGCACGGACGTATGCGACGACGTTCCGGCCGCGACCGCCAAACAGATCTGCGGCTGAGGGTGACCGCTTAGTCAGTCGGCCTCCGGCCTGGGAAATCAGGTTCGGGGGCCGATCTCGTTTCTCCATTTCGAGTGGACAGTGCGAAGCTCGGTTCCGCCGCTTCCAGTCGCGGTACCGCGACGCCCAACCGTCGTGCTTCCGCCAAGGTGTCCCGGCAGACCTCACGCGGCTCCTCGGCCTCGGGATCGGAGTGCGCCGCAAAATTCGCGCGCACGGACGCGACATGAGCAGTCAGCCAGGCGAACGCGGGGGCCGTCAGCCAGGTGGGCGCCCGGAACAGCAGCACACCGCCCCGGTGCCGTCGCAGGTCAAGGCCGCGCGCCTTGAGGAGCGGCAGCAGTTCGCGGCCAGCCAGCAGCCCCTCGCGCAGGTCGCCCGTTGCCCCGGCGAGCTTGGACAGGGAACCCAGCTGCAGGCCCTGCGAGAACAGGCCGGCATCCGACACGAAATGGACCCACAGCCAGCCGCGGAAGTCGGGCCGCTCCTTGAGCCGGAGCCCGGCCTCGCGAAACGCCTGGCGCACGGCCCGCTCCCGGTCGGTCGGGGGCTGGCCGAGAGTGCCGAAGATGACCGACGGCAGCAGCGCCCCACGGAGCACGCCGTCCGCGCCGAAACCGCCACCGGCCTGGGGAAAACCCCAGGCGATCCGGTCGACCGGGAGTGCGCCGATCGCGGCCAGCGGCTCGGCCCAGACGTTGCCGAAAACCAGCACCGTGGCCTGGCCGACACGCGGGGACAGGAAGGCCGCCGCCTCCGCGAGGCGGTGGTGCGGCACGCTGAGCACGATCAGGTCGAAGTCGTGGTCCGGCTCCAGCGCCTCGCGGTAGCGCACCGGCCAGTTCTCGACGACGCGCTGCCCCCACACCCGGCGCCGCATATCGAACAGGTCGAGGTCGATCGCTTCCCCGTACGTCGCCGCGCGGCCGGGCCGCACGTAGAACTCGACTTCATGTCCCGCCTTTTGCAGGACCCAGCCGTAGACGGTGGCGATCACGCCTCGGCCGAACATCAGGATCTTCACGCTGCACCTCATGGGATACGATCGATTTGGAGGTTATCTCCACTTCTCAAAATATGGAGGTCGTCTCCATTTGTCAACGGGGGGTAGCGCATGACCGCAGACAAGCCGCTGCGGGCCGACGCCCAGCGCAAGCGCGAGGCCCTGCTCGCCACAGCCCGGGAGGTCTTCGACGCCGGCGGCTTCTTCGACCTGCGCTTCGATGATTTCGCCCGCCTGGCAGGGGTGGGCACCGGCACGCTGTACCGCCACTTCCCCACCCGGGAGGCGCTGGCCGAGGCGGTCTACCACGGGGAAGTCGCCACGCTGTGCGACTGCGCCCGCCGGCTACAGGCCACGCTGCCCGCGGCGGAGGCGTTGGCGGCCTTTCTGCGTGGCATGGTCGACCATATGGACGCCCATCAGGGCCTCGCCCGGACGTTGGCCACGCTCATGGCCGATCGCTCAAGCGCCCTCGCCGAGGGCAGTCGGGCGCTGGAGCAGGCGGTCACCGACCTGATTGCCGCCGCCGTGAAGGACGGCGTCGTCCGCGACGACGTGGATGCCGGTGCCGTCATGATGGCACTGCATGGCATTGGCGCGGCCCATGATCGCCCCGACTGGCGGGCCGAGGCCGACGGTGTCATCACCCTCGTGCTGGACGGGCTGGTCAGCCGGGGTTAGGGCCTGGCCGTTGGCACGGTGAGCCGGCTGCTGTAGGTCCGAGACGCACCAGAACGCCGGTCAGCCCAGCAAGCGGCCGACTGCGGCGAAGGCGGCGAGCAGCAGCAGGAACACGTTGGCGGGCAACGGTTGGCGTTCGTTGCGGACCAGGTGCACCCGGAGCGCGCCGAGCTGCACCACGACCAGGCCGATCGCGGCGATCGGGGTGAGAATCGGGGCGATCCCGGTCAGCCGGGGCAGGATCACGCCGAGCGCGCCGAGGATCTCCACCAGGCCGACCGCCTTCACGCCGGCATCGGACGAGTCCTTCATCCAGTCGAGGTTGCCCGACGCGACCAGCTGCTCGCGCGGCCGTACGACCTTGAGCCCGCCTGCGGCGAGGTAGACCAATGCGAGCAGAACTTGGGCGACCCACAGTGCGATGTTCACCGTATTCTCCGATCCTTACCACTTGTGCGTAACCCGATGGTCTGTGCGTACGGGGTCGGCCACAAAAGGCACATCGATGTATGTGTCCAGGAAGGAGACTCAGGTATGGCGAAGGTCACACGCGAGACCGACGGTGCGCCGCGCATCCGGGACGGCGGCGCGGTCCGCGAGGTGCTGGACCGGATCGGCGACAAGTGGAGCCTGCTGGTGATCGGCATCCTGCGTTCGGGTCCGCTGCGGTTCGGTGAGCTGGAGCAGGCCGCTGCGGGCATCTCGCAGCGGATGCTGACGCTGACGCTCAAGCACCTGGTCGAGGATGGCCTGGTCGTGCGCACCGCTTATGCCGAGGTGCCGCCGCGGGTCGAGTACGAGGTTACCGAGTTGGGCCGGACCCTGGTGCCGCTGGTGATGGCGCTCGCCGAGTGGGCGATGGCCAACCACGAGCAGATCAATGCCAATCGTCGGTCCTACAAGTAGTTCTTGAGCTGATCTCGAATTGGCCTACGCCCCAACCGGTCACCGCAGGTCCTGGATCGGGACCGCGTTGGCCATCGCCTGGTAGCCGGCGTCGTTGGGATGCAGGTGGTCGCCGGAGTCGTAGGTGGGGCGCAACCGATGTGCGTCCGACGGGTCACGGACGGCCGCGTCGAAGTCGATGACGCCGTCGAATGCGTGGCTGGTGCGGATCCAGTTGTTGACCGCCTGCCGGATCGCCTCGGTCGTGGGGGAGTAGGTGTGGAAGCCGTCGAACGGGGTCAGCGTGCCGCCGAGGATGCGCAGCCCGGCCGCGTGCACGCGGGCGATGATCAGCGAATCGGCCTTGATCAGCTCCGCCGCCGAGGTCACCGAGTGGCCGCCGATGTCGTTGATGCCTTCCAGGTAGATCACGGTGCTCACGTCCGGTTGGGCCAGGACGTCACGTTGCAGGCGGGCTTCGGCACTGACCCCGGAACCGTCGGCGGTGACCTGGTTGCCCGCGATGCCTTCGTCGGCCACGCCGAATTGTGGCGACGGTCCGAGCCGGTCGGCGAGCAGGTTCGGCCACCGGTGGTTGGTGTCCGCCGTGGAGCGGAAGCCGTCGGTGATGGAGTCGCCGATGGCCACGATCGTATGGGCCGGGTAGCTCGGCTGCACGGTGGCCGCGTCGAGCCAGAACCACTGGTCCACCTGGTGCGTGTAGGGCGCACCGGAGGTGTCGGCCGCCGCGTCGCCGTCGGCGTACCAGCCCTGCTGCTGGGCCCGCTGGTGCCCGGTGACCTTTCCGGTGTCACCGTCCACATGGATGCTGACCGTGAGGTTCTCGCCAGGGTGCACGGTCATGTTGACCGGGTCGCTGACGATCTCCGCTCCGACCGGGACGGTGACCGTGTCGGCCTTGGCGAACTGGACGCGCTGGTTGGAGTTCGCGACCACTCCGGCCGCACCGGACTGCGCGCCGACCCAGACCGAGTCGAAACGCACGGGAGCGCTGCCGAACACGTTCGACAGGCGCAGCCGGACGGAACCGCCGCCGATCGTGGTGTGCACGATCTCGCGGATCGTCCTGTCCTGGTAGGAATTCGTGAGGCGATCCGGCGCGGCGGCCCAGGTGTCGACCTGTGCGGAGGGCGTCCGCACGGGCTGGGCGCTCGAACACGAGCAGGTAGCCGCGAGCACACTGGTGGCGAGCAGCAAGACTGTTGCCGCGCGGTACATCGTCACTCCTCACGTTCGCGAATCAAGAATTCGAACCGACCGTGATCCAGTTCGCCAGGTCGGCTTCGGATGTCCCCGCCACGCTCGCACCAGCCGGGATACGCACCGACAGCGGCGCGAAGAAAGGACGACGCGACGACGGCACGTAGTGACCCGTCTTCGGATCGGTCGGGGCGTCCGAAGGCAGGTACCCGGCAAAGGTCAAATACCAGCTCTGGCCGTCCTGGATCACCGCGGGCACCCCGGGTGCGAGCACGGTCTTGCCGACGTAGTTCGGCCAACCGGGTTCCTGCGACTGCATCAGATACCGAACCTCCGAACGGCCGGCTTTCCCCCACACCCCACCGCTGTCGGTCATGGTGATCTTCCGATACGGCTGGCCCGCCGCCGGCAGGAAGGTGTCCGACCAGGCCAGCCCGATTTTGTAGTCGGGCTCGTAGTAGGCACCTGTGGAATAGGCCATCACGAACTTGCCGTCGACCTCGGTGATGTTCCCGGTCTCGATCAGCTTGAAGGTGTCCGACTGGTGCAGACCGAAGAACAACTCGGAACTGTAGTCGCCAGGCGCCAGCAGGACGGTGGGCTCGGTCGCGGTCGGGGTTTCCGGCGACATCATCAGCTGCGCGACGATGCCATCCCGCGCGGGTGTGTCGGACAGCCGGTCACTGTAGACGAGATAGAGCTTTCCGGCGTCCTCGAAGTACTTCCCGTCGTAGTCCGCCTTGCTCGGGTCCGTGAACGACCCGACGAGCAGCGAGTCGGCTGCCCAGCTTGTGGGCACCGCGTCCGGGGTGGTGCTCGTGGGATGCGCGTGCAGGATCGCCGTCCAGTTGGTCGCCTTGGGATGCTGGCGATTGGACACGCGGTAGGTCACGGCCATCTGCCAGGCACCCGAATCGTCCTGGAAGATGTTGTAGTTGAACGCGTCCTGCAAGGTCGCCCCGTCCGCGGCGGCCTGCTGGGCCAGGGCCGGGCCGATGGTCGCCGTGACCTGGCTTTGGCTCGGGTGGAAGCAATCCGCCGTGGGCTGCCCCGAACAGCTGAGTACTTGTTTTGTCGTCCCGGACAGCGACTCCGGTATCGCGTTCGCGTCGGAGGCGGCGAGGTGGATCGGGTACGGGTCGGAGAAGTAGCCCTGCTTGGGTTGCTCGGTCACCTTCGTCATGGGCTGGATGAGCTGCGCGGGCGCGCTCGCGGCGATCGGCTGGCCCGGCGTCGAGGTGCATCCGGCGATGGTCAACCCCAGACACACGATCGAGAGAGTTGCCTGCCGTCCTCGTAGCCTGCCACGCACCGCACGATCCTTTCGTCGAAAGTGAAGCCGAAGGCCTCCATAGCCCGTCGTGCTCTCGTGGGTAACACGGGTGGGGACTGGCGCGGAGTTCATCCGTCCCTCCTCGACGCAGCCACCAGCCAGGGCTTGTGTCAAAGGGGAAGCTACCCGACCCGGCTCACGCTCACTCGGCTTCGGGTCACCGATCGGGACTGAACCCTCCTTGTGTGGCTGGACGTCTAGCTGATGTGACGGCTGCTGGGCGCACCCGGCGAACGAGACGAGAAGGAATCCGAAATGCAGAAACCCCCGCCCTACCTGTCCGGGAACTACGCGCCGGTCCCCGACGAGATCACCTCCTACGAGCTGAGTACCGAGGGCACCATCCCGGCCGAGTTGACCGGCTGGTACCTGCGCAACGGTCCCAACCCGCACGACGCCGAGGCCGGACACTGGTTCTCCGGTGACGGCATGGTGCACGGCGTGCGACTGGAGAACGGCAAGGCGGTCTCCTACCGCAATCGGTGGGTGCGTACCTCGACCTTCCTCGAAGGCCGGCGTCCCAACCAGAGTGCGGGTGTGGAGGACCTGGCCGCAGGTACGGCCAACACGCACGTCGTCCGCCATGCCGGGCGCACGTTCGCGCTGGTCGAGTCCTCGTGGCCGTACGAGCTGGAGACCAGGACCGACCTGGCCACGATCGGCGCCTACAACTTCGACGGTCTACTCAGGACGCCGATGACCGCGCACCCCAAGGTGTGCCCGACAACCGGCGAAATGCACTTCTTCGGCTACCGCGCGACATCCGCGCCCTACCTCACCTACCACCGCGCCGACGCGGACGGAAACCTGGTGCTGAGCCGACCGGTCGACGAGGCCGGGCCCACCATGATGCACGACTTCGCACTCACCGCACGACGCGTGGTCTTCATGGACCTGCCGATCGTGTTCAACCTCGCCCTCGCGCAGGAGGGCAACCGCATGCCCTACCGCTGGAGCGACAACTACCAGGCACGGCTGGGCGTGCTGGACCGCGACAACCCGCACGGCGCCATCCGCTGGTTCGACATCGGCTCCTGCTATGTGTTCCACACGCTCAACGCACACGACGAGGGCGACAAGATCGTGCTCACCGTCGTCCGCTACCCCGAACTGTGGCGGGACAGCGCGGGATTCGACCAGCCGGGCACGCTGTGGCGGTGGACCATCGACCTGGCCAGTGGCAAGGTCGGCGAAGAACAACTGGACGACCGCGACTGCGAGTTCCCACGTATCGACGACCGGTTGGCGGGCCTGAACGCCCGCTACGGCAACACCGTCGCCAGCGCCCACGAGGGGTCGAACGGCGTGCTGCTGCGGTACGACCTGCACACCGGGAGCGTCGTCACCCATGAGTTCGGACCTGGTCAGCGCCCCAGCGAGGCATCTTTCGCCCCCGCCGACGACCGGCCGGGCGGGGCGGGCTGGCTGATTTCCTACGTGCACGACGAGTCGGCGGACACCAGCGACCTCGTCATCCTCGACGCCGCCGATGTCACGGCGGCACCGGTCGCCACCGTTCACCTGCCCCGCCGGGTTCCGTTCGGCTTCCACGGCAACTGGCTACCCGACCCGACGGCCTGAGCTCCTCCCTGCCGGGACCGGCGTCATGACATGGTGCCGGTCCCGGCACGTAGAGCGTTCGTACGCCGTGCATCGTCGGTCTGCGTGCTTCAACGCCGGTCCAGCCGGACAGCCCGCCGCGAGGAGGCATCCATGACCGGAGAACCAGGCAAGGCGGCGGCCGGCACGATCGCGGAGACCGACCCCCTGCATCCCGATGCCCAGTTCTGTCTCCGCGAGTTCTACGCCGAACTGAACCGGTGCTTCGCCGTCGGAGAAGCTTGACACGGCTGGGTTCCTGCCATATACCTCATGGGAGAGCGCTCTCCCATGAGGCGTTCGGAGATGCGTCGCGCTCGGCCGAGCAGGACGCGCGAGTGCGAGCCGTTCCCGGACGTTCGCGGCCCCGGCGCCGGGGAAGAAGAGACAACTGAAGGGAATGCAACGATGCCTTTCCCCGTCCCGCCGGCGCCTGCGCGCGGCAGATTACGACCGTCCCGTCGCCGGACCACGTTCCGCGCGCTGCTCGCGGTCGCGGCCCTGTCCGCCCTGTCGCTGACCAGCGCGCCCACCTCCGCCCACGCCGCCGGCAGTGCCCCCTTCGGCGGTGCCCCGGCCGCCGTCCCCGGCACGGTCCAGGCCGCGAACTACGACACCGGTGGCCAGGGTGTCGCCTACAACGTCGCCTCGACCAACGGCTCCGCCAACGGCTACCGCTCCGACGGGATCGACCTCGAAACCACCGCGGACACGCAGGACACCAGTGCGGCCGGCGGCGCCGATGACCTGGGCTGGACCACGCCAGGACAGTGGTTCAAATACACCGTCACCGTCGCCACCGCCGGGAACTACACGGTCAGCTTCCGGCTGTCCTCGCCGTACGGGATCACCGACGCGCTGCACATCGCCAACGCCGCCGGCACCAACCTGACCGGGGCGGTGGCCGTGCCGAACACCGGCGGCTACGAGACCTGGACGACCGTCACCGCCGGCATCACGCTGCCGGCCGGCCAGCAGACGCTCACCGTCGACCAGGATTCCAACGGCTGGAACTTCCACTACCTGACCTTCGCCCAGGGCCCGGGCGGCGGCACCGGCACCGGCCCGACGGAGTACTGCGGCACGCAGGACCTCGCGCTGGACCAGCCGACCACGGCTTCCTCGACCCAGGACGCCACCGACTACCCGGCCCGCGACGCCACCGACGGCGACCCGGGCACCCGCTGGTCCAGCGCGTCCAGCGACCCGCAGTGGCTGGCTGTCGACCTCGGTTCCCCGCAGCAGATCTGTAGCGTGGGCCTGCTGTGGGAGGCCGCGTACGCCTCGGCGTTCCAGCTCCAGGTGTCCACCGACGACGCGAGCTGGACCTCGGTCTACTCCACGACCACCGGCACCGGCGGGAACCAGACGTTCCCCGTCTCGGTGACCGCCCGCTACCTCCGCATGTACGCCACGGCGCGGGGAACCCAGTTCGGTGATTCGATCTTCGAGTTCGATGTCTACGGCCTGACCACCACCGCGCCGGTCACCGGCGGCAACGGCAACGGTGGCAACGGAGTCTGTCCCTGGGTCGGCTCCACCGCGCCGGTCGCCCAGCGGGTCCAGCAGGTGCTCAACACGATGGACGAGTCGGAGGAGGCCAGTCTGCTCTCCGGCGACGGCAGTTCGTCCTACATCGGCCAGGTCGGTGGCATCCCCAATCTGTGCATCCCGTCGTTGAACCTGGAGGACGGTCCGTCCGGAGTCGGGGACGGGAACGGCGGGGTGACGGCCTTCCCCGACGGCGAGAACGCCGCCGCGACCTGGGACCCGACGCTGATTCAGCAGGAAGGCGCGGCGAAGGGCGCCGAGTTCGCCGGCAAGGGCGCGAACATCTCGCTCGGCCCGACAACCAACGTGGTGCGCGACCCGCGCTGGGGCCGGACCTATGAAACCTACGGCGAGGACCCGTACGAGGCCGGCCAGATCACCTCGGCGGAGGTCGACGGCCTGCAGAGTCAGGGCGTCATGGCCGAGATCAAGCACGCCGCCGCCTACGACCAGGAGCAGTACCCCAACGGGGGCGACAACGAGACGGTCAGCCAGCAGGCGCTGGAGGAGCTTTACCTGGCGCCCTTCCAGACCGCCATCGAGCAGTCCGCGCCGGGTTCGGTGATGTGCTCCTACGCCGTGGTCAACAGCGCCCCTTCCTGCGCGAACGCCGACATGTTGCAGGACGGACTCGACGAACAGGCGAACTACGGTGGTTTTGTCGTCTCCGACTGGGGCGCCGCCGGTAACGCCGTCTCGGACGCCGTGGGCGGGATGGACATCGCGATGCCGTTCTCCGACGCGAGCAGCGTGTCCGCCGCCCTCGCGGCCGGCACACTGACCCAGGCGACGGTCAACGCGATCGTGGCCCGGATTCTGACCCAGATGTTCGCCTTCGGCCTGTTCGACAACCCGGCCGCCGGTTCCCTCTCGGCCACCGTCACCTCCGCGGCGCACCAGCAGACCGCACTGCAACTCGGCGAGGAGGGCACGGTGCTGTTGAAGAACAACGGCCTGCTGCCGCTGAGTCCGACCGCGGCCAAGTCGATCGCGGTGATCGGCACCGACGGCGGCGCCGGGGTCGAACTCGCCGGCGGTGGCAGCGGCGGGGTCGACAGCTCGAACACGGTCTGGCCGCTGACCGGCGTCCAGAACGCGGTCGGGCCGAACACCACGGTCACCTACACCGCGGGTGACGACAACGGCACGGCCGACATCCCGCAGGCGGTGGCCGCGGCGCAGGCCGCGACCGACGCGATCGTCTACGTCAGCGCCCCCGAGGGCGAGGAGTCCGACCTGAGCACCCTCGACCTGTCCAGCACGGACGAGACCATGATCGAGGACGTGGCCGCGGCCAATCCGCACACCATCGTGGTGATCAACAGCGGTTCGCCGGTGGTCATGCCGTGGCTCAACGACGTGGCCGGGGTGTTCGAGAACTGGTACGGCGGCGGGGAGACCGGTGCCGCGACGGCCGCGTTGATCTTCGGCACCGTCGACCCGTCGGGCAAGCTGCCGGTCACGTTCCCGGCCGGCCTGAGCCAGGTCCCGGCGCAGACCACCGCGCAGTGGCCGGGCACCCCGACCGGCCCGATCTACAGCGAGGGCGTGGACATCGGCTACCGCTGGTACCAGTCGCAGAACATCACCCCCGCGTTCCCGTTCGGTTTCGGCCTGTCCTACACGAAGTTCTCCTTCACCAACCTCAAGGTCGGCGCCCTCAACGCCAACGGAACGGCGACGGTGACCGCGACGATCACCAACACCGGGTCGGTCGCCGGTGCGGATGTCGCCCAGCTGTATGTCGGTGACCCGGCTGCCAGCCAGGACCCGCCGAAGCAGCTCAGGGGCTTCCAGCGGGTGTCGCTCAACCCAGGGCAGAGCGCGACGGTGTCCTTCCCGCTGACGATCCACGACCTCGCCTCCTGGTCGCCGGCCGACAACCAGTGGGAAGCGCACGCCGGCAGCTACTCGATCACGGTCGGCGACGCGTCCAACAACCTGCCGCTGAGCGGGTCGACCAGCCTGGCCCAGACGCTGACCGGGCAGGTCGCGGCGGGCGCCTCGGCCGCGGGCATCTCGCTGGCCAACACGGCGGTCAGCGCGAACGTCACGCCGAACTCGGGCGTGCCGGGCGCGGAGACCGTCGGCGTGGTCAACCCGGCCGGCTACAGCAGCCCCAAGGGTGTCGGGGTGTCGTTCGCCATGCAGGCAGTGGACTCCAACCCGGCGCAGAATCTCACCTTCACCGCCACCGGGCTGCCGCCCGGCGTCACCATCGCCGCGAACGGCACCCTCTCCGGTTCGGGTAGCACACTCGGGACGTACCCGGTGACCGTGACCGCGACCGACCCGGAAGGAGTGTCCGGCACCGCCACCTTCGTGTGGTCCGTCGTGCGGTGAGTTGTGGGATCGGGCGTGTCATGAGCACGGTGCTCCGCTGGTCGGGGCACCGTGCTCGTCCCCAGGCGCCCGCAGCAGCAGTACGAGGTCAGCGGGCAGGATGCCCGTGATGAACACCCGCCCCTGTCCGCAGCCACCCGAGACGCGGCCGCCGAGGGCTTCGCCGAGGTCGCGACCGAGTTCCGGGACATCCTGGCCGGTGCGCCGGCGCTCGCGGAGTTCCTGGAGATCCTCGGCTGGGCGGTCCCCGTCAACAGCGAAGCCACCGACGGCACCTTCACCGTGCCGCATGTCACCCGGCAGCTGAACGAGTTGGAGCGGCGCGGACCGGCTCGCCGGGTGGTGGACCCGGACGACCAGCGGGCGGCTCTCGACGACGAGCCGACCGCGCCGTAGGGACCGTGGTCGGCCGGGGGGTCTCCTGCGTTCACGTGAGAAATGGGTGCACCCGGGCCGGGGGAGGGTCGGGTGCGGTCGGTGAGAACTACTGCGTTCGTTCGATGCGGCCGCTCGGGCACCTCCGGTTATCTACTCCTTGACCAGCGGAGATGACCTCAGCAAGGAGCAGAGAAATGAACTGGAAGATCCCGGTCTCGGTGGCAGCGGGCGCCCTCGCCCTGTCCGCGGTGCTCGCCACCACGGTGTCCGCGCAGACCGACCACCACGTCTCCACCACCACCGCGGCGACGACCACCGCCGCACACCAGGCCAAGCCGACCATCGTCCTGGTCGCCGGCGCGTTCGAGGACTCGTCGAGCTGGAGCGGGGAGGTCACCCAACTGGAGCGCGACGGCTACCCGGTGATCGCGCCGGCCGTGCCGCTGCGCGGCGTGGCCAGTGACGCGGCCTACCTGACCGGCATCGTGCGCAGCATCACCGGGCCGGTCGTGCTCGTCGGTCACTCCTACGGCGGCAACGTGATCACCGAGATCGCCGCCCAGGACCCCCAGCAGGTCAAGGCCCTGGTCTACACCGCGGCGTTCATCCCGCAGGCCGGCGAGAGCGCCGGGCAACTGCTCGCCCAGTTCCCCGGTTCGCTGCTGGGCCCCGACAGCACCTACACCGTGCCCGAGCCCGACGGCGTGACCGACACCTACGTCAAGCCCACCAGCTTCCGGGCGCTGTTCGCCGGTGACCGGTCGGCCACCGATGCCGCGGTCGACGCGGCCACCCAGCGGCCGATCAACTCCAGCGCGCTGGGCGAGCCCGCCGCCGCGAGCCTGCCCACCGGTGTCCCGGTGTACGCGATCGTGGCCGGCCAGGACAAGGCCATCCCGCCGGCCGCCGAGAAGTGGGAGGCGCAGCGCGCCCACGCGACCATCACCACGGTGAACTCCGCGCACGACCTGCCCACCTCGCACCCGACCCAGGTGACCCAGGTCATCGAGCACGCGGCCCGCTGAGCGGCACCGCGATCCGGATCGGCCCGGCGGCTACGGCTGCTGGGCCGTTGCGGTGTCCGATGGGTCGGTGTCCTTGCGCAGCACCAGGTTCGCGAGTTGGACGCGCGAGTGCACGCCGAGTTTGCTGAACACCGCACGCAGGTGGGTGCTGATCGTGCTCGGTGAGAGCACCAACTGCTCGGCGGCGGAGCGGTTGGTGTGGCCGTCGGCGATGAGCAGCGCGACCCGCCGTTCCATCTCGGTCAGCGCGTCCCAACCGCTGTCCGGCCGCTGCGGGACCGGGGTCCAGCGCCGCCGCCGCACCCCGGCGGCCTGCAGGATGCGCTGCACCCGGGTTGCCGACGCGGTGGCGCCGAGTTCGGCGTAGCGGTCGCGGGCGGTGTCGAGCGCGGCCAGGGCCGCCGCGCGGTCGCCGGTGTCGAGCGCGAACCGGCCGAATTCCTCGTCGCCGCGCGCGACCAGCAGCGCCCTTGTGCTGGTGCGCAAGGTGTTCAGCGCGGCCCGGTAATCCTTTGTGGACAGTGCGCGGACGAGTAGGTGTGCGCCGACCACGCTGGCCACGTCCGGATTGCGGGCGGCGCGTTCGGCGAGCAGGTCCTCGGTTGCCCGCACGGCTTTCTCGTCGCCCCGGTGGTGTGCGGAGCAGGCGGCGGCGACGAGCCACTCCTCCGGCCACATCGGACTCTCCGCGCGGACGGCCGCGACGAGCTCGGCCGCACCGTGCGCATCACCGTGAACAAGGCCGTGGGCATCGTCCTCGGCGAGTACCGCGCGCACCAGCGGCAGGTCGGTCCCGGCCTCGTCGGCGGCCGCCAGCTGCGTTCTGGCCTCGGCGTTCTCGCCGCGCAACAACGCGAGCAGCGCGCGTAGTTCCCGCAGTTCGGGCTCGAACACGCGATCGTGCAGTTCGCCCATCAGTTCGGTCGCGGTCGCCGCCGCGCCCGCCGCCTCGTCGACCCGGCCCGCGCCGAGCGCGAGTTGGGCGCGCAGCAGTGCCAGTTGCGGTGCCTGCCAGGAACTCGCGAACCGGGTCGCGTCGCCGAGTCCGCGCAGTGCGCCGTCGAGGTCGTCGAGGCGGGCCAACGCGATCAGCTCGCGCGCCGCCAGTTGACCGACCTCGGGCGCCCCGTAGCCGGTCACGCCCTGCGCGGCGGCGCGGGCCGAGGCGAACAGTTCGTGCGCGCGTCGTCGGTCCTCCGCGCGCTGCGCCTGGTACGCGGCAGCGGTGGTGGCGAGGACCGCGGCGATCGGGTCGTCGGGGGTTTCGATCACGGTGCCCTCGGCCAGGGCGCGGTAGCCGGCGAGGCGGGCGTCGAGATGCGGGACGCCGGCGGGCGCACGGGTGCGGTCGGCGAGTTCGGCGCGCTGCCCGGTCGTCCACAGCCTGGGCAGCAGCAGGAGCCGCACCCGGGCGTGCAGGTCGGCGGGGATGGGCGCGGTGAGCAGCATGTCCGCGAACCGGGTGGCGGCGGCGAACTGGCGGGCCGAGCCGAGGATTTCGACCGCCTCGGCGCCGATCTCGGCCCAGGCCGGGTCGTCGCCGTCGGTCAGTTCGAAGGCCTGCTGGATGAACGTGACCGAGGTCGTCGCCATCGTTTCGAGTACTTCGTGCGCGGCCCTGCGCAGCACGTCAGCGGCGGCGGAGTCACCCGGCTCGGCGGTGGCGAACACGTGTGGGGCGGCGGCCGCGTAGCCGCGCCCCCCGGCGAGCAGGCGGTCGGCGAACGCGCGGTGCACGGCGTGCCGGCCGGACGGCGGCAGGTCCTCGTAGACGGCCTCGCGGAGCAGTTCGTGTCGGAACTGGACAGTGCTGCCGTCGTCGGTGAGCAGGCCGGCGTTGATCGCCTCGACGAGCGGATCGGTCAACCGCGTCGGTGACGCCGCGTCGAGCAGTGCCGCCACGTCGGTCAGCAGGAAGGTTGGGCCGAGCACGGCGGCGGTGCGCACGAGTTCGCGGCACTGCGCCGAGGTCGCCGCGATCCGCCGCCGGACGCCGTCGAGCAGCCCGCTGGGCACCCGTGCCGTCGCCGAGCCCTCGGCCGCGCCCGGCTCGAACAGGCCCTCCAGCAGTTGCACGGTGAGGAACGGGTTGCCGCGTGCCCCGGCGAGCCTGCGCAGCACGGCGGGTTCCGGGGCGCTACCGAGTCGGTCGGCGGCGACGGCGAGCACCGCGTCCCTGGTCAGTGCGGCGAGTTCGACCGAGACGACCGGCAGGTCGGGGGTGGCCGCCTCGGCGACCTGCTCCGCGGGGCCGCCACCGGGCACCGGCCGGGTGGCCAGCACCCAGGCGATCGGCGCGGCGAGCAGTCGTTTGGGCAGCACCCGCAGGGCGAAGCCGGTCAGCGGGTCGGACCACTGCGCGTCGTCGAGCGCGAGCAGGACCGGGCCGTCCTGGGCGCGTCGTTCCAGCAGCATGGCCAGCCGCTCGGCCAGCCACAACGGCTGTTCGTGCAGCGTGGCCAGGTCCATGAAGTCGGCCGAGTCGATCAGCGGCGCGATCCCGAACCGCAGCGCGGGACCGAGTGAGCCCAGCGGGGTGACCCGGTCGTCCTCGTGCGCCGCGCTGTACGCGGTGCGGAAACCCAGCCGGCCTGCCTGCTCGACCACCGTCCTGAGCAGGGCGGTCTTGCCGATTCCCGGCTCGCCACGCAGCACGACCACGGCCGGCTGCCCGCGGACGACCGTGCGCAGCGCGTCCAGCACGACGCCCAGTTCGGTGGAGCGACCACGCAAGGTGTGCGCCGGTCGAGCGCCCGGTCCGGCCGGTGCGCTCGTCCTGGGTTGCTCGGCCGTCACGGTCACCACGATAGGCGGGCCGGCCGGACCGACCCGTTCGGACGGCGATCGTCACCAGTCGGTAATGCCGGCCAGCAGCGGGAACTCGGTGGCTTCGATCCTGGTCGGGGTTGCGTCACCCGTGCCGGGGCGGGCGGCGGCGTCCGCCCCGGCACGGGTCATGAGCAGGCAGCGCTGTTCAGAGTGAACGACGGCGGAGCGCCCGCGTTGCCCGTCTGGTTGGCCTGGAATCCGATGCTGACCGAGGTGCCCGGTGCGATGGCCGCGTTGTAGGAGGCGTTCGTCGCGGTGACCCGGCCGCTGGCCGGGGCGTAGGTCGCGTTCCAGCCGGACGTGATGGTCTGGCCGGAGGGCAGCGTGAACACCAGCGACCAACCGTTGATCGTCGCGCTACCGGTGTTGGTGACGGTGATGGCCGCGGTCAGTCCGGTGTTCCAGGCGCTGATCACGTCGGTCACCCGGCAGGCTCCCGACGACGGGGGAGGGCTTGTCGTCGTGGTGCTGCCGGTGGTCGTGGTGGTGGGCGGCGGCATGCTGCCGGTGAGGCCGAAGAACTGGATGGCGTAGGCGGCCATCCCGGCCAGCGGCAGGGTGTGCCCGACCCCGGCGATGCTGTACGCCTCAACCTGAACGGTGCCCGAGGAGTCCAGGTAGCGGGTGCGCGTCCAGCCCGACTGCGGTGTGTCGGTCGAGGAGGGCGTCTGGCTGACGCCCAGGACGTTGGTCCACTGCTTGATCTCCTCGCCGAAGTTCAGGTAGTTCAGCGTGGGATCGGCGGTGCCGTGCCAGAGTTGCACGCGCGGACGTGGCCCGACGTAACCGGGATCGGCGGCGCGGACCAGGTCACCCCAGGCCTGCGGGGTTTTCGTGAGCTGGCCGTTGGCGCACTGGTTGTTCCACATCGACGGGTCCGTGGTGGCGAAACAGCCGGACGGCACACCCATGAAGGCGGCGCCGGCCTTGAACACGTCCGGGTAGTCGCCGAGCAGGACGTCGGTCATCATGCCGCCGGACGAGGCCCCGGTGACGTAGACCCGGCCCGGGTCGCCGTGGTTGTGCTGCTCGACGTGGTCGACCATCGAGACGATCCCGGCGGGGTCGCTGCTTCCGTTGTGTGTCAACGCTTGCGCTGTCGACACGTCGAAGCAGCTGCCGCTGCGCGTCGCCGACGGGTAGATCACGATGAACCCGTACTGGTCGGCGAGCGACGCGAACTGGGTGCCCGAGTAGAACCCGGGACCGCTGGCGGTGCACTGGTGCACGGCCACGACGATCGCGGGGTTGGCTGCGACGTTGTTGGGGACGTAGAGGTACATGCCGAGATTTGTTGGGTTGTAACCGAAGTTGGTGACCTGCACCAGCGACGCGGCCGATGCGGCGGGCGCCGACAGTACGGCGGCGACTGCCGCGGCCAGCAGCGTGAGGACGGCGGCCAGTACGGCGTGCGACCTGCTCATGTGTGCTCCAGACCGAGCGAATTTCCGGAAGGTTTTCACAAACTTCCGGACAATGTTTCACGCGCGCTCGTGCTGGCCCAGGGCCGCGACCGGGTGCGAAGTCCTGAGCAGGCAAGCAATCGGGGTCGGCTTCGAAAATTTCACGGTCGCGTCGTCAGCCTGCGGTCGTGGCGGTGTCCGACTCGATCAGGCCGTCCCGGAAGCGGACGGTGCGCTGGGCGTGGTTGGCGACATCCTCTTCGTGCGTGATCAGCACGATGGTGTTGCCGGCGCGGTGCAGGTCGGCGAACAGGCTGAGCACGTCGCTGGTGGCGTGCGTGTCCAGCGCGCCGGTCGGCTCGTCGGCCAGGATCAGCGCGGGTTGGTTGACCAGCGCCCTGGCGAGGGCGACGCGGGACTGTTGGCCGCCGGACAGTTCGCTGGGCCGGTGCATCACCCGGTCGCCGAGCCCCACCCTGGTCAACACGTCGATGGCCCGCGCTTTGCGCTCCGGCCGGGACACGCCGGCATAACACAGCGGCAGTTCGACGTTGCGCCACGCGGTGAGCGAGGGCAGCAGGTTGAACTGCTGGAACACGAAACCGATGCGCTGGTTGCGAATTTCGGCGAGATCGAATTCGGAGAGACCGCTGACGTCCTCGCCGGCGAGCAGATACCTGCCGGCGGTCGACACGTCCAGGCAGCCGAGAATGTGCATCAGCGTCGATTTGCCGGAGCCCGACGGTCCCATGACGGCGACGTATTCGCCGGCCTGGATGCGCAGCGAGACACCGCGCAGGGCGTCGACTTCCAGCGAGCCGGTCCGGTAGACCTTGCGGATGTCGGTCAGTTCGATGACCGGGTGGTGACCGCTGCCGAGTCCCGTTCCGTTGCTCATCTGGTGGACCGCCAAACTGCCGTTGGTGAAGTGGATCGCGCTGCTGGGCTGTCGGTCACAATGATGGTCACCGGACAGCTTGGCAGGGTGGAGGAGGAACTGGCCAGCACGGTGACTGCGACAGTGCTCGGTGACGCTGTGGCAGGGCTATGGCGTTCCTGGTAGTTCGCTGCCAACCAGCCGGTGAAATACGATCAGCCCATGACCGAGGACGTTGCCGGGCATCCGGCGGTGCTGGTGGTCGGTGCCGTCAACGTCGACATGGTGGTGACCGCGCCGCGGCTGCCCGGACCGGGTGAGACGGTGGTCGGTCCCGGGGTGCGGCGGTACGGCGGCGGCAAGGGCGCCAACGCGGCGGTGGCCGCGGCCCGGGCGGGCGCGCGGGTCCGGTACGTCGGCGCGGTCGGCGGCGACGACCTCGGCCAGGGCGCGCTCGCCGAACTGCGGGCCGAGGGCATCGCGGTGGACGATGTCGCGGTGTGCGCGGGGACTCCGACCGGCGTCGCGCTGATCGTCGTGGACGAGCGGGGCGAGAACCAGATCGCCGTCGGTGCCGGCGCCAACGATCTGGTGGCCGAGCAGGATGTCCGGGCCGCCGTCCGGGCCGCGCTGCCCGACCTCGGCTGCGTGCTGGTGAGCACAGAGATCCCCGGTCCGGCGGTCGCGGCGGCGGTCGAGGAGGCGACCGCGGCGGGCGTGCCGTGTGTGCTCAACCCCGCGCCGGTGATTCCGGTGCTGGCCGAACTGCTCGGGCACGGGCCGCTGCTCACGCCCAACGCGGGCGAGGTCGCAGCCCTCGCCCGGTCGATCGGTGGCGCGGGCGGGCTGCCCGAGCACGGCGCGGGATCATCCGACGACGTTCTGGTCGACGCGCTGGCCCAGGCCCGGGGGCTGAGCGAGCGCACGAAGTCCGCGGTCGTGGTGACGCTCGGCGGGGACGGTGTGCTCGTCGTCGGGTCTGACGGCGCGAGCGACCACCTGCCGGCGCGCCCCACCGAGGTGCGCGACACGACCGGGGCCGGCGACACGTTCAACGGCGTGCTCGCCGCTCACCTGGCCGCGGGTGAAGACCTCACCGCGGCGGCCAGGGCGGCGAACGCGGCGGCGGCCCTGTCGGTGGCCGAGGTGGGCGCCCGCAGCGGGATGCCCTCGGCGGCGGCGATCAGCACGGCGCTGGCCGCCGGCTGAGGCGTCAACGCCGGGAGCGACCGGCCGTCGGGTGCTCCCGCACGAAAACCTCGGTGAGCGTGGTCGCGGTGTGCACGACGCTGGTGATCGCGTCCTCGGGGTCCAGGTGGTACAGGTCGGTCAGGTTGAACAGGGCCTCGGCGCTGACGACGATCGCCAGATCGCGGAGGAGTTGTTCCAGGGCAACGGTGTCCGCGCGGCCGAGCTTCGCGGTGAGCGGAGCCAGGGCGTGCTCGATCAGGCCGAAACGCAGGCCGGGACGGGCGGCCGCGTCGGCCGGCCGGGTGATGGTGGCGGCGATCATCGCGCGGACCACCCCGCGCCGGGTCAGCACGTGGCGCAGCAGGAACTCGGTCGCGGCGGCGATGCGCTCGACCGGGTCGGTGGAGTCCTGGACCGACTTCAGCGCCTCGGCCGGGGTCGGCAGCTGGTCGGCGAAGGCCTCCGGCAACAGGCTGGCCAGGTCGGGGAAATACCGGTACGCGGTGGCTTCGGAGACCAGTGCCGCTTTGGCGATCTCGGGCATGGTCACCTCGCGGCCGGTGCGGCTGAGTTCCGCCGCCGCCTCGACGATCGCCTTGCGGGTGCGCTGCTTCTGGTTGACGCGGCCGGTCGTGCTCTGCTCGGTCATCGGTTCACCTTTCGGGCCGCCTCCAGCATAGTGAGCCCGCTCCAACGATGAGACACCGCTCGCACGCTCTCGGCGGGCACCGACGGGAAGCGCGCGGCGATCCGGGTGGCGCTCGCGGTGGCCCGACGGGTCGTGGTGAGCACGCCGAGCGCGGCGACGAGGACCCCGCACCCGGCCAGCACCCACCAGCCGACCTGACTGGCCACGGTGAACCCGCCGCCGGTCAGGTGCGCGGTCACCAGCGAACCGAGCACGGCGACGCCGAGGCTGTTGCCGATCTGACGGCCGGTCGAGGCGATCGCGGCGGACACCCCGGCCTGCGCCCTCGGCATCCCGGTCACCGCCGTGTTCGTGATCGGCGTGTTGACCAGGCCGAACCCGGTGCCGAACAACAGGTAGGCGACGAGCAGTACCGGCAGCGCGGTTGTCGGCGTGAGGCTGGTGAACAGCACCGCCGAGCCGGCGACCAGCAGGCCCGCGGCGACCAGCGGCGGCCGAGCGCCGTACCGGGCGGTGAGCCGGCCGGAGATCGGTGCCGCGATCGCGGTCGCCGCGGCCATCGGCACGGTGAGCAGCCCGGCGTGCAGTGCGCTGAAGCCGCGCACATCCTGTAGGTACAGGGTGTTGAGGAAGAGGAACCCGGACAGGGCGACGAACGCCGCGACCGCCGCGACGGTGGCGCCGGCGAACGGGATGGAGCGGAAGAACGTCAGGTCGATCAGCGGTTGGTCCCGGCGCGACTCGTGGCCGAGCAGCGCGGCCACCGCCACGACGCCCAGCCCGAGCAGCCCGATGATCAGCGGATTGGCGTAACCACGCCGAGAACCCTCGATGATCGCGCCGGTGATCGAGCCGAGCGCCGTCACGACGAGCACCTGACCGACCGGGTCGGGCCGGCGCGCGGTGGGCGCCTTCGACTCGGGGACGAGCAGCCCGGTCAGCGCGATCGCCGCCACGCCGACCGGGAGGTTGATCCAGAACACCGAGCGCCAGCCGGCCGCGCTGACCAGTAGGCCGCCTACCACCGGCCCCAGCGCGAGCGACAGGCCGATCGTGCCACTCCACACCCCGATCGCCCGGGTGCGTTCGCGGGGGTCGGTGAAGGTGGTGGTCAGGATCGACAGGGCGACCGGGTTGAGCATGCTCGCGCCCAGTCCCTGCACCACCCGGAAGCCGACCAGCCACGGCAGGCTCGGCGCCAGCGAGCAGGCGAGCGAGCCGCCGGTGAACAGCGCGAGGCCGGTCCGGAACACCCGCCTGCGGCCGATCCGGTCGGCGGTGGACCCGGCGAGCATCAGGAAACCCGCGACGGCAAGGGTGTAGCCGTCGATTGTCCACTGTAGACCGCTGACCGGGGCGTGCAGATCCCGGCCGACGGCCGGCAGTGCGACGTTCACGGCGGTCACGTCCAGGCCGGCGATCAGCAGACTTGTGCAGCACACGGCCAACACGAGCAGCCTGCGGCGATGGCCGAAGTCACCCATTTCTCCTCCTCCTGGACGGACCGCCGGGCGGTCAGTTGTTGTCGGCCGGCTTCATGACGGTGTCGACGAAGTCGCCGATGGCGCCGAGAGTCGCGCCCAACTGCTCGATGTGCGGGAAGTGGCCGGCGTCGGCGACGGGCACGAAGCGGCCCTGCGGGAACGCGTCGGCGTAGGCGCGACCGAAGCCCACCGGGGCGACGCCGTCCTGGTCACCCCAGGCGACCAGGACCGGGATGGTGACCCGGTGCAGGCGCCCGCGCAGCTTCGGGTCGTGGGTGAACGCCTCGCCCGCGTAGGCGGCCAGGGTCTGCTGGTTGGCGGCCATGCCGGCCTTCTGCTGGTCGGTGAAGGACGCGAAGTCCGGCCGGAACGCCGCGTCGGCAAAGGAAAGCGTGCTGAGTTCGGCGGGATTGACGGTGCGGGTGTCCAGGATCTGGTCGCCGGTCGGGGTGTTGATGCCCACGGCGTTGAGCAGGACCAGGCAGCCCAGCCGGCCACGGGTGTCGTGCAGGGCCATCTCGCTGGCGATCCAGCCGCCGATGGAGTTGCCGATCACCATCACGCCGGTCAGGTCGAGGGTGTCCAACAGGTCGAGGTAGGCCAGTGCCAGGTCGGTGATGGTGTCGGTCTGCTCGGGCCGCGGCGTGCCGTCGAAGCCGGGATGGGTCGGGGAGACGACGTGGACGTGCTGGGACAGGGCGGTGGCCAGGCCGGCCATGGTGCGGGGGCCGGCGCCGCCGTGCAGCAGCAGCACCGCCTGTCCGTCGGTGTTGGTGCCGAATTCCTGAACGGTGACGGGGAGGCCGCCGGGCAGGGTGATCGTGCGGGTGGTGGGGGAGGAAGCGGTGGTGGCCATGGTGTGGAAATCCCTTTCGTAAGAGTTGACTCGCATGAATCTAGGGGACTTCCGTCATTCATGCAAGTCTTCTCTCATGAGGAGTGAGAACTCGCAGAAAGGGCTGGTTGGTGGGGCGGGATGTCGGCACGCCGGTGATCGCCGGGCTGGTTCCGGTCGGTCAGGTGGTGCGGCATCGGCCCATGCTGACGATTCGCGACGCGACCCCGGACCGGTGGGACTGGGGGAGCGCGGCGACCCGGCGCGCTGCTGAGGACGGACTCTGGTCGGTGACCTGTTTTGTGGTGCGGGTGGGGCATCGACGACACGGGGTCGCCACCGCGTTGTTGGCCGGCGCCGTCGACCTGGCTCGGCGGCACGGCGCGCGGGTTGTCGAGGCGTATCCGGTGGACCCGTCGGTTCGGCCCACCGGATCGGCCGGTCTCTACCGGGGCACGCTGTCGATGTACCTACGCGCGGGCTTCACCGCGGTCGCCGAGCCGAGTGCTTCCCGGTCGGTCGTCCGGCTGGCTCTCGCGCGGGACTGACCTCACCAGAGGCCCGGAACCAGCCGCTTGGTCCGCGCCCGGTAGGTCTCGTACGGGCCGCCCAGGGTGCTGACCAGCGCCCGCTCCTCGACGGTGATTCGCCACAGCAGTGCGGAGAGCGGCAGCACGATCATCAGGCCGAGCGAGATCCAGTTGTCCGCCGCGAGGCCGTAGCCGAGGGTGATCAACAGCAGGCCGCTGTAGGACGGGTGGCGCACCCAGCGGTACGGGCCGCGGTCCACCACCCGCTGGTCGGTGTCGATCTCCACCGTGGTCCGGAACGACCGGCCCAGCACGGTGATCGCCCAGACCCGCAGGACCAGGCCGAACCACATCACGGCCAGGCCCGCCGGCGGCGCCCACGGCACGTGCGGGGCCGCGCTCAGTCGCAGCGCGCTGTGCGCGGGCAGCAGGACCTGCACGGCGGTCGAGCCGACCGACGCGATGACCGTCAGGATCACCACGGCCCGCCTGCTGCCTCGGTCCAGGCTCGCCGATCCCTTGCCGCGCCTGCGGTCCCGCACCACCAGACCGATCTCCAGGACCAGCCAGATCCACGACGTGACGGCGACGAACAGGGCGGCCATGGCTCCTCCTTCGCCCGGTTGCGGGCCCGCCGCGTCCCCCACGCGGCGGATGAGTTTCAGTGTCGCGACAGCGGCCGGCGCGCGCATCGGCTGATCTCCTGGATCGGCGAACCGGCCGGCCGGCTGGGCGCGTCCACCGATCGGCTGAGCGGGCGGCTGCGCGTCGCACCGGGATCAGCCGGCTGATCAGATCTTTCCGGCTGTCGTGGCCGGTCGGGGTGGTGGACGTGGCCGGATCGGGCGGGTTCACCGAAGACGTGCGGTGGACGCAGTATCCGACCGCCGCACGCTTCGTTGGGGTTGGCAGCGGCGCCGGCCGCGCGGACGTGCTTGAGTGGAACCACACAGAGTGGTTCGACTGGTCGGATGCGGAGGTGGATCAGATGCGGCGACAGCGACCCTATGTCGCGTTCCGGCCACCGAACCCGCCGCTGCCCGCCCGGTTCCAGGTCGGCAGTCTGCTGGGGCGCGGCGTGGGCACCGAGGTCTACAGCGCGCAGGACGAGGTGCTGGACCGGCCGGTCGCGGTGAAGCTGTTCCCGGCCGATCTCGACCCGACCGCCTGCCGCCGGATCGCCGACGAGGCCATCGCGTTGGACCGGTTGGACCATCGCAGCCTGGTCTCGGTGTTCGACGGCGGGGTCTACCGCGCGCGCCCGTACCTGGTCATGCAGCTCATCCGCGGCCAGAGCCTCAGCGCGCGGCTGCACACCGGCCCGCTGCCGGCCGCGCTGGCCGTGTCGCTGGTCGCGCTGCTGGCCGACGGACTGGGCCACGTGCACAGCCGGGGTGTGGTGCATCGGGACGTGAAGCCGTCCAACATCCTGCTCGACCGGCAGGGCCTGCCCTACCTCGGCGACTTCGGGATCGCGTTGCTGTCCGGGCAGTCCCGGGTGAGCGGCGTGGACGAGATCGTCGGCACGCCCGCCTATCTTGCCCCCGAACAGGTCTACGGCGGCCCGCTCGGCCCGGCGGTGGACATCTACGCGCTCGGCCTGGTGCTGCTGGAGTGCCTGACCGGCCGGCGGGAGTACACCGGCACCAGCAAGCTGGAGACCGCGCTGGCCCGGCTGGACCGGCAGCCGCGGCTGCCCAACAGCCTGCCCAACTCGCTGGCCGGACTGCTGCGCGCGATGACCGCGCTCGAACCCGACCACCGGCCGTCCGCGAGCCTGTGCGTCGACGTGCTCTGCGCGATGGTGTCGGACCTGATGACCGATGAGCGCGCCGCCGAACAGGTGCGGACCGTGCCGACCCGGCGCCCGGCGATGATGTCCGTCCTGCCCGGCGCGCCGGTCCGCGATCAGACCCAGCTGTAGGGCAGCGCGAGGTCCAGCCCGCGCAGCCGGTCCGGGTCCGCGATCAGCTGGTAGCCGGTGATCTGCTCGCTCTCGACGGTGAAGCTGAGGGCGAGCAGCAGCCGGCCCAGTGGGGCCACCACGATCCCCACCGCGCCGTTGACGAGCGCCAGCTCGGCCGACCGTGCGTTGCGGCCGAACACGACGATCTCCTCGGCCACGGGCCGGGCGCCGCGGACCTCGGTGGGCCGGCCGTCGGACAGTGCGGCCCGGTCGGCGCGGCGGACCACGTCCGGCGCCAGCACCGCGACCACCGCTGCCACGTCGCCGGCGCGGGACGCGGCCAGGAACGCCTCGACCACCCGCCGCTGTCGGTCGAGTTCGTCGGTGGGGACCGCCGGCGTTCCGTTGATCTTCTGCCGGGCGCGGCTGGCGAGCTTCTTGGTGGCCACCGCCGATCGGTCCACAATGGACCCGATATCGTCGAACGGCACGGCGAACATGTCGTGCAGCACGAAGGCGATCCGTTCGGCCGGTCCGAGCGTGTTCAGCACGACGAGCAGCGCCCGGCCGACCGAGTCGGCCAGCACCGCGTCCTGTTCCGGGTCGCCGTCCAGGGTCCGGTCGGGCAGTTCGTGGCCGACCAGGTCCTCCCGCCGCGACGCCCGGGCCCGCAACAGGTCCAGGCAGATCCGGGACACCACCGTACGCAGCCACCCACCGAGGTTGCGCACCTCCTCGGCGTCCACCCGGACCAGGCGCAGCCAGGCCTCCTGGACGGCGTCCTCGGCCTCGGCCCGCGAGCCGAGCAGCCGGTAGGCGACCCGGCGGAGCTGGTCCCGCTCCGCCTCGAACCGCTCGGCCAGCCCGTCCCGCTCGCTCATCGGTCACCTTTCCCTGTCCCCGGCCGTCACCACAGTAGACAGGCCGGAAAGGGGATCGGACGTGGATGTCTATCAGGCGGTGGCGAGTCGGCGGGCGGTGCGCGCGTTCACCGACGAGCCGGTGTCCGAAGAGGTGTTGACCCGGGTGCTGCGCACGGCCGCGCGGGCGCCGTCGGGCGGGAATATCCAGCCGTGGCACAGTTATGTGCTGACCGGCGGGGCGCTCGCCGAGGTGACCAAACGCGCCGCCGAGCGGTTGGCCGCTGGCGACCCGGGGGACGAGCGCGAGTTCGACAGCTATCCGCCTGCTCTTGCCTCTCCGTATCGGGAGCGCCGGTTCGCCGCCGGTGAACAGCGTTACGCGGCAATGGGAATCGACCGTGCGGACACGCAGGGCAGGGCGGAAGCCGTTGCGGCGAACTGGAACTGTTTCGGTGCGCCGGCCGCCCTGTTCTGTTGTCTCGACCGGTCGATGGGTGCGGCGCAGTGGGCCGATGTCGGCATGTACCTGCAGACGGTGATGTTGTTGCTGCGCGCCGAAGGATTGCACAGCTGCCCGCAGAAGGCGTGGTCGGTCTATCGGCGGACGGTCGCGGAAGTGGTGTCGCCGCCGGCCGGACTGGTGCTGTTCTGCGCGCTGTCCATCGGCTTCGAGGACACCTCCGCGCCGCACGTCCGGATCGACCGGGCGCCGATCGACGAGACGGTCACGTTTCTGAGCTGGGACCGGCCAAACCGTTGAGCAGCAGGGCGGTCATGGTGTCCAGCACCTCGTCCTCGGCGTAGCCGGAGGCGTTCGAGCGGAGCACGGCGAGCGCGAGAGTGGACACCAGGCCGCCCATCGCCGCGGCCACCAGCGTCGGGTCGCCGGGCAGCTGGTGGCCGCGCTCGCGCAACTGGTCGAGGTGCTCGCGGAGCACCCCGGTGCCCTCGACGAGCCGCCGCCAGCCGCCGTCCGGGGCGGTGCTGTCGGTCAGGTCCGACTCGACGAGTGCGATCACGATCGGCAGGTTGGTGCGGATCAGCTGCCAGGCCACCGCGAGGTGCGCGCGCAGCTGCGTGCGGTCGGTGAGGTCGTGCTCCCCGTGGTGTTCCGGTGCGGTCATCACGTCGTGCGCGTCGCCGTGCATATCCGCGAGCAGCGCGTTGAGCAGGTCCTGCTTGCTCCCGAAGTGCTCGTAGAACGAGCCGGTGGCGCGGCCGGCGGCGGCGGTGATGTCAGTGATTTTCGTGTTCAGGTAGCCGCGCTCGACGAACAGCGTGCGAGCCGAATCCTTCAGCGCCGCCTCGGTCTCGGCGGCCCTGGCCTTGCGTACACCCACGTCGGTCTCCCCGTTGACAGCTCGCTCTCCGGCTCATCATACTGAACTCGATTTCACCGAATAATGATTCAGTGAACTGGAGTTCAGGGGGGTCGACATGAAGGTTGTGGTGGTCGGTGGCGGGGTGGCCGGCGCGGCGGGCGCGATCGCGTTACGGCGGATCGGCGCCGAGGTCACGGTGTACGAGGCGTACGAAGATCCGGCCGGACCGGTGGGCTCGTTCCTGAGCCTGGCCACGAACGGGCTGCGGTGCCTGGCGGTGCTGGGCTGCCTCGCCGACGTGCAGCGGGTCGGCTTCGCGGTGGACCGCCAGCGGATGTGGTCGGGTCGGGGCAAGCTGCTCGGTGACGTGCCCCGGGCCCGCCCGGCGGGAGATCCGCTGCGCAGCGTGACGCTGATGCGTGGCGACCTCGTGACGGCCCTGCGCACCGAGGCACTGCGGGCCGGCGCCCGGATCGTCACCGGCCGGCGGCTGGACCCGACGGGATCTGGTCGGCCACCCGCGGGCTGATCGACCCGGCCGCGCCGGAACCCACCGACGCCGGCACTTCGACGGTGTCCGGTGTGTCGGCCGGGACGGACCGGGGTGCCGACTCGTGGAACATGATCTTCGGCCGCCGCGGCGCCTTCATCCACCTGCCCGGGCCCGACGGCTCGGTCTGGTGGTCGGCGCAGGTCAGCTCGTCCCCAACACAGGCGCTCGGTCTCGCCGAGCTGATCGGGTGCTACGCCGCCGAACCGCGGGCCGTGACGATCCTGCGGGCCACCCGGGAGATTCACGCGCTGACCCGCAACCACCTGCTCGCCCCGGTGACCCGGCAGTACCGCGACCGGACCGTGCTGATCGGCGACGCGGCCCATCCGGTCGGTGCCGGGCAGGGTGCCTCGATGGCCGTCGAGGACGCTCTCGCGCTCGCCCAGCAACTCCAGCGGACCGACTCCGTCACCGCCGCGCTGGCCGAGTACGACCGGGTCCGCCGGCAGCGGGTGGACAAGATGGCCAAGGCCGCGACCGCCAACCGGGACGCGAAGACCGCCGGGCCGATCGCCGCCCGGCTGCGCGATCTGGTCATGCCGATCGTCTTCCCGCGGGCCTATCCGCGGGCCACCGGTTGGCTCTACGACCACGACCCGGGCACGCTCGCGCCGGCCGCACCGCTGCCGTCGGCTCGGTGAGCGCCGCCGACCGGCTCCGGTAGCGTCCTGCGGACGTGGGCGACGCTGATCAGGTGCACGACGATGACGCTGGTCAGCGGCGTGCGCCCGGCCGAGGACGGTTCCGTAGCTGGCGCCGGCGGCTGCTGGTCGGGTTCGTGCTGCTCGTGGTGCTCGCCACAGTGCCGACCGTCTGGGAGCGCTCGGTGGCCGGCCCGTACCTGCGTGACCCGGCGAGCGTGCCGGCCGTCCCGGTCGCGCTGGTGTTCGGTGCGCGGGTGGTCGGGAACCGACCGACGGCGTTCCTGGTGAGCCGGCTGGACGCCGCGGTGAGCCTCTACGCCCGGCACAAGGTCGAGGTGATTCTGGTCAGTGGCAACGACAACGGCCGGGGTTACGACGAGCCGGACGTGATGCGCCGCTATCTGGTCGCGCACGGCGTGCCGGCCCGGCAGGTGGTGGTCGACCACGCGGGCTTCGACACCTGGGACACCTGCGTGCGGGCCCGCACCGTGTTCGGGGTGGATCGCGCGATCCTGGTGACCCAGGCCTTTCACGTGGCCCGGGCGGTCGCGTTGTGCCGGGCCAACGGGGTGACCGGCTACGGCGTCGGCATCGGCTCGGCGTCGGTGGGGATGGAGTCCACTGTGTACGGTTATTTTCGGGAGTACTTCGCGGCGAGCAAGGCGATGTGGGACGTGCTGGTGACCGCCCACTAGGGCGTTTCGGCGATCGTCAGTTCAGGGCCTCGGCGGTCAGGAACAGCGCGAAGACCAGCAGCGCGGCCACGGTGCGCACGGTGTCCAGCCGTTCCCACCGGGCGATCAGCGTGCGCCAGTCCGCCGGCGGCGCGTCGACCTGCCAGGTGATGATCGCGCTGTTGATCGGGACGGTGCCGGTGAACGTGGTCACCGCCCAGGCGAGGATCGCCAGCACCCCCGCGCAGCGGTAGCCGAAGCCCGGTTCGGCGTGGGTCAGCACGGTGACGGCGATCGACGAGACGATGGTCAGCAGGAAGACGGTCGCCACCAGTCCGCGCATCCGGTGGACGAGCGCCTGTCGGAGTTGGAGTTGGGGCAGCTCGGCCAGGCTCGCCATCGGCCCGCGCACGCCGAACCGGACCAGGAACTCCAGGCCGGCCAGCAGGCCGGCGAAGAAAAGGTTGGCGGAGACAAGAAGCTGGGGCATGTCGGTCCTTCGGTCGGTCATATATTCAGTAACTGAAAAATTACTGTAGCAGCAAGTCTGCTGGAACTGGACTATCCTGGGCGGGTGAGTGGTCGGACAGTGGACCGGGCGGGCCAGCGGGAAGGGCTGCGCGAACGCAAGAAGCGGCTGATGCGGCAGCAGCTGTCCGACACCGCCACCGAGATGTTCCTGCAGCGCGGTTTCGACGCGGTCCGGGTGACCGAGATCGCCGAGGCGTGCGGGGTGTCGGAGAAGACCGTCTTCAACTACTTCCCGACCAAGGAGTCGTTGCTGCTGGACCGCTTCGACACGACGCTGACCGCGCTGCGCACGACGCTGATCGACCCGACCCGCTCCCCGGTCGAGTCGGCGCTGCGCATCCTGGACGCCGAGCTGACCGGTCTGACCTCGTACCTGGACACGCAGGCCGACCCGATTCGGGCGACCGTGCGGATCGCCCGGTTCCGCGAGCTGATCCACAGCACCCCGGCGCTGCGCGCGCACCAGCGCACCGGCCTGGACCGGTTGATCGCAGCGGCCGCCGAGATCCTGGCCGAGCGGGCCGGGCTCGACGCGGACGACCCCGAGCCGCGAATCGCCGCGACCGCACTGCTCGGGCTCTGGCAGATCCAGTTCGGTGGCCTGCGCCGCTACGTCGACGGCGTCCGGACGCCGGCGGAGGTCCGCGCCGCGGTGAGCGCCGACGTGCACCGGGCGGCCCGCCTGCTGGACACCGGCCTGGCCTCGTTCGCGGTGGGCTCCCGCTGATTCTCGACGTTCACAGCGTCACCGCGCACTGTTAATCCACTGTGGACAAAAGTGGGCGCGATACCGCTTGGCGCGTGGTGGTTCCGGAACCTCGGCATTTCCTTGACAGCGCTCCGAGCGGACCGGGATGCTCGTGAGAGCGCTCTCACGATCCGCCCCTGCCACGGCGCCGCTTCCTGGCCACCTGCGGTCGCCTTGCCCCCGTACAAAGGAGTACGCATGTCGATCAGAGGCACGCGCGGGCAGTTACCGCACCGGCCGGACGGCCGGGTCGCGGTCGGCCTGGTGGCCCTCGCCGTCATCTCCGTGATCGGGCTGGTCGGCTCGCCGGCCGCCGCCCAACCAGCACCCGCGGCCGCACCGGCGGCGGCCGGGGTCGCGCCTGCCGCGGCCCAGCCGGCCGACGTGCCGGCCGCGCCCGCAGGCTTCAGCACCACCTGGAGCGACGACTTCAGCGGCGCCGCCAACTCCGCGCTGGACACCGGAACCTGGCGCTACGACACCGGCGCGGGCAGCGGCTTCGGCACCGGTGAGATCGAGACGATGACCAACAGCACCGCCAACGTCTACCAGGACGGCAGCGGCCACCTGGTGCTCAAGGCGCTGCACTCGGGGACCGACCCGAACTCCGGCTGGACCTCCGGCCGGGTCGAGACGCAGGCCGACGGCTTCGGCGCGGAGCCCGGCGGCGTGGTACGGATGCAGGCGTCCATCCAGCAGCCCAACGTCACCACCGCCAACGGCGCCGGGTACTGGCCGGCGTTCTGGATGCTGGGCTCCCCGCTGCGGGTCGGTGTGCCCTGGCCGGGTTCCGGCGAGGTCGACACGATGGAGGACATCAACGGCCGCAGCTCGGTGTTCGGCACGCTGCACTGCGGCACCGATCCGGGCGGCCCGTGCAACGAGTCCACCGGCATCGGCAGTGGTGAGCACGCGTGCAGTGGTTGCCAGACCGGCTACCACACCTACGCGGTCGAGGTGGACCGATCGACCTCGCCCGAGCAGATCCGCTGGTACCTCGACGGCACCAACTACTTCACCGTCAACTCCAACCAGGTCGACGCGACCACCTGGGCCAACGCCGTCGACCACAGCTTCTACATCATCTTCGACCTGGCCATGGGCGGCGGCTTCCCGGCCGCGTTCGGCGGCGGCCCCAACGCCAGCACGGTGTCCGGCGGGCAGCTGAACGTCGACTACGTGGCCGTCTACAACAAGCCGCCGGCCGGCAGCCTGGGCACCAACATCGCCAAGGGCAAGCCGACCACGGCCTCCTCGGTGGAGAGCACCAGCTTCCCGGCGAGCAACGCCACCGACGGCGACGTGACGACCCGTTGGTCCAGCGGGTTCAGCGACCCGCAGTGGTTGCAGGTCGACCTCGGCCAGAACTACAACCTCACCCACGCGACGGTGACCTGGGAGGCGGCCGCGGCAGCGGCCTACCAGATACAGACATCGTCCGACGGCACGACGTGGACCACCAGCTACTCGAACAACAACAGCCCGGCCGACATCCAGGACGCCACCCTGTCCGGCGCCGGGCGATATATCCGGATCTACGCGACAAGCAGAGCGTCGCAGTACGGCGACTCGCTCTACGAGTTCGCGGTCTACGGCACGCCCTCCTCCGGCGGCGGCACCAGCCCGGGCACAACCCTGCTGTCGCAAGGAAAGAACGCGACCGCGTCGTCGATGGAGAACGCCAGCTTCCCGGCCTCGGCCGCGGTCGACGGCAACCTGGGCACCCGCTGGTCGAGCGCGTTCAGCGATCCGCAATGGCTCGAAGTCGACCTGGGTGCCAGTCACCCGATCAGCCAGGTGGTGCTGAACTGGGAGACCGCCTACGGCACCGCGTTCCAGATCCAGACCTCACCGGATGGTTCGACCTGGACCACCATCTACTCCACCACGACCGGGACCGGTGGCAACCAGACGCTGTCGGTCTCCGGAACCGGCCGGTACGTGCGGATGTACGGCACCGCGCGGGACACCCAGTACGGCTATTCGCTGTGGGAGTTCCAGGTTCTGGGCAGCTGACCGAAAGGCCGGGCCACCGTCACCGGTGACCCGGCCTTCGTCAGCCCGACGGCTCTGGTTTCTCCACCCGGCGACGGGACCGGTAGGCGAACGGCGAGTACCTCGGCACCAGCACGAACAGGCCGGCGGACGCGGCCAGGCCGAGCGTGCCGACCGAGACGATGCCGGCCGCCAGCGTGAACAGCGACGCGATCGCCGACACCAGCAGCGGGCCGGCCGCGTTGCCCACGTCGCCCAGAAAGCGCCAGATACCAAGGAAACGCAGTCGCCCGGCCTCCGGCGCGGTGTCCGCGCCGAGCGTCATCATGATGCCCGCGCCGATGCCGTTGCCCAAGCTCATCGCCATCGCGACCACGGTCAGCATGACCAGCCCGTGGGTGAGCGGCAGCAGCATCATCGTGACGCCGAGAATGGTCATCGCGGGCAGCGCGATGGCCAGCCGCCCGTAGAGGTCCATCACCTTGCCCGCGGGATAGAACAGGGCCATGTCCACCGCGCTGGCGATGGCGAAGATGAGGCTCGTCTGGGCCGCGCCGAGGCCGATGTGCACCGCCCAGATCGGCACCACGGTCTGTCGGGCGGCACGCACAGCGCCGACCGCGATGATGGCGAAACCCAAGGTGGAGAAGAGTTTCCAGTGTTCGGCGAGGACGCGCCCCGAGCCGTGCTCGGGCACCAGCCGGGAGCGCGGTGCCTTGCCGGCGTCGGGTTCCTTGTCCCGGACGACCAGCAGCAGGATCACCGTCAGGATGTTGGCCGAGATGGCCACGTCGTAGGCGGCCTTGGTGCCCCACAGTTCGATCGCGCCGGCGCCGATCAGCGGGCCGATGAACAGGCCGATCCGGTGCGAGCCACCCAGTGCCGAGAGCGCGCGGGCGCGCAGGTTCGACGGCACGGTCTCGATCACGAAGGACTGCCTGGCCAGGTAGAACGTCGCGTTGGCGATGCCGGCGACGAGCAGTCCGGCGGCGTAGGCGAGCAGCGAGTGGGACAGCAGGCAGGTCCCGTAGGCGACGAACGAGACGGCGGCGGCGATCAGCATCGAGCGCCGGTCGCCGACCTTCTCGGCCAGGATCGACGCCGGGATGTCGCCGAGCACCCGGCCGATCCCGAGCAGCGCGACCATCAGCGCGGCGATCGCGGTCGACCCGCCGAAGCCCTGGGTGGTGATCGCGATGACCGGGGTGGCCGCGCCGTTGCCGATCTCGGTGACCACGACGGGCAGGAAGACCGGCAGAATGAGCCCTCTGAGCGCCGGTCCGGCCGGGGGCCGTGCCGGGTCGGGTGTCGAGACACCCGCGCCGGCCCTGCGACGAAGCGGCATGCGATCAACGGCCTCTCGACTCGACGTCCGTCCACTGTGGCCGGTGCCGGTTTCCCGGCACCTCCGTCGGCTCCTCCTCGTTTGCGCAGCTCCTGGCCCCGGCCGTCGATTATCCTGCACCTCGGCGGCCTGTCAGGGTCGCCGATGTTGACCCAAATCACGTCGGGGCGGTGGCGGCCCGGCCCGATCGCGGTCCCGCTGCCGGCCGGGTTCCGGGCGGCGGTGGATGGTCGATTTATGCCTGTTGACCAGGGATTATGTGGTTTGCTCCGGGTCCTGGACATTAGGGTCGTTCCGGATTTTTCGGATCTTCTGTGATCGGAAAAATTGTCAGACCTTCAGTCCTTCGGAGTACCGGCTTCGGTCGCGTCCCGCGTCCCGCGTCCCGCGGGCCGGGCGGCCGGGCGGGTCGGGTGGCCACCGCCGGCGGCCGGCGCCCCCGGCCGTGTTGTTGTCACGAATAGCGCAACACGCCGGTTCTCGATCTGGTTGGCCGGGTTCGGTATTACCATACGTACTTACCAGCGGTAGTTGACCGAGTACCTATCGGCTGTGCGCGAATATCAGAATTCCGTATTCGTACCGAACCGCACATCGCCCGGGCCAGGTGCGGATTACGGCACGGCGGGTGGTCGAAACTGGCAAGTTCCGCTGACCCACCGCAGGTCCGCGCCCTCTGACCACCCTGTGGCACAACCGATAGTGGGATCCCGGTAACGTAGGGCACTCGCCAGCCGACATAGCGCACGGAGCGTCGCTGGAAAGGTTGTCCGCCGTTATGGTGGGTGCCGGCCCGGCAACATCGCGCCGTGAGGAAATGCGCATTCCTGCGCAGTCGTGACCGGAGGGTCGATGACGATTTCGCCGAACGAGCTCATGGAAGAACTCAAGGGGCTGCGCAAGGGGCGTGGTCTCCATGCGCCCGGGTTGGATCGTTTGATCGGACCGGCGTTGCGCGAATTGTGCGACATCGCCGAAGGTGACGGCGCAGAGGATGCCCGGCGGCGCATTCAGGCGTGGGTCACCCAGGCGACCACCGGCTTCCCCGAGGACCTGCGCATCGCCACGCTGACCTCGCTCGGGCTGAACCCCGACGCGCAGCAGGCGTTTCTCGCCGAACGGGTCGACTGGCTCGCCAAGCGGGAGAGCCGGGACGCGCGCACGATTCGCCGTCGGGTCGATGTCGGCCTGGAACGGCTCGCCGAGGTGGCGATGCAGGCGCACGCCGCTGCGGGAAAGTCGGACGACGAGAGCGAAAAATGGTACGTGCGTCGCTTCAAGGCGCTGCTGCGGCTGGACGGTCCGACGCCCGCGTGCACCGAGACCCGCACCATCGTGGCCACCGGTGAACCGATCGATCACATTCCCTGGTCGATCAGCCTGCCCCGGACCGGCGACGACCGACCGGGCGACCTCGACGTGCAGGTGTTGGAGGGCGCGGTGTTCGGCGGCATGGAACGCCCGTCGGCCTCTCGCTTCCTGATGAATCTGCAACTCCCGGGCAAGCTGCAACCCGGGCAGGAACACACTTTCGGACTGGAGGTGCGGGTACCGCAGGGTCAGCCGATGCGGCCGACCTACGTCTTCTGGCCGGAACGCCGATGCGAGCGGTTCGACCTGACCGTCCGGTTCGATCCCGCCCACCTGCCCCGGCAGGTCTGGCGGGTGAACGCGGTCTTCCACCGGGACGCCGACGAGATCGAGCCCGGCCCCGACCAGCTCATCGTGAACGGCATCGGCGAGGTGTCCGCCTCGTTCCTCAATCCGCGCCCCGACCGGGGGTACGGGATTCAGTGGCGGCTCTGAGCCGGTCAGGCGACCTCGGCGGCCCGTTCGAGCGCGGTGAGCAGCAGCGCGTGCCCGCTGCCCGCGTGCGGGAGTTGGCCGGTACGGATCAGCGCGAGCGCTTCGGTGAACGGAACGCGGCGAACCGCGAACGTCGACTTGGTTGAGTCCGGCCCGGTCGGCGCCGGGCTCAGCCCGGTGGCGAGAAACAGGTGGTCGACATGATTGCTCACTGAGTCAGCGCCGTGAATGACACCGATCTTGTGCCAACTCGACGCCGCCAGTCCGGTTTCCTCGGTCAGCTCTCTTCGGGCGGCCGCGCCTGGGTCCCCGTCGGCCGGCCGGACCACTCCGGCCGGCAGGCGCCACTCGGTGCCGCCGTGGATGTACACCCACTGGCGGGTCAGCACGACATGGTCGTTCTCGTCCAGCGCCAGCACGGTGACCGAGCCCGGCGCGATGATGTGCGTGAAGCTGTCCGGTACGCCGTCCGGCCGCAGCACCACGTCATTTCGGACGTCGAACCATGGGTTCGAATAAACGACGCTGCTTTCGAGCAACTGCCATGCCATCACGATTCCACTCGATTCGTCGCCGCACCCGGAACCCATGCAAGTATGTAAGCATTGAAGTCACTGTGATCGAAACTGTCGGAAGTGGGACAGTTCAAGGACATCTGCCGACAAAGGGCCGAAACCGCAGTTATTTACCCTACGTCACACTCTTCCACGCGGCAACCAACCCTAATGTGGGATTGCGGTGAGGCGTCAGCAAGAGCGGCCTACCTGGACGGCATCTAGACTCCGCTCATGCCATACGACGCGGACGCACATCGCTACGACCAGATGGAGTACCGTCGCTCGGGCCGGAGTGGCCTGCGACTGCCGGCGATCTCGCTGGGACTGTGGCACAACTTCGGCACCGAGGTTCCCTACGAGAACGGCCGCGCGATCGCCCGGCGCGCATTCGACCTCGGGGTGACGCATTTCGATCTGGCCAACAACTACGGCCCGCCCTACGGCTCGGCCGAGCAGAACTTCGGCCGGATCATCGCCGACGACCTGCGGCCCTACCGGGACGAACTGGTCATCTCCACCAAGGCCGGTTACGACATGTGGCCCGGCCCCTATGGCGACTGGGGTTCGCGCAAGTACCTGCTCGCCTCGCTGGACCAGTCGTTGGGCCGAATGGGCCTGGACTACGTGGACATCTTCTACTCCCACCGGTTCGACCCGGAGACGCCGATCGAGGAGACCGTCGGCGCGCTGGTGTCCGCGGTGCACCAGGGCAAGGCGCTCTACGTGGGCATCTCGTCCTACTCGCCGGCCAAGACCCGGGAGGCGGCCGAACTGCTCCGGCAGGCCGGGGTGCCGCTGCTGATCCACCAGCCCTCCTACTCGATGCTCAACCGCTGGATCGAGACCGAGTTGTTGGACACGCTGGCCGAGATCGGCGCCGGCTGCATCGCCTTCTCGCCGCTCGCCCAGGGCATGTTGACCGATCGTTACCTCGACGGCGTGCCGGACGGCTCGCGGGCCAGCCGCCCGTCCAGCCTGTCCACCGAGCTGCTGTCCGAGGAGAACATGCGCCGAATTCGTTCGCTGAACGAGATCGCCGCCGCCCGAAGGCAGTCGCTGGCGCAGCTCGCGTTGAGTTGGGTGCTCCGCGACCGGCGGGTCACCTCGGCGCTGATCGGCGCAAGCTCGGTCCGGCAGTTGGAGCAGAATCTGGCCGCGCTCAACGGGGAACCGCTGAGCGACTCGGAGCTGGCCGAGATCGACAAGTACGCGGTGGACTCCGGCATCGACCTGTGGGCGCCCTCCCGCACGGCGGGCTGATCGGCGCTGGATCGGCTGTGCCGCTTGGGATTCCGGACCATCCAGGGCTCGTCGGGCTCGTCGGTGCGGTGGCCCGGCGGGCGGCCCGGTGGTGGCGCTGGTGACTGAGCGTCGCGATGTCCTGCTACGGCGGGTGAACCGGACCGGTTCGCCCGCCGCCGGTCCGCGGTGACGGCCGGCAAACAGGTGCGGGAACACGACAGCGCTTGTCGCTACAGTGTTGCGGTGTTCAGGTGGCGCAGGAAACCCGCCGACCCACGGGAGTCGACGCAGTCAGTGGAGGAGCCGGCCGACATCGGCCCGGACGGTCGACCGACCGATGCCTTCTGGGTGCGGATCTCGTTATCCGCTCAGGCGGGCGATCCCGAGGCGATGGCCCTGCACGGCGCGCGTCAGCTCGAACTCAAGGACCTGGCCGGCGCGCGCACCTGGTTGCAGCGAGCGGTCGAGGCCGGCGAGTCCGGTGCGGCGTTCAACCTCGGTGTCGTGCACGAGGCCAGCGGCGACCTGACCACTGCCGAGCGGGTGTGGAAACCCGCAGCTCAGGGCGGTGACGTCGACGCGATGCTCGGCCTGGTCCGGGCGCGGCTCGGGGTCCGGGACCGGCCCGGGGCGATGGTCTGGGGCGAGGCGATCCTGGTCGCGGCGACCACCGAACACGCGGAACTGCTGGTGCGGTTGGGCGTCGCGGTCAACGAAGCAGGTGACGAGGACAACGCGGCCCGCGCCTTCCTGCGCGCCGCCGAGTTCGGCAACAGCTGGGGGATGACCTACTACGCGGGCATTCTGCGCGCCCGCGGTCGGTCCGACGAGGCGATCGAATGGAACCGCAAGGCCGCGGTGGCCGGCAATCCGCGCGCGGTCTACGAGTTCGCGGTGTTGTTCGAGCAGCGCGGCGACCGCACCAAGGCCAAGTCGATGTACCAGTGGGCGGTGGACCGGGGTGAGTACCGGGCGGCGGTCAAGCTGGGTGAGCTGCTCCGCGCCGAGGGAGCGATCGACGAGGCCGAAGCGATGTTCCGGCGCGGGGCCGGGCGCGGGTTCTCCGCCGCCGTCTACAACCTGGCCAGCCTGCTGAGCGAGCGCGGTGACCTGGCCGGGGCGATCTCGGCGCTGCGACCGCTGGCCCGGCGCGACGATCCGGTGGCCGCCGGACTGCTCGGCGACGCCCATCGGCGCCGGGGCGAGCTGACCGACGCGTTGGCCTGGTACCGGGTCGGCGCGGCCGGCGGCGACCGCAAGGCGATGTCCGGCGCGGCCGAACTGCTCCGCAAGCGCGGCGACTTCGCCGAGGCCGAACAGTTCTACCGGCCGGACGCGGAGGCCGGCGAGCTGGCCGCGATGGCCTATCTCGGGGTCTGCCTGGCCGGGCGCAAGAAACTGGACGAGGCGCTGGAGTGGTGGCACGACGCGGCCGCTCGCGGCGGGGCGCTGGCGATGTACCACCTCGGCGAGGTCAGCCAGGAGCAGGGCCGGGTCAGCGAGGCGAAGGCGTGGTACCGGCGGGCCGCGCGGATGGGGGAGACCACCGGCGCGTTGAGCCTCGGCGCGCTGCACTACGAGTTGGACGAGCTCGACGACGCGGTGGAGTGGTTCCAGCAGGCGGCGAAGGCGGGCAACCGGGCGGCCATGTACAAGCTCGGCCTGACCTACGCCCGGCGCAGGGCCGGTGCCACCGACCTTGAGGAGGCCGAGCGCTGGGTGCTCGCGGCGGCCGAGGCCGGCGACACCAGCGCGATGGTCCAACTGGTCGAGATGTATGACCACCGCGGCGACCAGCAACTCGCCGAGCGCTGGCGGGCGCGCGCCCGGCGGGCCCAGGCGGCGGGCGAGGAAGCGGGCTGATCTCCGCTGGTCAGCGGTGTTCGGCCAGCCGTGGCCGACGCCGACGCCAACCAGGCCGATGACCAGCGGCGCGGTGACTCCGGGCGGCCTCAGGGCGCGCAGGTGCCGATCGTCGAGTTGGTACGTCTGGTAGGCGGTCGGGGTGCGTTCGGCCGCCGATGCTCGCCGGAAAATGTGATGTTGTTCATCCCCGTGTCGAAGAATCCGCCGAAATCGCTGACCGCCGGTCACGAGCGGCAACGCCGGATTCAGCCGACGGCGTAATCGCCGCTGCCCGCACGAGCCGGACCGGGGTCGACCAGCGCCGCCTCGAATCGCGGGATGAATTGCGGGAACGGCGAAAACAAGTCGCCAAAATCCCGGAATCACCGCATTCGGCAGTGCGCACACGCCGAGGCCCTCGGACCTGGTCGTGGTCCGGGGGCCTCGGTCGAGCTGGTGTGGTGTCGTGCCGTGCGGTCAGCTGCGCCGGGCGGTGGCGAAGGTCCGCACGCCGGTGACCAACAGGCCGAGGCCGATGATGCCGACCACGACGCCGATCACCAGGAACTGCTTCTCACCGCTCATCGTGCTGCCGCTCATCTCGCCCGAGCCCTGCAGAACCCAGAGCACACCGAGCAAGACCAACACGATCCCGACGACGGTGAACACCCACTTCTTCATGTCGCTCCCTCAAAGCCTGGGCATGGTCGATCTCCGGTGGGATCGACCTCCAGCCTCTATACGGACGACGCCCGGGAAGGGATTCATCGGCTACCCGGTTGGCGGAATTCGGCGAATTCGGTGGGTCAGCGGCTGCGCCGCCGGCCGCCGATCCGACTGTTCGCGGAGAACGCGGCCGCGTCGCCGTGCCGGGGTGCCGAGGTGGTCACCGTTTCGGCGCCCCGGTCGGACTTCGGCCGTCGGGTCGAGCCGGGCGTGGCCCGGGCCTCGCCGCGCGGCTGGTGCGTCGGCTTGCCGCCGCGTGGCGTCGACCGGCCGCCGCGCCGGGGCTGGTTGCCCTCGGTCTGCTCGCGGACCGGCGGGGTGTGGAAGATCCGCTCGCCGGGGGCGAGTTCGGCCAGCAGGGCGTCGTTCGGGCCGACCCGGGTGGTGGTCGGCGTGATGCCGGCTTTCCGGGTCAGGTCCCGCACATCGCTGACCTGCGCGTCGGTCATCAGGGTGACCACGATGCCGGCGGCGCCGGCCCGCGCGGTGCGGCCCGAGCGGTGCAGGTACGCCTTGTGCTCGACCGGCGGGTCGGCGTGGATCACCAGGGTCACGTCGTCCACGTGGATGCCCCGGGCGGCGATGTCCGTGGCCACCAGGGTGTTCGCGGCGCCTTCGGAGAACGCGGCCAGGTTGCGCGTGCGCGCGTTCTGCGCCAGGTTGCCGTGCAGTTCGACGGCGGCCACCCCGGAGGCGACCAGTTGTCGGGCGAGCTTGGTCGCGCCGCGCTTGGTCCGGGTGAACACCAGCGTCCGGCCGGGCGCGGCGGCCAGGTCGACCAGGACCGGCAGTCGGGCCTCCGGCCGCACGTGCAGCACGTGGTGGGCCATGGCGGCGACCGGCGAGCGCTCCGAGTCGACGCTGTGCGTCACCGGGTCATGCAGGTAGCGACGAACGAGCACGTCCACCCCGGAGTCCAGGGTGGCCGAGAAGAGCAGGCGCTGGCCGTCGGCCGGGGTCTTGTCCAGCAGTCGGCGCACGGTCGGCAGGAAGCCCAGGTCGGCCATGTGGTCGGCCTCGTCCAGCACGGTGATCTCCACCGCGTCCAGCTGCACGTGCCCGCTGGCCAGGTGGTCGGCCAGCCGGCCGGGGCAGGCCACCAGCACGTCCACGCCGGCCCGCAGGCCGCTGATCTGCGGGCCGGGACGGACCCCACCGAACACGGTGAGCGTGCGCAGCGACAGCGCGCGGGCGAGCGGGGCGATCGATTCCTGGATCTGGGTGGCCAGTTCGCGAGTCGGCGCGAGGATCAGCGCGCGCGGCCGGCCGGCCCGGGTCGACGTGCCGCTGGCCGCGAGGCGGGCCAGTACCGGCAGCACGAACGCGTAGGTCTTGCCCGAGCCGGTCCGGCCGCGGCCGAGCACGTCCCGGCCGGCCAGCGAGTCGGGCAGGGTGGCGGCCTGGATCGGGAACGGGCTGGTGATGCCGCCCGCGGCGAGCGTCTCGGCGAGCACCGGGGGCACGCCCAGCTCGATGAACGACCGGTTCTCGGGCCGTGCGGACGGCACAGAACCCGAGGTGGCGGCGGTGGTGGGCGTAGCGGTGGTGGAACGGGAGCGGCGAACCGCCATGAAATCTCCGTACGTGGAAGGGTCGTCCTGCCCGGCGCAGACCCGACGGCCGCGGCGCGTGGTAGTCGACAGCGTGGGCGACCCGAGGCAGAACTGTGCGGGCCGCTGATCACAGCCTACCCGACCGGGCTCGCCGGGACGGGACGAACGGCCCAACGCGGTCGGCCAGCCGGCCCCACCAGCGCGCCGAGAGCCTCCGGCACCGATTCGGTCGGCCCTCGACGTGGCCGTTGTGGCTCGTGGGGTGGTGTCGAACCGGCTTCCCTGTCACGATGGGGTCCGTTCGGTGACCTGATATCTCCGGGACGGTGCTGTGCCCACTGGTCACCCACAGCGGTGAAACATTCGAATTGGTTCTTCGACGTCAGTTCCTGTCATGGTGCCTGGTAGGCGCATTGGCGGGACAAGGAAAGGTGCCGGATGACCCTGGCCAGACACGCGAGTCCCACCCAGGTGGAAGGCCGATTGACGCAGGCCCGAGCCGTCGAGCAGATCCACAACTCGATCCAGAACGCACGGGCGATCCGTACCGTCGCCGGCCATGCCGACGACGCCGAGGACTGTGGCCGCCTGCTGGCGATGCTCGGTCTGGAGGCCGGTGACGGCAAGCGCGAGTGAACCCGGCCCGCCCCCCACTGGACAGGGATGAGAGAGTCTACGGGCAACGGTCGTCCGAAGACCTCACGGTGAGGATCGGGTTGAGGCCGCAGGCAGGGAGATGCCGATTATGGCGCAGGGCAGTGTGAAGTGGTTCAACGGCGAAAAGGGCTTCGGCTTCATCGAGCAGGACGGTGGCGGGCCTGACGTCTTCGTGCACTACTCGGAGATTCAGGGCACCGGCTTCAAGTCCCTCGACGAGGGCCAGCGTGTTGAGTTCGAGATCGGTCAGGGTCAGAAGGGGCCGCAGGCCCAGAGCGTTCGCGCCATCTGATTCATCGGCTTCTCGGCGTGTGCCCGCGTTCGTTC
>DATATV010000027.1:0-2737 GCA_036268615.1 Pseudonocardiaceae bacterium
CATCCGCCGGGCCGACGAGCCCGTCCGAGGCCGGAAGAACGGTCCCGGGCCGTAGCCGCCGACAACGATGCAGAGTAATTCGAGGTGGGGGCGACACCCGCTGGCGGGGATCAACCGCGGTTCGACGGCACCGCGACTCCGCCGGCCCGGCGTCCTGTCGCGCCTGCTGGCAGTCGTCGGCATCCTGGTCGGCCTGAGCGTCGGCGTCATACCGACCGCGGCCGCGGGTGAGCCCGGCGCCACGCCGTTCGTCCAGGTCCGCATCGACCAGGTCACCCCGCAGGTCGTCACCACGACCAGTGAGCCGGTGGTGACCGTCGCCGGAACCGTGACCAACATCGGCGACCGCCCGGTTCACGACGTGATGCTGCGCCTGGAACACGCGGCGCCGGTGCCGGCATCGATGGGACTGCGCACCAACCTCGATGGCGACACCGAGCAGTACGAGCCCGCCATCGAGTTCGCGACGGTCGCCCCCGCGCTCCAGCGTGGCCAGAAGGTGAAGTTCTCGTTGTCGGCCCCGATGCGGTCGGTGACCAAACATTCGCTGGACATCGCCGTGCCCGGCGTCTACCCGCTGCTGGTCAACGTCAACGGCACGCCCGACTACGGCGCACCGGCGCGGCTCGACAACGCTCGCTTCCTGCTGCCGGTCCTCGGTGTGCCTCCCGATCCGCTGGACACCTCCGGCGGCGCGGCGGGCCCGCTGGACACCGTGATCGCGCCCGACACTTCCAAACCCGTGCCGGTCACCATGCTGTGGCCGCTGGCCGACCGGCCCCGGCTGGCACCCGGTGTTCCCGGCGGCACGATTCCGGTGCGTCTGATGGACGACGAGCTGGCCACGTCGTTGGCCGGCGGCGGCCGGCTGGACGTGCTGCTGTCTGCCGCCGAGTTCGCCACCAGCCACGACGTCGACCCGGACGGCGCCGTTGGCCGCTCGGTGTGCCTGGCTGTCGACCCGGACCTGCTGGTGACGGTCAACGCGATGACAGCCGGCTACGTCGTCTCCGACACCTCCACCGGGCCTGCCCAGGAGCCCGGTACCCCGACGCACCCCGGGGCCGGGCAGGCTGCGGCGGCCACCTGGTTGGGCCGGCTACGCGGGCTGGCACACCGGACCTGCGTCGCGCCGCTGCCCTACGCCCAGGCCGACCTGGACGCCGTGCAACGGATCGGGGAGCCAGGCCTCAGCGCCACCGCAACCAGCGCCGCCGGCGACATCGTCGACCAGATCCTCGATGTGGTCGCGGTCCGCGGCGCCACCCTGATCCCCGACGGCGTACTGACCCGTCGGGGCGTCGACCTGTTGAGCGCCAACGGCAACACCGTGGTGGTCGCGCCCGCGGACTCTTTCGTCGACTCCAATGCCGCGCTGCCCACCACCCCGGACACCGCCCCGCAGCGGCTGTCGCCACAAGTGGTGGTCGCGCCGTTCGACCCCGCCGTCGGCGCCGCCTTCGCGGCAGCCGGCGCCGATCCCGTCGCACCGAGCTACCTCAACCCCGCCTTGCTGGTTCGACTTCGGCACGACTCTGACGTCGCTCGTCGTCAGGACGCGCTGGGCTCGATGCTGTGGCGGGCGCTGCAGCCGAAGGTCAACCCGCGTACCCAGATTCTCCTGCCGCCGACCAATTGGAATCTGCGGCCCGAGGACGCGGGCGCGATCATGACCACGCTGGCGACCGCGATCCGGTCCGGCCTGGCGGTGCCGCGACCGCTGCCGGCGCTGATCGGGGAGGCGTCGGCCGTTCCGGGACTCAACGGGACGCCTCAGCCGGATGTCGACGCCGGTGGACGCGGCCGGTTCAGCGACGTCGTCATCAGCAAGATCACTGCGGAAATGGTCCGGCTGGGGGGCCTGACCTCGGCCTTGGCCGCCGACCCACGCAGCGGGCTGAACGGTGTCAGCTACACCGCGCCACTGCGCGAAGACATGCTGCGCGCAGTCAGCCAGGCCGACCGCCCCGACACTCGCAACGGGCTCGCCCAGCAACGGCTGGACGTGCTCGCTCACGCGCTCGACGACCAGTTCGGTGCGGTCACCATCGTCACCCCGACCGGGGGATACACGTTGGCCACCGAGCACAGTCCGCTGCCGCTGGTCCTGCACAACGGGCTGGCGGTGCCGATCCGGGTACGGCTACACCTCGATGTGCCGCCCGGGATGACCGTGACCGACCCGGGCGAGATCGAGTTACCGCCGGGATATCTGCCGATGCGGGTGCCAATCGAGGTCAACTTCACCCAGCGCGTGGCGATCGATGCCGCCTTGCACACTCCCGACGGTGTGCCGCTGGGTGAGCCGGTACGGCTCTCGGTGCATTCCAACGCCTACGGCAAGGTGCTGTTCGCGATCACGATGAGTGCGGCCGCCGTACTGGTGGCGCTGGCGGGGCGACGACTGTGGCACCGCTTCCGCGGACAGCCCGACCGCGCCGACCTGGACCGGCCCGACCCGCCGGACGCCGAGCACGCCGTCGACGACGAGCAGAACGCATGAGCCGCGCCATGCCGCCGCGAGGCGCCCCGCGCAGTCCCGGGCCGCCGACCGGGCCGCTGCCGCCGACCGGCGATGTTCCGGAACAGGGCGCCTCGCCGCAGCCTCGCCCGGAGCTCTCCGACGCGGCGCTGGTGTCCCGGTCGTGGGGCATGGCGCTGGCGACCCTGGTCAGCCGCATCACCGGCTTCGCCCGGATCGTGCTGCTGGCCGCGATCCTGGGTGCCGCGCTGTCCA
>DATATV010000028.1:0-92757 GCA_036268615.1 Pseudonocardiaceae bacterium
GTGGAACAGTGCAGCTCCGCGCGGGCCGGGCCGTGCGGGGTGTCCACCACGGTGGCGGTCATCGCCGGGCCTGCTCGCTGTCGAACAGGGTGGGTGGGTCCAGTTCGGTTGCCAACTCGACCGGCTTGACCAGGTCGGGGCCGTTGTTGCGGACGCTGTTCACCGCCGAGGAGACCGGCCGCAGCTCCAGTGCCGCGACCGTCGCCGGGTCGGCGTGGTCGAGCAGCGCGGCGATGTCGTCGACGTGCTGGGCGTCCGGATCGAGCCAGCTGCTCCACGAGTCCGGGCCGAGCAGCAGCGGCATCCGATCGTGGATGTCACGCAGGTCGCCGACCGAGTCCACGGTGAGCACCGCGCAGGTGATCACGGGTGGGGCGTCCTGATCGCCGTTGGGGTCGTGCCAGGTGGACCAGATTCCGGCCAGCGCAAGGCTTTCCCCGTCGGTGCGGGTCATGAAGAAGGGTTGCTTGCCGGTCCCGTCCCGCCGCCATTCGAACCAGCCGTCGGCCGGCAGCAGACAGCGACGCTTGGCCAGCGACGTCTTGAACGCCGGTTTGGTCGCGGCCGTGTCGGCCCGGGCGTTGATCATCTTGGACCCGATCGAGCGCTCCTTGGCCCAGTGCGGCACCAGGCCCCAGCGCATCACCCGCAGGCTGCGTTCGGTGTGGTCCGGGTCGGGTGTCCCGTCGGGCTCCCTCGGGTGCCGCTGCACCACCGAGATGACCGATTTCGTCGGCGCGACATTGTGATCCGGGGCCGGCGCGTCGTCCCCGGTCCCGTCAATCGCGTCGAACTCGGTCGCCAGCGTCGCCGGATTCTTGGTGGCCGCGTACCTACCGCACACTCAACTCACCCCTCACCTCGGCCATGGTCGCACGACAGTCCGGCCGGTGCGAGCGATATCAACTGGCCGGATGCGGGATTATTGCCGCATGACGCACCCCTGGCAGGCACCGACCGCGAGCACACCGGTACGCGCCATCGCGCCCGTCCCCGGATCAAAGTCGCTGACCAACCGCGTCCTGCTGCTGGCCGCGCTCGCCGCAGGCCCCTCCGTGCTGCACGGCGGCCTGCGCAGCCGGGACACCAGTCTGATGGTCGGCGCCCTGCGCGCGCTCGGCGTCACCGTCACCGACGGCCCCACCGGCGAGTGGCTGCTGCTGCCGCCACAGACCCCGCGCGGGCCGGCCGACGTCGACTGCGGGCTGGCCGGCACGGTGATGCGGTTCGTTCCGCCGCTGGCCACCCTGGCCGAGGGCGACGTGCGCTTCGACGGCGACCCGCAGGCCCGCAAGCGGCCGGTGGACACCGTGCTGGACGCGCTGCGCGCGCTGGGCGCCGACATCACCGGCACGGCGCTGCCGTTCACCGTGCACGGGCGCGGCGGGCTGCCCGGCGGCACGGTCACCCTGGACGCGTCCGGGTCCTCGCAGTTCGTCTCCGGTCTGCTGCTGTCCGGGGCGCGCTTCGAGAAGGGGCTGACCGTGCACCACGACGGCAAACCGGTGCCCTCGCTGCCGCACATCGAGATGACCGTCGAGGTGCTGCGGGCGGCCGGGGTCGAGGTGGACGACAGCGAGCCGAACACCTGGCGGGTGGCGCCGGGCCCGATCGCCGGCCGGGAGTGGCGGGTCGAGCCCGACCTGTCCAACGCGACCCCGTTCCTGGCAGCGGCCGCGCTCACCGGCGGCTCGGTGACCGTGCCGGCCTGGCCGACCAGCACCACCCAGGCCGGTGCCGCGATCAGCGAGGTGCTCACCCGGATGGGCGCGACCGTGGCCCTGACCACCGCCGGACTCACCGTGACCGGCACCGGCCCGCTGTCCGGGGTGGACCTCGACCTGCACGACGCGAGCGAGCTGACCCCCACGGTCGCCGCGCTCGCGCTGTTCGCGGACGGGCCGAGCCGATTGCGCGGGGTGGCCCACATCCGCGGCCACGAGACCGATCGGCTGGCCGCGCTGGAGGCGGAGATCCGCGGCCTCGGTGGGGACGCCGAGCAGACCGAGGACGGCCTGGTGATCCGGCCACGACCGCTGCACGGCGGCACCTGGCACGCCTACGCCGACCACCGGATGGCCACCGCGGGCGCGATCATCGGGCTGCTGGTGGACGGTGTCGAGGTGGACGACATCGGCTGCACGACCAAGACCCTGCCCGACTTCCCCGGGATGTGGGCCGGCCTGCTGACCGGGACGACCGGCGGCCCGGAGAGGCCGCAGTCCCGGTGAGTCCGCAGGACTGGCGCAAGCTGGACGAAGCCGACGTCCGGGTCCGGCCCGGCAAGGGCTCCCGGCCGCGCAGCAAGCGTCGACCCGAGCACGCCGAGGCCCGCTCGGCGATGGTCGTCGGGGTGGACCGCGGCCGGTGGACGTGCGCGCTGGACCTCGACCCGGACCACCTGGTCACCGCCATGCGGGCACGCGAGATGGGCCGCACCTCGGTGGTCGTCGGCGACCTCGTCGACCTGGTCGGGGACGTGTCCGGGCAACCGGACACGCTGGCCCGGATCGTCCGGGTGAGCGAGCGCAGCAGCGTGCTGCGCCGCACCGCGGACGACACCGACCCGTTCGAACGGGTGGTGGTGGCCAACGCGGAGCAGCTGGTCATCGTCACCGCGCTGGCCGACCCGCCGCCGCGCACCGGGTTCATCGACCGCGCGCTGGTGGCCGCGTACGCCGGCGGCCTCGCGCCGCTGCTCTGCCTGACCAAGTCCGACCTGGCCAGCCCGGACCAGCTGATCGCCGACTACGCCGACCTCGACCTGTCGGTGGTGGTCACCCGCAACGACCAGCCGCCGGACGAGCTGCGCGAGCGGCTCACCAACCGGATCTCCGCGCTGGTCGGCCATTCCGGCGTCGGCAAGTCCACCCTGGTGAACGTGCTGGTGCCGGACGCCGAGCGCAAGATCGGGGTGGTCAGCGCGGTCGGCAAGGGCCGACACACGTCGGTCACCGCCGTCGCGCTGCCGCTGCCGGCGGGCGGCTGGGTGGTCGACACGCCCGGCATCCGGTCGTTCGGGCTGGCGCACGTGTCCGGCAACGACATCGTCTCGGCGTTCGAGGAGTTCGTCGAACCGGCCGAGGAATGCCCGCCCGGCTGTGGCCATCTCGGGCCGCCGCAGGACCCGGACTGCATGCTGGACGGCGTGGTCGCGGCCGGTGCCGCGACCGAGGGACGACTCACGTCGCTGCGTCGGCTGCTCGCCTCCCGGGCCGGTCTGGAGCGCGACGACCGGGACGACCGGCACGGTGACGGATCGCTCGGTGCGGAATCGGTGGACCGCGGCTGATCAGCCGATCCGGCGTATCGTCGGGTACTCGGCGGAACCCCGTGGCAGGCCCCCGCGTCCCTAACTTCGACGTGGTTTCGAAACTTTCGGCCGCCCGGCGGCTCGGGCGGTTGTGTGCGAACGACAAAGGGGATCACCGACATGCGCAGGACAAGCCTGCTGATCTGCGGCGTGGCCGCCGGACTCGCCGTGCTGACCGCGTGTGGCACGTCCACCGTCAGCGGTGACGCGAGTCCGGCCACGCCCGCGGCGAGCACCGGTGCGAGTACCGGCACCAGCACGCCCGGCGCCGGCGCGGTCACCACCCTCGCCCAACTCGGCCAACTCGTGACGGAGAACACCGGCAAGCAGAACACCGCGCACCTCACCGTCCAGTCCTCCACCGGCCCGATCAGCATCAACGCCACCGGCGTCGTACGCTTCGGCTCGCCGGTGGCCATGCACGAGACGATCACGGCCGGCCAGCTCGGTCAGGTCGAGGCGATCCTGCTCGACAACAGCGCCTACGTGCAGCTGCCGGCCGCGTTGAAGCAGCTGTCGGGCGGCTCGGCCAAGCCGTGGTTCAAGGTCGACCCCAACGGCAACGACACGCTGTCCAAGCTGCTCACGCCGTTCCTGCAGACCGCGGAGCAGAACACCGATCCGGCGGCGATCATCAATATGATCAAGTCCTCCGGCACGATCACCGCCACCAGGTCCGAGCAGCTCAACGGCCAACCCACCACGCACTACACGGTCGCGGTGGACCTCCGGAAGCTGGTGGACAGCCTCGCCCCCTCCGATGCCCGGAGGACGACCTACGCCGCCGACCTGCAAGCGGGAGTGACCGCCGAGACGGTCGACATGTGGGTCAGTCCGGCCAACCTGCCGATCAAGATCGTCAGCACCACCTCGATCCCCAATCCGGCGGGCAGCGGGCCGAACCTGCAGGTCGGCGTCACGACGACGTACTCCGACTGGGGACAGCCGGTGATCATCACCGCACCGCCGGCCGACCAGGTGGGCACGGCCGGCCACTGAGCCGTCGGCCGGGCCGCTGCCGGCGGCTCAGCCCATGTGCGGGTAGCGGAAATCGGTCGCCGGCAGAAACGTCTCCTTCAGTGCGCGCGGGCTCGTCCAGCGTTGCAGGTTCAGCGGTGAACCGGCCTTGTCGTTGGTGCCCGATGCGCGGGCCCCGCCGAAGGGCTGCCGGCCGACGACCGCGCCGGTCGGCTTGTCGTTGACGTAGAAGTTGCCGGCGGTGAACCGCAGCGCGCGCTGCGCCTGCTCGATCGCGGTCCGGTCGGTGGCGAACACCGCGCCGGTGAGCGCGTACGGGCTGCCGCCGTCCACCAGGTCGAGCACGCTGGGCCAGTCCTCGTCCGGGTAGACGAACACCGACAGGACCGGGCCGAAATACTCGGTGCCGAACACCTCGTGGTGCGGGTCCTCGCCGACCAGGATCGTCGGCGACACGAAGAAGCCGACCCGGTCGTCGGTCACCCCGCCGGTCAGGATGTCCACCAGCCGCTCATTGCGCACCTGCTCGAACAGTTCGCTGTGCCGGCTGAAGGCGCGGGCGTCGATCACCGCGCCGCCGAAGTGCCGGAAGTCGGTGACGTCACCGAAGCTGATGCTCTCGGTCAGCGCCACCAGCCGGTCCCGCAGCCCGCCGGTCCACAGCGAGCGCGGCAGGTAGGCCCGCGAGGCCGCCGAGCACTTCTGCCCCTGGTACTCGAACGCGCCCCGGACCAGCGCGACGGCCAGCGCGTCCGGGTCGGCCGACGGGTGGGCCAGCACGAAGTCCTTGCCGCCGGTCTCCCCCACGATCCGCGGGTAGGAGCGGTAGCGCTCCAGGTTGTCCGCGATCCGCCGCCACAGGTGGCGGAACGTCCTGGTCGAGCCGGTGAAGTGCAGCCCGGCGAAGTCCGCGTCGGCCAGCGCGACCGCGCTGACCGCGGTCCCGTCGCCGGTCACCAGGTTGAGCACACCCGGTGGCAGCCCGGCCGCCTCCAGCAGCCGCAACGTGTAGTGCGCGGCCAGGCCCTGCGACGGGGTCGGCTTCCACACCACGGTGTTGCCCATCAGCGCGGGCGCGGTCGGCAGGTTGCCGGCGATCGAGGTGAAGTTGAACGGGGTGATCGCGGTGACGAACCCGTCCAGCGGCCGGTACTCCATCCGGTTCCACTCGCCGGGCGCCGATCGCGGTTGCTGGGCAAGGAGATCACGGGCGAAGTGCACGTTGAACCGCCAGAAGTCGATCAGCTCGCAGGCCGCGTCGATCTCGGTCTGCTGCGCCGACTTGGACTGGCCGAGCAGGGTCGCCGCGTTCAGCGTGTCCCGCCACGGCCCGGCGAGCAGGTCGGCGGCGCGCAGGAAGATCGCCGCCCGCTCGTCGAAGGGCAGTTCCTGCCAGCCGGGCGCGGCGCGTTTGGCCGCGTCGACCGCGTCCACCACATCGGTCTCGGTGGCCTGCGCGGACTCGCCGAGCACGTGCTGGTGATCATGTGGCTGCACCACGGTGAACGGCTCGCCGGCGGCCATCCGGGTGCGACCGCCGATGGTCATCGTCAGCTCGTGCCGACCGGCCTCCAGCTCGGCGATCCGCCGGGCCAGCGACTCCCGTTCGGCGCTGCCGGGGGCGTAACCCCGCGCGGGTTCGTTGCCGGGCGGCGGAACCGAGGTGATGGCGTCCACCCGCCCATCCTGACACGCACCGGCCCCGGCTGCGCCCGATCCGATCAGCAGGTGGCCCGGTCCGGCTACATCAGTTCCAACAGGAACGGCAGCTCCTGCGGTGCGTACCAGGCCAGGCCGTGGTCCTCGGCGCCGCCGAGGGTGAACTCGGCATCCAGGTCACCGAGGTCGGCCGCGTCGATCACCGCCGACGCGGCCCGCACCGCGTCCTCGGCCTCGGCGTTGTCCACGTGCACCGACACGATCCGGTCCATCGGCACCGGCCCGGCCAACCGCACCACGGCGGCGTCCAGGTCGGGCCGGAAGGTGATCTCGTCCACGTCGGCCGCGATCACCGCCCGGCGCGGCGGCGTGTCCGGGTCGCCGTCCAGCTCGATGGCCAGCAGCCGGATCGAGGCACGCGCCGCCTCCAGCATGGCCGCATACTCCAGCTCGTCGGTGTCCTCGCTGGTGTAGGACTCGCGCAGGGCCGGGGTGAGCGCGAACGCGGTACCACTGACCGGCGCGAACTCACCCGTCTTGACCAGGGTCCGCAGCATCGCCAGCGTCGCCGGCAGGTAAATCCTCACCCTGGAACCGTACCCAGCAATTCCTCGACCGCCTCCTCGACCATCCGCGCGAGGTTGTCCACGTCGGGCACGGCCGCCCGATCGGCGTCCAGTCCGAAGTAGACCCCGCCGTCGTAGGAGGTCACCCCGATGGCCATCGCCTGGTTGCGGGCCAGCGGCACCACCGGGAAGATCTCCAGCATCTTCGCCCCGCCCGCGTACAGCGGGACCTGCGGTCCGGGCACGTTGGTCACCACGATGTTGAAGATCCGCTGGGAGAACGCGCTGGCCGCGCGGGCGCCGAGGGCGTGCAGAGTCGGCGGGGCGAACCCGCCGAGCCGGACCAGCGCGTCGGCGGCGACCGGTTGGCCGGCCACCGCGTCGGTCCGCAGCGCGTGGCTGACGTGCTGCAACCGCACCACCGGGTTCGGCTCGCCGACCGGCAGGTCCACCAGGAACGCCGACACCTTGCCGCCGACCAGGCCGGCCGGGGTGGTCGCGGTCGACTGGTCGCGCACGGACATCGGGCTCATCGCCCGCACCGACGTGCTCGACGTGACCACCTCACCCCGGGACAGCAGCCAGCTGCGCAGCGCGCCGGCGACCACGGTGAGGATCACGTCGTTGACCGTGCCGCCGTGCGCGGCCCGCACCTTCTTCAGGTCGGCCAGCGTCGTCCGGGCCACCGCGAACCGCCGGTTGGCGGTGATCCGCACGTTGAGCGGGCCGCCCCGGTTGGGCCGGGCTGCCGAGCCGACCATCGCGGCCACCTCGGACACCGCGCCGAACACCTTGCGCGTGGTCGAGGCGAAGTCGTCGACCACCGACCGGACGTTGTCCAGCACGTCACCGGGCCGGGCGATCATCTCGGTCACCGCGTCGGCGACCAACCGCACGCCGCCGGGTTGCGGGCGCGGCATCCACAGCAGCTCCGGCTCGACCTGCCGGGTCGGCGAGACGTCCAGGATCACCTGGCCGATCTCGATCGCGCCGATCCCGTCGATCATCGCGTGGTGGGTCTTGGTGATCAGCGCGAACCGGTTCCGGGACAGGCCCTCGACCAGGTAGAGCTCCCACAGCGGCCGGTTGCGGTCCAGCGGCCGGGACATCAGCCGGGCCACCAGTTCGGACAGCTGCTCCTCGGTGCCGGGCTTGGGCAGCGCGGACAGTCGCACGTGGTGGGTGATGTCGAACCGCTGGTCGTCCGTCCACACCGGACGGGCCAGGTGACCCGGCACCGACACGATCCGCTGGCGGTAACGCGGCACCAGCGGCAGGCGCTGCTCGATCAGTGCGACCAGCCGGTCGTAGTCGAAGCCCGCCCGGGGCCTGCGGAACACCGCGACACCGCCGACGTGCATCGGCGTTGTCGCGTCTTCGAGGTAGAGCAACGACGCGTCGAGCGCCGACAGACGGTCCGGCATAACGCGATACTCGCACACCGAGGCGGGCGTGCGATGCTGCGTCGCGTGCCCGATGCCCCTGCTTCCCCCTCCGCCGTCTCGCCCAAGGACCGGTTCGTGACCGTCTACGGCCGCAAGCCGGTACTGGAGGTGCTCGCCGACGAGAACCTCACCGTGGACAAGGTGGTCCTCGCCGACTCGGCCCGCGGCGCAGCCGCGACGGAGATCCTGCGCGCGGCCGCCGACCGTGGCGTCGAGGTCCGGCGGGCCACCGCGCACCGGGTGAAAGTGTTGGCCGGCAACGGAAAACAGGACCAGGGCGTGCTCGCCGACGTGGTCGCGCCGCGGATGGGGCCACTGGCCGCCGCCCTCGCCGGGCCGCGCCCGCCGCGCTCGGTGCTGCTGCTGGACGGGATCACCACCCCGGCCAACGTCGGCATGATCCTGCGCGCCGCGACCGCGGCCGGCATCGAGGGCATCGTGGTGCCTCGGCGCGGCGTGGCCGGCATCGATCCGCTGGTGGTCAAGGCGTCCGCCGGGGTCGCCTTCCGCGCCCCGGTGCTGCGCTGCGCGACCGCGGAGGAGGCCGCGAAGACGCTGGCCGGCGCGGGTTACCCGCTGTTCGGCCTGGACGGCACCGCCCGCCGGACGATCTTCACCGCGGAACTGCCCAAGCGGGCCGCGTTCGTGCTCGGCGGCGAGACCGCCGGGGTGAGCCCGGAGGTGCGGGCGAGCGTGCGCAACTGGCTGGCCATCCCGATGTCCGGCGGGGTGGAGTCGCTGAACGTGGCGACCGCCGCGGCCGTGCTCTGCTTCGAGCTGCTGCGCCGCCGGGAGACGCCCGGGCCTACCTGAACGGGAAGCCGAACAGTGCGGTGAGCTCGTCCAGGGTGACGTCCGGGTCGGTGTGGTGCACGCCGACCAGGCCGGCCCGCGCCGCGCCGCGCACGTTGGCGCGCAGGTCGTCGACGAACACGCACTGCTCCGGCGTGAGCCGCAGCAGGTCGGCGGCGAGCAGGTAGAACCGCAGGTCAGGCTTGCCGAAGCCGACCTCACCGGAGAGCAGGACCACGTCGAACAGGTCGGCCCACCCGGTGGCGTCCGGGTCGAGGGCGTCGGCGTTGGACAGCAGCCCGGTGCGCAGCCCGTGCGCCCGCGCGAGGGCCACCGCGGTCACCAGCGGCGGCTCGGTCAGGTCCGGGTCGACGTCGGTGAGCACACCCCAGTAGTCGACGAGCAACCCGCGCAGCATTAGTTCCCCTTCACCCCGTTTGTTCCCGATTGGGTGGTTGCTGTCCGGATCGACCGGTAAGGCCCCTCATTGGGGCGTACCCGGCCGACACTCCGTCGGCCCCCGTCCCTCTGGGGGAACCAACCATGTCCGCATCCCTGGCCCGGTCCACCGCCCTCGGCACCGCTGCCACGCCGAGCACCGTGCTGTTCCATCGTCTCGCCGAGCGCACCGAACACCCGCCGCGAAGAACCCTCCGCCTCGTCCCGCGCCCCACGGACCCGGCTGCCCGCGCGGCGCCGAGCGCGCCCCCGCCGCCCACGCTGGTGGAGCTGCGCCGGCTGCTCAGTGCGGTCGTCGACGTGCTCAACGGTCGCCGGCAGGCCAGCCAACTCGACGCGGTGCTGCCGATGCACGCCCAGAAAGCCTTGCTGCGCAGCGAATCCGCCAACCGAAGCAGCCGCTGCGGCCGTCGCCTCCGGTCGGTGCACGCGTCGCTGGTGCGGCCCGGCGCGCTCGAACTCTGCGCCACCGTGGATCAGGGCACCCGCGCCCGCGCGATGGTCGCCCGGATGGAGCCGCGCCGCGGCCGCTGGCAGTTCACCACGCTGACCCTGCTCTGAACCGACCCCGGCGAACGGCAATGGCAGGGCCCGGTTCACCCGGACCCTGCCACTCACCTCAGCCGACCAGCGGAAACGTCGCAAAGGCGCCCGCATGGAACTAGTTCAGCGGCGCGGCCGCTTGTTGCCCTTGGCCTTGGCGCGCGCCTGCTCACGACGCTCCCGCCGGGTGCCGCCCGCCTCGTCGTCATCGGACTGCGCGCTGGACGCCTGCACGCCACCGTCCTCGGCCGGACCGGTGTAGGTCAGCCGCTGCTGGCCGTTCTGCGCGCCAAGTCCCTTGCCGCGCAACGCAGGCGGCACGTTGCCGTCGACCGGGGGCGGCGGTGGGGGCGCCTGCGGGCGCGGGCGCCGACCGGGCTGCCCGTTCGCCGTGGCGTTGCCGTTGGCACCGTTGCCGTTCGCCGAGCGACCGGCGCCGACCGAGACCGGGATCTCGCCGGCCGCCGGCTGGGCCGAGGCGTCGGATGCCGGCGCGGGCGTCGACTCGACCTGGAGGTTGAACAGGAAGCCGACCGACTCCTCGCGCAGCGCGTCGAGCATGCCGTTGAACATGTCGAAGCCCTCGCGCTGATACTCGACCAGCGGGTCGCGCTGCGCCATCGCCCGCAGCCCGATGCCCTCCTTGAGGTAGTCCATCTCGTAGAGGTGCTCGCGCCACTTGCGGTCCAGCACCGACAGCACGACCCGGCGCTCCAGCTCGCGCATGGCGCCCTCGCCGACGGTGGTCTCGATTTCCTTCTCCCGCGCGGAGTAGCGGCCCCGGGCGTCGTCCAGAACCGCCTCGTGCAGCGTGTCCTTGGCCAGGTCCTCGATCTGCTCGCCCTCGACGAGGTCCTGCCAGCGCAGCTTCACCGGGTAGAGCGTCTTGAGCGCGGTCCACAGCTGGTCGAGGTCCCAGTCCTCGGCGTAACCGGAGTTGGTCGCGCCGGTGACGTAGGCGTTGACCACGTCCTTGATCATGTGCTGGACCTGGTCGCCGAGGTCCTCGCCCTCCAGCACGCGGCGGCGCTCGGCGTAGATCACCTTGCGCTGCTCGTTCATGACCTCGTCGTACTTGAGGACGTTCTTCCGGATCTCGAAGTTCTGCTGCTCGACCTGGGTCTGCGCGCTGCGGATCGCCCTGGTCACCATCTTGTGCTCGATCGGCACGTCGTCGGGCACGCGCAGCCGGGTCATCACGACCTCGACCATGTTCGCGTTGAACCGGCGCATCAGTTCGTCGCCGAGGGAGAGGTAGAACCGGGACTCACCCGGGTCGCCCTGACGGCCCGACCGGCCACGAAGCTGGTTGTCGATCCGGCGGGACTCGTGCCGCTCGGTGCCCAGCACGTACAGGCCGCCGACCTCGCGGACCTCCTCCGCCTCGGCCTTGGACTGCTGGGTGATCTCCTCGATCACCTCGTGCCAGGCGGCTTCGTAGTCCTCCGGCGTCTCCACCGGGTCCAGGCCGCGGTCGCGCAGCTCCTGGTCGGCCAGGATGTCCGGGTTGCCGCCGAGCACGATGTCGGTACCGCGGCCGGCCATGTTGGTGGACACCGTGACCGCGCCCTTACGACCGGCGGTCGCGACGATCAGCGCCTCCCGGTCGTGGTGCTTGGCGTTGAGGACCTCGTGCGGGATGCTCATCCGCAGCAGCTGCTTGGAGAGGTACTCGGAGCGTTCGACGCTCGTCGTACCGACCAGCACCGGCTGGCCCTTCTCGTGCCGCTCGGCGATGTCCTCGGCGACCGCGTCGAACTTCGCCTCCTCGCTCTTGTAGACGAGGTCGGGCTGGTCCTTACGGATCATCGAACGGTTGGTCGGGATGGTGACCACACCGAGCTTGTAGATCTGGTGGAGTTCGGTCGCCTCGGTCTGCGCGGTACCGGTCATCCCGGCGAGCTTCTCGTAGAGGCGGAAGTAGTTCTGCAGGGTGATCGTGGCCAGCGTCTGGTTCTCGGCCTTGATCTCCACGCCCTCTTTGGCCTCGATGGCCTGGTGCATGCCCTCGTTGTAACGGCGGCCGGCGAGCACGCGGCCGGTGAACTCGTCGACGATCAGGACCTCGCCGTCGCGGACGATGTAGTCCTTGTCCTTGGCGTAGAGCTCCTTGGCCTTGAGGGCGTTGTTCAGGAAGCCCACCAGCGGCGTGTTGGCCGCCTCGTAGAGGTTGTCGATGCCGAGCTGGTCCTCGATGAAGGCGACGCCCTGCTCGGTGACACCGACGGTGCGCTTACGCTCGTCCACCTCGTAGTGGGTGTCCCGGCGCATGGCCGGCGAGAGCCGGGCGAACTCGGTGTACCACCGGGAGGACTGGTCCGCCGGACCGGAGATGATCAGCGGCGTACGGGCCTCGTCGATCAGGATCGAGTCGACCTCGTCGACGATGCCGAAGTTGTGGCCGCGCTGCACGCAGTCTTCGAGCGACCAGGCCATGTTGTCGCGCAGGTAGTCGAAGCCGAACTCGTTGTTCGTGCCGTAGGTGATGTCGGCCTGGTAGGCCTCCCGGCGCTGCGCCGGGGTCATCTCGTTGAGCACCACGCCGACCTTGAGGCCGAGGAAGCGGTGCACCCGGCCCATCCATTCGGCGTCGCGCTTGGCCAGGTAGTCGTTGGTGGTGACCACGTGCACGCCGTCGCCGGAGAGGGCGTTGAGGTAGGCGGGCAGCACACAGGTCAGCGTCTTGCCCTCACCGGTACGCATCTCGGAGACCTGCCCGAGGTGCATCGCGGCGCCGCCCATGAGCTGGACGTCGTAGTGTCGCTGCCCGAGGGTGCGCTTCGCGGCCTCCCTGGACACCGCGAACGCCTCCGGCAACAACTCGTCGAGCGTCTCGCCATCCGCGTACCGCTTACGGAACTCGTCAGTCTTGGCACGCAGCTCGGTGTCCGAAAGCTCGACCAGGTCGTCTTCCAAGGAGTTGATGTGCGCTGCGATGTTGCGCAGGCGCTTGAGCATCTTGCCCTCGCCCGCACGGAGCAGTCGGTTCAACACCATTCCGGTCGACCTCATTCGCTGTTTGCTGTTGGTCACACGTCCACGGCCGGACGCCCTCCGCCTTATCGTAGGCAAGCCCGTACACGGGGTGTACCGGCACAGGGATATTGCCGTGAATGGACGCGGCGGAGCGGTCCGCTCGCTGTCACCAACGAACGGACCGCTCTGTCGAGTTCCATCGGCTGTGACCGGCGTCTCCAGCCGCAGCTTGTTGCAGTGTAACCCGCGTCTACCAGCAGACTTCCAGGTCAGTTGAGGGGTCAACCGGCCGGGGCCGGTGGCTTGGGTCGCGGTTGGGCTGGGTTGGCTTGGGTTGGCGGGATGGATCGTGGGTTGGGCTGGCTTGGGTTGGTTGGGGTGGCTGGATCGCAGGTTGGGCTGGTCGGTTGGGATAGAGGTTGAGCTGGCTGGTTGTCCGATCCGGGCTGGCCTGGGTCGATCCGGGCCGCTGCGGGTTGGGTCGGTCCGGTTGATGTCGGTCCGGTTGATGGTCGTGGCACCCGCGTTAGGCCGGCCCGGTTGGCCGTTTACTGAAATCCGGGCGGCAGATCCTGTCAGCGGCCCGGACTTCTATCAGGTGTCCGCACTTCTGTCCGCCATCCGCTGTGAGAGCGGCCGGCAGTCCGACCGGCTTTGGTTTCCGGTCCGGTCCGGTCGCCATCGGGTCGGGTCGCCATCGGGTCGGCTTCAGGCCAGCCCCGAGCGACCAGGCTTGTACGGCGTAACCCCGACCGACACGACCCGAACCACTCGGACCAGCTGAATCACTGGTCCGTGCCGGCGGAGCAACCCGGCCCCGAACCGGCTCATCCAGGCCCGCCATGGTCGGGCCGGCCGAGTCAGCGATGCGAGCCCGCCCAGTTAGTCAGTCAGTCAAGCCGGCTGGCTGCGTCGGTCGGTCGGTCGCGCGAGTTCCACGAGTTGGCCAAGCCGCCCGGATCGTCGGCCGGTTCGGGCCGGCCGGACGGTCAGCGGCGGCCCGGTCGGGCCTGCCGAGTCGGTTGGCTGAGCCAATCAAGTCGGCAGGCCGGACCGGCCGGGATGGCGGGTCAGGCCATCCGGACGAGGCCGTAGGCGAAGCCCTTCCTGCGATAGACCACGCTGGGGTGGCCGCTGTCCACGTCGAAGTAGAGGTAGAAGTCGTGGCCGACCAGTTCCATCTCGTAGAGGGCCTGGTCGACGGTCATGGGTTTGCCCGAATGTTCCTTCTCGCGGACGATCCGGCCGGGTAGGTGGCTCTCGCTGTCGTCCAGCCCGTCGTTCCAACGCTGCTGGGGAAGATGCGGGATGTCGACGAAGTCCTGCTCCGGCTCGGGCTGCTGGTCGAGCAGCGCGGTCGCGGTCGGCGCGGGTTGTGTCACCCCGACTTCGGGTTCGGCGACCAATACGGCCACTGCGGACACCGATCCGGCTGTGGCCTGGCCGACCGAGGTCGGGCAGCGACGGCCGTGGTGCACGCGTCGGCGATCATGCAGGCGACGCAGGCGGTTCTCCAGCTTGCTCGCCGCGCAGTCGAGTGCGGCGTAGAAATCTCCTGCAGTGGCCTCGGCTCGAACGGCCTGGCCACGCGACCAAGTGGTGACCTCCACTCGCTGGCAGTTCTTGTGCTGCCGGCGATTGGGTTCGTGGAAAAGCTCAACGTCACAGGTGCCGATCTTGCGGTCATACCGCTCCAGCCGGCCGAGCTTTTCCTCCACGTGCATCCGATAGTGATCGGGCACCTCGACGTTGCGGCCCTTCACAACGATGTCCATACACGACCTCCTCGCGCTGCGAGCTTTCGGACATGACGCCGGGGAAGACGAACACTGAGTCGCGACGATCACCGGAGAGTGATCACCAGGAGGGAGTCAGCGCTCGACCGGCGCCAGAATCATGGGCTTGTCGCCTCCTTCCCGTAGGCCGGAATGGCTGATAGCGGAGCACGCTAGCCCCGAAAACGCCCCGGCAAAAGCCCCCGGGAAGGGGGATACCAGAAAACTACCGAGAGTCAGGGACATAGGGCTGCTACCCGGTAGGCACGAAGCATCCCCCGAGCGCCTACCCGGTCGGGTGACAGCCAACTCACCCTCACGGCGGGCACCGAACGCGACCACTCGGTCTTTGGTCGCTGCGACGAACGGTGTCTGCCGCGCTCTCATACCCCCACAACGTGATCGTCCCGTGACCAGTTCCCGGAAAAGCCCGGAATTACACCTCCCATCTTGTGAGAACTGCACACGAAGGGATGAACATCGATTCGTCCAGCGCCGAACTTGTCGTGGCTTTCAAGGGCTTCGGCCTGGCTTGGTGAAGTCCTTGGTACGACTGTGATGGGTCCGTGATGGGTCCTCCCGTGTCGGCCGCGTGAATTCGGTGTTTGGGATTCGGCTGAATCGATTGGGCTTGTGCGTTGGTTGTAGAACTTGCGTGAGGCGGCGATCGGCCTCTCGATACGCCCAGAACCGTTCGCACGACAACCGTCGGGAAGGTCCGAGCCGGCCTACTCACCGGTAGATCGAGTCTCGCCCCGGGGCTGGGCTCGGGTTGGGGCGATCGGGACCCAGGGCTCCCGAGGCCAGCCCGGCCGGGGCCAGCCCAACCTGGCCGAGCCGCGCCTCGGACCTGTGCGCCGATCGGTGCCCGCGTCAGTCAGGCTGACCGGTGCCCGAAGCTGATCGGCACCCACATCGGCCGGGCTGACCGGCAGCCACATCGGTCGAGCAGCACGGTCGCTCGGCTCGGCTCGGCTCAACTTGGCTCGGCTCGGCTCGACTCGACTCTGGCGGCTTGGCCGATCGGGCACCTACGCCCGTGAGCGGTCGGGTGGTTGGTTGTCGAGCGTGCGGGCCTCCAGATCATGTGAGTGTCTTGTGGGTGGTTGGCGAGATTCGGCGGTCGGCGACATTCGGCGGGTGAGGTGATTCCGGCTCGGCTGGATGACTGGCCGGGGCGGGGCGGACGCAGGTGGGCGGACAGGTGGACAGGTGGACGGTTGCCGGTTGCCGGCTCGGTCAGGCGGCGGTCAGGGTCAGTACCAGGCCGACCTTCAGCCCGGCAGTCGTCAGCTCGCTGATGCACGCTGCCGCGGTGGCACCGGTCGTGATCACGTCGTCGAGCAGGACGACCGGCGTGCCCGGTGGCGGCAGGCCATCGGGGCAGAGTCGGAGACGGCCGGCGAGGTTCGCCGCCCGTGCGTCAGCGGTCAGGCCGACCGAGTCGCGTGCACCTGCTGTCAGCCGGAGACCCGGTGCCACTGCCGCCGGGCGGCCCGCGGTGGCCAGCGCGGCCGCGCAGGAGCCCGCCAGGCGCACGAGGTGGCATCCACCCCGACGGCGTGCCGCGATGGCTCTGGACGGCACCGGCACCAGCCACCAGACGCCCTGCCGATCCGGTCGGGCACCCGGTAACCACGGCAACACACACGCCAGCATTCGCCCGAGTGGACCCGCCAGTCCACGCTGGCCGCGTTCCTTGTAGGCAATGACCGCTGCCCGTGCCGGCCCGTGGTGATTCGCCAGCGCGAACACCGGTGGGCCGGGCGCGCCCGGCGATGAACGTGTCGGTGAGGTGTGGCCGGAAGCGGGCGCACGGCTTCCGGGTGCCGCCTCGTCAGCGGGTTGCGGCTGGTCTGTGGATGCCGGGTCGGTGGTGGTTGGTGAGTGGCCGGCGGCTGGGGCGGGTCCGCGACTCAGGCTGAGTTCGGAGGCGAGCCTGGTTGCCGGGGTCGGGTTGAGGTCCGGGTTCCTCGGGCGGTGGACGGTGGCGGGGCGGAGTACCGCGAACGGGCCGTCCATGGCGGCGGCGCAGCGGATGCAGAAGATCGTGCCGGGCTCCGAACAACCGGCGCAGCGGATCGGCAGCATCAGGTCGACCAGAGCAGCGAGAGCCCTGCACCACAACGACGTTGTCGCGCGGGGCGGATTGATCAGTGAGCTGGTGGGGCGCGGCTGCGGCTGAGTCAACAACGAAGCCCGTGTCGGGGTGGGAACGTCGCGCTGGGGCGAGATGGCGTCGTCGGGGTGGATGGTCCGGAGACCTGAGTTTTTGGTCATGACGACACTCTGTCCTGGATTGACGACGGGCGTCGGGACGAGAGTGCGAAATTGGCCTAGTTATCCACAGGTGGCTAGTTATCCACAGGTTGCTGATTTCGGGTTGGAGCGGCCACCCGGGGTCAATAGATTGGACGAGTGAGTGTCGGGCGGGACGAACTACGAGAGGAGGCTCAGCATTGATCGCTCAGGGCGCTGCCGGGGGTGGCGAACTCAAGGCGGATCGAGTCGGTGCGGGGAATGATGATGGCGACTCCGTCGGCAGGAGTCCAGTCGGATGGGAGGAAGAAGTATTGGTTTCCGGCTGCTAGTACCAGTTTCAGGCCGTCGTAGCGGAAGCGGTATGCGGCGCCGGGAGTTCCACACGGTACCTGTCGAACTCCGGGGGCACGCAGACCGAGGCTCTGGGCACTGTACAGAACAGCGTCCGGAGTCACCGGCAACGCGGCTACCACGCCGTGGGCTCGGCCGGTGCCCACGGCACTGGAACAGTCGCCCACTGCCCAGAACAAGCCCACGCTGATCAGGACGAAGGCAGCTCCCCATTCAGCCACTCCCAGCGCACTGGGAGCACGGGAAGCGTTTGCACCAGTGCGTCTCGAGTGCCGAGAACGCGAAGCGGCCGCCAACAGCAGGGTGGTGCCGATCGCCAGGCTCAGGCCGGGAATCGAGTAGGTGGTACTGAAGGCGATGGGTGCAGGAAGGCGATCAAGGGGACGGCCAGAAGCGCCAGCCCGATTACCACGGCGAGAGGAGTGAGGATTTTGGTGATTCTGTGCCAGTAGGCAGGTGGGAGTTGGGCTCGCGCTATCCGGTATACCCACAGGACTATCAGGCAGACTGCGGTCGTCATGGCCAGCGGTAGCAGTAGGCCGTCCGCGCTGCGGATCAGATAGTCCTGGGACGTCAGGCCTAGAACTGTGTAGTTCACGCCGAGGTACTGGAAGAACCAGAAGGCGTGCAGCATTCCGAAATAGAACAACAACGCGGTGAGGAGCGTGGTTGGTGCGACGACAAGGCCAATAACCCGAAACGCTCGGGATGGGCCGGCTAGGTCGAGGTCCGGGTCAGTGGGATCGTCCGGTGCCGGATTGCCATTTGCGAGATCTGCCGGCGCGGGTGCGATCTTCGGAGATGCCGGCCTGGTTTCAGCTCCGACAGCCGCGGTCTCCGTGAATGTGGCGGGATTTCCGGTAGGTGAGGCAGCGCCTCCAGTAAGTGTGGCAGCGCTTCCGGTTGGCGAGGCAGCGCTTCCGGTTGGCGAGGTCAAGCTTCGGATACGCGGGTCAGCACCTCCGTTAAGTAGGGCAATGCTTCCCGTTGGTGGTGCAACTTTTCCAGCACTCGGGGCAGCGACTTTCTTTGACGGAGCGGCTATTCCCGCCGGGGACTGGATGGTTTCCGTTGGTGGAGCTGCGGTTTCCAATGGAAGAGTGATGGTTTCCGCAGGACGGACGGCTGGTGCTGCGAGCGCGGTGGCGACGTCCGAGGAGCGGGCGGCGGTGTGCGGCCTGCGTAGGTAGGTCGCCGCTCGCCGATTGCGGGTGCCGTGTCCTTTGCTTCGCATTCAGCCAGCTTCGGTCGATGACGACATGGTGGTGGCCGGTCGTCCGTGGCCGGGTCGGTGTTTCCGTCCGTCGGGGGTCGCCGCCGCAGGGGTTGTTGAGGACGAAGGTAATGGCGTCGCCGGCATAGATGGGACTCGGCTGCCTGATCGCCACGACGACGCAGTCGTCGGTCTGGTCCGCTGACTTGTCGATCGGGAGGCTGATGTGTACGCACAGCGTGTGATCCGGACACGCGTCGCGGACCGTGGCTTCGACGAACGACTTGTTGCCCGAATACGGCGCGCCCTGGATGTCGAACAGCGGGATCTTGAGGGGCGAGCCGGGAGCTTGCGGCTTGGGTTGGGCGACGATCGTGTCCTGGCGTTTGGTCATCCTGGTGGCGGGAGCGGTCGAGTGGGCGCCGCCGATGCGACCTCGGGACGGGGTGGAGCCGTTCTGGGCGGTCCCATTGCCGCCTGCGACATTGCCCGGGTCGTTGGCGCCCGGGTCGGCCGCGCCGGGGTCGGCCGCGCCGGGGTTGCGGGATCGGTGGCGTCGGCGCTGGGGGATGCCGGGGTTGAGTCCGTGGATCGGGTGTTGGCGGGCGGGGACAGTGTTGGCGCTACTGGGCTGCCGCAGCTCAGTACCAACATGCCGCAGAGTGGGATCAGACAGAGTCGGCTCAAACGGGCTGGGCTCAAACAAGGTGAGATCAGACGGGGTGGGATCAGACGGGATGGGTTCGGCAGGTGGGTTCTTCGGACTTTCATCGTGGGCCTCCATCACGCGACAGCGGGGTCACTGTTAGGAGGCCGGGCAGGACAGATCTAATACAACAGTCAGCCGAATACTCGCGTAGCCGACGTTGCCGGCGTAGCAGACAAAATCAACCCGGATAGAACGCGATCGCGTCGGGGCTTTGCGAGTGCGCTTGCGGCTGCCAGACCTCGGTGATGTCCGAGGTCTGCCACAGGCCGGTCGCGTCCGCGACGATCACCGGCCGGTTTGGCGCGCCGGTCACCGAGGTCACCGGAGCCGTCAGGTTCGCGGGCGCGTACTGCTCCAGCTTGAAACCGTCCACGCTGACCCTGGCGACCGGCATCCGCGGCTGGCTCGTGCCCACGACGAGGTCGTCGTTCTGGTCCAGCCAGTCGACGCTGGTCGCGCTCGTGATCGCGTCCGCCTGGAGCTCGCTCACCTGCTTGATCGCCACCGAGCCCTGCTCGGACGTGACCACCGCACCGACATACAGGTGGCCGCCGGCGATGACCGCGACCCTCGTTCCGTCGCGGGACAGCCGCAGGTCGGTGATCGGGCCGTCGCCGGCCAGCTCCGACGAGTCCACCGGTGTCGCCTGCCAGCCGGCCAAGGTGGTGTCCACGCGCACCACCTGCTGCTGGTCGGTGACCGTCCACACCTCCCGGCTCGGGTCACCGGTGGCGTCGGCCGGCGCCCACGTCGGCCTCGTCATCGTGTGCGCGGAGAGGTCCACGCCGTCGGCCGCGCTGCCGAACTTGCCGACGCGCAGCTCGACCGAGCCGTCGGCGCGTTGGGCGACCACCGCCAACTCGGTGCCGTCGACCGACTGGGCGGCGGTCACCGCGTCGTAGCTGCCGGTGCCGGCGGGGCCGGAGATCGGACTGCCGTCTTTCAGCGAGAACACTCGGCCGCGCGCGACCTCCAAGCCAGGAAGGTTCGCGCTCGGCGACGGTACCGAGGAGACCGCCAGTTCGGAGTAGCGCCAGTCCAGGTGTCCGGGGACGAGCGCGACACCCTCGTCCTGGATGCGCACCACGCCGTCCGTGATCGCGTGCAGCGACGACACGATCTGGGCGACGATCAGCATCTTCGTATGGTTGGGCTCTTCGGAGGGCAGATTCTCCAGGTTGACCACGATCGCGCCGTCGTCGGCTTCGGTCACGTTCGTCTTCGGCATCACCCCGCCGGGGATCGCCGACTGCAACGCGCTCTGCACCGCCGAGGACGGGCCGTCCAGCAGAAGGTCGACGATCCGGGCCGGCATACCGCTGGCCGGATCGTTGGTCGCCCAGCGCAGGTCGGGCACGAGCTCGCTGAAGCCCGGGTCGAAGAAGTAGACCGGCACCGGGCGGTAGTACTGCTGGAACATCGTGATCGGCACGACCACGCCGTCCGGCGAGTAGGAGATCCGCCACTGGCCGTCGGACTGCTGGTTCACCCGCAGGGTGCGCTCGATCGGCGTCGAGTCCGCCTGGAACGCGTTGTTGCCGTCGAGCACGCCGAGTTCCTGGGCGCGCAGGGTCACCGTTTCCTGCTTGTTGTCCTTGGTGAACTCGCCGATCGTGGAGAAGTTGTCCGCGATGACGGTGATCGAGCCGCGGTAGTTCCAGGTGGACCGCGCCGACCCGGTCAGGTATGCCTGCGCGGCAGCATAGAAGTTGGACGAGTCGGCGCTGCTGTTGACGAACCCGCGCACGATGTCCGGTGCGGACAAACCCGCCGGCGGCTGGGCCACGCTCACCTGGCTGTCCTGGCCGCTGCCGATGTTCGCCGGCTGCGGCAACGTCTCGGTCGGGATCGCCGAACAGCCGGCGAGCACGGCGACGAACGCCAGCAGGGCCAGGGCAAGCCGCAGTCTCACGCCCGCTCCCTGCTGCTGCCGACACTGATCTGCGAGCCCGACGGCAGACTCTCAGCGGCCTGAGCCGGCGGCGAGTCCGAGTGGGGGGCCTGCGTGTTCTGGGGGGACTCGGCCGTCTGGGTTGCCGACGGGTCGTCACCGGGTTCCGCTGCGGGCGGGGCCTCCGGTGCCGGCGGGGTCGATGCGGCGGCGGGCGGCGGCGACGCAGCCGTCAGCGGGCCAGCCGTCAGTGGAGCGGCGTTCAGCGGAGCGGCCGGGTTCGACAGGGCCGCAGGATTCGAGAGCGCGGCCGGGTTCGACACGGGCGTCGAGTTCGACAGGGTGGCCGACGGCGTGGCAGCCGAGAGCGGGCCGCTCGACGGCGGACTGACCGACGGCGGACTGACCGACGACTGGCTGAGCGACGACGGACCGGGCGGCGGGCTGAGCGACGACGGACCGGGCGGCGGGCCAGGTGGCGGGCTGAGCGACGGCGAGCCAGGTGGCGGGCTGAGCGGCTGCGGGGCCGGCGGGGCCGGCGACGAAGTAAGCGGGGTCAATGGGCTTGGCGAGAGTGTGTACGTCGGAGCGGACTCGGCCGGCTCGGTGAGGATCTCGGCGCCGGTGACCGTCGCGATCACACCCATGCCGGTGCCGACCTCGGTGACCACCTCGGCGGTCGGGTCGACCCCGTCGGGGGGCAGCGCGAGCGGGCTCTCGATCAGTTCGGTGTCCGGGTCGCGCGGCAGCGTCAGCCGGAAGCACGCGCCGTGGCCCAGTTCCGACCATGCCTCCAGCCAGCCGCCGTGCAGGCGGGCGTCCTCAAGGCTGATCGCCAGGCCGAGGCCGGTGCCGCCGGTACGTCGGTTGCGGGACGGGTCCGCTCGCCAGAACCGGTTGAACACCAGTTCTTCCTCGCCCGCCCGCAGCCCGACGCCGTAGTCACGCACGGCGAAGGCGATCGCGTTGTCGTTGGCGGCGACGCTCACCCGCACCGGCAGGCCCTCGCCGTGGTCGATCGCGTTGGCCAGCAGGTTGCGCAGAATCCGCTCCACCCGCCGGGAGTCGACCTCGGCGGTGGTCTCGCCCTCCGGCATGTCCAGCTGGATCTCGGTGGTCGACGTACCGATGATGCCGCGCACCGACGACACCGCGCTGCGGGCCAGCCCGCGCACGTCGACGAACTCCGGGGACAGCTCCTCCACGCCCGCGTCCAGCCTGCTGATCTCCAGCAGGTCGCCCAGCAGTGCCTCGAACCGGTCCAGTTCGTCGACCATCAGTTCGGTCGACCGCGCCAGACCACTCGGGAACTGCTCCCGGGACGCGTGCAGCACGTCGGCGGCCATCCGGACCGTGGTCAGCGGGGTGCGCAGCTCGTGCGACACGTCCGAGGTGAACCGGCGCTGAAGCTGGCCGAACTCCTCCAGCTGACGAATCTGTGCCTGGATACTCTCGGCCATCTGGTTGTAGGACTCGGCGAGCCGGGCCACGTCGTCCTCACCGACCACCCGGACGCGCTCGTCGAGGTGGCCGTCGGCGAACCGCTCGGCGATCTCGGCCGCCTTGCGCACCGGTCGGACCACCTGGCGCACCACCAGGTTGGTGATGCTGGCCAGCAACAACACCAGCACGATGCCGCCGGCCACCAGCGTGCCCTGTACGACACCGATGATGTGTTGCTCGGAACTGAGCGGGAACAGCAGATACAGCTGCATGGGTTGGGTCGCACCGGTCACCGGCACACCGACCACCAGGAAGGTGACCGCGCCGCTGGCTCTGGGCACGGTGGCGATCTGCGACTCCGCGCCCTGGCCGCCCTGCACCAGTTGGCGCAGCTGGTTGGGTACGTCGGTGAACGGCCCGGCGTAGACATCCTGGCTGCCGTCGGCGAGCACCGCCTCGAACGTGCCGGCCGACGCGCTACTCGCCTGCTGCGGTGCCGTGCTGGACGTCTCCAGACTGCTCAGCGCGGTGTACAGCCGCGACTCCAGGTCGTCCGAGCCGGGGTTCACCCCGCGCAGCTGTGCGTCAGCGGTCCGCTGCGCGGTGGTGACCTGCTCGAACGCGGCCTGCTGCTTGGCCGACAGCAGCCGCTCGGTGATCTCGTTCTGCAGCACCATGCCCAGCACGAACACCACGGCCGAGCAGAGCGCGAGGGTGCTGACCACCACCCGCACCTGCAACGAGCTGCGCCAGAGCTTGCCGGAGACGATCCACCGGTGCCTGGCCAGCGCGACCAGCCGCCGGCAGAGTCGGACCACCCAGCGCACCACCCGGCCGACCAGGTTCACCTTGACCGTCTCCTGTGGACGGTGATCACGGGGGGCCTGCCTTGTAACCGACGCCGCGGACGGTCAGCACGACCTCCGGGTGCTCCGGGTCGCGCTCGACCTTGGAGCGCAGCCGCTGGACGTGCACGTTCACCAGCCGGGTGTCCGCCGCGTGCCGGTAGCCCCAGACCTGCTCCAGCAGCACCTCGCGGGTGAACACCTGGCGCGGCTTGCGGGCCAGTGCGACCAGCAGGTCGAACTCCAGCGGGGTGAGCTGGATGGCGTGGCCCTCGCGCAGCACCTCGTGCCCGGGCACGTCGATGGACAGGTCGCCGATGGTCAGCGACTCGGCCGGCTCGTTCTCGGTGCGCCGCAGGCGGGCCCGGATGCGGGCCACCAGCTCCTTGGGTTTGAACGGTTTGACCACGTAGTCGTCCGCGCCCGACTCAAGGCCGAGCACGATGTCCACGGTGTCGGTCTTGGCGGTGAGCATCACCACCGGGACCCCGGACTCGCCCCTGATCGCCTTGCAGACATCGATGCCGTTCATCCCGGGCAGCATCAGGTCCAACAGCACCAGGTCGGGCTTGAACTCGCGGAGCGCGGGAAGCGCACGTGCGCCATCACCAACAACGGCGGTGTCGAACCCCTCGCCCCGCAGCACGATCGTCAACATCTCTGCCAGTGCGGGATCGTCGTCAACCACCAGCACGCGTGCCTTCATGGGCAACATCGTCGCACTGTGGGTCGGCGCGGTGCGCGGCACCTGGTTGGTTTCGACCGATAAGCCCTGCCCCATTCCGCAGATTGTGCACATTCCGGGCGCTGACGGCCAGCAACATCCACTTCCGGCGCAGGTCAGGCCAGCAGTGCCGCCGCCAACCGGTCCGGGTCGAGGCCCGCGGCACCTTCGAGCACCTGCCACGGCGCCAGCCAGTCGATGCCGGCAAGTCCGTCGTACACCCGCGCGCAGCGCTCCTGCAAGCCGTCGTCGGCCTCGAACCGGTCGCGGGTGCGGTCGGCCTCGGTGCTCTCGCGGTGGGCGGCGCGCAGCGCGGCCACCTGGACCGGCACCCGCAGCAGCAGGTGCGCGTCGGGCACCGGCAGGTCGAACCGGTCGATCTCCAGGGCGCGCACCCACGCGACGAACTCGCCGTGCGCGTCCTGGCGCAGCCGGGCCGCGCCGTAGGCGGCGTTGGAGGCGACATACCGGTCCAGCAGCACGATGTCGTGGCCGGCCAGTGCGGCGCGGATCTCCTCCCGCGCGCCCAGCCGGTCCAACGCGAACAGCACGGCCATGCCGTGCACCGAGTCGGCCAGATCCCCCATCCCGCCGTGCAGCGCGTCCCGAACCAGGTCGGCCGGGGTGCTGCGGTCGTAGCGGGGGAAGTCGAGTCCGGTCACGGTGGCACCCTGCCCGGTCAACACGGAGGTCAACTTGTCGGTCAGGGTGCGCTTGCCGGCACCGTCCAGACCTTCCACCACCACGAGCTTGCCCACCATGCCGGTCATCTAACCCGGCACCGGTCGGCCCACGGCGGGATGGGCGCGGTTACCGGGCCGGTCAGCCGCCGAACCAGCTGAACACCGGTGCGGTCACGTCGCCGAGTACGCCGGTGACCGTGCCGACCACGCCGCCGGACGAGGAGGTCGTGGTGGGCGGGGTGGTCGACGACGAACCGCCGGAACTGCTCGTGGTGGTCGGCGCCGTGCTGCCGGTCGACGTGGACGGCGTCGAGGTCGGCGTGTGGTTGGCCGTGGTGGTCGTCGTCGAGGTGGACGCGCCGGTGTCGGTCGACCCGGTGGACGAACTCTGCGTCGAGGACTGAGTCGTCGACGGGGCGGTCGTGCCGGTCGAGGTGGCCGTGCCGGAGTCGGTCGCGGCGGGGTCCGGGGTCGTCGCCGGCGCGGCGGGCGCGAGGTGCTTGGCCCGGTCGGCGGTCGACTGGCTGGTGGTCGCGCCCGGCGAACCGGGCAGGGTCAGCGTGTGCGTGGTGGCCTGGGTGCTCGGCTGGGCGCTGGTGCCCGGCGCGCTCGACGTGACCGTGCCATCGGCGGCGAGCACGTCGCCGCTGCCCGAGCCCGCGGCCACGTTGCCGGTGGTGGCGTCCCCGTGGTGCAGCAGCAGGCTTCCGACGGCCGCGCTGAACACCATCACGGCGCCCGCGGCGACCCCGGTCAGGGTGCGTCGGGTCATGCCTTGCTGGGTGGGGGTGTCGTGGCCCTCGCGCTTGAGGAGCTGCGCGACCGAGATCGGCCGCTGCACGGCCCGGTGGACGTCCGTGGGGGCGTCTGCCTGGTCGAACCAGTCACCGTGAGTGTCGGGACTCACCTGTAGTACCTCCGTCCGGTGGGTGTCACCACACCGAATTAACGTTCTGGAAGACAAGTGCTACTCAGCGTCGTGTTTATAGCACCGTTATCAGGCTCCCGTCACCCACTTGTGACCATTTCTCTCGGCCGATTGAGTGACGAAACAGCAGAACGCCTGGTCAGGGCATCGAGTACCGGCCAGTACTGATCAGTACTGGCCGGTAGGCACGATGGCGTCGGTACGGCTCAGTACCGGTAGTGGTCCGGCTTGTACGGGCCCTCGACATCGACGTCGATGTACTCGGCCTGCTCCTTGGTCAGCTTGGTCAGCTCGCAGCCCAGCGCCTCCAGGTGCATCCGGGCGACCTTCTCGTCGAGCTTCTTGGGCAGCCGGAAGACCTCGCGGTCGTACTCCTGCGGCTTGGTGAACAGCTCGACCTGGGCGATCACCTGGTTGGAGAAGCTGTTGGACATCACGAAGCTGGGGTGCCCGGTGGCGTTGCCCAGGTTGAGCAGCCGGCCCTCGCTCAGCACCAGGATCGAGTGGCCGTCGGGGAACACCCACTCGTCCACCTGCGGCTTGATGTTGATCCGCCGCACGCCCGGGTAGCGGGCCAGACCGGCCATGTCCAACTCGTTGTCGAAATGCCCGATATTGCCCAGGATGGCCTGGTGCTTCATCCGCGCCATGTGCTCGACGGTCACCACGTCCTTGTTGCCCGTGGTGGTGATGATCATGTCCGCCTCGCCGAGCACCGACTCCAGCTTGCGCACCGGGTACCCGTCCATCGCCGCCTGCAGCGCGTTGATCGGGTCGATCTCGGTGACCACCACGCGGGCGCCCTGGCCGCGCAGCGACTCCGCCGCGCCCTTGCCCACGTCGCCGTAACCGCAGACCACCGTGGTCTTGCCACCGATCAGCACGTCGGTGCCGCGGTTGATGCCGTCGATCAGCGAGTGCCGGATGCCGTAGCGGTTGTCGAACTTCGACTTGGTCACCGAGTCGTTCACGTTGATCGCCGGGAACAGCAGCTCACCGGCCGCGGCCAACTGGTAGAGCCGGTGCACGCCGGTGGTGGTCTCCTCGGTGACACCGCGGATGTCGGCGGCCACCCGGGTCCACCGGCCGTTGTCGGTCGCCAGCGAGGCGCGCAGCGCCGCCAGCACGACCTGCCACTCCTCCGGGTCGTCCTCGGCGGCGGGCGGCACGACGCCGGCCTTCTCGTACTCCACGCCCTTGTGCACGAGCATGGTGGCGTCGCCACCGTCGTCCAGGATCATGTTCGGACCGCCGGTGGAGCCGTCCGGACCGGGCCAGGTGAGCATCTGCTCGGTCGCCCACCAGTACTCCGGGAGCGTCTCACCCTTCCAGGCGAAAACCGGGACTCCTTGCGGCTTCTCCGGCGTGCCGTACGGGCCAACGACGATCGCTGCCGCAGCATGGTCCTGAGTGGAGAAAATGTTGCAGGACGCCCAGCGCACTTCCGCGCCCAGCGAGACCAAGGTCTCGATCAGCACGGCGGTCTGCACCGTCATGTGCAATGACCCCGAGACCCGCGCTCCACGCAGCGGGAACACGTCGGCGTACTCGCGCCGCAGCGCCATCAAACCGGGCATTTCGTGCTCGGCGAGCCTGATCTCCTTACGCCCGAACTCAGCGAGCGACAGGTCGGCGACGGCGAAATCAATGCCGTCAAGAGTCTGCAACCGGTCTGAACCGACCACGGTCATGGCGCTTGTCCTCCAGCTATTTCGGGTACAGCCAACCCTACCGGCCAGCTCAGATCCGTTTGTCGCACTCCCGAAGGTCCCCCAAGAAGACTCGGTCCCCGTGTACTCCCCGGCCGGGTCGCCCCTCATGTCCATCGATCAGCTCGGCAGCATCGCGGGTGCGCGCCACAGTCAGGAGGAATCGTGCTCATCGCAGGTCCGGACACGCGGGTCGTAGAACTACGCGTGCACGGAATCCTGGGCACAACGCCCGAAGGACTGGTGGACGCGGTCGCCGCGGTCGATGTCGCCGGAGACGGCCTCGGCCGGATCGTGCGACCGGCCGACCGGTTGCGTCGGCCCGCGCCCGGCCCGGTGCTCAAGGCCGACGGACGCCCACTGCCCCGCACCATGGAGGGCTACGTGTGGAGCGGGATGACCTCAGGTGGCTGGTCCAAGGCCATCTGGGCGCTGCTGTTCCCGTTCTCGCTGGCCAACGTCTCGTCCTGGATGCTGCCGCCGGCGCCCGACGGGGTGGACATCGCCTGGGTGCTGCGCCGCTGCTGCCAGGCGCTGCTGCGGATCGCCGCGCTGCTGCTCACCATGCTGCTGATCGGTCAGCTGGCCGCGGTCTCGCTGGACCTGCTCGCCGCCCAGTGCCTGGCCCCCGCCGAGCACTGCCTGACCGTGGTGCCCGAGTCGTTCCGACAGCTCCCGGCGGTGCGCACCGCGCTGGGTCTGGTGCCGCTGCTGATCGTGCTGTTCGTGATCAACCAGGTCTCGACGGTGAACTGGAAGACCACCGCCGAACCGGGCGACGAACGGCCGGCCCGGCCCGGCCACCAGCTGAACAACCTGCCCGGCGTCGGTCGGCTGGCCGACCCGGACGCACCGGCACTGCGTGCGCTGCACCTGGCCGGCTCGCTCGGGGTGATCGCGCTGATCGCCTACGGCGGGCCGCTGGGCCGGGGACACGCGCCGATGGCGCTGTGGATTCTGAGCCTGGTGCTGGTCGGGTTGTGCCTGGTCGGCGCCTTGGTGTTCGGTGACCCGACCGGGTCGCGGACCGGCTGGACCGGTCACTGGGCCAAGCTGGCCACCGCCCGCACCCCGCGCCGGCTGCTGATCGCCGCCGGGGTCGTGCTGGTCGGGCTGGCGATCCCGGCGCTGCCCCGACCGGCCGGGCCGCTGCCGGGCACCGATCCGACCCTGCAGTCGATCACCATCGCGCTGGCCTGCGCGTGTGTGCTGCTGGGCGCGCTGCTGGTTCCGGCCGCACTGCTGGCCCGGCGCGCGTGGGCCGAACTGCCGCGCGAGTTGCGGCCGTGGGCGGGCGGTTGGATGGCGGCTCCGTTCATGGCGCTGGCCGCGCTGCTCGGCGGTGGTTTCGGGGCGGGCGTCGGGATCACCGTCCGGCAGGCGCTCGGCGGTATGCCGCTGGCGCTGCCGCACGGCTACGCCTACCTGACCCTGCTGTGGGGCATCGCCGGCGCGTTGGGCCTGCTGCTCACCATCGGACTGGTGGCCACCGCGGTGATCCGCCGGTGGGTGCTGCGCCGCAGCGGCCGGGGCGTGCCGCCGGTGGCCGGGCTGCTGCACGTCGACCGGCCGGCCGACACCGCCGCCGCGGCCTCGGTCTGGTGGTGGGCGAGCTGGATCCGGCGGCACGCGCACCGGGTGGTGCTCGGGCTGGCCGCGGTGCTCACCGTGGGCGCGGTGGTGTCCGCGGTGCCGTGGCTCAGCGGCGCGCTGCCGCCGAAGTGGAGCGCACCGCTGTCCGCCGTCGGTGTGATCGCGCTGGCCGGGCTGGCGGCGTGGCTGCTGCGCCAGGTGTATGCGGCGATCCGGCAGCCCGACCGGGCCCGGCAGGTGGGCGGGCTGGCCGACCTGGCGTCGTTCTGGCCGCGGGAGTCGCACCCGATCGTGCCGCCGTGCTACGCCCTCAAGGCCGTCCCGGAACTGGCCGAACGGGTCAACACCTACCTGGCCGACCCGAGCACCCGGGTGGTGCTCGCCGGGCACAGCCAGGGCAGCGTGCTGGTCTGCTCGGCGATGGCCCGGCTGCTGGACTCGATCCCGGCGGCGAACCGGGAACGGCTGGGCCTCGTCGTGGCCGGCTCGCCGCTGCGCTGGGCGTACTCCCGGGCGTTCCCGGGGGTGGTGCCGCACGCCGGGCTGGCCGAGCTGTTCGGCGACCTGGACGGCCGGTGGCGGTCACTGTGCCGGGGTACCGACGCGATCGGCGGCGGGCTGACCACCTGGCGGCGGCAGGTCTTCAACAACCAGCTGATCGGCATCGGTTTTCATCCGGAGGGGCCCTCAGGCGCGCTGTCCCCGGCGACCTGCGGGCCGACCGGCGCGCTCGTGCTGGGCGGGGACCACTGGCTGCCCGATCCCGAACGCGGGCCGTTCCCGGGCCGGCGGTGGGCTTCGGGGGTACTCAAGCACCAGGACTACTACTCCGACCCGGAGTGGGACCGGGCCATCGCGTGCGCGTCCGGGCTGGAGTCGCCCACGTCGACGACAACCACGCCGACGTTGTTCCGGCTGCCCGGCAGGTTGGCGAAGAGCTCCTAGGACCGGTCGACGAGCTGGGTGTGCAACAGCGCGTCGGCACTGTCGGCCCGGCCGGCCGCGGCCAGTAGACCGGCCGGGGCCAGCACGTAGTCGGTGTCGACGACAACGGCGGCGTGCCGGAGAACCGGACGCAGCACCGGATCGGCCCGCAGTATATCCTCCACTGTGGACAGTTCGGCCGGGTTGGCGTGCCGGAAGACACCACCGGAGAGCACCAGCAGACCGGCGCCCCTCGGCCCGAGCCGGCCGTCGACCAGCCGGAGGTGCCGGCGCAACGCGAGCACCGCGGCCAACCCGGCCAGCCGAACGTCCACTGTGGACTCAATCGGACCGGCCGGAACGAACTCGACGTGGTCGGCCCGGAACCGGGCGGCCGCCCGCAGGGAGACCAGCTCGGCTCCGCTCAGCAGCCGCTCCGCCTCGGCCTCGGCGACCACCCCCGGGGCCGACCAGCGCATCCCGATGTCGCCCTCGACCGTGCGGCGGTCCGGCGGCAGCGCGACCGCGTGCGTCTCCGGCTCGGCGGCCGAGGACACCGCCGAGTAGACGTCCGTCGTCGCGCCGCCGACATCCACCACCAGCACCGCGCCGGCCTCACCGGCGGCGAGCAGCGCGGCCAGCCGAGCGACGCCGACCAGCACCGCGGCCGGGGTCACCGTGCGCACGAGCTGCCGAAACCGCGGTCCGCCGGACAGCCCCTTGCCGCCGATCACGTGGTCCAGGAACACCGAGCGGATCGCCGCCCGCGCCGGTCCGGGCGCCAGTTCGCCCACGTCCGGCAGCACGTTGTCGGTGCACACCACGGTGCGCCCGGCCGACCGCAGTGCCGCGAGCGCGTCCGGCTGGGCCACCTTGTTGCCGGCGAGCACCACCGGACAGCCGATCCGCGCCGAGGCCAACTCGGTGGCGTTGTGCAGCAGCACCCGGGTGTCACCGCCGTCGGTCCCGCCGACCAGCAGCACGACGTCGGGCCGCGCGGCCCGGAGTTCGGTGAGACCCGCCGGACCGAGCCGCCCGGCGGCCACGTGCACCACCTTCGCCCCGGCCGACAGCGCGACCCGGTACCCGGCTTCCGCGCTGATCAGCCGTTCCTGCCCGACCACCGCGAGCCGCAGCCCACCACCGGCCGACGAACACGCCAGGACCTCGGCCTGCTCGGCGGCCAGCGCGGTGGTCACTTCGGTGATGCCGGTGAGCACCTCCGGCGGCGTGGTCGGGTGCTGCGCGGTGCCCAGCAGGCCGCCGTCCGGGCCGACCAGCGCGCCCTTCGTCCAGGTCGAGCCGACATCCAGGCAGAGCACGGCAGTCATCGAGGCGGTGCTCAGCGCTCCGACCAGGAGCCCTCGGCGACCGGGCTGCGGTCGCGCAGCGGCTCCCACCAGGACCGGTTGTCGGCGTACCAGCGGATCGTCTCGCGCAGCCCGGACTCGAACGGGATCAGCGGCGCCCAGCCCAGCTCACGCCGGATCTTGGTGGAGTCGAGCAGGTAGCGCCGGTCGTGGCCGGGCCGGTCGGGCACCTCCTGCTTGAGCGAGGCGGGCAGGCCCAACTCGTCCAGCACCAGGTCGGCGATCTGTTCGACGCTGGCCTCCACGCCGGTGCCGACGTGATAGGTCTCGCCGACCACACCCCGGTCCAGGATGGCCTCGATGGCCCGCACGTGGTCGATCGCGTGAATCCACTCCCGCCGGTTGTCCTTGGACTTGTAGACCGGCAGGTGCGCGCCGTCCAGCGCGCGGGTGGTGAACAGCGGGATGACCTTCTCCGGGAACTGGTGCGAGCCGTAGTTGTTGGCGCAGTTGGAGATGGTGATCGGCAGTTCGTAGGTCTCGTGGTAGGCGCGGACCGCGTGGTCGGCGCCGGCCTTGCTGGCGTTGTAGGGGGTGCGCGGCCGGTAGGGCGACTCCTCGGTGAACGCGGTGTCCGCGTCCAGCGCCAGGTCGCCGTACACCTCGCAGGTGGACACGTGGTGGAATCGCGCGACGCCGACCTGCCGGGCCGCGTCGAGCAGTGCCTGGGTGCCCAGCACGTTGGTCCGGAAGAACCGGGCCGGGTCGAGCACGGCGAGGCTGTTGTGCGACTCGGCGGCGAAGTTGACGATCACGTCGACGCCGTGTTCGCGCAGCGTGTCCTCGACCTTCGCCTGGTCACCGATGTCCGCGTGCACGAACGTGGTCCGGTCGGCCACGTCGGCGAGGTTGGTCCGGGTACCGGCGTAGGTCAGCGCGTCGAGGGCCACCACGGAGTCCTCGGGGTGCTCAGCCACCCAGTGCCGGACGAAGTGCGAGCCGATGAAGCCGGCCGCGCCGGTCACCAAGAGCGTCGTCATACCCCAGACGCTACCGGGGGCCTACTTCGCGCGTGGCACGATGGTGGATGTGACCGATCGGCTCGACCCGCTGTACGACGAACTGGACCGCAGCGCCAAGGCGTTGCGCGTGCGGGCGGAACGTTTCGACGCCAACATCACGGCGGCGATGCTGAGGGTCGACGAAGAGCCGACCGAGGAGCACCGGGCCCGCCGGATGGACTACCTGATGGCGCTGCACTACGTCGCCAAGAAGGCATCGGCCCTGGCCGACCACGACACCGAGGCGGCCGACCGCTGGCAGGCGATCAGCGACCGCTTCCTGGACCGCGCCTACGGCATGGAGAAACTGGCCGAGGAGTGACCGGGCGAGCGGTCACCGAGGTGAACGGACACCGATCGGCGGGCCGGTTCCCCCCACGGCGACCGGTGCCGGCTGAGCAGGCTCGTCCCGCCCCGGCCTAACTTTCGAGGGCCCACTTCTGGTTCCCCTGCCCATTGCAGTTCCAGATATCCAGCGCGGTGCCGTCGGCAGTCTCCTGATTGAACACGTCCAGACACAAACCCGACTGCACCCCGCGAACAGTACCGTCGGATTCAAGCGTCCACTGCTGATTGGCCTGCCCGTTACAGGGCCACAATTCGACCTTGGTCCCGGGCGCGGTCTCGTTGTTGAAGACGTCCAGGCATTCGGTCGCTCCGACGGTCCGCAACTCACCGCTGGAAGTGGGAGTGAATTCCTGCCCGATCCCGCCGTGGCAATCCCAGATCTCCTCAGCGGTACCAGGCAGATAAACCTCGCCACCGGTGGTGTCCAGACACTTCCCGGACTGCGAGCCGACCAGCTCTCCGGTGCCCCCATTACCAGAAACAGGAGAAGCCGTGATCAAGCTGACCCCACCGGCCGGCACGGTAGCGGTATAGGTCCCGGAAACCGTGCCGAGCGAAGAACCGGACCACACGTCGGTAAGGACCGAAGATCCGGACAATCCCAGCGCGGGCAACGACACACTCTCCGAATGGGCTGCCCCACTGTCGGTGTTGAAGACAGCGATATCGAACGTCCCGTTGGTCTCCCGTTTGCTGAACACCTGCTCACTACCACTGTCGACCACCCGAGCTGCCGGAATGGTGTCCTGATCGATCGCGATCACCCCACGGTTCTTCAACAGCCCGAGATCCGTGGAATCCAGATTGGTCAGGTCGATCCCCAGTAACAACGGACTGTCGGCCATCGCCCACAACGAGAGCTGAGTCTGCCGCTCAGCCGGAGTGAGCCCGTCGTTGTTCCCGTTGCCCACCTCGATCGAGTCGAAGTCGTTCCACCCGCCAGGCTGCCCGTAAGGCTGCCAGGACGCCGCCGAGTCGAACCGCTGGGATACGTTCGCGTAGTCGGTCAGCGGGTAACTGGTGCCGCTTGAGCAGTAACACTCCACGTCACCGCCGGTGCGCCACCCGTTGGCCAGCGCCTCCCAGGTGGTGGCGTCCGAAATGGACAGCGAGTTGGACAGTTCCAGCGCGATCGGCCGGCCGGACTGTTTCAACGCGGTGGACCACGCCTGGACGTCCGGGATGTCACCGGCGCCGACGCCGTCGAGCTTCAGGTAGTCCACGCCCCACGCGGCCAACTGGTCGGCCCAGCCGTTGATGTACGCCTGCGCCCCTGACGCCGAGTAGTTGATGCCGACCATGCCGCCGCAGTTGTAGTTGTTCTCGTTCACCGAGGGCTCGGCGATCTGGTCGGCGGTGTTCGTGGTGCCCTTGATCGGGCTGTGCGCGGCGACCGCGGCCTTGGCGATGCCCGGCGTGACGTAGAGGCCGAACTTCAGCCCGTCGGCGTGCACGTGTGCGGCGACCACCTGGATGCCGTTGGTGCTGCCCGACGGCGGGAACTTCGACGGGTCGGTCTGCCAGTAGCCGTTGGCGTCCACCGCGGGGCCGGTGCCGCCGTTGCAGATGTAGTAGAAGTCGTCGAGATTGATGTGGTCGTAGCCGTAGCCGCTCAGGCCGCTGTTCTTCATCGCGTCGGCCTGCGCGTCGATCTTGGCCGCGGACGGCGCGGACCGCAGGAAACTCCAGCTGCTCCAGCCCATCAACGGCGTGCCGGCCAGCCCGTTGCTCTCCGCGGCGGCCGGCGTGGCGAGCAGCGTCGACAGCACGGGTAACAGGGCGGCGCCGAGCACCGCGACCAGGACGAGCCGACACGTGCGAGAGATCCGCGACATGATTTCACCTCACTGTGAAACCGGTCAGGCTATGAATTTCCTGTGTGCCAGGAAAACGTTAGCCGCGTCGCGGATTTCTGACCATGATCGGGAATTAACTGTCAATCGGCCGGACTGCCTCGTCGCGCACCGGGGTGCGGTCCAGGTCGGGCTCCAGGTAGATCAGGTTGACCGTGGGCACGGCCTCGCGGACCCGCTGCTCGGCCGCGTCGATGGCGCCGGCGACCTCGCGCAGCGACAGCTCCGGTACCAGCGCGATCTTCGCGGCCACCAGGATCTCCTCCGGGCCGAGGTACTGGGTGCGGATGTGGATCACCCGGTCCACCGTCTCGCGCTGCAACTCGCGCACGATCGTGCGGAGCGTCTCCGGTTCGGCGCCCTCGCCGATCAGCAGGCTCTTCATCTCCACGATCAGCACGGTGGCCACGAAGCCCAGCGTGGCGCCGATGCCGATGGTGCCGATGCCGTCGAACACCGGGTTGCCGGTGAGCACGGACAGCCCGACGCCGGCCAGTGCGAGCACCAGGCCGGTCAGCGCGGCACTGTCCTCCAACAGCACCACCGGCAGTTCGGGGATCTTGACGTTGCGGATGAACCGCCACCAGGAACCCTCGCCGCGCACCTCCTCCGACTCGCGCACGGCGGTCCGGAAACTCATCCCCTCGAAGCCAAGCGCGACGACCAGGATGATGATCGCGATCAGCGGCGAGTCCACCGGGTGCGGTTCGATCACCTTCTCGACGCCCTCGTAGACCGCGAACGCCGCACCGAGGCTGAACAGCAGCAGCGCCACGATGAAGCCGTAGAAGAAGCGTTCCCGGCCGAAGCCGAACGGGTGCGCCCGGGTGGCCTTGCGCCGGGACTGTCGCCGGCCCAGCAGCAGCAGGCCCTCGTTGGACGTGTCCACCACCGAGTGCACGGCCTCGGCGAGCATGGACGAGGACCCGGTGAGCAGGAACCCGACGAACTTGGCGACCGCGACACCGGCGTTCGCCAGCAGCGCTGCGAGGACTGTCTTGCCCCCGCCTTCCGTTGCCACCTGGTGATCCTCCGGTTCAGTTGGTGCCGGCAGTGGCACGGAACAGTTGACTCGGGCCCGGCCCCTTGGGCCACATGGTGACCGGGCCGGCATGACAGTCGTTGGCCGGCAGCCAGGCCGAGTCGCCGCAGCCCAACCGCAGCACCGCGCCGCCGGCCGTGGCCAGTTCGACCTCGCCCTGGGTGCACACGAGCAGCTGCGGACCGGCGTGCCGCAGCTTCACACACGCGGCCTCACCCTGCACGCCGGCCGGCCACTCGACCCGGGACAGTTCGAACTCCGGCGCGTCGGTCGGGTAGGTCAGCACGTGCTCGTCGGCGGGCTCGCCACGCAGCACCGGCATGTCCCCGTGCGAGAAGTCGACCACCCGCAGCAGTTCGGGCACGTCCACGTGTTTGGGGGTCAGCCCGCAGCGCAGGATGTTGTCGGAGTTGGCCAGGATCTCCACGGCCGTGCCGCGCAGGTAGGCGTGCAGGTTGCCGGCGGCCAGGTAGACCGCCTCGCCCGGGCCGAGCACCAGCCGGTTGAGCAGCAGCGCGGACAGCACGCCCGGATCACCGGGATAGCGCTCGCCCAGCTCCAGCACGGTCCGGCACTCCAGGTCGAACTCGCCGTGCTCCCGCACGTGCTGCACGCACACGTCCAGGACGTCGGGCAGCAGATCCGCCAGCACCGAGGAGGGCAGCGTGATCCACGTGGTGAACAGCGCCCGCAGGCCACCGGCGTCGGGCTGGGCGGCGAGCAGGTCGACGTAACGGTCCAGGCCGGAGGCGGGCAGGCCGCGCAGCAGCCGCAGGGTGGCCTGCGGGTCGCGGAAGCCGGCCAGCACGTGGAACTCGGTCAACGCGCAGACCAGTTCCGGCTTGGGCGTCGGGTCCGGGTAGTTACGGCTGGGCGCCAGCCGGGGCACCCCGGCGGCCTCCTCCCGGGCGAAACCCTCCCGGGCCTGTTCGGCCGAGGGGTGCGCCTGCATGCTCATCGGCTCGTCCGCGGCGAGCAGCTTGAGCAGGAACGGCAGCCGGTTGTGCCACCGGTCGGACATCGCCACGCCCAACTGCCCCACCGGGTCGGCCTCGACCAGTTCCAGCAGCGAGCGGTCGGTGCCCTCGTGGTCCAGCAGCACGGACGGGTCGTCGGGATGGGCGCCCATCCACAGCTCGGCCTCCGGGTGCGGCGTGGGCACCGGCCGGCCCTGCAGCGTCGCGATGGCCGTGCGTGACCCCCAGGCGTACGGCCGCACCGCGTTGCGCATCAGATGCACTTGTCTACGTCCCTCCAACTGCCGGCCGCCATCCCGTCGAATGGTGGCCATCGTCGTCGCCCGCGCCGACTGGCTGACGGCGGCGTCGACCGTGCTACGACTGCGTGGCCGGCGGTGACCGGCCGACGGTCCGGCCGGTTCCCGACCGGCTAGGCGACCGCGGGCGCGTAACGCCCTGGTCCGCCCAGTGATCCGGTGGCCAGGCCCAGGTAGACCGCGGCGAGCTCGAACCGCAGCGCGAGCACCGCGGCCCGCACCGCCGTCCCGCCGGAGGTCTCCTCGGCCGGCGCGAGCAGGTCGGCGGCCGGCAGGAACTCAAGCGCGCTCAGCCTGGTCATCTCGGCCAGTTGGTCGTCCTGGACGACAGCCAGCAACAACACCCGCAGCAGTCCGCCGGGGGTGTCGTCGGGGTCGGCGAAGATGTCCGCCGCTGAGGCGGACTGGGTGACCGCGGCCCGGTGCAGTGCGGGCCGGCCGGCCAGCTGGGGGTAGTCGGTGGCGGCGGCAACCACGCCGGCGAACCCGCCGAGTACGTCCACCGCGTGTTCGGCGACCGCGGCGGCCACCGGGTCGAGGCCGGTCAGCACCGGGGTGCGGTCGGCCAGCCGCAGGGCCAGCGCCTTGGCCGGGTTGACGAACGACTCGTAGCCGGCCTGGTCCCGCTCGGCCTCCCGGTCCAGCTCGTCGGCCAGTACGTCGAGGTCGGTGCGCAGCAGGCCCAGTGCGTTGAGCACCAACAGGCCGGCGGCGAGCGCACGGTGGAAGGCGAAGCCCGGCGGGGTGGGCACCCGGGACGGCAGCAGCAGCGCGGTCCCGGCTGACGCCGCGGCCACCGGGCCCTCCGCCGGGGCGGTCAGCACGAGTTGGGCGCCGCGCCTGCGGGCCCGGTCGATCGACTCGGCCAGCACCGGGTCGCCCGGGTCGTCTGTGTGCGCGAGCACCACGTCCAGCGGCCCCACCCAGCTGGGCAGGGAGCCCGCGCGGACCAGCGGCGCCGGGCAGGAGTCGCCGAGCAGTGCGATCAGCAGTTCACTGACCGCGCGGCCGACCCCGGGCCGGGTGAGGAACACCAGCGCCCGTGGCCGGGAGCCGGTCAACGCGTCCATCCCGACCTCGGCGGCGGTCTCCGCGGTCGACCGGACCTGCGCACCGGCCAGCGCTGCGGACCGCAGTTGGCCACCGGCCTCGCCGTCGGCCCTGGCCAGTTCGCCCGGGTCGTCGAGCAACTGCTCGTCCAGCACCGTGCTCACCCGCTCGCCGGTTTCCCGCCGGCCTCGGTGGCGGCCTCACCGGGGTCGATCGCCTCGTCCAGCAGCAGCACCGGGATGCCGTCCCGGACCGGGTAGACCCGGCCGCAGGAGGTGCAGGTGAGTGCGTCGGCGGTCGGGTCGGTCGGCGACCCGAGCGTGAGCGGGGCGTGGTCAGGGGACGGGCAGGCCAGGATTTCCAGTACCTGCGGGTCGAGCTGTACGGCCACGGTTCCTCCTCGCTGGCTGCCGGACTGTCGGGTCAGCGGCGTTCCGCTGGTTTCGTCTGCTTCCATCATCCTGGCGTAACAGTCGACCACGCCGAACCATTACCCCCGGACAAGGCCGAGCACCTCGTCGGTCAGTGCGGTGAGGGCCGCGGTGTCCCGGGCCTCCACGTTGAGCCGCAGCAGCGGCTCGGTGTTGGACGGACGAAGATTGAACCAGGAACCGTTGGGCAGTTCCACCGTCAATCCGTCCAGCTCGTCGATGCTCACCCCGTCCCGGTCGGCGAAGCTCGCCCGGACCGCCGTCATCCGGCCGGTCTGGTCGTCCACCGTCGAGTTGATCTCGCCGGAGGCCGGGTAGCGGTTGTACTCGGCGGTCAGCTCGGACAGCGGCCGGTCCTGGCCACCCAGCGCGGCCAGCACGTGCAGCGCGGCCAACATGCCGGTGTCGGCCCGCCAGAAGTCGCGGAAGTAGTAGTGCGCCGAGTGCTCACCGCCGAAGATCGCGCCGGTCTCGGCCATCGTCTGCTTGATGAACGAGTGGCCGACCCGGGTGCGCACCGGCTTGCCGCCGTGCTCCTTGACGATCTCCGGCACGGCGTGCGAGGTGATCAGGTTGTGGATGACCGTGCCGCCCGGGTCCTTGGCCAGCTCCCGCACGGCGACCAGCGCGGTCACCGCGCTCGGGCTGACCGGCTCACCGCGCTCGTCCACCACGAAGCAGCGGTCCGCGTCGCCGTCGAAGGCCAGCCCGGCGTCCGCGCCCACCTCGCGCACCTTGGCCTGCAGGTCCACCAGGTTCTTCGGGTCCAACGGGTTGGCCTCGTGGTTGGGGAAGGTGCCGTCCAGCTCGAAGTACATCGGCACCACCTCGATCGGCAGGCCGGCGAACACGGTGGGCACGGTGTGGCCGCCCATGCCGTTGCCGGCGTCGACGGCGACCTTGAGCGGGCGGATCGAGCTGAGGTCGACCAGGCCGCGCAGGTAGGCGGAGTAGTCGCCGAGCAGGTCGCGGTCGGTGATCGTGCCGGTCGGGCCCTCCGCGTCCGGGACGCCACGCTCGACATCCGCGCGGATCTGGTCCAGCCCGCTGTCCTGGCCGACCGGGGACGCGCCGGCCCGGCACATCTTGATTCCGTTGTAGCGGGCCGGGTTGTGGCTGGCGGTGAACATCGCGCCGGGCAGGTTGAGGTGGCCGGAGGCGAAGTAGAGCATGTCCGTGCTGGCCAGGCCGATGGACACGACGTCGAGGCCCTGCGCGGTGACGCCGGCGGCGAAGGCGGCCGACAGTTCCGGCGACGAGTCCCGCATGTCGTGGCCGATCACCACCGCGTCACCGCCGACCAAGCGGGCGAAGGCCGCGCCGAACTCCCTGACCAGGGCCGGGTCGAGTTGCTCACCCACGACGCCACGGATGTCGTAAGCCTTGACGATGGCGGACAGGTCGCGCACACCAGCTCCAGGTTGTTCGGCAGATCGTCTTGACCGTGCCGAGCCTACCGATGGCGACCGTCAGCGTGCGCCGACTCACGCCGGAGAATGTCCGGATCAACGGATTCGGACGTCCCGGCCACGCACCGCAACGATTCGGACCGCGCCCGAGCAGGACCCGGTGGGTTCAATCCTCGATGGGGTCGGGCAGTACCCGCAGGTGGCCGCGTCTGCCGGCCGCACCGGCGACGCCTGGTGGCTCGACCGAACGATCCACCCGGCCGGCCTCCCGGACCGCTTCGGCCAACGCCGTCAGGTCATCCACCGATGGCTCAGGGGCGACGAACTCACCTTCGTGTCGGACGACTTCCCATCCGCGGGGGGCGGTCAGCCGGAGCGCGTGCACCTCGCACAGGTCGTAGCTGTGCGGTTCGGAGTACGTGGCCAGCGGTCCGACGACTGCGGTGGAGTCGGCGTACGCGTAGGTGAGCGTCGCAACGGCCGGGTTCACACACCCGGTCCGCGAGCACCGTCTCACGCTCCGCACAATCGCCGACGATAGCGCCTCGGCCGGGCAGGCAGGCGCAGACACACGGATGAGCGAGCGCTGCTTTGCTCGGCCGAGCCGTCCGGCGGCCCCGGCCGGCCGAATCTCCGGCCCAGCGCGACCAGCCAGTTCTGTTGGTCGAGTGGCTTGGCTAGGCTCGTGTGGTGGTGAGGGCTCGCAGTGCGCAACGTCGGCGGCGGCTCCGGCGAGATCGGCACGGCCGGGGTCTGCGTGGGCTGCTCTATCCAACCCACCTGCCGGCCTCGCGCAGTCGCGCGGAGAAGTTCGACGCGCTCGTGCTGGAGGCGTTGGAACCGATCGAGGCGCGCTGGCGGACCGAGCTGACCGACCTGGACGTGGCCGTCGACGACGTGCCCGACCTGCGGTTGAACGCCGACCAGACGGTCGCCTTCGAGGACGGCGTGCTGGAGGACCGGGACGTGCCGCTGGCCCGGCTGGTGCCGGCCGGGGTCGACCGGCGCGGCCAGCCGACCCGGGCCCGGATCGTCGTCTACCGACGGCCGCTCGAAGTGCGCGCCCGGGACGGCGGCGACTTGGCCGACCTCGTGCACGACGTGCTGATCGAGCAGGTCGCGGCGTACCTCGGGCTCGACCCCGACGTGGTCGACGGCGAGGCCTAGGCGGCCCTGCGCCGGCTGGGGATCGCGCTGAGCGCGGTGAACAGCAACACCGCCGCCTGCACCAGCAGCAACACCTCGCGCAGCGCGTCCGGCTGCGCGATGCGCACGTCCGCGCCGTCCAGCGGGATGGTCACCGCGACCAGGTGCCCCCAGGCGGGCACGATCGGCGCCGGCTGGCCGTCCAGGGTGGCCTGCCAGCCCGGTTCGTCCTCGGCCGACAGCACGAGCAGCCGGTTGGGCGCACCCTCAGACACCCGCAGCGCCACGTCGGGCGGGGTGACCGTCAACGGCGTCACGCCGACCGCGCCCAGCGTGGTCGGCGGGGTGCCGCCGGAGACGGCCTGTTTGGCCAGGTCGGTGGAGATCAGCGCCGCTGAGCCGCCGGCCAGTTGCAGCCGCAGCACCGGCCGGCCGGTGTCGGTCGCGGTCACCGGGGCGACCAGGTTTCCGGCGGCGGCCCGCACGCCGGTCGCCGCGGCCTGATCGGGCAGCACCACGAACAGCACCCCCGCGGCCACCGCCTGGGCCACCGCGTCGCGCACCGCCGTCGAGTTGCCGGACAGCAGCTGGCTGTCCCACCGGGCGAACCGGGCCGGCGCGCCCGGCACCGGCGCGATGTCGTCGTCGCCGAACGCGGGTGGCCGGTCGGCGGACTGCCGGGTGGGCGCGCCGTTCGCGCCGAGCACGAGCACCGATCGGCCGGTGCCGGCCAGTTCGGCCTGGAGCGGCCCGGCCAGGGCGTCGCCGCCGCCCGCGCGCAGCGGTCCGGCCCGGCCGGCCAGCAGGTCGCCCGCGGTCAACGTGAGCACGGCCAGCACGCCGACGACGGCGAGCAGCCGGACGATGGCCGACCGCTTCGGCGCGCCCCTCGGGTCGGGCCGGCTCGCGGCCAGCAGCGCCCAGAGCAGGCCGGCGCCGACCACCAGCATCGGCGCGCCGGCCCAGAACCGCTGCGCGACCACCCCGGTCAACGGCACGGCCGGCACCATCGCGACCACGGCCACCGCGCCCGCACCCAGCCCGACCACGCCGAACCCGGGCAGCATCGCCCGGCGCGGCCGCAGTACGAGCGTCACCGCGGTGCCGATCAGCACGGCCAGACCCGCCGGCAGCCAGGCGCCCGGCCCACCCGGGTCCAGCGCGAGCAGGCCGGCCAACCCGACCGTGGGGGTGACGCCCTGCGCGGCCACCCCGGACAACAGCACCACCGGATGCGAGAGCACCACCGCCGGCCACGGCACCAGCAGCGCCAGCGGCACCAGCACGATCGCGAACAACGCGGCCACCCGGCGCCGCCCGTCCCCCGGCTGCCCGGGTACGGCGACGAAGCCGGCCAACGCGAACACGATGACGACCGCCTGCACCAGCGGCGCGAACGCGCCGATCAGTGCGACGCCCAGCACCGAGAACGCGGCCGCGGACAGCCAGGAGGTCGCGGTGTTGCCCCGGGTCGACGGGTTGAGCACGGCGACGACGCCGACCAGCACCGGCGGCAGCAGCAGGTGCACCACGACCACGTCGAGCCGGCCCTGCGCCACGGCCGCGGTGGCCGGCGGCAGCAGCGCGTAACCGGCCGCGACCAGCGCCCGCACCGGCCGGCGGACGGCCATCCGCCGGGTGGCCGCGTAGCCGAGCAGGCCGGCCAGCGGCGCGTCGCCGAGCAGCAGCACGGCCGCCGCGGCCGGCGGACCGCCGAACGGCGCGCACACCGCGCCGAGGATGCCCAGCACGGCCAGCGCGGCCGGCGGCGGCGCGGCGGTGCCGCCGGACACGGCGTGCCAGGCCGCCAGGTAGCTCGACCAGGTGGCGCCCAGCCCCTGCACCGGCAGCAGCCCGCCGCCGGACAGGTCAAGGCCCAGCCGGCCGGCGTTGGTGACCAGCGACACCAGGGTGAGGCCGAGCACGAGCAGCACCGGCGGGGCGAACAACACCTGCCGGACCAGCCGCCAGCGGCTCACCTCGACGAGCACGAGGACCCGGCCGGGCGTCGGCTGGCCGCGCGGCACCGGCGAGGGCCGTGGCCGAGGACTCGGCCGGCGGGCATCGGTGTCGAGCGTCGGGACGGGCGGGGCGATCGGCACCGCGACGGCGACGGCCGGCCGACGCAGCCCGGCGGCACGGCTGGCTCGGGTGCCCAGGGCGCCGGCCGGCAGCGCGGCCGGCCCGACCGCCCGTCGGCCGGGTGCGGTCTCGTCGGGCACCACCCAGGTGGCCCGCTGGTCGGTGTCGGGCAGCCGGCCCAGCGCCGCGTCGGCGGCCACCCGGCGGCGCACCCAGCCGGCCACGCCGCCGCGCACGAGGTTGCGCAGCCGGGTCGTCCGGGTGGTCAGCAGCCCGCGCACCTGCCCGGCCGGCCCGATGCCGGCCCGCGCGGACCGCGCTGCCCGCAGCGCGCCCCGGCCGCGCAGCAGGTAGGCCAGCGCGCGCAGTTCAGCACCGGCCTGGCCCCACCGGCGCAACAGGACGAAGCCGAGCGCGCGCAGCACGGTGAGCCCGGTCAGCCGGGGCAGGCCGACCAGGAAGGCGAACGTGCCGCTGTTCACCAGTACCGTGCGCAGGCCGTGCGCCCGGTCCACGGCTCGGGTGGACGGTCCCGGTGGGACGGGCGCGGCGGCGAGCGGACGCAGGCCGAGGGTGGCCGCGCGGGCGTGTCGGATTCGGGCCGAGGGCACCGACAGAACCACCCGGCCCGACCGGTTGACCCGCCAGCCGAAGTCGAGGTCGTCGCGCAGCACCGGCAGGGCCGGGTCGTAGCCGCCCAACTCGTCCCAGACGTCCCGGCGGATCAACGCGCCGGCCGAGGGCACCGCGAGCACCTCGGTGCTCTGCTCGTACAAACCGACCGAACCGTCCGGTCCACCGGTCCGATCCGCTTCGACCGGGCCGACGCCGGTCTGCCGGTGACCGGAGGCGTCGGTGGACAGCCCGGCCTCCACCACCAGCCGAGGGTCTGCCCAGTCGAGGGCGAGCGGCCCGAGCATGGCTACGGAGGGTGATACATCCGAAAGAGTGAGCAACAGGCCGAGACAATCGGGCTCCGGAGCACAGTCGTCGTGCAGGAGCCAGAGCCACTGACCGGGATCACCCCAGCGGTCGACCGCCGAGGCCACCGCCGCCCGCACCGCGTCCCCGAAGCCGGTGTCCCGGTCCAGGGTGAGCACACCGTCCAGCACGCCGTCACCATCGACGGGCCGCCCACCGGCGTTGGTGCTGATCAGGGCCTCGGTGAGCAGCTCGGGGGTGCGATCGGTGGAACCGGTGTCCACCGCGATCACGTGTCGGGGGCGCGGCCGCAGCCGACGCAACGCGGACAGCGCCGGCCGAAGCCAGCGCTCACCGTCATGACAGACCAACACGGCCAGCACCGGCGCGGATCTCACCCGGACGGGTGGCACTGTGGTCGGGCTCACCGCAGCTCAACGACCACGAGGTCGGTCGGCAACGGGACTGGCGGCAGCTGTTTCACCGGCCAGTCCGGCCACCCGCTCAGACCGCGCGTTTCTTCAGCTTTCGGCGCTCCCGCTCGGACAGACCACCCCAGATTCCGAAGCGCTCGTCGTGTGCCAGGGCGTATTCCAGGCACTCCGAACGCACCTCGCAACCCAGGCAGATCCGCTTGGCCTCCCTGGTCGAGCCGCCCTTCTCCGGGAAGAACGCCTCCGGGTCGGTCTGCGCGCACAGCGCGCGTTCCTGCCACTCCTGCTCTTCGGTCACGTCGAACAGGTCGACCAGTACGCCAAGCTCCCCGGGCGAAGCGTCCTCCCACTCCTGACTTGCGTCTTCTTCCTCCATGTTGACGGCCGGTACGGCGTTCATGGCCGGTACGGCACGGTCCTCTGACGTCTCCCACATTTCCCCGTCCGCCTCCTCGCTTTCCGCACTCCCCGATGGCGGACACCATTCATCGCCTCTCCCGCGACAAATGACACCGATGTGATTACACCCGTGTCATGCCGGGCGGTCAAGCGATGTCCACACGTCAGGGGGACACCCGACCTGGGCTCGTGGGTCGTCCGGCCCCACCCGAACGGGTCGGTGGACCCTGGTTTGTCGATACCACGACGGCACCACTGGGACACACGGCAGACTGGTGTGGTGAACCGATCAGCAGTGCTGCCCAGTCCGGTCTTCCTGGCCATCCTGGTGGCGGCCGTGGTGGGTGGTTTTCTCACCACCCTGGACTCGACGGCGGCGATCAACGGTGGCACGTTGCTGCTGGTGTTGGGCGGCTGGGGTGTCTCGCTGTGCCTGCACGAGTTCGGTCACGCCGTGGTGGCCTACAAGGGCGGCGATTTCGCCGTACGCAACAAGGGTTACCTCACCCTGGACATCCGCCGCTACACCGATCCGGTGTTCAGCCTGGTGATCCCGCTGCTGCTGCTCGCGGCCGGCGGCATCCCGCTGCCCGGCGGCGCGGTGTGGATCAACCAGCACGCGTTGCGGTCCCGGGGCATCCGGTCGCTGGTGTCGCTGGCCGGCCCACTGTCCAACCTGGTCATCGGCATCGTGCTGACCCTCGTGGTCCGGCTGGTGCTGACCATCAGCAACCCGCCGCTGGAGTTGGCCGCCGCGCTGTCCTTCCTCGCGCTGCTCCAGATCCTGGCGTTCGTGCTGAACATCCTGCCCATCCCCGGTCTGGACGGCTGGGGCGCGATCGAGCCCTACCTGTCCCGCGAGGCGCAGCAGTTCGGCGCACAGGTCCGGCCGTGGGCGCCGTTCGTACTGTTCGCGCTGCTGATCGGCGTGCACGACGTGAACGTGGTGTTCTTCGACATAGCCGACTGGGTGTTCGACCACATCGGCGGCAGTGACCTGTTCAGTGAGGTAGGACAGAACAACTTCCTGTTCTGGCGGAACTAGCTCCTGGCCATCCGGGACGACGTGTAAGGATTGCCCCCTGTGAACGTAGTTGTGCTGGTCGGCGGGGTCGGTGGGGCGCGCTTCCTGCTCGGGGTGAAGTCGGCGTTGGGGATGGCGCCGGTGGGCCCGACCGAGGACGCGGGGCACGAGATCACCGCCGTGGTGAACACCGGTGACGACGTCTGGATGCACGGCCTGCGGGTCTGTCCGGACCTGGACACCTGCATGTACACGCTGGGCGGTGGGATCGACACCGGTCGGGGCTGGGGCCGGGCCGGTGAGACCTGGGCGGTGCGTGCCGAGCTCGCCGGCTACGGCGCGGACCCGACCTGGTTCGGCCTCGGCGACCGGGACATCGCCACCCACCTGGTGCGCAGTCGGATGCTGCGGTCGGGCAGCTCGTTGTCCGAGGTGACCGCACGGCTGTGCGAGCGATGGCAGCCCGGGGTGCGGCTGCTGCCGATGAGCGACGACCGGGTCGAGACGCACGTGGTCATCGACGTGCCCGGCGCTGACGGCGAAGCGGACGAGCGACGGGCGGTGCACTTCCAGGAGTGGTGGGTGCGCTACCACGCGGAACTGACCGCGCACTCGATCGTCCCGGTGGGCGCGGAGGAGTCGGCGCCGGCGCCGGGCCTGCTGGACGCGATCGCCACCGCCGACGCGGTGCTGCTGGCACCGTCCAACCCGGTGGTCAGCATCGGCACGATCCTGGCCGTTCCCGGCATCCGGGCCGCGCTGCGTGGCACGTCGGCGCGGGTGGTCGGGCTGTCCCCGATCATCGGCGACCGGCCGGTGCGCGGCATGGCGGACGCGTGTCTGACCGCGATCGGCCTGCCGACGACCGCGCAGGCGGTCGGCCGGTATCTGGGCTCCCGGAAGGACTCCGAGACCGGCATCCTGGACGGCTGGCTGGTGCACGAGGACGACACCGCCGAGGTGCCGGGCGTGGACGTGCGGGCGGTGCCGCTGTTGATGTCCAGTGTGGACGCGACCGCCGCGATGGCCAAGGCCGCGTTCGAGCTGGCCGGGGTCAGCGCATGAGGGACCACGCCAGCGGGCGGATGGAGCTGCTGCCCGTCGCCGGGCTGCCCGAGTTCCGGCCGGGCGACGACCTGGCCGGCGCGATCGCCACGGCCGCACCCTGGCTGGCGAACGGCGACGTGCTGGTGGTCACCAGCAAAGTTCTGTCCAAAGTAGAGGGTCGACTGGTACCGGTGCCGGACGAACCGGACGCCAAGGAGACGGCCCGCCGCGCGGCCGTGGCCGACGAGGCGGTCCGGGTGGTCGCCCGGTTCAACAACTTCGCCATCACCGAGAACAAGCTGGGCATCGTGCAGGCGGCCAGCGGCGTGGACGCGTCCAACGTCGCCGCCGGCGAGATCGCGCTGCTGCCCGAGGACCCGGACGGTTCGGCGGCGGCCCTGCGCACGGCGCTGCGCGAGCGGCTGGGTGTCGAGGTGGCGGTGGTGGTCACCGACACGATGGGCCGGGCATGGCGGATCGGCCAGACCGACGCGGCGATCGGCGCCGCCGGCCTGACCGTGCTGCACCGCTACGCCGGCACGGTCGACCCGCAGGGCAACGAGCTCGCGGTCACCGAGGTGGCCGTGGCCGACGAGATCGCCGCCGCGGCCGACCTGGTCAAGGGCAAGCTGGGCGGGGTGCCGGTCGCGGTGCTGCGCGGCTACCCGGTGGTCGACGACGGATCGACCGCGCAGGACCTGATCCGGCCGGTCGAGCAGGACCTGTTCCGGCTGGGCACCGGCGAGGCGATCGAGCAGGGCCGGCGGGAGGCGGTGCTGCTGCGCCGGTCGATCCGCGAGTTCACCGCGGAACCGGTGGACCCGGACACACTGCGCCGCGCGGTCGGCGTCGCGCTGACCGCACCGGCGCCGCACCACACCCGTCCGGTTCGGTTCGTCTGGCTGCGCAACCGTCCACAACGGACAAAGCTGCTGGACGCGATGCGCGCCGCCTGGCGGGTCGACCTGGCCGCCGACGGCTGGTCCGCGGAGCGGATCGAACGCCGGGTCGGCCGCGGTGACCTGCTGTACGGCAACGGCGAACTGGTGCTGCCGTTCCTGGTGCCCGACGGCGCGCACGACTATCCGGACCAGCAACGGTCGCAGGCCGAACGCACGATGTTCACCGTCGCCGGCGGTGCCGCCGTGCAGGGCCTGCTGGTCGGCCTGGCGGCCGAGGGACTCGGTTCGTGCTGGGTGTCCTCGACGATCTTCGCGCCCGAGGTGGTCCGGTCGGTGCTGGACCTGCCGGCGAGCTGGCTGCCGCTGGGAGCGGTCCTGGTCGGCCACCCGTCGGCCGGCCCGCTGGCGCCGCGCCCGCCGCGCGACCCGGCCGACGGGCTGCTGGAAAGGTGACCCTGGGCCCACACGCGGACGCACTGGCGACCCTCGGTTCGTGGCGGCCGACCGCGATCGGCCAGGAACCGTTGCGCCAGGCGTTTCTCAGCTTTCTGCTGGCCCGGCGGGACGCGTGCGCGCGGTCGTGCGAGCCCGGCCATCTGACCGCGTCCGCGGTGGTCCTCGACGCGGCCCACGCGCGGGTGCTGCTCACGCTGCATCCGCGCGTGGGCCGCTGGTTGCAGCTGGGCGGCCACTGCGAACCCGGCGACCCGACCCTGCTGGCCGCGTCGCTGCGCGAGGCGGTCGAGGAGTCGGGCATCGACGGCCTGCGGATCGAGCCGGAGCCGCTGCACCTGGACGTGCATCCGGTGACCTGCTCGCTGGGTGTGCCGACCCGCCACTTCGACGTCCAGTTCCTGGTGCACGCCGCGCCGGGTGCGCGCGAGGTGCGCAGCGCGGAGTCGGTCGATCTGCGCTGGTGGCCGGTGGACGCCCTGCCCGAGGATTCCGACGAGATCGCCGAGTTGGTCGCGCTGGCGCTGGCCCGCGCCTAGAGAATCACGACAAGTTTCCCGGCGGCCTGGTTGTTCTCCATGTACCGGTGGGCCGAAACGATGTCGGACAGGCTGACGACACGGTCGACGTTGGGTCGATAGACGCCGGCCTCGACCTGGTGGACGACCCGCTGCAACACGCTCGCGCCCGCACTGCCCCTGAGGTTGTCGCTGTGGAACGCCGTGAGTTTGGTTCCGGACGGAATCATCGCGATCGGTTCGAGGTCCGGGATCACCCATCCGCTCAGCGAGCCCGCCACGCACACGGTGCCGCCGCGACGAACCAGTCGCAGGGAGTCGATCACCGTGTTCGCCCCGACGAGATCCAGAACGTGGTCGGGCCCCTCGGGCCAGACCGAGCGCACGCTCGCCGTCAGCGATCCGTCGGTGTCGAGCAGCACGTGGTCGACACCGGCCGCGGTCAACGTGTCGATCTTGTCCTGCCGCCGGGTCGTGGCCGCGGTTTCGATGCCCTGACCGGCCGCGATCGACGCGGCCGCCATCCCCACCGACGAGCTCCCACCACGGATCAGCAACCGCCCCCGGACCGCCCCCAACGCGTCCAGCGCGCCCTGCGCGGTCAGGTACGTCTCCGGCAGTGCGGCCAGGACGTGCCAAGGCAATGTGGTCGTGATCGGGATCAGCAGCGCGTTGGGCAACAACGCGTACTCCGCATAACCGCCGTCGAACTCCCGGCCCATCTCACCCATCACCGCCGCGACCGTCGTCCCGTCCGGCAAGGTGGGATCGGTCGAGACCGCCACCACTCCCACACATTCGATCCCGAGCACCCGCGGGAACGTCACGTTCGGGGAGTGCCCCTGCCGGGTCCTCAGCTCCGACCGGTTCAGGCCAGCGCCCTTCACCCGCACCAGGCTCCAGCCCGCCCGAACCGCCGGCATCGGCAACTCACGGATCTCCAGTACCTCCGGGCCACCCGCCCGGACACAGACCGCCGCTTGCATCGTCGTACCCATACCTGCACTGTCGCCGGAACACGAGGTGGCTGACCACCGGTAAAGTGCCAAGCCATGCCTGTTCGCCGCCAACCTCCCCGGTCCGGTGCGAGCGCACACCTCTGGCCGTCCGGCGGAGCGCATGTGTGGCCGTCGGGGGGAACCAGCCCGGTGCAGTCCCATGCACGTGGACACCTGGTGTACGCGGCCCGGGGCGTCCTGTCGGTGCACACCGACCAGGGCACCTCGATCGTCCCGGCCAATCGAGTCGCCTGGACACCTGCCCGGTTCACGCACTACCACCGCGCGCACGGCAACACCGACATGCGGATCGTGTTCCTGCCGGCCTCGCTCGCCCGGCTCATCCCGGGCCGCCCCGCCGTGTTCATCGCCTCCGACCTCGCCCGCGAAGTCCTGCTCACCCTCACCGGCCCGCGCAATCACGACCCCGCCGCCCGCGCCATCGACCGCGTGGCCCGTGCCCGCCTCCATCGAGTCCTCGTTGACGAGCTCCACGAAGCAGACGAGCCGGCCTTGCAACTGCCCGAACCACACGACGACCGATTGCAGGCCATCGCCCGGGTGCTGCACGAGAATCCGACGGACAACACCTCGCTCGCCGAACTCGGCCGGACGATCGGAGCCAGTGCCCGCACACTGAGTCGGCTGTTCCACAACGAACTCGGGATGACCTTCTACGAGTGGCGCACCCAACTGCGCATCTATCACGCCCTCGTCCTGCTCGCCGACGACCACGACACCAGCCACATCGCGCACGCCTGCGGATGGGCCAATCCCAGCCACTTCATCGCGGCCTTCAGCAAAATCGTCGGCGTCACGCCCGGCCGCCACCGATCCGCGCATCACCGCAGTTCATAGCCGCTGCCGAGCGACCGGCCTACCCTGGGCCCATGCCCGACTCGCCCCAACCGCAAGCCGATCTCGACCTACGGCTGGTGCGCTGCTTCACCGTTGTCGCCGAACACCAACACTTCGGCCGGGCCGCCACGGAACTGCACCTCACCCAGTCCTCGCTGAGCCGCCAGATCAGCCGCCTGGAACAGCAGTTGGGCGCCCGCCTGCTCGATCGCACCCCGCAGGGCAGTCGGCTCACCGAGGCCGGCGAGGTGTTCCTGCCGCTCGCCCGGGCGGTGTTGCGGTCCGCAGGACAGGCCGCGGCGCGCACCCGGGCCGCCGCGCAGCCGAGCCGGATCACCATCGGCTTCAGCACGAACGTGCTCATCACCCCGGCGGTGCGCGAGTTGCGCCACCGGCACCCCGACGCCGACGTGCGCACCCTGCATCTGGACTGGCGCGAACCGCACACCGCCCTGCTTGATCATCGGGTGGACGTGGCCGTGGTCCGGATGCCGATGCGCACCGCCCAACTGCACGTGACGGTCCTCTACGACGAACCCAGGGTGCTGCTCATCCCGGTGGACCATCGCCTGGCGGGCAAGGAATCCGTCACCATCGACGACATCGCCGACGAACCGCTGCCCCGTGCGCTCGACCCGGCCTGGAACGCCTTCTGGCGCGTGGACCCCCGCCCCGACGGCAGCCGCGCTCCGGACGGACCGCTGGTCGACGCGCTGGAGGACAAGTTCGAACTGATCGCCGGCGGGCAGGCCGTCGCCATCGTCCCGGCCGGCACCGCGATCAGTGACGTCCGCGCGATTCGCCCCGACCTCACCACGGTCCCGCTCGACGGCATCGAGCCGAGCCACGTCGTGCTGGCCACCCGAGCCGACGATCGCGGCCGGCTGGTGGCGGCGTTCCGGAAGTCCGCGCAGGCACACCTCACCGGACCCGAAGTCGCGGTTCAGAACGAGCGGTAGTCCCGGACGCTGTACCTCGACGCGAACCGGGGCCTGCGGAACCCGCTGGCCTCGATGTAGCGGACCGCGCGCTGCCGCTGCGGCGCGTAGGGCGCCAGCACTTCCAGCATTCCGTCGTCGTCCAGGTCGTGTCCGACCAGTGCCCAGCCGACCACGCCGGGAACGTGCAGGTCACCGACGCTGACCGCATCCGGGTCGCCCCACGCGCGCTGGGCGACCTCGGCCGCCGTCCACACCCCGATCCCGGGGACTTTCCGCAGCAGGGCCCGGCCTTCCTCGCCGCGCAGGGTTGCCGCGCGCTCCAACCGAGGTGCGACCGAGGCGGCGGCGATCAGCGTGCGCCGCCGGGCGCCGTCGACGCCGGCCTTGTGCCACTCCCAGTCGCGGATCCGGGCGACCGCGCGGGCATCCGGGGGCACGTGCATCCCGGTCGGCGCCGGTCCGGGCGCCCGGGTGCCGAACCGGCGGGCGAGTTCCCGCCAGGAGCGACGCGCCTCGTAGCCGGTGACCTTCTGTTCCAGCACCGCCGACACCAGCACGTCCCAGACCCGACCGGTCGTGCCCAGCCGCAGGCCGGGTTGCCGGCGCCGGGTGTCGGCGATCAGCGGATGGTGCGCGACAAAACCGGTGTCGTCGTCCTCGGCACCGAGCAGGGCGGGCAGCGCGTCCAACAGCCAGTCCGCACCCGGTCCCCACGCCGACGCGGCGACCGTGCCCGCCGCCCGAACGGCGAGCGTGCCGATACCGGTCGGAGTGTTGCCAGCCAGCCAGTACACACCATCCACAGTGGACTGAAAGGCCGGATCGCCGGAGCCGCGGCGCAGCGGGCCGAGCACCCCGGCCAGCTCCACCGGGTGGTCCGGTCGCCAGGTCCGGCTGCGCGCCTCGGTCTCGACCGGGGTACTGGTCATCGGTCACGCATCGGTGGAGAACCTGATCCCACCGGCCGGCAGCTCGATCCCCGGCCACACCCGCGCACCCGCGCGCAGCTCACACCGCTCGCCGACCACCGCGCCGTCGCCGATCACCGTGTCCGACAGGGCCGCCCCGGCGCCGACCACCGCCCGCGCACCGAGCACGCTGCGCTCCACGACCGCCGCCGAACCGACCACCGCACCGTCGAAGAGCACCGCACCGTCCACCCGGGCGCCCGCCTCGACCACGCAGCCGGCCCCGACGGTCGAACCGCCGGTCACCACCGCGTCCGGGTGGACCATCGCGCCGGGCAGGACCAGTGCCTCGCCCGGTTCGGCCGGCAGCGCGGTGGTCGGCGCGACACCGAGCACCAGATCGGCCGAGCCGCGCACGAACGCCTCCGGAGTGCCGACGTCCAGCCAGTAGGACGAGTCGACGTGCCCCTGCAACCGCCGGCCGGCGGACAGCAGTCCGGGGAACGTCTCCCGCTCCACCGAAACCCGGCGACCGGCGGGGATGTCCTCGATCACCGCCCGACGGAACACGTAACAACCCGCGTTGATCTGGTCGGTCGGCGGATTGTCCGTCTTCTCCAGGAAAGCCGTGACCCGCCCGTCCGCGTCGGTGGGCACGCAGCCGAACCGGCGCGGGTCGGCGACCTTGACCAGATGCAGGGTCGCGTCCGCCGCGCTCTCCCGGTGGGTGGCCAGCACGGCGTTCAGGTCGACCCCCGACAGGATGTCGGAGTTGAACACGAGCACGTCGTCGGCGCGCAGTTTCGGCGCCACGTTGCGGATTCCGCCCGCGGTGTCCAGTGGCTCCGGCTCGACCACGTACTCGATCTCCAGACCCAGGTCGGAGCCGTCGCCGAAGTAGTCCTCGAACACCTCGGCCATGTACGACGTGCCGAAGACCACGTGTTTCACGCCGATGGCCTGAATCCGCGACAGCAGATGGGTCAGGAACGGCACGCCGGCTGTGGGCAGCATGGGCTTGGGTGCGGACAGCGTGAGCGGCCGCAGCCGGGTGCCCCGGCCCCCGACGAGCACCACCGCGTCCACGTCCTGCGCGACACCGGCCCCAGGAGTGGGCGACATACCGGTTTCCCTCCTCAACTGACGGCGACCCCCGAAAGGGAATAGTCTGGCAGGGCACCCGACGATACGGGCGCAGGACCCGCGAGGGTACTGGCGGAGCCGGCTCTCGAAGCTGGTGTGGAACAGATGGAGCCGGTGCTGCCCCGCGGCACCGTACGCAGGGGAGGTCGGACGCATGGACCCCCGCGATCGGGCTGACGCGGCACTGGCCCGAGCACGGGCCCGTGGGGCCAACGTGGTGACGCCGGATGACGCGGTGTCGCCGATGGATGCGGCGAGCACCCAACAGATCCCCAGAGCTGTTGTCGCTGCTCTGGACACCGGCGCGGACCAGGCCGACTCGACCATGGTGATTCCCGCCAGCATGGCCAGTGGGCAGGACGACCGCACCCAGCCGCAGCCGCACCCGCGCGCCCGCCAGCCCGTCCAGCAGCCGATGCCGCAGCGCCAGAACCAGCAGGCGCCCAACCATCAGCAGCCGCGCACACACCCGCCCACTGCCCCGGTACCCGCCCCGGTATCCGGCCAATCAGCGGAAATTCCGCCGCAGCCGGCCAGGTCGCCGGAGGAGGAGCAGCAGCCGCAGCCCCGCGAGATGGGCGGACTGGTGCCGACCGTGCAGCAGCCCGGTACGCAGCGCAGCCTGCTGTCCCGCCGGCTGGACGGCCAGTAACCTCAGCCGCCGCGGGTTTCCAGCTTCAGTCGCAACGCGAGTCCGGCGCGGATGGCCAGCAGCACCGGGAGCCACTGCGGACCACGGTGTCGGTCGGCCAGGTACTGGTAGGCGCTGCGATGGTGCGCGGCGAGCATCCGGGCGGAGGTCTGCTTGGTCGAGTGGCCGCCGATGTGGGTCACCTCGGCGTCGGGCACATAGACGTTGGGCCAACCCGCCTCGGCCAGCCGGGCGCCGAGGTCGACGTCCTCGAAGTACATGAAGTACCGCTCGTCGAAGCCGTGCACCGCGTCGAAGGCCTCCCGGCGCAGCAGCAGGCAGGAGCCCGACAGCCAGCCCGCGATCCGCTCGGTCACCGCGGTGTCGGACTGCCGGTAGGCGCGGGTCCACGGGTTGCTCGGCCAGATCCGGCCGAGCGCGGCGTGCCCGAAACCCCGGCCCAGCGAGGGCAGCAGCCGCGCCGACGGGTAGACCGTGCCGTTGGGCTCACGCACCAGCGGACCGAACGCGCCCGCGTGCGGCCAGCGCTTCGCCGCGTCGAGCAGCGTGTCCAGCGAACCGGGGGCCCAGGTCAGGTCCGGGTTGGCCACCACGACCCAGCCGACCTCCGGCGGCAGCACAGCCACCCCGCGGTTGGCGCCGGTGCCGTAGCCGAGGTTGCCGCCGGTGGACAGCAGGCGCACGTTCTCCCGCTCGGCTGCCTGCTCCGGTGCGCCGTCGGTGGACCCGTTGTCCGCCAACACCACCCGCACCGGTCGGCTGGTCGCCTCGGCCAGTGTGTCCAGGAAACCGGCCAGGGTCTCCCCCGGCGAGTAGGTCACGGTCACCACGGCCAGTTCGTCGCCGTAACGGCTCGGTTCGGTCACGGGCAGCCATTGTGCACCGCGCCCGGTCGAGGGCGGCGGGCGGCAACACCAGCGCGCGCCGACCGGCCTCAACGACCCCGGCGGTGCCGGCGGTAGGCCCGGTCGTAGGCCTCGCGGTGGCGCTCCGCGCTGATCGCCCAGGAGAACTCCTTGGACCGGCGCAGCGCGGCCGTCGCCAGGTCGGCCCGGCGGGCCGGATCGCCCAACAGGTCGGTCAGCGCGGCGGCGATGTCCCCGGCGCCGACCCCGCAGTAGGCGACCGCCTCGCCGCCGACTTCGGGCAGGGCGAGCTTGCGGGTGGTCAGCACGCACGCACCGGAGGCCATCGCCTCCAGCACCGGCAGGCCGAAACCCTCACCAAGACTGGGATACGCGACCAGTTCGGCACCGCCGAGGAAGCCGGCCAGCGCCTCGAACGGCAGGTAGCCGGCGCGGATCACCCGCAGCCGGTGCGGCACCGCGTCCAATGCCCGCTCCACCTGACCGTCCCAGCCGGGCTGGCCGGCCAGCACGAGCGCGGGCGGGTCGGGGCGGCCGGCGGAGACCTGGGCGAAGCCGCGGATCAGCGCGGGCACGTTCTTCCGTGGCTCCAGCGCGCCGAGAAAGGCGATGTAGGGAGCGTCCCCCAGTTTCAGGGCCTGCCGGACGACCCGGGTTTCTTCCTCCGACGGCGGGTGGAAGCGCTCGTTGTCCACACCGTGCGGGGCGATGTAGAGCCGGCGCGCGTCGGCGCCGGCGACCCGCACGAGTTCGTTGGCGGTCGCGACGCTGGGCACCACGCACAGTTCGGCCCGGCGCAGCGAAGCGCGGGTCCAGGCGCGGAAGAAGCGGGCCTTGACCGAGGAGTGCAGCACCGCGTCGGTGAAGAAGGTCGCGTCGTGCAACGTCACCACGGAGGCCGCTGATACTGCCAATGGCAGAGTGTAATGCGGCGAATGCACCACGTTAACACCCAAACGGCGTATCAGCCGGGGCAGCGTCGTCTGCTCCCAGGTGAGCCGCGCGGTCCTCGTGGCGACCGCTTCGGCGGCCGTGACGACCCGGCTGTGCGGCACCAGATCGACGTATAGTCGCACGTCACGAGGCTGGCACACCACGGTGAGGTCGGTGCCGTCCGCGTCCAGTGCGGCCACCAGCGAATCGACGTAGCGACCGACCCCACCCCGGTCGGCCGGGACGGCCGTGGCGTCGACCAACACGCTGGGTTCTGCGCGAGACACGCCTCGCAGCGTACGGCCGTGACCGTACGCACCGCCGTGGAACGGGCAAAGTGACGGTGCGTAGTACCTCCGGTGGACTCAAACCAAACCCGTGCGGGCCGCCTGATAGAGCTGGCGGTGCAGATTCCACATCTGCTCGGCCGCGTGCGTCCAGGTGAACCTGGCCGCCCGCCGCTGGGCCGCGGCCACCTTCGCCGCGGTGCGCGCCGGGTCGTCCAGCACCGTGCGCAACGCGCTGACCAGCGCGGGCGGGTCGCTGCGCCGGGCCAGGAAGCCGGTGCCGCCGGCCACCTCGATCAGCGCGGGCGCGTCCGAGTGCACCACCGGCACGCCGGCCGCCATCGCCTCCAGCACCGGCAGCCCGAAACCCTCGGCCAGGCTCGGCGCCACCAGCACGGTCGCGCCGTAGAGCACCACCGCGAGTTCGGTGTCGGTCAGCTCGCCGAGCAGGTGCAGGCGTTCGGCGGCCAGCCCGTGCCGCTGCGCGAACGCGGTCGGGCTGACCTTGCCCCAGCCGGTCGGGCCGACCACCACCAGCGGCAGGTCCGGCGCACTGGGCCGGGCCATCGCGGAGATCAGTACGTCCAGGCCCTTGCGCGGTTCCATCGTGCCGACCACCAGCACGTACCGGTCGGGCAGCCGCAGCCGGTGGCGGACCCGGTCGGCGGCCTCGGCGTCCGGCGGCTGGGCCAGTGCCTGCGGCACGCCGTGCCCGACCACGTGCACCCTGGCCAGGCCGGGCGCGTGCTGGGTGAGTTCGGCCGAGACGGTCGAGGTGGGCACGACGATCGCGCTGGCCTGGTTAACCGCGCGGCCGATCACCTTGCGGTGCCAGGCGGCGCCGCGTTTGGTCAGCGTCTCGGGGTGGGTCCAGGGCACCGTGTCGTGCACGGTGACCACCAGGCTGTGGCCGCGCCGAGGGCTCGCCGGGGCGAGCGGGGTCGGCGCGTGCACCGCGTCGCCACCCGGCCACAGCGGCACGCCCCGCTCCCAGGCCGCGATCAACGCCCGTCTCGGCAACGGCAGCATCTTCGGGCCGTCCACACCGGGCACGATGGCCGGGGAGGGATCACCGTGTCTGGCCACGGCACTGCTCACGGTCCAGCCGGCTGGCGCGGTCGCCACCAGGGCGGCGGCCAGCTCACGGATGTACCGGCCGGTGCCACCGGGCACCGGCGCCAGCAGCTGTTCGACGAGCACGACCAACTCGGGCACGCCGCCAGCCTGCCACGTCCGACCAGTACCGTCATGTCCGTGGCCGAGCCGGACCGGCGCGCCGGGGCGCGCAGCACCGTGATCGTGGTGACCTGGCGCGGCCGGGCCCACCTGGACCGTTGCCTGGACGCTCTCGCCGGCCAGCACAGTCCACATCGGACTCTCGTGGTGGACAACGCCTCCGACGACGGCACCGCCGAGCTGCTCGACGCGCGCTCCCCGGCACCGACGGTGCTGCGCCTGCCGCGCAACCGCGGTTATGCCGGCGGGCTGGCCGCCGCGCTGTCGCGGGTGGACACGCCGCTGGTCGCGTGGCTCAACGACGACGCCGCACCCGCGCCGGACTGGCTCGGCGCACTGGAGGACGCACTGGACGCCGAGCCCGCGGCGGCCGCGGCCGGCTCGGTGCTGACCGACGAGGCCGGTGCGGTCTCCTCGGCCGGGGTGTGGCTGACCGCCGACGGGCACGGCGCGGACGTGCCGACCGCCGGTGCGCCCACGTTCGCTTTCTGCGGTGGCGCGGTGCTGCTGCGCACCGACGCGCTGCGCCGGATCGGCGGGCTGCCGGCCGGTTTCTTCTGTTACTACGAGGACACCGACACGGCCTGGCGGCTGCGGCTGGCCGGCTGGCGGATCGTCCAGGTGCCCACGGCCCGCGCGGTGCACCTGCACGGGGCGAGCTCCCGACCCGGCTCGCCACTGTTCCACCGCTGGAACGAGCGCAACCGGCTGCTAATGCTGCTGCGCTGCGCGCCGGCGGTGACCGCGCTCAGCCAGCTCGCCCGGTTCGCCGCACTCACCGCCGCGCTGCCGGTGCGCAGGCTGGCCGGCCGGGCCGTCCCGGACGCGGCCAACTTCGCGGTCGGCCTGCGGCTGCTGGTGCTGGCCGAGGTGGTGTCGCGGCTGCCGGCGACCCTGCTGCGCCGACATCGGATCGGCCGGCTGAGCACGGTCGGCCGGGCCGTGGTCTGGCGCACCTGGTCCGGCCGGGCCGGCTGAGCGGCCGCTGATCGGCTTGTACTCGGCCGGGCTGCTCGCGCACCAGCCCCCACGCGGGTGAAAGCCGGTACCGCACCGCCCCACCACAGTCCGATAGGGCACTCTTATCACCTGTACGCGGCGAAGGGAGTGGGGCGCGTGGCTGAGGTGGTTAGGTCGGCCGAGTCGGTCAACGGTTCGATCGGGGAGTCGGCGCGCGGGACGACATCGCCCATGCTGTCGGTGATCCTGGTCAACTACCGCGGCGCCGAGCACACCATCACCTGCCTGCGGGCCCTGCGCACGGACCTGGACTACCCGGCCGACCGGCTCCAGGTGGTCTGCGTGGAGAACGGGTCCGGCGACGGCAGCCTGGCCAAGATCCGCGCCGCGGCCCGCGAGCTGACCGGGGTCACCGTGGTGGACGCCGGGGAGAACCTGGGCTTCGCCGCCGGCTGCAACCTCGGCGCGAAACACGCCACCGGCGAGGTACTCGCGCTGTTGAACAACGACGCCCGGCCGCACCGGGACTGGGCCAGGACCGCGGTCGCCGTGCTGCGGGCCGACCCGACGATCGCCGCGGTGGCCAGCCGGGTGCTGGACTGGGACGGCGAGCGGGTCGACTTCGTCGACGGCGGGCTGACCTGGTTCGGCATGGGTTACAAGCAGCACGCCGGCAAACCGTTGGCGGAACTGGGTTCCGGTGACCACGAGCGGCCACGGGACGTGCTGTTCGCGACCGGCGCGGCGATGTTCGTGCGGGCCGACGTGTTCGACTCGGTCGGCGGTTTCGACGAGCGCTTCTTCATGTTCTACGAGGACGTCGACCTCGGCTGGCGGCTCAACCTGCGCGGCTGGCGGGTCCGCTACGAGCCGGCCTCGCTGGCCTACCACCGGCACCACGCCTCGATGTCCGAAGTAGACGGCTCGGACAACGCCCGCGAGTCGTATCTGTTGCAGCGCAACGCACTCGCCATGATTTACAAGAACTACTCCGACGAGACGCTGGCCCTGGCGATGCCGGCCGCGCTCGCGCTGACCGTGCGCCGGTCGACCGCCGACGGCCGGATCGATACCGCGCAACTGGAGATCACCAGCCGCCGGGCCGACCAGCAGACGCCGGAACCGGCCGAGGTGAGCATCCCGCGCAGCGCGCTGGCCGGCCTGCTGGCCATCGACCGGTTCACCGACCTGCTGCCCGAACTGATCAAGGCCAGAGCGGTCGAGCAGGCGGCCAGGGTGCGCACCGACGCGGACCTGGAACCGTTGATGCGCAAGGCGATCGAGCCGGCCAACCCACTGCCCCGCTATCTTTCCGGACACCGTGACCTGGTCGAGGCGTTCCGGCTGGAGGAGGCGTTCAACCGGCCGCGCAAGATCCTGGTGATCACCATGGACGCGGTCGGCCCGCGGATGGCCGGCCCGGCGATCCGCGCCTGGAACATGGCCGACCTGCTCGCCGGTGAGCATGACGTCCGGCTGGTCACCGCAAATCCGCACTTCGAACCGGTGCCCGCGCCCTTCCCGCTGCTGCACGTCACGCACAAGCAGTTGACCCAGCAGGCCGAGTGGGCCGACATCGTCATCCTGCAGGGCCACGCCCTGGAGATCCTGCCCGACCTCAAGAAGCTCGATTCGCGCACGCTGCTCATCTGCGACATGTACGACCCGATCCACCTGGAACTGTTGGAACAGGGCAAGGAACAGACCGACGAGCAGCGCGCCGCGCACCAGAAGGTCATCCTCGGTGTGCTCAACGCGCAGTGGCGACGCGGCGACTTCTTCCTCTGCGCGTCCGACCGGCAGCGGCACTTCTGGCTCGGCCACTTCGCCGCACTGGGCCGGCTCACCCCGGAGCTCTACGACGCCGACCCGACCGCGGGCTCGCTGCTCGCGGTGGCCCCGTTCGGACTGCCCGGCAAGGCGCCCGCACGGACCGGACCGGGCCTGCGCGCGGCACTGCCCGGAATATCCGAAAAGGACAAGGTGGTGCTCTGGGCCGGCGGCGTCTACAGCTGGTTCGACCCGGTGACCCTGGTCCGCGCGATCGGCGAGCTGCGCGGCCGGCGGTCGGACGTGCGGCTGGTGTTCCTCGGGATGCGCCACCCCAACCCGGACGTGCCGGAGATGGACGTGGCCGTGCGCACCCGGGCGGTGGCCGGTCAGCTGGAACTCGTCGGCGAGCACGTCTTCTTCAACGAGGGCTGGGTGCCCTACGGCGAGCGGCAGAACTGGCTGCTCGACGCCGACTGCGGGGTGACCACGCACTTCCAGCACGTGGAGACGACGTTCGCGTTCCGCACCAGGGTGCTCGACTACCTGTGGTCCTCGCTGCCGATCGTGACCACCGAGGGCGACGCGTTCGCCGACCTTGTGCGCATCGAGCGGCTGGGCGTGACCGTGCCGCCGGAGGACCCCCGGGCGCTCGCCGAGGCGCTGGAACTGGTGCTCTACGACGAGGAGTTCGCCGCCGGCTGCCGGGAGCGGATCGCCAACGTGCGCGAGCAGTTCACCTGGGACCGCACGCTCGCCCCGCTGCTGGACTACTGCCGCAACCCGCACCCGGCCGCCGACCGGCTGCTCGGCGGCGGGCCGCTGGTGCACCGGCCGCCGCTCGGCGCCGCCGGCACGCTGCGCCGGGACGTGGACCTGGTCCGCGAGTACCTGTCCGCGGGCGGACCGACCGAGGTGGCCCGACGGGCCGTCGGCCGGGTCCGCCGGATCGCCTCGACCAGGGTCCCGGGGCGCAACCATGCCGACTGACCGGCGACGCCGCCTGCGAGTACTGATCGACGGCACCCCACTGCTCGGGCAGCGCACCGGGATCGGCCGGTACACCGCGGCGCTGGCCGAGGAACTCGCCTCCAGGTCCGATGTGGACATTCGGGCGGTCGCGTTCACCCTGCGCGGCTGGCGGGCGCTGCGCTCGGTCCTGCCGCACGGCGTGTGGGCCCGCGGGCTGCCGTGTTCGGCCCGACTGCTGCGGCAGTGCTGGTTGCGGTCGGACTATCCGCCGGTGGAACTGATCGCCGGCTTCTCCGACATCGTGCACGGCACCAACTTCGTACTGCCGGTGGCCGCGCGGGCCGGTGGCGTCCTGACCATTCATGATCTGGCGTTCCTGGACGCGCCCGACGAGTTGCCGCCCAGTGACCGTGACCTGCCCGCGCTCGTCCTGCGCTCGGCCCGGCGCGCCGATGTGGTCTGCACGCCGACCGAGGCCGTGGCGACCGCGGTTCGGGAGCGGCTCGGGGTGCCCGCCGAGCGGGTGATGGTCACCCCGCTGGGGGTCGATCCCGCCTGGTTCGCCGCTCGGCCGGCCAGTCCCGAGGTACGCGAGCGGCTTGGGCTGCCGAAGGAGTACCTGCTCTTTGTCGGGGCTGAGGGGCCTCGTAAGGGGTTGGACATCCTGCGGAAGGCGCATCAGTCGACGGCCGAGTTGCCGCCGCTGGTGCTCACCGGACCGGGTCGGTCCGGGGTGGATGGCCGAGTCCTGCGTACCGGGTACCTGCCTGAAGTTGATCTTCGTAGTGTGGTGGCCGGGGCGGCCGCGGTGGTGCTGCCCTCCCGGGACGAAGGGTTCGGGCTTCCCGTGCTGGAAGCGCTGGCGTGTAATGTGCCGGTTGTCTGCTCTGATGTTCCCGCGTTGCGGGAGGTTGCCGGGGGGCAGGCGACGCTGGTTCCTTATGGGGACCCGGATGCGCTTGCGGCTGCGTTGGTTTCTGCTATTGCTGATCCGCCCGGGGCTGATGTGTTGGCGGCTCGGCGGACTCATGCCGCTGGATTTACCTGGCGTCGTTGTGCTGAGGCGACTGTTTCAGCTTACCAACACGCGGCCCTGTCGCGGTAGGGCCCTGTCGCTCCAGCGACGAGGGGGGCCAGCGGCGAAGCGACCATCTTTTCCTTGCTGGATGGGAACTTCGCTGTCGGGGGATGGCGCACGGGCGAGTCTTGTTCCGGTTTTGCGGTGGGTCCTTCTTCCCGATGCGCGATTTTCTCAGGGCGCTTTGTATCGGGACGAAGGGGTAGGACGGTCGAAGGGCCCCGTCGCGCCGGCGGCGCTCCAGAGCCAGCAGCGAAGCGACCCCTATCCGCGCCCGTCAGACCAGTTGATCCCGGTGCTGCGCCACGAACTCCGTCAAAGCCTCCCGCCAGGGTCGTAGTGGGGTGAGGCCGGCTGTGCGCCAGGTGGTGTCGGCCAGCACCGAGTACGCGGGCCTGGGAGCTGGGCGTGGGAAGTCCGCTGTGGTGCAGGGTTTCACTCGCTCCGGGTCCATCCCCAGCTCGGCGAACACCGCTTGGGCGAGGCCGAACCAGGTTGTTTCTCCGCCGCCGGTGCAGTGCAGCACTCGGTGGTCCGGACCACTTCCCTCGACCGCCTTGCCGGCGAGCTCCAGCAAGCCCCCGGCCAGGTCGGCCGACCACGTCGGCGAACCTCGTTGGTCGTCCACAACGGACAGTTCTGGACGGGTGTTGCCCAGCTTGGCCATTGTCCTGACGAAGTTGCTGCCGGCCGCGCCGTAGACCCACGCCGTCCGGACGACCCAGGACTGGTCCGTACCGGTCAACACCGCCCGCTCGCCGGCGAGTTTGGTCCGGCCATAGACCGATCGCGGGCCGGTCGGATCGTCGGGCTCGTACGGCTTCCGCGCATCCCCGGGAAAGACATAGTCGGTGGACACGTGCAGCAGTGGCACGCCCCGGCTGGCGCAGACCGCCGCCAGTAGGGCCGGTCCGGTGGCATTGATCGCCTCGGCGCGGTCGGTGTCGTCCTCGGCCGCGTCCACCGCCGTGTAGGCCGCCGCATTGCACACCACTGGTCGCGAATCGTCGGCGCGGGCGGACTTCACCAGTGCGTCGACGGCGGCGGTGACCGACGCCACAGCTGTGATGTCCAACTCGGCAGAACCCGGCGCGGTCACCGATCCGTACGCCGCCCCCAGCCGGGCCAGGTCACTGCCCAACTGGCCGCGCCCACCTGGCACCAAGAGTGCCAATCGCCCGTTCGTGTGGTTCTCGCCCGCCTTGTTTGACCGCATTTCGCCCTTTCGTTCGTCGCCGCAAAAGTTTTACATGGCCGATGCAACGGATCGACCGCGCCATACGTATTAACTAGAGAGCGAGCCAGTTGGTCGGGATGGTCGGGGAGGTACTGGCTTGGACGGCGATGACGTGACGGCGGAGGAAACCCAGCCGCCCGAACCCACACAGACACCGGAGAGCACCACTGCGCCGGTAGATTCGGCGCGCCCGGACGATGGGCCCACGGACGCCGGGCCCACCGACAGCGAAACCACCGACAGCGAAACCACCGTCGTCGAAGCCGGGCCCGAGCCCGAAGCCGGGCCGGCCGACGGGTCGAACGCGGCCGGACCTGAGGCTACGGCCGACGTGCCGAGGATGCGCACGGCTCCGGTCTACCAGGCGAGCATCCTGCACCGGGTGTTCCGGGTCACCGGCCGGATCTCGTTGGCGATCCTGTCCGTGGTGGTGCTGAGCGGAGCCGGTTACGCCTGGGCCACCAATCAGCACATCAACAACGGCATCGCCACCACCAACGTCATCCCCAACTCGGTGGTCGAGCCGACAACCCAGGTTCAGCGGGGACTCGGCACCACCGTCTCGACCGAGCAGGACATCCTGTTGGTCGGGATGGACAGCCGCACCGACTCGCACGGCAACCCGTTGCCCGCCAGTGAGTTCAACATGCTCAACGCGGGCCCGGACACCGGCGAGCTGGACACCGACACGATGATCCTGGTGCACGTGCCGGCCGGCGGCGGTCAGGCGGTGGCCATCTCCTTCCCCCGCGACGCCTACGTGCAGCTGGCCGGTGGCTTCGGCAAACACCGGCTCAACTCGGCGTTCGCCTACGCGCACAACGCCGAGGCGAGCCAGCTGCGTGATGAGGGCATGACCGACAGTGCGCAGATCGAGCTACAGGCCGACGAGGCCGGGCGCAAGAACCTGATCGCCACCATCGAGACGTTGATCGGCAACTCGGTCACCATCAACCGGTACGCCGAGATCAACCTGCTCGGCTTCTACGACATCTCCAACGCGGTCGGCGGCGTTCAGGTCTGTCTCAACGCGGCCACCCACGACAGCCAGACCGGGGCGAACTTCCCGGCCGGTGAGCAGACCATCTCCGGTGTGCAGGCGCTCAACTTCGTCCGGCAACGGCACGGCCTGCCGCGCGGGGACCTGGACCGAATCGTGCGGCAGCAGGTGTTCCTCGGCGCGCTGGCCGACAAGATCCTGTCCGCCGGAATCCTGGCCAGCCCGAGCAAGCTCGACCAGTTGATCACGTCGATCGAGGACTCGGTCACCATCAGCTCCGGCTGGGACATCCTCAGTTTCGCCGCGGAAATGCAGGGCCTGAGCAGCGGGAACATCGAGTTCGTCACGATTCCCACCGGGGCGAACGAGACCATCGGTGGGGCGGACGTGACCGCGATCAGCACCAGCGCGGTGCAGTCGTTCGTGCAGAACATCGTCACCAACGGCATCCAGCAGAACACGTCCCCGTCGGGCGTCGGCCCCAACGACACGTCCGCGCCACCGGTCACCGCCAATGCTCCGAAGGCACCGGACACGGCGAACCCGCCCTCGACCGATCCCTCTTCGCCGGACAGCGTCATCACCGCTGACGGCACGCCTTGCGTGAACTGATCCCCCGGATCATCGCGGACATCGCTAGCCTGGTGACGGACCGTAGGGGACGTCGGGGTGCGGTGCCGAGAGGGGAATGGTGGACAAGCCAGCCGAACAGGACACGTCAGACGGCCTCGATCCGGTCGTGGACGCCACGGCCAGGGAACCGATCGCCGCGGAGACCGCGACGGTCGGTGACGCGGCTGCCGTCGAGGACGCGACGGTGGTCGAGCCGGCCGAGGTGACCGGCGGCGGGAGTGCCGCCGCAGCTGGATCGCGAGCCCGCTCGGCACCGCGCCGTGGTGCCGGGGTGATCGTCGGCCGGACGGTGGTCGCGCTCGTCTCGGCGCTCGCGCTGGTGGCCACCGGGGTGGCCTGGTTCACCGTGCAACAGTTCCGGGCCAACACGACGACCACCAACGCGCTCGCAGAGGTGAACACCGGCACGGACGGTGACCAACCCAGCACCGTCGCCGCGCCGCCTGCCGACGACGGCGCGACGGACATCCTGCTGGTCGGCAGCGACAGCCGGACCGACGCGCAGGGCAACCCGCTGCCCACCAGCGTGCTGACCCAACTGCGCACCCAGTTCGACGCGGGCGTGAACACCGACACGATCATTGTGCTGCGCATCCCGAAGAACGGCGGAAAGGCTTACGCCATCTCGATTCCGCGGGACACCTGGGTGCCGATCCCGGGTGTCGGCGACGGCAAGATCAACGGTGCCTACGGCACGGTCGAGTCGATCAAGCGGCACCAGCTGGCCGGGTCCGGACAGTCCAGCTCGGCGATCGACCAGCAGGCCAACGAAGCAGGCCAGGTCGCGCTGATCGAGTCGGTGCAGAACCTGACCGGCATCCACATCGACCACTATGCCGAGGTCAATCTCTACGGTTTCTACTTGCTCAGCAAGGCGATCGGCGGCGTGCCGGTGTGCCTGAAGCGGGCGACCTCGGACAAGGACTCCGGCGCGGACTTCCGGGCCGGCGAGCAGCTGGTGTCCGGCGCGACCGCGCTGTCGTTCGTGCGGCAGCGGGAGAATCTGCCCGAGGGCGACCTGGACCGGATCGTCCGGCAGCAGGTTTTTCTTGCGGCGGCGGGAAAGAAGATCCTCTCCGCCGGGGTGCTGACCAACCCGTCCGCGCTGGGCGCCTTGATGGACGCGGTGCACAAGTCGCTGGTGACCGATCCGGGGCTGGATCTGCTCAGCTTCGTGCAGCAGGCGCAGAGCCTGGTGTCGGGCAACGTCGAGTTCGTCACCGTGCCGGTGGTGAACAGCAACGCGCGTAGTTCCACCGGGCAGAGCATCGTGGCCGTCGACCCGAACCAGGTCCACCAGTTCGTGGCCGGCCTGGTCGCGCCGACCGCCCCGGCCACCTCGACCAGTTCGGCCGCACCGAGCACTTCGACGGCCCCGGCCACCACAACCGTGGCGCCGCCGGTCACCAGCACGAGCCCGACCGTGACCACGCCGGTGCCGAATGCGCCGACCCCGCCGGTCAGCATCGACGGCGTACGCTGCGTCGACTGATCGGCCCGCGCGGCCGCTACCCGGAGGAAGATTCGTGGGCGTCACCGAAAAACTGTTCCTGCCGTTGCTGTCCCAGCCGGCCCGGCCCCTGGTCAGTCAGTACGACGACGCGGACGGCAGCCGGGTCGAACTGTCCAGGGCGACGGTGGCCAACTGGGCGGCGAAGACCGCGAACTGGCTGCGCGACGAGTGTGACGTGGAGCCCGGCGAGGACGTGGCCGTGCGGCTGCCTGCCCACTGGCAGACCATCGGCGTGCTGCTCGGCGCGTGGTGGTGCGGGGCGCGGGTCACCGATGAGCCGGCCGGTTCCGCGGTGACGTTCGTCGCCCCAGGGGCCGCTCCGGTCGCCGGCGCCCGCACGGTCGCGGTGGTCGCGTTGGACCCGCTGGGCCGCGGTCTGGGCGCGCCGCCGCCGCAGGGCGTGGACTACCTCAACGAGGTCCGCGTGTTCGGTGACGACTTCCAGCCGTGGCAGCGGATTCCGGACGACGCTCCGGCCTTGGGCAAGTACACGGTCGAGGACGTGGCGGGCGAGGCAGCGGCGCGCGCCGCGGCGCTTGGCCTGGCCGCCGACTCGCGGGTTCTGTCCACTCTGGACTGGACGGTTCCGGACGGACTGTTGTCCGGCCTGCTGTCGGTGCTCTCGGTCGGCGCGTCGCTGGTCCAGGTCGCGAACCCCGACACGAGCCGGCTGGCCGACCGCGCCAGCAGCGAACGCACCACCCACACCTTGGCCTGACCCGTTGACGCGACCTCACCGTTTTGGCTAGGTTGACTTCGCCAATAGTTCCTAACGATGGCGAGGATTCCGCATGACCTGGCCCGGTGTGATCTCCATCGACAGCGACTCTCCCTCCGTCCGCGTCGATGACATCCTGATGGCGAAGAAGGGTTCCTACCGGGTGGCCGGCACCGACGGCCACCCGGACCTGGTGCTGCGGTTCGAGCTGCGGGACGGCCGACCTGTGTGCATTGGCATAGTTCTGACCGCCAAACCGGACGGCCGGGACATCCGCACGACCGACCTCGGCGACCTGCGCATCGACCGGATCGCCGACCAGGTCTTCGGTGCTCAGGCAACGCCGATCGCTGCCACCACCCCGGTCGCCGGCCCTGGCTCGCGCCCCGAACACCGCGCGAAACTTGAGGAAGTGGCGAGGATCTACCGCCAACACCTGGCCGGCAACCCCACCGAGGCCGTGCGCGAATGGTTCGGCTTCAGCGAACGCACCGCCGCCCGCCGCATCCAGCAGGCCCGCGACGCCGGCCTGCTGCCCAGAACCACCCGCGGCAAGAAGCTGGCCTGAACGGCGCCAGGTGATCTCCGGAGGCGCGGCGGCACACCACCGTCGGCAAGCTCGGCCGGCCGCCTGACGAAGCGCCGGACCGCCGAGTGCTTGCCGTGCTCGCCGGTCAGCCCTTGAGCAGCTGCCGCCCCATCACCATCCGCTGGATCTGGTTCGTACCTTCGTAAATCTGGGTGATCTTGGCATCCCGCATCATCCGCTCCACCGGGAAGTCACGGGTGTAGCCGGCGCCGCCGAACAACTGGACGGCGTCGGTGGTCACCTCCATCGCGGTGTCGGAGGCGAAGCACTTGGCGGCGCTGGAGATGAAGCCGAGGTTGGGCTCACCGCGTTCCGCCTTGGCCGCGGCGACGTAGACCAGGTGCCGGGCCGCCTCCACCTTCATCGCCATGTCCGCGAGCATGAACTGCACGCCCTGGAACTCACCGATGGCCTTGCCGAACTGCTTGCGCTCCTTGACGTAGGCGATCGCCGCGTCCAGCGCGCCCTGGGCGATGCCCACCGCCTGGGCCCCGATCGTCGGGCGGGTGTGGTCGAGCGTCTTGAGCGCGGTCTTCAGGCCGGTGCCGGGCTCGCCGATGATCCGGTCGGCCGGGATGGTGCAGTCCTCGAAGTAGATCTCCCGGGTCGGCGAGCCCTTGATGCCGAGCTTCTTCTCCTTGGCCCCCACCGAGAAACCCGGGTCGTCCTTGTGCACGACGAACGCCGAGATGCCGTTGGCCGGCTTGGCGGCGTTCGGGTCGGTGACCGCCATCACGGTGTACCAGGTGGACTCGCCGGCGTTGGTGATCCACGCCTTGGTGCCGTTGAGCACCCAGTTGGCTCCGTCCAGCCGGGCCCGGGTGCGCATCGACGCGGTGTCCGAACCGGCCTCCCGCTCGCTGAGCGCGTAGGATGCCGACTCACCGGCCGCGACCGCCGGCAGCACCTGCTGCTTCAGTTCCTCGGAGGCGGACAGGATGATCGGCATCGTGCCCAGCTTGTTCACCGCCGGGATCAACGAGGACGACGCGCACACCCGCGCGACCTCCTCGATCAGGATGCAGGTCGCCACCGAGTCGGCACCCTCGCCCGAATAGGACTCGGGGATGTGCACGGCGTGGAAACCGGATCGCACCAACGCGTCCCTGGCCTCGACCGGGTAGCGCTCCTGTTCGTCGACCTCGGCCGCGAACGGGGCGATCTCCTTCTCGGCCATGGCCCGCACGGCCTCGCGCAGGGCATCATGTTCGTCGGCCAGCCGGTACGTGCCGAAGTTCGCGTCCACCGTCGTTACCTCTCAGTAGCTTCGTCCACTCCGATGTTAGTACGCGTTCACGTCAGGAGGACAACGAGTCGCGCAGCGCGGCGTCCTTGTCCAGCACGAGCTGTTCGAGATCCCGCTGGAAGGCGGCCATCCGGTCGCGCAGCGCGGCGTCGGCGGCGGCCAGCACACGCACCGCGAGCAGGCCCGCGTTGCGCGCCCCGCCCACCGACACGGTGGCCACCGGCACCCCGGCCGGCATCTGCACGATCGACAGCAGCGAGTCCATCCCGTCCAGGTACTTCAACGGCACCGGCACGCCGACCACCGGCAGCACCGTCGCCGCGGCCACCATGCCGGGCAGATGCGCGGCCCCGCCGGCCCCGGCGATGATCACCCGCAGGCCGCGGTCGGCCGCGGTCCGGGCGTAGTCGATCATGCGCTGCGGCGTGCGGTGCGCGGACACCACACTCACCTCGTGGGCCACCCCGAACTCGGTCAGCACCTCGGCCGCGGCGCGCATCACCGGCCAGTCCGAGTCGCTGCCCATGATCACGCCGACCAGCGGCGCCACCGGCTCACTCACCGTGTTTCCTTCCTGGGAACGTCGTGCCGCACACCGGGCGTGCTGTCGGCGTGGATGTCGTAACCGTCCGCCCACACGCCGCCGGCCAGCCAGTTCGCCGCGAGGCTCGCGGTCCGCCGGGCGACCGCGAGGTCGTCGCCGAGCACGGTCACATGGCCGACCTTGCGGCCCGGCCGCTCGGCCTTGCCGTAGAGGTGCACCCGGGCCTGCGGGAACCGGGCGAACAGGTGGTGCAGCCGCTCGTCGACGCCCATCCCGGTGGGCTGCGCGGCACCCAGCACGTTGGCCATCACCGCGACCGGCGCGACCGGCTCGGTGGAGCCGAGCGGGTAGTCCAGCACCGCGCGCAGGTGCTGCTCGAACTGCGAGGTGACCGCGCCCTCGATGGTCCAGTGCCCGGAGTTGTGCGGGCGCATCGCCAGTTCGTTGACGACCACGCCCTGCTCGGTCTCGAACAGTTCCACCGCGAGCACGCCGACGACGCCCAGCGCGTCGGCCACCGTCAGGGCGAGTTGCTGGGCCGCGTCGGCCAGGCCCGGCGCCAGGTCGGGCGCAGGGGCGAGCACCTCGACGCAGATCCCGTCGGCCTGCACGGTCTCCACCACCGGCCACACCGCACCCTGGCCGAACGGCGACCGGGCGACGAGCACGGCGAGTTCGCGGCGCATGACCACCCGCTGCTCGACCATCAGCGGCGTGCCGGCGGCGAGCAGTTCGTCGACCAGGGGGCGCGCCGAGTCCTCATCGGACAGCATCCACACGCCGCGACCGTCGTAGCCGCCGCGGACCGCCTTGAGTACACACGGCCAGCCGTGGTCGGCGGCGAACGCGACCACCTGGTCGGGGTGCTCGACCGGCGCGAACGGCGGCACCGGCAGGTCCAGCTCGGCGAGCTTGTGGCGCATCACCAGCTTGTCCTGCGCGTGGATCAGCGCGTCCGGACCGGGATACACGGCGAAGCCCTCGGCGACCAGTGCGCGCAGGTGCTCGGTGGGCACGTGCTCGTGGTCGAAGGTGACCACGTCGCAGGTGGTGGCGAAGGCGCGCAGCGCGTCCAGGTCGGTGTGTCGGCCGATACTGATCCCGGGCGCGACCAACGGGGCCGGTTCGTCCGGCGACACCGCCAGTACGCGCAGTGACTGGCCGAGGGCGATGGCGGCCTGATGGGTCATCCTGGCGAGTTGGCCGCCGCCGATCATGCCGACGATCGGAAGGCCGGTACGAGAGTCCACAGAGAGGCGAGCGTACGGGACGGGTCGGGCCGAACACCGCGACGGCACCGCACACGCGACCGACGCCACAGTCATCCCCCTGGCCGCATCCCCCGATCGGGGAGTATTTCCGAAAGAGTTTCGCCTTACAGCCGGCCGAGATCACCGAGCAACTGACACGCCGCGTGATGGCCGTCGGGCAGTCGCTCCAACCACACCGGCGGCACCCCGACCCGGTGCAGCTGCGGATCGACGGCCAGTCGGGCGGCGGCGAGCAGGCGCACCGTGGCCACCGACCCGGACAGCTCCGCGTCGCGCGGGGCCAGCACGCCGATGGTGCCCGAGCCGAGCACGGCCAGCGTCTGGCCGCCGTGGAAGACCGAGCTGAGCACATCGGACAGCAGCACCATCGCGGCCAGCCGGGACCAGCCGACGGTGTGCCGGAGGTCGGGCGCGACCACGATGAGCACGTACTTCGATCGGGTCGGCACGCCCGCCGCGGTCGACTCCCGGTAGACCTCGCGCAGCCGGGCCCGCAGGTAGGCCACGCTGGACAGCCCGGTCAGGCTGTCGGCGACCTCGGCGTGGGCGAGCTGACGGACGAGCACGTCCGCCCAGGCCAGCGCGGTGACCCGGATCAGTCCGGCGGGCACGACATCCGGATCGGCGGCGATCAGGCCGTCGTGCAGGGCGGGCACGGTGAGCACCGCGTGCAGCGCGGCCAGGTCCTGGAGGGTCTCGGCGAGTCCGCAGCCGGCCCGCGCCCTGGCCCGGCTCAGCCTGGTCAGCGCGGGGATCGGGTCGAGGTCGGCCAGCACGGTCTCGCAGACGAGGTCGACCTCGGCGGACCGCCAGTCGTCGGGAAACGGCCAGCCGGACGCGAGGCTCGCGGTCTGCCAGCGCGAGCGCAGCTGGTGCACCGCATCCGGTGAGTCGCCGCGCCACGGCCTCGGCGACATCTCACGCGTCCCGGCCACTCCGTGTCCCCCTACCGATCACTGATGAACCCGTTCAGCCGATCCGTTTCGCCGGCTCTGACTACCTGACGCAACCGGAAAGCCGTCGTGACGGTGGATCGGGGAATTCCTTCGGCTATCCACCGTGGCGGGAAGATTTCAGGTCGGCCACACTGAGTCAGCTGCGGCAGCATTTGGAGCATCATCGGACGCCAGAATGGCTAATGTCGGGACGATCGAGGAGGTACCAGGACTGTGGCCGCCGTTCCCGCGGAAGTCCATGGACCGAGTGACGCCGAGCTGATCACCTCCGTTCGCGGAGGCCAGCTGGACGCCTACGGTGCCCTCTACGAACGGCATGTCGGCGCTGCCTACAACCTGGCCCGTCAGCTGTCCCGCTCGTCGGCCGAGGCCGACGACCTGGTCTCCGAGGCGTTCGCGAAGGTGCTCGACACCCTGCGCACCGGCCGAGGACCCGACTCGGCGTTCCGCGCCTACCTGCTCACCGCGCTGCGGCACGTCGCCTACGACAAGACGCGCCGGGACCGCAGGCTGGAGCTCGCCGACGACGTCACGACGGTCAGCGGGGTGAGCACCGAGAAGGTCAGCGTGCCGTTCCGGGACACCGCGGTGGCCGGCCTTGAGCGCTCACTGGCGGCCAAGGCGTTCGCCCGGCTACCCGAGCGCTGGCAGGCGGTGCTCTGGCACACCGAGATCGAGGGCCAGTCGCCGGCCGAGGTCGCGCCGCTGCTCGGGCTGACCGCCAACGGCGTGTCCGCGCTGGCCTACCGCGCCCGGGAAGGGCTGCGCCAGGCGTATCTCCAGGTCCACCTGGCCGAGACGACTGCCGACCGGTGCCGGGCGACCGTGGACAAGCTCGGTGCGTGGACCCGGGGTGGCCTGTCCAAACGGGAGACCGCGCAGGTCGAGGCGCACCTGGACACCTGCGACGACTGCCGCGCGCTCGCCGCCGAACTGCGCGAGGTCAACAGCGCGCTGGTGCTCTACATCGCACCGCTGGTGCTGGGCGCAGGTGCGGCCGGCTACCTCGCGCTCACCGCCGGGGCGAAGGCCGCGGCGGCCGGCACGGTGGCGGCCGTCGGCGCGAGTGCCGGTGCCGGTGCTGCGGCGGCCGGTTCCTCGGGAGCCGGTGGCGCGGCCGGTGCGGCCAGCTCGGTGCCCCGCCAGTTCCTCGGGGTCGGAGCGTCGGTGGCCGCGTTGGCCGCCGCCCTGGCCATCGCGCTGACCAGCGGAAGCGGTCAGCCGGCGCCGGCGATCGCAGCCCCACCACCGGCACCCACCCGCACCGCCGCCCCGCCACCGGCCCACCAGCCGGCGCCGGTGGCACCCAAGCCGAACAACCCGGCGGTGCCGCCGCCGAGCGCCCCGCCGGCCAGCACACCGACGACAACCGCACCGCCGGCGAACACTCCCGCGCCGCCGGCACCGGGACAGCCGACGCTGACCGCGAGCGGGCCCAGCGGCTCGATCACGCTCACGCCCGGAGCCGGACCGGTCGACCTGCCGATCAGCGTGCGCAACACCGGCGGCTCGCCGTCCCAGCCGGTCACCGGCACATTGCACCTGCCGCCCGGGGTGAGCGCGGTCGGCGGCAGCCAGGCACCCGGTTCGACCCACTCCGCCTCGACCCAGTCCGCGCCGGCCGGCCGGTTCGCGCCGGCCGCACTCGGCCAGAACCCGGCCGCCGACAGCTCGCCGAGCAGCGTCCCGATGTCCGCCGGTCAGACCGACTGTCCGGGCGGTACCGGCACGGTCACCTGTAGCTCCTCGGTCGGCCTGCAACCGGGCCAGTCGATGGTGCTGCTGTTCCGGGTCGAAGCCGCCGCCGGCACCACCGGCGGCACCATCACCGGCACGGTGAGCGCCGGCGTGAGCGTCAGCGTGGACGTGTCGGTGCAGGTCACCGTGCCGCCGGTCGAGCAGGACGCGCTCGCGCTGACCGCCCACCAGGACGGCGACCAACAGCCGTGGTGGTTCTGGCAGTGGGACTTCTACCCGGTGCTGGACGTCACCGTGACCAACACCGGCACCAGCACCAAGCCGGTCACCGTCGACGTGGACCGGACCGGTGTGCAGACCGGGGGCGCACCGCCGGCCGCCTGCCTGGGCCTCAGCCTGACGACCGAGTGCCGCACCGTCGAAGCGCTGGCCCCGAACCAGAGCCTGCACCTCACGCTCCGGCTCTACGGCCTGCACCAGGGCAAGGACGGCCACGACACGGTCACCGTGACCGCGACCCTGGGCAGCGCGTCCCGCTCGGTGAGCACACCGGTGACCAGCTGGGTGCCGCCGTGGCCGTCGAACTGGCAGACCGGGCCGCCGACCTGGCTGTGGCCGTGGCCGCCGGTCGCCCCGCCGCCGACCACTACGCCGACCGACCCGGCCACGACCACCGAACAGCCACCGACCACCACCGCGCCGCCGACCACGACCACCCGGCCGGCCCCGCCGACGATCACGGTGCCCCCGGTGCCGACCATTCCACCGCGGCCGACCACGACCACACCACCGGTCGTGCCGACCACCGGGCCGCCCGCCGAACCGACCACCACGACGACGGTGCCGCCCGCACCGACCTGTCTCGGTGGCGGCTCCGGCGGGATTCTGCCGGGCCTCAACTGCGGGGCGATCAGCCTGGGTACCGGCTAACGGCCCTGGCCGGCCGGTGCGGCGAGCGCGGCGGCGATGGCCGCGGAGTCCTGGTACTCCCGCCAGCCGGTGATCTGGCCGTCGTGCACCCGGAGCACGCCGATGAACGGCGCGCTGGCGGTGTGCCCGGTGCCGGTGTGCCGGCCGACCAACTCGTACTCCACGACGATCACCTCCGGGTCGGCCGTGTCGTGGATGAGCACGTTGCGCACGTCCTCGAAGCGCACCGGGAAACCGGCCTGCCGCGGTTGGGCGAACGCTACGAAGGCGGCTCGACTCTCGAACCGCGCCGCGGCGAACGGAAGTTCGATCACGGCGTCGTCGGCGAGCAGGTCGGCGAAACCCCTGGGGTCCGACCGCAGCCAGTTGTGCCGCATCCGCTCGAAGACGTCCCGAGGTCCGATCATGATGCGCCCTCCGTCAGTTAAGGTGAGTGGAGACTCAGCTTCATCATCATGAGTCGTCACTCATCTTGTCGACGGTGGAGGGTCGAACATGTCGGCACCCGAGGACGGCCGGCCGCTGCGCGCCGACGCCCGGCGCAACCGGCTGCGCATCCTCGCCGCCGCCGAGGAGGTGTTCGCCGAGCACGGACCGACGGCGTCGACCGAGGAGGTCGCGGCGCGCGCGGCCGTGGCGATCGGCACGGTGTTCCGGCACTTCCCCACCAAACAGGCCCTGCTCCAGGCGATCATGAAGGACCTGTTGCGCGGCCTGACCGAGCAGGCCGACACGCTGATCGCCCAGGGCGACCCGGCGACCGCGCTGTTCGACTTCTTCGCCGGCCTGGTCGAGCGGGCCGCGCGCACCCGGACGGTCGTCGACCTGCTCGCCGGAACCGGGATCGACGTACGGGTCGGCGACTCGGTCGGGCTGCTGCGGGACAGCATCGCCCGACTGCTGGCGCTCGGTCAGCGCGCCGGCACGGTCCGGCCGGAGGTGCGCACCGACGAGGTGGTCGCGCTGCTGGCCAGCACCTGCCAGGGAGCGCTGCACGGCGGCTGGGACGCCGATCTGCGCCGACGCACCCTGACCATCGTGTTCACCGGACTCGGCCGGCCACAGACCGCCGGGTGAGGCTCAGGACTTCGGCGGACCGATGCAGCCGACCGTGACCGGGTTGACCCCGATCGGCACCCAGTGGGTGGCCGCGGTCTCGTTGAGGCAGGAGGTCGATCCGCCGGGGCCGGCCTCGGTGCTCAGCACCGCGAACGGGGCGCCCGCGCAGGCAACTTTCAGATAGTTGCTGTCCAGGCAGTCACCCGCCTTGAGGTCCAGGGTGAAGCAGTCGATCCCGGTGCTCGCCTGGATCAGCAGGTACTGGTGGTTGGCGCAGTCGGCCAGCGTCGGACCGGTCTTGGCCAGCACGAAGTCCGAGGTCGACGTGTCGCAGGTGACCTTCTTGGTGACCGAGTACTCCTTGTTCTGCAGGACCGCGGTCACACAGTTGCCGACCGTCAGCGCGAGCGACGTGCTGCCCTCGGCGGAGCCGGCGGTGGCGGAGTCGGAGGTCTCGACCGGGGTGGGCGTGCCGGTCTGTTGGCTGCTGACGCGGCTGGCGGGCACGGGGAAGCCGCCGGGCGAGGCCGAGGACTGATGGTCGTGGCCGAGCACCAGGATCGCGGTGGTCACCCCGCCGACGATGACCAGCGCGGCGAGCACCGCCACCAGGACCCGGACGCCCCGGCGCCGGCGCGGTGGCGGCGGGCCGGTCCAGTTGCCACCGGGGTTGGTGTGCTGACCGGCCAGGCCGTTGTACTGGACGGTGGGGAACTCCTGGGTCGGCGGTCCGTAACCGCGACCGCCCTGGCCACCGGGGCTGGCCGGACCAGCCGGGCGAGGCGGACCGGCCGGGGCGGGGCCGTTCGGGCGCGCCGGTCCGGCCGGCTGGTAGCTGCCCGACTGGTTCCCCGGCGCGGGCTGCTGCGGGTACCCCGAAGGGGGGAACGGACCGGACATCGGGATGTTTCTCCTTCCCGAGCGGCTACTTTTGGTAGCTACTCGCGCACGACACCACACTATTGTGTACATAGCCGCTGATCACGATTACTGATAATGAGACGTACCGGGTCGCGTCTCGGTTTCAGAACCGCGTCGATCATGCGTGGCGCTCGCCCCAAGCGGCGGTAAACGAGCATCCCTCGCTACAGTCGTGAGGTGTCCCTCGTCAAGAGCACGCTGAAGCACGTTCCCGCCCCGCTGCGGACGAAGCTGGTGAAGCACCGGGAGCTGCTGAAGTTCGCCGTGGTCGGGGGCATCTGTTTCGGCGTCACCACGGTGATCAACTACGGCCTGAAGTGGACCATCCTGACCGGCAAGCCGGTCAGTGCGCTGGCCATCGCCGTCATCGTGGCGACCATCGTGTCCTACGTGCTCAACCGCGAGTGGTCGTTCAAGACCCGCGGCGGCCGTGAGCGCCACCACGAGGCACTGCTGTTCTTCCTGATCAGCGGCATCGGCGTGTTCCTCAACTCGCTGCCCGAGTACATCTCGCACTACATGCTGGACCTCCAGGTCCCGCACGTCAGCGGCCTGGTCCAGGAGATCGCCGACTTCACCAGCGGCATGATCGTCGGCACCCTGGTGGCGATGCTGTTCCGCTGGTGGGCGTTCAAGAAGTGGGTCTTCCCGGCGGAGAACGCCCGCCCGGCCAGGGTGCGCAGGCTGCGCGCGGTCCGCGACGACGACAAGCCGCCCACCGACGCCGAACAGGTCGCCTGAGACCAGCCGGGTCTCGCGGTTGCCCAGGCTTCATCGGGGGCTGCTCGGTTCGGACGAGCGCCACGGCGTGGCCACCACGTTCTCCACCGTCGCCACCGGCAGGAACACCGCGAACGTCGCCGGCCGCAACGTGGACAGCTCCAACCGGCCGCCGTCGGCGTCCACCAGCGCCCTGGCCAGCGCCAACCCCACCCCGGTCGACCCACCGCCGGACACCCCGCGCTCGAACACGTGCGCGGCCAGGTCGTCGGGCACGCCCGGCCCCGCGTCGGTGACCTCGACGACCACGGTGCCCTCGCCCTCACCGCGCCGGGCAGACATGATCACCGGCCCGACGCCGTGCCGCAAAGCGTTGTCCAGCAGCACTCCGAGCGCCTCGCGCAGCCGGGCCGGGGTGGCCCTGGCCATCAGCGTGTCGGGCACCCGCACCCGCAATGACCGGCCCTCGGCCCGCAGCAGCTCGCGCCACTCGGCCGCGATCACCGGCAGTTCGGTGTTCAGGTCGATCGGCTGGGCACCGACCGAGCGGGCCGCGCTGGCCGCGGCGAGCAGTTCGTCCAGCACGTTGGCCAGCCGTTCGGCCTGTTCCAGCGCGGCGGTCGCGTCCTCCCGGGTCTCCGGGTTGGGCGCGGCGGCCAGCGCCTCCAGCCGCAGCTGCAACGCGGTCAGCCGGCTGCGCAGCTGGTGGGACACGTCGCCGACCAGGTCACGTTCGCGCTGGACGAGCTGAGCCAGCGCACTCGCCGAGGTGTCCAGCGCCTCGGCCACCGAGTCCAGTTCGGACACCCCGTAGCGGTTGGGATCAGGCCGGAAGTCGCCGGCACCCAGCCGGGACGCCCGGTCGGCGACGTGCCGCAGTGGTTCGGTCAGCCGACGCGCGGTGACCGTCGCCACCACCGTGCCGGTGCCCACCGACAGCACGACCAGCAGCACCACGAAGACGACGAACTCGATCTGCAACTGCCGGGTCGGGCCGGCCGGCACCGACAGCGCGACGGTGCCGCCGTGCACGATCGGCACGACCGCGGTGAGCACGTCCGCGTTGAGGTCGGGTCCGGAGCTGATCCGGCCGGTCATCGGCGTGTTCAGCACGATCTCGGCGTCCGAGGACAGCCCGGCGCGCATCGCGCTCAGGTCCAGCTTGCGATCGGCGGCGAGCAGGTTGTCCACGTTCGCGGCGAGCGACTGCGCGCTGTCCACCAGGTCGGCCTGCTTGAGGCTCTCCACCACGACGAGCGCGGTGTAGCCGAGCGGGATGCCCAGCGCGGCCGCGGTGACCGCGACGGCGAGCAGGATCGCCAGCAGGATGCGTCGCCGCACGTGGTGCCTCTATTCGGCGTTGAAGCGGAAGCCGACCCCGCGGATGGTGGCGATCCGCCGCTCGGCCGACCGGGGGTTGCCGTCCCCGAGCTTGCGACGCAACCAGGACATGTGCATGTCCAGGGTCTTGCTGTTCTTGAGTTCCGGCCCGTTCCAGACCTCGGAGAGGATCTCGTCCCTGGTGACGACCTGGCCCGCGTGCTGGATGAGCACCCGGAGCAGCTCGAACTCCTTGTTCGCCAGCTGGACCTCGTCCCCGTCCACGGTGACCAGCCGGGCGCCGAAGTCCATCTTGACGCCGTGCACGTCGACCACCTCGGGTGACCTACGACGCAGCAGCGCGCGAATCCGGGCCATCAGCTCGGCCAGCCGGAACGGTTTGGCCACGTAGTCGTCCGCACCGGCATCCAGGCCGACCACAAAATCCACCTCGTCGGCCCGGGCGGTGAGCATCAACACAGGTAGCCCTCGGCCGGCGGACCGCAGTCGCCGGCAGACCTCAAGACCGTCCATTCCGGGCAGACCGAGATCGAGGACCAGCAGGTCGACGCCACCGGCACCGGCCGACCGGAGTGCCGCGGGGCCATCGGCCACCACGGACACGTCGTAACCCTCCCGCTTCAGCGCTCGCGACAGCGGATCAGCGATCGCCGGGTCGTCTTCGGCCAGCAGTACCGTACTCACGTCGACAGCGTATGCGTGACAACATCCGAACCGTGTCAATCGACGATTCTGTACCCATCAGCGCATCGTTCGCGGCCGATCTCGAACTGGCCCTCCGGCTCGCCGACGCGGCCGACCAGCTCACCGTCGACCGGTTCCAGGCGCTGGACCTACGGGTCGAGCGCAAGCCCGACCGGACCCCGGTGACCGACGCGGACCTCGCCGTCGAGGACCGGTTGCGCGAACTCATCGCGCGGCAGCGGCCGGCGGATGTGGTGGCCGGCGAGGAGCGGGGCGGCACGGTCGGCGCCGGGCGTACCTGGCTGATCGATCCGATCGACGGGACCAAGAACTTTCTGCGCGGGGTGCCGGCGTGGGGAACGCTGATCGCCCTGCTGGTGGATTCCCGGCCGGTGGTCGGCGTCGCGAGTGCGCCTGCCCTTGGGCGTCGATGGTGGGCCGGTGCCGGGACCGGGGCGTGGACCCGGTCGTCCGGGAAGCCGTCGCCCCGGCGGATCTCGGTGTCCGCGGTCACCGATCTGTCCGATGCCTATCTTTCGACCACTGATCTCGGGTCCTGGGTGCGGCACCACTCCCGGGAGTCCTATCTGGCGTTGGTGGACGCCTGTTGGGAGAGTCGGGCGTTTGGGGATTTTTGGCAGCATTGCCTTGTTGCCGAGGGGGCGTTGGATCTTGCCGCCGAGCCGATTGTCAGTCCCTGGGATGTGGCGGCCCTGCAGGTGATCGTCGAGGAGGCCGGGGGGCGGTTCAGCGACCTTTCCGGGGCGGGGCGGCATGACGGGGGGTCGGCGCTGTCCTCGAACGGGACGCTGCATGATCGGGCTTTGGCGGCCCTGTCGCGATAGCGGCACGGGCGGGCCCGTTTCTCCTCAGCCTGCCGGCGGTGCGGCGACTTCCGCCACCTGAACCGCCGACTGCACCGGGATCGGGCCGGTCTTCGCGGCGGCTACCGCGGCCTCCTCGGGGGTGGGTTCCGGGAACGGGGTCGGCGGGGTGGCCGGCTTGTCCCCGGTCTCCTCCGCCAGCACACCCACCACACCGCGGACGACCTGGGCCCAGGTCAGGCGGCCGAACAGGTAGTGGCAGGCGACCTGTTCGTTGCCGAACCTGGCCCAGTCGTACCGGTTGCCCTGCTCACGCCAGAACACCTCCCAGCCGACCGTGCCGTCCTCCTCGGCCTGATCGTCACGCAGCAGGCACCACGCGTTGTCCGCCTCGGCACCGATGGACACCACCTCGGTGGGCACGCCAACCGCGAGCAGCCAGCGGGCGATCGACTCCGCGTTCACGAGATCTCCTCCAGATAGCCCAACGCGACCAGGTCGGCCGCCGGATAGCCGGCGCGGTAGCGCACCCCGCCACCGGGCTGGCCGAACCACGCCGCCGACAGCGTGCGCCACACCGGCAACTCGCGGAGCACCCGGTACTGGCGGTAACCCGCAGTCAGCTGGTCGGGCGGCAGCGATCGGTGCGCGAACGGCGTGCCGTCCTCGGCGAACACCCGGCCCTCGGCCGAGCCGAACCGGTCGAGCGCCGTGCCCTCGGCGAGTACCACCGGCTCGCCGTCGTCCCAGCCGCCTTCGGGGCACAACTCGCTCGGCGGCCAGGCGTACTCGGCGGCCAGGCCGACCCCGGAATCGGCTTCCCGGACCAGGAAACGGCGATCCCAGTCACGGTCGTTGCCGCCACCGAGCGGGTCGTGGTCCTCGGCCAGCGTGGTCACCGCCGGGTCGTCGTCGGGGCGCGCCGGGCCGGTCTCGACGGATGGGTCGCCTGCCTCGCGGGCAGCCAGGGCGATCTCATCGTCGATGAGGTCGGACCGGGGGTGGTCGTGCGGGGGGAAGCGCAGGCCGGCGGCGTAGTCGGTTTCCGTCGGCGGTGGCGGTAGTTGCCGCGTCGGTCGGCTGCTGGCGACCGGGAGGTGGCCGATCGGGAACATGTGCACCAGGAACAGCGCGACGATCTCCCGACCCGGTCGTCCGGGGGTGAGGACCTGACGCGCACCCGGATTCCGGCCGACGGCCGCGGCGAGTCCGGGGTCGGCTCCCGACCGCGCGACCGGCGCCGGTTGCGCACCGCCGGCCGCCGGGTTGTCGACCGGGCCGACGAAGTCGACGCTGCGGGCGGCGCGGCCCGCACCGGCCGCCGCCCAGTCGGCGGACGCGCCGCCGCCGGCCGCCGGGCTGCCCGGGGCCTGGCCTATCCCGGAGGAACCGCCTCGACCGACCGGACCTGCTCCGCCGCCGGCCGGACCACTGCCGGCACTGCCGGCACTGCCGCCGCCGTCCGTCGTGCCGACCGGGCCGACGGCGGTCATGCCGGCCGCACCTGCCGCACCTGCCGGGCCCGCGCCGGGTGAGAGTGTTGCGGCTGAGCCGAAAGCGGGTGCGGCGCTGCCGCCCAGGGTGCTGGCGATACCGCCGGGCGCGATACCGCCGGGCGTGATCCCGCCGGGAGCGCCGCCGCCGAAGCCGACGGACGGCGCGGAACCGAGGCCACCGCCGGCCCCGGGGTCGAAGCTGACCAGACCGGACGCCGGTGGTGGGGCGGCCGAGATCGGCGCCGATGCGTCGAAACCACCGCCTCCATCCACAGTGGATGGTGGGGGTGGGGCGAGGGTCGCCGAGGCGGACTGGCCGACAGTGACGCCCATCGGCGGGGTCGACCCGCCGGTGTTCACCAGGCCGCCGCCGTGGTCGACGGGGACCGGGTTGGCGTAGCCGCCACCGCCTGAACCGAGATCGGCCGGGGGCCCGCCGGCTGAGGCGATCGTGCCGGCGGAGATCGGGCCGGTGTGGCCGTCACCGGCCAGGTCGAGGTGACCGGCAGAGCCGGGCTGGGCGACCGCGCCCGGGTCGACCAGACCTTGTTGTCCGACAACGGGTTGGCCGCCGGCCACACCGGCCACGTTGAGCGGGACGGCCTGGTTCACCACACCCTGCGGGCCGAGCAGACCCGGCTGGGCGGGACCGGGCTGACCACCCGGGTGCGCCACCGGCACGCCGGGCTGGCCGACGGACGCATAGTCCGAACCGACCGTCGGGGTGACCGTGCCGGTCACCGCGTTCGTCAGGCCGGTGACCGGACCGGCGTGACCCGCGGTGTTGAGCACCGGCACCTGCGGCAGGTTCAGGCCGGACACGCCGGGGCCACCGGCACCGCCGGACGGGACCGGGTCCTTCGCCGCCAGCAGGTCGGTGCCCGAGCCGAGCTGCACCGATCTGGTCAGGTTCTGGTGCACGTTGGCCACATTCGCCGCGGTGCCCTTGACCGCGGTGGGCAGGCCGAGCAGCGCGGCCGGATGACCGGCGGCTGCGGCCTGGTTGGCGGCATCGCTCGTCTTGGCCAGGTTCACCAGGTGGCCGATGATCTGTTTCTTCGCCGTGGTGATCTGGTCGGCGGCATGGTCGAGCCGGTCCGCGGCCGAGTTGCAGCCGGAGACGGTCGAGGTCAGGTGGCCCGAACCTGGTGTGACAAAACCGTTCCAGTGCTGCCGAGCAGCATCCCCGGTGCGGCCGGACACCGCGCCGAGCGCCTTGTTCGCGGTGCCGTCGGCATTGCTGGTCACCGAGGACATCCGGGTGCCCGCCTGCCGCCACGCCTGCGCGCTGGTGCGCATCGCGTCCTCGTCGGCCTGCGGCCACTGCACACCAGCCGACGCGGCCACACCGGCCAGGTCGGCCGGGAGTTCGATGCCCATCAGCTGCCCCCAAAATGGAGTAGATCTGGTTGGTGGGTAACCGTTTTCCGGGTCAGTTGTCCGGGGAGAGGGCGCGCGCGTTGGCCTCGTCGGCCTGCTGGTAGGCGTCGGCCGTCGCGGTGAACCGGTCACCCACGTCGGTCAGCCGGCCGGGCAACTGGCCGAGTTGGTCCAGCGTGTCGCTGGCCGGCTGGACGTGACCCGCGGCGAAGCTGCGGCCGACCTCGTCGTCGCCCCAGCAGGTGCCCGCGTCGGCGAGCGCGCCGCTCAGTTGACCGTGCACGCCGGACACGTCGTCGGCGTGCGTGGCGAACTGGCCGGCCTGGTCGCGCAGGGTGTCCGGGTCGGCGGTGAATCCCCCGGTCATGACGACCCGCCCTGATCCGCGCCGTTCATCCAGCTCATCTCCTCGAAGCTGTCCTCGTCGAGCTCGTCATGAGTCGCGTGCCGGCCGCGGGCCGGGGTGGTGGCCAGCGCGGGCGGCTCCGGCTCGTACTCCGCCGGGCTGAGATCCGCGGTGCCGGCGAGCAGTGCGGCCGGGTCCGCGCCGGCGGGCAGCACCGGGGCGAGCACGTCGGCGGCCCTGCCGGCGACCTTGGTCGTCGCCGCCGACACCGTGCGCACCACGAGTTCAGCCAGTTCGGCCGGGCTGTGTCGCTGGTAGGCGGCGTCGTCGATGACCAGCTTGGTGAGGGTGCCCCGGCCGCCGACGGTCGCGGTCAGCAGGCCGTCCGGGCTGCTCGCGGACTCGCTGATGGACAGCAAGGTGCGCTGTACCGACGCGAGTTCGTCGCGGCTGCGCCGATAGTCGGCGAGCAGCTCCTCAACGTCGTCCCGGTGGTCCGTCACTCCGGCCACCTCCGGTCTCTTGATCGCCGGGCATGGTCGTTGGTCGGAGCTTTGACGCCCCGGCCCGCCGATCGGTTCCATCTCCGCAGAAAGAAATCTCCGGCACGGTTCCGCTCGCCTGTCATTGTGCTGCCCGCGCGGCCCTGTTGCTCGGTACGGCTCGGGTGTTTTCGGTCGGGTCAGCCGGTCAGGGCCCGGACGACCCGGGACGGGCTCGGCCGGCCGAGCCGCTGCGCCAGCCATGCGCTGGTCGCGACGAGCGCGTCCAGGTCGACGCCGGTGCGCACGCCCAGTCCGTCCAGCAGCCAGACCAGATCCTCGGTGGCCAGGTTGCCGGTGGCCGACTCCGCGTACGGGCAGCCGCCGAGGCCGCCGGCCGAGGAGTCGACGCAGGTCACGCCCTGCCGGAGCGCGGCCAGCGTGTTGGCCAGCGCCTGCCCGTAGGTGTCGTGGAAGTGCACCGCCAACGCGCTCACCGGGGTGCCGGCGGCGACAAAACCGCTGATCAGGGTCTCGACCTGGCCGGCGGTGGCCACGCCGATGGTGTCGCCGATGGACAGCTGCGAGCAGCCGAGGTCGAGCAGCCTGCGGCCGACGGTGATCACCTGGCCGGGCGGCACCGAGCCTTCCCACGGGTCGCCGAAACACATCGACACGTAGCCGCGCACGTCCAGACCCTCGGCCCTGGCCCGGGTGACCACCGGCTCGAACATGGCGAACTGCGCATCCAAGCCGCTGTTGAGGTTGCGCTTGGCGAAGGTCTCGGTGGCGCTGCCGAAAACGGCGATGTCCCGCACCCCGGCGGCGAGCGCGCGGTCCAGGCCACGCGCGTTGGGCACCAGCACCGGGTAGCGCACGCCCTCCCGGCGGGTCAGGCCGGCGAGCAGGTCCTCGGCGTCGGCCAACTGCGGCACCCACTTCGGCGACACGAAACTGGTCGCCTCCAGCACGGTGAGGCCCGCGCCGGCCAGCCGGTCCAGGAACTCCAGCTTCACCTCCACCGGCAGCACCGACTGCTCGTTCTGCAGGCCGTCGCGCGGGCCGACCTCCCAGATCGTCACCTCGGCCGGCAGGTCACCGGGAGCCGGCGACCTGCCCACGGTCGGCAGGCCCAGCTCCCGGACGGTCATCGCCAGCCCTCGCCGGACTCGCCACCCGGTGGATGTGTCCGCCGGAAGTCGTCCTCGGGGTTGTCGTTGACCTCGCGGTACAGCAGCGAGTGCACGTACTCGACGTGCGGGATGTCGTCGAACTCCAGCGGCTCGTCGGACGCCGACTCGATGATCAGCGTGCCGGCACCCCACATCCGGTCGATGAGTCCGTGCTCGAACCGGACGCTGTTGATCCGGGACAGCGGAATGTCCATGCCGGTCCGGTTGAGCAGGCCCTCCCGGGCCATCACCCGGTCGGTGGTGACGATGAAGTGGGTGGTCTTCCAGCGCAGCAACGGGTTCAGCGTGAACCAGATGATCAGCACGAGAGCCACCACGACGATCGCGATCCAGGCGATCAGGTGCCACTGCTGCTTGCCGGCCAGTGCGGCCAGATAGGCACCGGCACCGACGACAACCAGGAACAGGAAGATCGGGAAGATCAACATCTTCCAGTGCGGGTGCTTGTGCACCACGACCTGTTCGCCCTCGGTCAACAGGTTGTCGGGGTAGGCCATGCGATTACGGTACCGGCGCGGCCCACTCACGGTGGTGCGGACGCGGCGTTTCGATCAAACCTTCTCCAACCGCGCTGTCAGGAGGCCGGCCGCAGGTGCACCACGTCACCCGCGGACACCGGGTGCCGGCGACCGTCGTCGGCGCGCACCACGAGCGTGCCGTCCGCGTCCAGCGTCTCGGCGACCCCGACGAGTTCGGCCGGCCCGGGCAGCTCGACCCGGACCCGCTGGCCGAGCGTGCCGCACCAGCGCCGGTACTCGGCCGCGAGACCGGTGGCCACCGGGTCGCCACCGGCCGCCCGCCAGGCCAGTTCGAGTTCAGCGAGCTGGGTGAGCAGGTGGGCGGCGAGCTCGGTGCGGTCCAGTTGGGTGGCGCGCTCGTCGGCCAGGCTGGTCGGCGCGAGGCCGCCGGCGCCGACCGGCACGTCGGCGGGCAGCGGCAGCACGTTGAGGCCGATGCCGAGCACCACGGTGTTGTCCCGGACCGCGCTGACCTCGGCCAGAATGCCGGCGGCCTTCCGGTGTCCGGCCCCGACCAGCAGGTCGTTGGGCCATTTCAGGGTGGTGTCCGCGCCGGCCCAGGTGACCGTGCGGGCCAGCGCGACGCCGGCCAGCAGGGGAATCCAGCCCAGCCGCTCGACCGGCACGTCGGAGGGCCGCAGCAGCACGCTGAGGTAGAGCCCGCTGCCGGCCGGAGACACCCAGCTGCGCCGCTGCCGGCCCTGACCGGCGGTCTGCTGCTCGGCGATCAGCACGGTCCGGTCGGGCTGCTGGCCGGCGGCGGCCAGGTCGGCGTTCGTGGAACCGGTGCTGGCCACGACGTTCAGCCCGGCGTAGGGGCCGTGCGGGGCGACCAGCCGGGCGCGCAGGGCGTCGGCGTCGATGGGCAGTTCGTCGGGCTGGGCGTCGGGTCGCGCGGTGCTCACCCGGTGAGAATAGGCAGAGCCGTCCTGTCCGGCCGGTCGGAGCGGGAACAGCCGGACAGGGACGGTGTGGAGATCATCCAACCTCCAGTCCGCTGGAGGTCAACCCCGGCTGGGCCGTGACGTGGAATACGCCAGCGGTCACGGGTGGCCGGCAGGTGGTTACCCTCCAGTTCATGAGCAGCGCGACCGTGCCCATCGGCGAGCCTGCCGACTCCGCCGAGGGCGAGCCGGACATCCACACCACTGCCGGCAAGCTGGCTGACCTGTATCGACGCAACGAGGCGGCGGTGCACGCCGGCTCGGAGCGGGCGGTGGAGAAGCAGCATTCCAAGGGCAAGCAGACCGCCCGGGAGCGGATCGAGCTGCTGCTGGACCCGGGCTCGTTCATCGAACTGGACGAACTGGCCCGGCACCGGTCGACCAATTTCGACCAGCAGCGCAACCGCCCCTACGGCGACGGCGTGGTGACCGGGTACGGCACCATCGACGGCCGGCCGGTGGCGGTGTTCAGCCAGGACGTGACCGTGTTCGGCGGCTCGCTGGGCGAGGTCTACGGCGAGAAGATCGTCAAGGTGATGGACCTGGCGATCCGGACCGGCCGGCCGATCATCGGCATCAACGAGGGCGGCGGCGCGCGCATCCAGGAGGGCGTCGTCTCACTCGGCCTCTACGGCGAGATCTTCCGGCGCAACACGCTGGCCTCCGGTGTGGTCCCGCAGATCTCGCTGATCATGGGCGCCAACGCCGGCGGGCACGTGTACTCGCCGGCGCTGACGGATTTCGTGGTGATGGTCGACAAGACCTCGCAGATGTTCATCACCGGCCCGGACGTGGTGAAGACGGTGACCGGCGAGACGGTCACCCTGGAGGACCTCGGCGGCGCACGCACCCACAACACCAAGTCGGGCAACGCGCACTACCTGGCCGCCGACGAGCAGGACGCCATCTCCTACGTCAAGGAGCTGCTGTCGTTCCTGCCGTCCAACAACCTGTCCGACCCGCCGGTGTTCGAGGCGCTGGACCTGGACGGCCAGTCGATCGAGGAGTCGATCACCGACGAGGACCGCGAGCTGGACACGCTGATCCCGGACTCGGCCAACCAGCCCTACGACATCCACGAAGTCATCACCCGGGTGCTGGACGACGGCGAATTCCTTGAGGTGCAGCCGTTGTACGCGCCCAACATCGTGGTCGGCTTCGGCCGGGTGGACGGGCACAGCGTCGGCGTGGTGGCCAACCAGCCGACCCAGTTCGCCGGCTGCCTGGACATCGGCGCGTCGGAGAAGGCCGCTCGGTTCGTGCGCACCTGCGACGCGTTCAACGTGCCGGTGCTGACATTCGTGGACGTGCCCGGCTTCCTGCCCGGCACGGACCAGGAGTGGGACGGCATCATCCGGCGCGGCGCGAAGCTGATCTACGCGTACGCGGAGGCGACCGTGCCGCTGGTCACCGTGATCACCCGCAAGGCGTTCGGCGGCGCGTACGACGTGATGGGCTCCAAGCATCTCGGCGCCGACATCAACCTGGCCTGGCCGACCGCGCAGATCGCCGTGATGGGCGCGTCCGGCGCGTCAAACATCGTGCACCGCAGGACCCTGGCGGCGGCCGCCGAGCGCGGCGAGGACGTGGACGCGCTGCGCGCGAAGCTGGACCAGGAGTACGAGGACACGCTGCTCAACCCCTACATCGCGGCCGAACGTGGTTACGTCGACTCGGTGATCCCACCCGCGTACACGCGCGGGTACGTGGCGCGCGGCCTGCGGATGCTGCGCGACAAGCGGGAGACGCTGCCGCCCAAGAAGCACGGCAACATCCCGCTGTGACGGAGGATCGGATGCCTGAGGACGATCTTGAACTGCCGGCGCGGCCGCTGTTGCGGGTGGTGCGTGGGGTGCCGGATGACGAGGAGTTGGCTGCGCTGACGGCGGTGGTGGCCAGTCTTTCCGCCGTCGACACCAGGCCTGAGCCGACGGCCGCACGGTCGGCATGGGCCGATCGCGGGCGGCAGCTGCGGCAGGGGTTGGCGCATGGGCCCGGGGCTTGGCGGGCGTCCGGGCTTCCGGGCTGATTTCCGGCGTTTCCGCTTTTCACTCGGGGTTCTGGGTCTGATCCCGTTGGCCTGATTTCCGTTGGCCTGATTGACATCCGGGTGGGGTGACTCGCTTCTGTCATCCGGCAGCCCACCATCTGCCACCTGCCAGCACACGCCCCACTCTCGGCTACGCCACGGAACTCCTCACCCCACCCGCCGATCCCGCGAAGACGCTCGCAGCAAATCCGCCCCCGGACAGCCCCCGCCCTCCCAGGGGGCGGCCCCTGGCACAAGCCTATTCGAAGTCCAAGCCACAAACTCGCCGTCGAACGAGCCTGTGGATAACTCCGCACCCTGTGGACAACCGAACGCACGGTTCCGCAGCACAGCGGAAGCTAGCGGCATGACATCCCGATGCGTTCCCTCGATCCCGGTTGTGATCACTCCCACCCAGCGTTATAGTCCACGCGGAATATACGACACGGAACGATGGACTGACCACCACCATGAGCTCACGGAACAGCCTCACCCCGCTCGCGCTGGCCGCGCTGGAAATCCTGCACGAGGGGCCGCGGCATCCCTACGAGATCCACCAGACCTTGCGAGATCGGCAGACCAGTCGGCTGGTCAAGCTGAGCGCGGGCACGCTCTATCACACGATCGAGCGGCTGGACCGGGACGAGCTGATCGAGGTCGTCGAGACGAGCCGGGCCGGGCGCCGGCCGGAGCGCACCACCTACCGGCTGACCTCAGCCGGCCGGGACGCGTTCGCCGAACGGCTGCGCGGCATGCTCTGCACCGTCGCCGACGAGTACCCGCAGTTCGACCTCGCGGTCGAGTTGATGCACGCGCTCAGCCAGGAGGACGCGCTCAGTCAGCTGCGCACCCGGGTGATCGCGTTGGAGTCCACCATCGCCGCCCAACGGGTCTGGGTCGAGCGGATCACCGAACAGGGCCTGCATCCGCTCTACTGGCCGGACGTGAAACTCCGGCTCGCCATGTTGGAAGCCGAGTTCACCTGGGTCAGCGAACTGATCGGGCAGCTCGACCGGGGCGAAGTGCGCTGGCCGGCGGGTAAGGGCGCCGGTTGCGCGGCCGGGGCGACGGAACTTCGGCTCGTCAGCGATGAACAGGGCAACGACCACCACAGCGGCGCTGAAACAGCCCAGCAGCGATGAAAAGTAGAGCAACAACACTCAGCCAAGTTGAGTCATCCGCCGAGAGGGAAGCACGGACATGAGTACAAGACAGGCACGGCAGGTGAACCCGTGGGCGGCGATGGCAGCGCTGTGCATCGGCTTCTTCATGATCATGCTCGACACCACGATCGTCAGCGTCGCGGTGCCCTCGATGCTGACCCATCTGAAGGCGAGCCTCAACCAGGTCGTCTGGGTGACCAGCGTCTACCTGCTGACCTACGCGGTCCCGCTGCTGCTCACCGGTCGGCTCGGTGACCGGATCGGCCGCAAGAAGATGTTCATGGCCGGCCTCTTCGTCTTCACCGCCTCCTCGCTGTGGTGCGGCCTGTCCGGCAATGTCGAAATGCTGATCATCGCGCGCGGTGTGCAGGGGCTCGGCGCCGCGATGATGACGCCGCAGACGATGGCGTTCATCACCAACCTGTTCCCGCCCAACAAGCGCGGCGCGCCGATGGGCATGTGGGGCGGCGTCGCCGGTCTGGCCACCATCGCCGGTCCGCTGCTGGGCGGCGTGCTGGTGGACAACTTCGGCTGGCAGTGGATCTTCATGGTGAACGTGCCGATCGGTGTGGTCGCGCTCGTGCTCACCGCCTTCCTGGTGCCCGGCGCGCAGACCTTCACCAAGCGCAAGTTCGACGTGCTCGGCACGGTGCTGTCCAGCCTCGGCCTACTGGCCCTCGTCTTCGGCCTGCAGAACGGCCAGCAATACCACTGGGGCAAGGCATTCGGCCCGATCAACGTCGGCGAGATCATCGGCCTCGGCGTGTTGCTGCTGATCGCGTTCGTCTACAGCCAGTCGCGCAACCGACAGGAACCACTCGTCCCACTTTCCCTGTTCCGACACCGCAACTTCGCCGCGGCCAACGGCGCCAACCTGATGATCGGGTTCGCACTGACCGGCATGTTCCTGCCACTGGTCATCTACTTCCAGTCGGTGCGCGGACTTTCGCCACTCGAATCCGGCCTGGTCACCGCGCCGATGTCGCTGCTGTCGGGCATCGTCGCGCCGATCGCCGGCCGGCTGTCCGACCGGATCAGCGGCAAGTACGTCTCGATGACCGGGTTCAGCGCACTCGCCGTCGGCCTGCTGATCATCGTCGCGCAAGCCCGGTGGGACACCAGCCCGGCCGCCCTCATCCCGGCGCTGCTGGTCTGCGGCTTCGGTGTCGGCTGCGTCTTCTCGCCATTGGCCAACCTGGCCACCAGTGACGTGCCGCTGCCGTCGATCGGCGCCGCCTCGGGCATCTTCAACACCTCCCGGCAGGTCGGCGGTGTGCTGGGCAGCGCGGCCATCGGCGTGCTGCTCCAGGCCCGGCTGACCACGTCCATGCACAGCGCCGCCGTCACCCAGGCCGCCGCGCTGCCACCGGCCTACCGCGGGCAGTTCATCGCCGGGCTGAGCAACACCGCCGGCAGCAGCGCCGAATTCGGCGGCAGCAGTGGTGCGCCCGCGTTACCGCCGGGCGTCCCGGCCACCGTCGCCCAGCGGATCGGGCAACTGGCCACGGCCGCGTTCCAACACGGCTTCACCGACGCGACCCGGGCCACGCTGGTGCTGCCCGCGGTGGTCCTGATCATCGGCGCGCTGGCGTGTGTGCCGATGGTGCGGCGCGCGCGGCCGGTCGCCGACGTTCCGGGGACGCCCAGCGAAGAGGTGGCCACCGAACGCGTCTGAACAGCTTCCCGTGAAACATCGGCATCGCGGCTGATCAGCGCTGCCAAGGGGGCCATGATTCGCTGGTGGCGCCAGGACAGCGGTGCGGAGTGGGCGTTGTCCGGTGCTGCGGGCATCACCACTCGTTGTCGTCCGGGCGTCCCGTACGCTCGCTGGCCGTGTCCGTCACCTCATCCGCGCCGCCCGTCCAGCTCGTGCTCGCCTCCGCCTCGCCGGCCCGGTTGTCGGTGCTGCGCGCCGCCGGGACCAACCCGGTGGTCCGGGTGTCGGGCGTCGACGAGGATGCGGTGGGCGCCGCACTCACCGATCCGACGCCCGCCGAACTGGTCGCCGCGCTCGCCGAGGCCAAGGCCGAGGCGGTGCTGGCCTCGGTCGCCGCCGAGTTCCCGGACTCGGTGGTGATCGGCTGCGACTCGCTGCTGGCCATAACCGGTCCGGACGGCCCGGAGGTGGCCGGCAAGCCGGGCACGGTCGAGGTGGCGCGCAAGCGCTGGGCGGCGATGGCCGGCGGCCGGGGCGACCTGCTCACCGGGCACACCGTCGTGCGGCTGGCCGGCGGCGAACCGGTCGGCCGGGCCGGCGCGGTCGGGCGCACCGGCGTCCGGTTCGGTCGGCCGACCGAGGCCGAACTGGAGGCCTACCTGGGCACCCGCGAACCACTCGTGGTGGCCGGCGCGTTCACCCTGGACGGGTTGGGCGGCTGGTTCGTCGAGGGCATCGACGGGGACGCGGCCAACGTGATCGGCATCAGCCTGCCGCTGACCCGGTCGCTGCTGGCCGAGGTCGGGATCAGCGTGATCGACCTGTGGGCCCCGCCGCACGCGGAGTGAGGTTGCTCTCGGTTTTACCCCCATCGCCAGTCCGTACACTCCCGACAAGTCCTCCCACCCGTTCGACCGGGTGGTGGCACGTGCCGAACAAGGAGGTAGTGGCGTGCCCGAGTCGGCGCCAACCACGGAGCTCACGACGCTGCGCAAGGTCCTCGTGGCGAACAGGGGTGAGATCGCGGTCCGGGTGATCCGCGCGTGCCGGGACGCCGGGCTGACCAGCGTCGCCGTCTACGCCGATCCGGACCGGGACGCGCCGTTCGTCCGGCTCGCCGACGAGGCGTTCGCGCTCGGCGGCAACACGCCCGGCGACAGCTACCTGTCCATCGAGAAGCTGCTGGACGTGGCCGCCCGGTCGGGTGCCGACTCGGTGCACCCCGGTTACGGCTTCCTGTCCGAGAACGCCGACTTCGCCCAGGCGGTGCTCGATGCCGGGCTGATCTGGATCGGCCCCGGCCCGCAGGCCATCCGCGATCTCGGCGACAAGGTCACCGCGCGGCACATCGCCACCAAGGCCGGCGCCCCGCTCGTGCCCGGCACGAACGACCCGGTGGCCGGGCCGGACGAGGTACTGGCGTTCGCCCGGGACAACGGCCTGCCGGTGGCGATCAAGGCCGCCTTCGGTGGTGGTGGTCGTGGTCTGAAGGTGGCCAGGACGATGGAGGAGATCCCCGAACTGTTCGAGTCGGCGGTGCGGGAGGCGGTCGCCGCGTTCGGTCGGGGCGAGTGCT
>DATATV010000029.1:0-1705 GCA_036268615.1 Pseudonocardiaceae bacterium
GCACCGGAGCCAGGCGGGCCCAGGGCGCCAGCGCCCGCTGCGCCCGCAGCAGCAGGACCTCGACGGCAGCGGCCAGCACGGCGACCACCGCGGCGCCGGAGAGCACCTCGGCGTCGGATCGGGTGGCGAAACCGTCGGTGAAGGTCAGGCCCAGGCCACCGCCGCCGATCAGCGCGGCCAGCGTGGCCAGGCCGATCGCGGTTACCGCCGCGGTCCGCAGTCCCTCGACCAGGGTCGGGACGGCAGCAGGCAGTTCGACCTGCCAGGCCCGCGCGGTCGGTGTGAAACCGAGGGCATCGGCGGTGTCGACGAGTTGCTGCGGCACCTCGGCCAGGCCGGTGACGACCGACCGGGTGAGCATGAACGTGGTCAGCAGTGTGATCCCGACGACCACGTTCACGCGGGCGCTGAGCGTGGTCTGCAGCAATCCGGGCAGCACGACGAACCACGCCAGCGCCGGGATCGCCTCGAACAGTGCGCACAGCCCCAGCGCGGCCCGGCGCGAGGCCGCGGTCCGAGCAACCACCATGCCCAGCGGCACCGCGAGCAGCACCCCGAGCAGCAGCGGGATCAGTGCCATGACCAGGTGCGCGGCGAGCATGGTGCCCAGCGGACTCCGGTTGTCCCAGGCCCAGGTCATCGGTCGCCGTCCTCGTCGCCGTGCGGTGCCTCCGGCGCGATGTCGGGTACCTCCAGCCACTGGCCGGTCTCCGAGGACCACTCCCAACGCACGGCACCGGTCTTGGGCGTGGCCGCGGTGCTCGGCGCCGGGTCGGCCTCGGTGGTCTCGGTGGCGGTGGACTCGATAGACGCGGTGGACTCGCTGGACGCGGCGGCGGTGGCCGCGCTGGGCTCGCTGGAGTACTCACCCTCGGCCGGGTCCTCGCCGCCGATGAGCCACTTGGTGACCGGGTCGAGGGTGCCGTTGGTCGGCCGGGCGGCCGGGGTCGGGGTGCTCTCCCCACCCCGGATCGTGGGCACGGTCGCGGGCTTTGACGGGGTGGGGCGGAGCACCGGGGCCGGGGTCGGCGTCGGGACGACCGGAGTGTGCCGCGGAGCTTCCTTGACCACCGGCTGTGGCGTCTGCACGGTCGTCGACCGGCGCGCGTCGGCGCCCGGCTCGGCCGAACCGCCGGGCTCCTCGCGGGTGGTCCAGGTGGTGCCCATCGGTTCGTCACGCAGCAGGTCGTGGAACTCGTCCGGCAGGCCCGGCTCGTGGGCCGGATGGGCGGTCGAAGGTAAGGGACCCTGCGCCTCGGTCGGCGTCGGGGCCGGTGCGACCGGCTTCGCGATGCCCAGGATCGCCGGTCCGCTGGACGCGCTCGGACCGGCCCACAGGTGCGGCGGCAACGTCGACAAGTAGCGCGCGATCTCCGCGTGGTTGACCACGCCGAGGGCCATCCCGGCGTCGTCCAGGCAGACCGCCAAACCCGAGGGGGCCAGGATCGCCGCGTCGAGGGCGGCCAGGATGCTCTCGTCGGCGTAGAAGCTGCCACCCAGCGGATGGACGACCGGTCCGGAGATGATCTGATCCGGCGTCAGTACCCGGGAGTCGACCCAGCCGCGGGGGCGCCGCTCGGAGTCCAGCACGATCAGCCAGCGCTCGCCGAAGGTGTCCGAGACCGAGCGCGCGCGGGCCCCGGTGCTGCCCGCCTGGATGGTGGCCGCCGGGGTCAGCGGCAGCTCGGCGGCGGGCAGGAACGTC
>DATATV010000030.1:0-23251 GCA_036268615.1 Pseudonocardiaceae bacterium
TCGATCGCGGCGATGTGGTCGGCGTCGAACGCGTGCCGCAGGCCGAGCGAGTAGGCGAGCAGACCGAGACCGAGACCGAAGACCATCGGCTTGCCGTGCTGGTCGAGCAGTTGGTAGTGGTGCGGCGCGACGACCAGGGCGAGCGTGCCCCAGCCGAGAATGTGCAGGACCACGACGGCCAGGCCCATCCCGCTGATACTGGCCCATTCACCTCGGCTGATCCGCTGCCGCCGGGTATCGTCCGCCACTGTCGCCATAGCCAGATACTCGCACTTGCAACACTCTGGCAACAAGGGCCGGAACGGTGTCGGTGAGCAAGCGCACCTTCATTTCGGCCGCATCCTGTCGCCCTGCGCGGAGCGCTCGGTGAGGGAAGATGGCCTCGTGGACCCGGCCGAGGACGAGGGTGATCAGGAACAGCGGCAGCGCATCGTGCGCGCCGCCAGCCAGGCACTGGCCGCCGCCGCCCTCGGCGACGACGACACCGCCGTCGAGCACCTGATCGGCTTCGTCCGCGACTCCCCCGACGAGCACACCGACGTGCGGGAACTGGTCCTGCTGCTGTTCGCCGAGTGCAGCCGGATGGTCAGCGAACTGTCCGCGGGTGGGGCCACCCCGGTCCGGATGCAGGTGTTCGACGCCGAGGGGCAGGAGGTGCCCATCGACGAGGCGGACCCACCCGTGCGCACCGCCGTGCGCACGCTGCTGGCCGAGGTGCACGGCGACGAGCAGGCCGCACACGACCAGATCGAGATCGCGCTGTCGAGCGCCGTGCCCGCGGAGATGGCCACCGTGCTCATCCAGGCGTTGCGCTGGACCATCCGGTTGGCCGGCGCATGCGCGGAGCGTTCACTCTCCGTGCCGGCATGGATCTCCACCGCGTTGGAGGACTGAGATGCCCCCGAACGGCTGGCGACGTACGGGTGAAGACACCGTTAATCTCCCTGCCGGGAGACTTCTCGCCCCCCATTCGTGACCAGGAAGTCTCTACCATTCGCTCGGCTAACAATCGCCGCGCGATGACCCGCGCGCCGACAGGCGGAGAGGACCGGTCAGCAACCGCATGGTGTCCGAATCCGGGGCGACCGCCGACGAGGAAACAGCGCCCGACGCCACCTCGACGGCCACCGATCGACGCTCCCGCCGACGGGTTCCACCCCGCCCGGCCCTGTTCGCGCTCATCGGCCTGGTCGTGGTCGTGGCGATCGTCGCGGTGCTCTGGCCGGGCGGTGGCTCGACCGGACCGGCGGACGCCGCCGACCAGCAGAACACGATCATCGTCTCGCGGGACACCTGCGGCCAGGGCTGGCAGCATCCCACCAGCGGCAACCAGGCGCTGCTGCTGCACAACACCGACATCAACCCGGCCGAGGTCGACCTGGTGGCCACGGCGACCGGCAAGGTGATCGGCGAGGTCGACGGCGTCGCGCCGAACACCACCGCGACCATGCGGATCACCCTCGGGCCGGGCAGCTACGCGGTGCGCTGCCTGGTGGACGACGCCGACCCGATCACCGGCCCGGCCGTGCGGATCACCGGCGCCGGCCGGACCAACCCGGGCGCGGTGCCGGTCACCAGGACCGACCTGCTGCCCGCCCTCCAGCAGTACCAGGCGTACCTGACCGCGGGAGTCGGCACGCTGGTCGGCCGGACCGACGCGCTGGACGCGGCGGTGAAGGCGGCGGTCGCCAGCAACAACCTGACCGCGACCAAGGCGGCCTGGCTGCCCGCGCACCTCACCTACGAGACGCTCGGCGCGGCCTACGACGCGTTCGGCGACTTCGACGGCGAGATCAACGGCACCGCCGCCGGACTGCCCGGCGGGGTGAACGACCCGGGTTTCACCGGCTTCCACCGGCTGGAGTACGGCCTGTACCACGGGCAGACCGCGGCCGACCTGGTTCCGGTGGCCGACCAGCTCGACTCCGACGTGCACGGCCTGCAGGCGGCGCTGCCCACCATCCAGCCCGACGCGCTGGACATCGGCCTGCGCGCGCACGAGATCATCGAGAACTCGCTCCAGTTCGAACTGACCGGCCAGACCGACTACGGCAGCGGCACCAACCTGGCCACCGTGCAGGCGAACCTGACCGGCGACCAGGAAGTGCTCAAGGTGCTGCGCCCGACGCTCGCGCCCCGTTATCCCCAATTGTCCGATGTGGACACATGGTCGGCGCGGCTACAGAAACTGCTTACCGCGCAACAACATCCGAATGGCAGCTGGACCCCGGTGGAGCAACTGAGCCAGACCGACCGGGAACAGCTGGACGGCACCCTGTCCGAGCTGACCGAACTGCTCGCGCCGGTGGCCACCATCACCGAGCCGAGGAGGGTCTCGTGAACACCAGCCGACGCACCTTCCTGACCGGCGCGCTGCTCGGCGCGGGCGCCGCCGGGGTCGCCGCGGTCGTCCCGTCCGCGCAGGCGGACCCGACCGGGACCGACCCCGACCAGCCGGCCGCCGCGGTGCCCTTCCACGGCACCCATCAGGCCGCCGTGCTGCGGATGCCGGCCCGGCAGACCTCGGTGGTCGCCTTCGACGTGATCGCCGCCGACCGCGCTGAGCTGACCAGCCTGTTGCAGGAGATCACCGATCGGGCCAGGGCGCTCACCGTGGGCGGTTATCCCGAGCCGACCGGCATCGCCGCGCCGGCCAGCGACTCCGGTGTGCTCGGCCCGGACGTGCCGGCCGACGGCCTGGTGGCCACGGTCGGCGTCGGCGCGTCCCTGTTCGACGACCGGTACGGGCTGGCCGACCGCAAGCCGGCCGCGCTGACCGCGATGACGACGTTCCCCAACGACAACCTCGACCCGGCCTGGTGCCACGGCGACCTGCTGCTGCAACTGTCCGCGGCGAACACCGACACGGTGCTGCACGCGCTGCGCGACGTGGCCAGGGCGACCCGCGGCGGAATGCAGGTGCGCTGGCGGATGGACGGGTTCACCAGCCCGCCCCGCCCGGCGGGCACCCCGCGCAACCTGTTGGGCTTCAAGGACGGCACGGCCAACCCGGACATGACCGACGCGGCCACGATGAACCGGCTGGTGTGGGCGGCCACGGGCAAGGAGCCGGCCTGGACGGCCGGCGGGACCTACCAGGTCGTCCGGTTGATCCGGATGCTGGTGGAGTTCTGGGACCGGGTGGCGGTGACCGAGCAGGAGAACATGTTCGGCCGTCGTCGGGACACCGGGGCGCCACTCGACGGTAATGCGGAGTTCGACGTCCCGGACTACACATTGGACCCGGAGGGCAATTCCATCCCGCTGACCGCGCACATCCGGCGGGCCAACCCGCGCACGCCGCAGTCCGACGACAGTCGAATCCTGCGCCATGGCTACAACTACGACCTGGGGACGGACAGCAACGGAAACCTGAACATGGGCCTGATCTTCACCGCGTTCCAGCAGAACATCCAGCGCCAGTTCGAGGCGACCCAGACCAGGCTGCTCGACGAACCCCTCGTCGACTACATCTCGCCGTTCGGCGGCGGCTACTTCTTCGCGCTGCCCGGCGTCAGGGACTCGACCGACCACTTCGGACGGTCGATGCTCTCGTGATCCCGAACCGACACCACCCCGAGCCGGTCCCCACCGGAAATGTCCCTGCCTGAGGAGGACACGTTGATACGGTTCACCAAACCACGTGGAGCGCGCTGGTCGCGCGGTCCGGTGGCGGCCGTCGCGCTGCTTGCGGCCGGTGGCCTGGTACTGGCCGGCTGCGCCGCCAGCAACCAGGCCGACAACCTGAACGCCGCGAACTGGGGTCTGGGCACCACGACCACCCCGATCAAGCACGTCGTCGTGCTGTTCGACGAGAACGTCTCGTTCGACCACTACTTCGGCACCTACCCCAACGCGACCAACGCCGACGGCACGCCGTTCAAGGCCGCCCCGGGCACCCCGCAGGTCACCGGCCTCACCAAGAAGCTGCTGACCAACAACCCGAACAGCTACAACCCGCAGCGGCTGACCTCCAGTGAGGCACTGACCTGCGACCAGAACCACAGCTACGCGCCCGAGCAGAAGGCGTACGACAACGGCAAGGCCGACCAGTTCGTGCAGAACACCTCCGCGGACACCTGCACCGGCCAGCCGATCGACTACGGCGCCCCCGGCCTAGCGCTGGACTACTACGACGGCAACACCGTCACCGCGCTGTGGAACTACGCCCAGAACTACGCGCTGAACGACAACTCGTTCGACACCCAGTACGGGCCGTCCAGCCCGGGTGCGATCAACCTGGTCTCGGGTGACACCTACGGCACCTACGCGGTGAACCCGACCACCGGCCAGAAGGTCGTCCCGCCGCCGGCCGCCGTCGTGGGTTCGCCCGACTCCAGTGGCATCGGCACGATGTACGGGGACAGCGACCCGGCGTTCGACGACTGCTCGGACAACAACGGCACCGCCACCAGCACCGAGGCCGCGATGACCGGTCAGAACATCGGTGACCTGCTGGACAAGAAGGCCGTCACCTGGGGCTGGTTCCAGGGCGGCTTCGCGCCGAGCAGCACGGTCAACGGCAAGCCGGTCTGTGGCACCGCGCACGAGAACGTCGGTGGCCAGAACGAGATCGACTACAGCCCGCACCACAACCCGTTCGAGTTCTACGCGTCGACCTCGAACCCGAAGCACCTGCCGCCCAGTTCGGACAAGGCGATCGGCATCACCGACCAGGCCAACCACAACTACGACCTGTCGGTCTTCAACACCGCGCTGAACGAGGGCAACCTGCCGGCCGTCAGCTTCCTCAAGGCCGGCGAGTACCAGGACGGCCACGCGGGCTACTCCGACCCGCTGGACGAGCAGAACTTCCTGGTCAACGAGATCAACGCGGTCCAGCACTCGAAGGACTGGGCGTCCACCGCGATCGTCGTCGCCTACGACGACTCGGACGGCTGGTACGACCAGGTCACCGCGCCGGTGGTGAACGGCTCGCACGACAGCACGCTGGACTCGGCACTCTGCACCGGCTCCAAGAAGACACTGAACAACACCAACGACCGGTGTGGCTACGGCCCGCGCCTGCCGTTGCTGGTGATCTCGCCCTACAGCAAGAAGAACTACGTCGACAACACGCTGACCGACCAGTCCTCGATCACCCGGTTCATCGAGAACAACTGGAAGCTCGGCTCGGTCGGCAACGGTTCGTACGACCAGATCGCGGGCAGCCTGACGAACATGTTCAACTTCAACAAGCGCCCGGACGCCACGCCGCTCACGCTCGACTCCACGACCGGTGCGGTGATCAAGGGCAAGTGACCGGCTCGACCGGTGCACTGACTGCCTGATCAGGTCCTGCTTCGGCGCCGGGTCCACTCCGGGACCCGGCGCCGAGTCGTCTCTTGACACAAGTATCTCTGACGTTAAGATACTTAGTCATGACGAACACTTGGTGGGCGAAACTCCCTGCTGACGAACTGACCCAGGTGCTGGTGGTCGGCGCCGGCCTGGCCGGCCTGTCCACCGCGATGTTCCTGGCCCGGCGCGGCGTGGACGTGGTCGTGGTCGAGCGGCACGCCAGCACGTCACCGCATCCCAGAGCCTCCGGCCAACCACCGCACACGATGGAACTGCTGCGCGTCGCCGGCATCGCCGACGAGGTGCGCGCGGCCAGCTTCGGTCTGGACCAGGGCCTGGTGATCCGGATCGCGGAGAGCGTGCACGGCCGGGTGTTCACGACGATCATGCAGAACTACGCCGACTTCGACACCTCGGCGCTCTCCCCCGCGCCGTGGGGCATGGCCACCCAGGACCGGGTCGAGCCGATCATGGCCGCGCGGGCCGAACTATCCGGCGCCAGCATCCGGTTCTCCACCGAGGTGGTCGGCGTCGAGCAGGACGCCGACGGGGTCAGCGTGCGGCTGCTGGACCGGTGGAGCGAGCGACTGAGCACGGTGCGCGCCGACTACCTGGTCGCCGCCGACGGTCACCGCAGCCCGATCCGCGAGCGACTGGGCATCGCCCGGCACGGTCCGGGCAGCCTCGGCAGCCTGGTCGGCGTGCTGTTCGAGGCCGAGCTGACCCGGCCGACCGACGAGGGCGCGGCCGCGCTGTACTACTTGCGCAACAAGCACTTCACCGGCGCCTTCGGCCGCACCGCCGAGGAGAACCGGTACATCTTCGCCTGCGACTACCACCCCGAGCGGGGCGAGTCGCTGGCCGACTTCACCCAGCAGCGACTGACCGAGCTGATCCGGATCGCGCTGGACGAGCCCGACCTGGCCCCGCACCTGCTGAGCGTACAGAGCTGGGAGATGGCCGCCCGGGTGGCTGAGAAGTTCCGCGTCGGTCGGATCTTCCTGGCCGGTGACGCGGCCAAGGTGACCCCGCCGACCGGCGGCCTGGGTGGCAACACGGCCATCGGGGACGGTTACGACCTCGGCTGGAAGCTGGCGGCGGTGCTGCACGGGGAGGCCGGCGCCGGCCTGTTGGACAGCTACCAGCCGGAGCGCAGGCCCTACGCCGAGCAGGTGGTGAACCTGTCGCTGCACAACGCGAAAGCGCGGCTGAACCCGGAGCTGGACCTGACCGGCCTACCCGAGCCGCTGGACATGTTCGAGCTCAGCTTCGGCTACCGGGTCCGGTCCGAGGCGGTGCTGATCAGCGACAACGACCCGGCCCCTGCCGAGGACCCGCACCGACCCAGCGGCCGGCCGGGCTTCCGCGCCCCGCACGTGCGGCTGCTCCGGGACGGCGTGGAGCTCTCCACCATCGACCTGTTCGGCGACGGCTGGGTGCTGCTCACCGCCGAGGCGGGCGGACTGTGGCACGAGGCGGCCCGGCACACGGCCAGCCGGCTCGGTGTGCCGCTGGTCAGTCACGGGCTCGGCGCCGACCTGGCCGACCCGGACGGTCTGCTGACCGAGAGGTACGGCATCGACTCCTCCGGGGCGAGCCTGGTCCGCCCGGACGGCGTGATCGCCTGGCGCTGCGAACGGGAGCCGGCCGACCCGGCCGGCGCCCTGCGGACCGCGCTGAGCCAACTGCTCTGCCGAACCGTGCCGGCCGCCGTCCCGGCAGCCTGACAAAGCGGAGAAGGTGCCGTCCGACGGACACGGGAGGTCGCTTCGCTCCTGGGCCTCCCATGTCGCTGCCGCTGTCCGGCAAGCAAGAGAAGTCGCTTCGCTCCTGGGCCTCCCATGTCGCTGCCGCGACAGGCCCCCCTATCGATAGGGGGCGATGATGGTGGCGATCTTGTCGAGTGTGCGCTGGACGTCGGCGGTCGGTCCCGGGACGAGCACGAAGTCCAGCTCCTCGGCGCCGCCCTCCTGGTAGGCCTCGACGATCTCCGGGGTGGCCCGGGCGAACGCGCCGATCAGCCGCGCGTTCGGCCCGAGCGCCTCGGCGGCGCGGGCGACCTGGTCGCGGATCTCGTCGGGCTGCCGCTTCGCGTTGGGCATCCAGCCGTCGCCGTGGGCGGCCACCCTGGCCAGCGCGGCCGGGCTGTCCCCGCCGACGAAGATCGGCGGCCGGGGCTGCTGGACCGGCTTGGGCCAGGCGAAGGCCGGCCCGAAGTCGACGAACTTGCCGTGGAACTCGGCCTCGTCCTTCGTCCACAGCTCGGTCATCGCGGCCAGTTGCTCGTCCAGCCGCGCGCCCCTGGTCCGCGGGTCGGTGCCGTGGTCGCGCATCTCCTCGCGGTTCCAGCCGACGCCCACGCCGAAACTCACCCGGCCGCCGGACACCAGGTCCAGGCTGGCGACCTCCTTGGCCAGGTGGATCGGGTCACGCTGGATCGCCAGGGCGATGCCGGTGCCCAGCCGCAGCCGGTCGGTCACGGTGGCCGCCGCGGTCAGCGCGACGAACGGGTCGAGCGTCCGGTAGTAGTACCGGGGCAGTTCGCCGCCACCGGGGTAGGGCGTCTCCCGACTGGCCGGAATGTGACTGTGCTCGGCCAGGAACAGCGAGTCGAACCCGCGTTCCTCAAGCGCGACGGCCAACGTCGACGGTCGAATGGTTTCGTCGGTGACGAACGTGCAGATCCCGAACTTCATGCCCCGAAACTACCGGGGACGATGGCCGGAGCGCCCGGCATGAGCTGACCACCTGGGGGGAGTGTGGCCAGCCGTGTCCTGGTCCCTGCCAAGGCATCCACAGCGTTACCGCTCCAGGTGCCGAGCGCTCCGTAAGGTCAGGACATCATCGGTTCCTGAGACGCTGCTGTGCGGACCATAGGAGTTCGCCTTCAGAATGGCGGTATGCCAACCGTGCAGGGAGTGGTGGACCGGGTCGGGCCCACTTTGCTGCGGGCCGTCGTGCTGCCCGAGACGCCCGGCCCGGTGGGTGACGTGGTGATCGCCGAACCCGATCGGCGAACCGCGCTGGCCGCCGGTGACCTCGTGCTCGGCGTCGCCGTCGGCAGCGCCAAGGAAGGTGCCGAACTGGCCCGGCAGGCCGGCGAGCGGGGGGCGGCCGCGGTACTGCTCAAGCCGCCGATCGCCGGGCAGGCTTCGGTGCTCGCCGCGGCCAGGGCCGCCGGCACCGCGCTGGTCGAGGTGCGTACCGGCACCGGCTGGGCCCAGCTGGTCTGGCTGCTGCGCACCGTGCTGGACGCGGCCGCCGAGGAGCCCGAGCCGGGTGAGCAGGACGCCGAACTGGGCGGCTTCGGCGACCTGTTCCGGCTGGCCGACGCGGTGGCGGCGGTGGTGGACGCGCCGGTCACCATCGAGGACGCGAACTCCCGGGTGCTCGCCTACTCCGCCCGGCAGGACCGCACCGACCCCGCCCGGGTGTCCACCATCATGGGCCGCCGGGTGCCCGACGACGTGCTCGCCCGGTTCCGCTCCCGCGGCGTGTTCCGTGATCTGTCCCGCGGTCGGACGACGATCTTCGTGCCGGCCCAGCGGGACGGCACGCTGCCCCGGCTCATCGCGCCGATCCGGATGGGCGGCGAACTGCTCGGCTCAATGTGGGCGGTGGTGCCCGGCCGGGTGCCGGAGGCGCGGGCGGCCGCGTTCGCCGACGCCGGTCCGGTGGTCGCGCTGCACCTGCTGCGCCGCCGGGCCAGCGCGGACGCCGCCCGCCGCCGGTCCGCGCAGCACGTGCGCACGCTGTTGGAGGGGCGGGGCAGTATCCGGGTGGCCGCGGCCGAACTGGACCTGGCCGACGTGCCGCACCGGGTGGTCGCCATCGACACCGCCGGCAACGACCCCGGCGACGAACTGGGCGCGGAGGGCCTGCGGCTGGCGCTGTGGGAGCGGATCACCACCGGGATCGGCCGCCGGCCGGTCGTCGCCGACCTGCACGGGCTGCTCTACGCGGTGGTCCCGGACGTGGACGGACCGGGCGGCTGGACCGAGCTGCGCGCCGTGCTGTCCGGCGCGGACTCGGCCCGTGCCCTGGTCGCGGCCGGTTCCGGGGTGCGCATCGGCGACCTGCCGGCCTCCCGGGAACAGGCCCAGGAGACGCTCGGCCTGCTGCGGGCCGGCCTGTTGGACGCCCGGGTGGCCGACTACCAGCAGACCTGGGCGGTGCTCGCGCTGCACCGGAGCGCGACCGGCGCGGCCGCCGTGCACGCCGCCGACCTCGGGCCGGTGCCCGAACTGCGCGAGCACGACGCCGCCAACGGCACCGACTACCTGCGCACGCTCTACGAGTGGCTGCGCCACCTCGGCGACCCGAGGGCGGCCAGTACGGCCCTGGGTATCCATCCGAACACGCTGCGGTACCGGATGAAACGGGTGGCCGAGCTGACCGAGGCCGACCTCGCCGACCCGGACGTCCGGCTCGCGCTGCTGGTCCAGCTGGTCACCCTGCACTGGCAGTGAATTGTGCTCTCGGCACAAGCCACAGCCCGTCCATTGGTGTGAATCGAATGATGACACCGCCATCCGGGTACTTCACCGTAGGAGTCAGTCAAGGCCCGCAGGCACCGCCCCGCTGACCGCTCGGAGAGGACACCCGGTGAAGATCGCCGTTCCCCGTGAGATCAAGAACAACGAGTACCGGGTCGCGCTGACCCCGGCCGGCGCGCACGAGCTGACCGTGCGTGGCCACGACGTGTTCGTCGAGGCCGGTGCCGGGCTCGGCTCAGCCATCACCGACGAGGAGTACCTCTCGGCCGGCGCGAAGGTGCTCGCCGGCGCGGACGACGTGTGGGCCGAGGCCGAACTCGTGCTCAAGGTCAAGGAGCCGATCGCCGAGGAGTACCCGCGGCTGCGTTCCGACCTGGTGCTGTTCACCTACCTGCACCTGGCCGCCGACCGGGCGCTGACCGACGCCCTGCTGGCCGCGCGCACCACCGCCATCGCCTACGAGACCGTGCAGACGCCGGGGGGCGCGCTGCCACTGCTCGCCCCGATGTCCGAGGTGGCCGGCCGGCTGGCCGCGCAGGTCGGCGCGTACTCGCTGATGAAGCCCTCCGGCGGTCGGGGTGTGCTGCCCGGCGGCGTGCCCGGCGTGCACCCGGCCCGGGTCGTGGTGATCGGCGGCGGCGTGGCCGGTGTCAACGCGGCGACCGTCGCGGTGGGCATGGGTGCCGATGTCGAGGTGCTGGACACCAGCGTGGAGCGGCTGCGCCAGCTCGACCACGAGTTCCACGGCCGACTGCGCACGGTCACCTCGAACAAGTTCGCCGTCGAGCAGGCGGTGCGCGAGGCCGACCTGGTGATCGGCGCAGTGCTGGTGCCCGGCGCGAAGGCACCCAAGCTGGTGGACAACACGACGGTCGCGGCCATGCGGCCGGGTTCGGTGCTGGTGGACATCGCCATCGACCAGGGCGGCTGCTTCGAGGACTCCCGGCCGACCACCCACGACGACCCGACCTACCTGGTGCACGAGTCCGTTTTCTACTGTGTGGCCAACATGCCCGGTGCCGTCCCGCGGACGTCCACCTACGCGTTGACGAATGTCACACTGCCCTATGCCACGGCCATCGCCGATCACGGCTGGCGCTCGGCACTGGCCGCCGACCACGCTCTTGAACTGGGTCTCAATACCCACGACGGAGCATTGACAATTGACGCGGTGGGTGCTGCCCACGGTCTTCCGTTTATTTCCACCCGGGAACTCGGCCTGGGGAACTAACCCATTCGGCCTACATCGATCGACTGTTTACGATAACAAGGCGCGCCCCGGTCAAGAACGCTCCGTTGACGCGTTTTCATTTTCCGACATAACTTCCTGACAGCCGCTACTAGTGGCGGAAAAATCGTTCTCAGACACGATGCAGTCGGGGAGTTGTCCGTGAAGAAGTCCTTGCGCGTGCTCGCGGCGAGCATCGCACCGTTGCCGATCCTGGCCGGTGTGATGCTCGCCGGAGCGACGAACGCAGCCGCAGCGGCGCCACTGGTCGCCGTGCCGCACAACGTGAACCCTGCCCTCGCGCACAGCACCAAGGTCGGTGAGCTCGGTGCGAACAGCGCGGTATCCGTTGCCGTGTCACTGAAACTGCGCGACCAGGCCGGCCTGTCGGCCTTCCTGTCCCAGGTGAGTGACCCGCATTCGGCGCAGTACAAGCACTTTCTCACGCCGGCGGAGTTCACCGCCCGGTACGGTCCGTCCAAGGCCGATGCGGACGCGGTCAGCTCGTTCCTGGCCGGCTACGGCCTGACCGTCAAGGCACCCAAGGCCAACAGCCAGGTGGTCGACGCGACCGGCACCGCCACCCAGGTCGAGCAGGCGTTCAACACGAAACTCGGCACCTACCAGCAGGCGAGCCAGCACTTCTACGCCAACGAGACCGCGCCGGCCCTGCCGGCGAGCGTCGCCGGACTGATCTCCGGCGTGGCCGGGCTGGACAGCCACGCCGTCCGGCACACCGACAACGTCAAGGGCACCACCGCCCGGGCCGCGTCCGGCCTGACCCCGGCCCAGATCAAGAGCGGCTACGGCATCACCGGGCTGGGCACCGGTTCCGGTGAATCCGTTGCCCTCTGGGAGTTCGACGGCTACCAGACGAGCAACATCAGCAAGTACGACAGCAACTACAGCCTCGGTTCCTCGGCGCCGACCACGGAGTCGGTGGACGGCGCGAACTACGACTCCAAGCCCGGCGACGGCCAGGGCGAGGTCGAACTGGACATCGAGCTGGTGCAGGCGGTCGCACCGGCGGCGAGCACCTACGTCTACGAGGCGCCCAACACTGACCAGGGCCAGATCGACATGGCCGCCAAGATCGCCTCGGACGACAAGGTCTCGGTCACCTCGATCTCCTGGGGCGAGTGCGAGACGGACAGCTCCTCAGCGACCATCACCAGCACCGAGAACGAGCTGGAGCAGGGCGTCGCCGAGGGCATCAGCTTCTACTCGGCCTCCGGTGACAGCGGCTCCGACGACTGCGGCGACGGCAGCACCGCGGTCGACTACCCGGCCTCCGACCCGAACGTGACCGGTGTCGGCGGGACGAGCCTGACGCTGTCCAGCAGCGGCGCGTGGTCCAAGGAGACCGCGTGGAGCGACGGCGGCGGCGGCAAGTCCTCGGTGTTCCCGAACCGCACCGTGCCGGACGTGTCCGCGGACGCCAACCCGAGCACCGGCTACGCCATCTACTCGGCCGGCAGCTGGGTGGAGTACGGCGGCACGAGCTGCGCCGCACCCGTGTGGTCGGGACTGACCGCCCTGATCGACGGGCAGTCGGGCAGCAAGCTGGGCAACGGTGACGCCAAGTTCGCCGGCGTCGGTGGTGGTTCGAGCTACGGCTCGGCGTTCCACGACATCACGTCGGGCAGCAACGGCTCCTTCAAGGCCGGAACCGGCTACGACGACGTGACCGGCTGGGGCACGCCCCAGGGCGCCGGCCTCTACACCGCGCTCGAAGGCTGAACCCTGCCAGCCTGAGCGAACTGGAGAGTGTGGCCGCCCGGCACGCGCACCCGCGCCGGGCGGCCACACCGTTTCCGCCTCACGGTGAACAAAGCTATAGCCAACCCACCGCCCACTGCTTACACTGGCTGTTTTTCCACCCCAGACCTCGGTGCTCCACGCACCTTGCGGTGAAGCGAAGGGCCGTCCGGTTCGCCCGACACGAACCTGGCGGCCCTTCGCGACCTCACCCGAGCACCGACACCAGCCGAGACACCAACTCGGCAGGCGAGGGCTGTCCGGCCATCTCGGCCACGATCCGCCGAGCGGCAGCGCCGGCAGCCTCATCGGTGAGCAACCCGGACAACCGCTCGGCGTCAAGTTCCTCCGGCCGCACCACGGCACCGACTCCGGCCCGGGCAACCGCCTGAGCGTTCAAGAACTGATCGGCCATCCGCGGCAGAACCAGTTGTGGCAACCCGGCGGCGACAGCGGTCAACGTCGTTCCAGCGCCCCCATGATGGACAACGGCGTCGCTGTTGGCCAACAGCTCACCCAGCGGAACCCAGTCAACAGGCCGCACGTTGTCGGGCAACGAGCCCAATTCGGACAGATCAGCCCCACCCAGCGCCAACACGAACTCGGCATCCACCTTCCCGGCCGCGGCAACAAACGGCCGCAAGGCGCCAACCCCGCCCAGCTGAGGCAACACAGACCCGAGCGTCACCACCACTCGTCGCCGGGCCCGAGGCGAAACAACCCACCGAGGCAGCACAGCACCGGCGTTGTAGGGCACGTACCGCATGGGCCAGCCGGAGGAGTCAGCCGCCCGCATACTCGGCGGCGACACGTCGAGAACGCCGTCCGGAGCGGGCGCGGAAACGTCGAACCGGTCGTAGTCGGAGGCCATCTCCCGGGCAACCGACTCCCACAACTCCCGCCCCTGTCCGACAGCAATCCCGTGCGCAATGGACGGAACCCCGACCACCGCGGCCGCAATCGGCCCAGCCCCCTGCAACGGCGTGTAGATGACCAGGTCCGGCCGCCATTCCCGCGCCAGGGAGACGGTCAGGTCGACAAACACCGAACTGACCCTCGCGAACAACCGCCCGGCGAACAAAAGCTGATCGGCCGGAGACCCGGGATCAGGAGATCCCAACTCGCCCATGGCACTGGAAAAGAGTTGGACAAAGTCAACCGCCGGCGCAGTGTCGACAACACTCAACCCAGCCCGCGCGATCTCGTCGAACTGCCCACCCCCCGCAAAGAGAACATCGTGCCCTGCCGCCCGCAACGCCCAAGCCGTAGTAATAGTAGGAAAAATATGCCCAACCCCCGGCGAAGCCGAAACAAGAACCCGCATACCCCCAACTATCTCCCGAGCTAAACCTTATGTCAACTAAGACTCTTGCGAGGCAGAGGGAGGCGGGAGGAGGCCGCGCCACCAGCCCACCGAACAGCGAAGCAGAGATCCCGGCAAGCAAAGCCGAAGGCGAACCAGCGCACAGGACACCACCCCCGAGGCCCGCAGCGAGTGAAGCCGAAGGCGAACGAACACACAGGAGCCACAAGGACACCAACCCGAGGCCCGCCACAAGTGAAGCCGAAGGCGAACGAACGAAGGCCCACGAGCGAAGCGCAGGCGAACCCAACACCGCCCCAAGAAATCGGGACCAATCGGAAAAACCCCACAACCCGGGCAAGTCCAAGCCAAAAGAAACAAGATCGAAGACGAAAGGCGCAAGCACCGTGGGGGCTTGGGGGGCTCGGCCCCCCAAATCAATGGACCCCGACAAAGGCGAGCGCTCTGCGCGAGCAAGGTACGCCGTTGGGGGCGGCCCGCTCGACCAGCCTGGGGGTCGCCGGGAGCGGGCCGCCACTTGTAGCTTAGGCGCATCCGGGCTGGAGCGCTGCACCGCATCGGTTCACTTGGCGGAATAATCATGGCCATGTCGGCTCATCGGGCGATCGGGCTGCTCATTCGGGTGAATCTCGTACACAGGCATGTGGCTCAACCGTGATCAAGCCGATACCTGATGGGTGGCACAGACAGCACAGTCCGCCGGGCATCAATGGTCCGTGGAATGCCTCGATCCCTTCGGCAGGTGGCGCGGGATGACAGTGGTGGCCCACGGCGACGACGTACTGATCGTGTCCCCACCGGGTGAGTCCGCGGTGCTGTCCGTTGAACAGACCCGAAAACTCGGACGTGCGCTCGGCCAGGCCGCCGCGGTCACGGCGTTGCTGGCCAGCGGGCGGGCGGCATCGGCATAGGGGGTCCGGCGTGAGATCCACCGAACAGGCGTTGCGCGACGCGGTGTTACAGCGGTTGGCGATGCTCGACGAGATCAGTACGTCAGACCAGTCCGAATCACTGCTTCCGTTGGCCCGCAGCGAATTACAGCGGCTGGCGAACGGCTGGCGGCTGCTGCTCACCGTGCACCAGCCCGACGAGGACCACCGGTGCCGCGCCTGCCCGAAGTCCTTCCTGACCCGACGCCGACGCTGGCCGTGCCGCGTCTGGCTGATGGCATACCAACACCTCATCGGCGAGGGCATGCCGAATCCGAAACGTCATTTCTGGTTGCGCCGGCCCGATCGGCGGCCCCCACCGCCGCACACCGAGGCTCGGGACGCGCACGCCCTGTAGATTTTGGGCAATCCTCCCACGGACCCCGAACGCCATGAGGCAGGATGGCGCCCACATCCGCTGACCGGCGGATCGGGAGCAATCGGGCGGATACGGGAGGACGCGTGCACGACGGCAGCGGCCGGATCGTGGTGCAGCAACTCACCAAGCAGTTCGGCACCGTGACGGCGGTGCAGAATCTGAGTTTTCAGGTGGAACCCGGTTCGGTCACCGGTTTTCTCGGCCCCAACGGCGCCGGCAAGACCACCACCCTGCGCACCCTGCTCGGGCTGGTCGAGCCGACCAGCGGCAGCGCGCTGATCAACGGACGACCGTTCGCCGCGCTGGGCAATCCGGCTCGGCTGGTCGGCGCGGTGCTGGAGTCCCAGGGCTTCCACCCGAAACGCACCGCCCGCAACCACCTGCGGGTCTACGGCGCCGCGATCGGCGTGCCCGACTCGCGCGTCGACCAGGTGCTCGGCCTGGTCGGCCTCGGCGTCGCGGCCAACCGCGCGGCCGGCGCGTTCTCGCTGGGCATGAAGCAGCGGCTGGCACTGGCCACCGCACTGCTCGGCGACCCGCAGATCCTGGTCCTCGACGAGCCGGCCAACGGCCTGGACCCGGAGGGCATCGCCTGGCTGCGAACCTTCCTGCAGTCCTTTGCCGCCACCGGTCGCACCGTGCTGATCTCCAGCCACGCCCTGGCCGAGATCGAGCAGACGGTCGACCAGGTGATCATCATCAGCAACGGGCAGACCCGGTTCAACGGGCCGCTGGACAACCTGCGCCGCTCGCAGCAGGCCCGGGTGCTGGTGCAGCCCTCGGACCCGGCCGCGCTGGTCGCCGCGCTGCGCGAGGAGAACATCAACCACGTCGAGTCGCTGCCGGACGGGCGGCTGGCCGTCGGTGGCGTGCAGGCCAAGCAGGTGGCGGACATCGCGCTGAAGGCAGGCGTGTCGATCTACGGCATCGAGGAGGAGCGGGTCAATCTCGAACAGCTCTACTTCGCGATGACCAACGGCGCGTACGCCGGTGGACCGAGCCCGTACGGCGGCCCGCAGGGCGGTTTCGGCGGTCCGCCGCCCACCGGCCAGCAGCCGGTGCAGACCTACCCGGCCCTCGGCTACCCGCAGGACACCCCGCCCGGCACCCCACCGCAGGGCTACTCCGGTTACCAGCAACCGGTTCCGCAACCCGGCTACGCGCCCCCGCCCGGGTACCCGCAGCAACCCGGCAGCCCGCAGCAACCCGGTTACCAGCAGCCGGTTCCGCAACCGGGCTACCCGCAACCGGGCTCCGCCGAGCAGTCCGGCTACCAGCAGGCCGTCCCGCAGCCGGGATACGCCCAGCCGGTCCCGCAGCCGGGCTATCCACAGCCCGGCTACGCCCAACCCGGTTACCAGCAGCCCGGTTACCAGCAGCCGGGATACGCCCAGCCCGGCTATCCGGACCCGACCGCCTACCAGCAGCCCGGCCAACCGCAGCAGCCCTACGCGGCCCAGCCGTACGCACCACAGCCCGACCAGCGGCAGCCCGAACCGCAGCAGCCCAACACGCCGCAGTCGTTCGTCCCGCAGTCGTTCGCCGAGGAGCAGCCCACCACTTCGGTGCAGCCCAACGCGCCCACGGCACCGGAACAGCCGGCAGCGCAGCCCGAACCGCCCGCCGACCAACCCACTCCGGCCGACCAGCCGACCCGGGCAGCGTCGACAGCGCCGGCGGAACCCGAGCAATCCCAACAGCCCGAACAATCCCAACAGCACCCGGAACAGCAGAGTCCGCCGGAAGGTCTCCCGCAGCAGCCCGGTGGTTTCGGAGGTAACGCCTGATGGGCCAGCTGATCAACGCGGAGCTCCGCAAGATACTGACCACCAAGATGTGGTGGGCGCTGCTGATCCCGACGGTGGTGCTCGGCGTCGTCTGGGCAGCGATCTTCTCCGCGTTCACCGGCACGTTCGACGACGCACTGTCCAGCGACCCGACCTTCCAGCAACTGCACATCAGCATCGAGAGCCTGCCGCTGGCGGTGTTCGCGCTGGCCAGGGCGATCAACATCACCACGCTGTTCCCGATGCTCCTTGGTGGGCTCGCGCTGTCCAGCGAGATCCGCAACCGCACCATCACCACCACGTACCTGACCGCGCCCACCCGGGGCTCGGTGCTGGGCGCGAAGCTGATCACCTACCTGGCGGTCGGTCTGGTCTACGGCCTGGTCATCGCCGGCTCGGCCAGCCTCGGCATGTTGCTCGGCGGGCACTCGCACCCCGACCTGATGCCCTCGGCCGGTGTCTGGCTGGGCATCCTCGGTGCCGGTGTGCTGGAGACGGTCATCTGGACGCTGCTCGCGGTCGGCGTCGGCGCGCTGGTGGGCAACGTGATCGGCACCGTGCTCCTGCTGCTGCTGTACTCGTTGGTCGCGGAGAACCTGCTCACCGCCACGATGAACGGGCACGCCCCCGGCTTCTTCCCCAACCAGGCGGGCGACGGCATGACCAGCGCCATCGCCTCCCAGGCGATCCTGTCCCACCTGCCGACGCTGCCCACGGACGTGCAGACCGGGCTGACCTATGTGATCCAGGAGATCACCGGCGCCCGCGGGGTCTTCGACTGGTGGGTGAACGGGCTGATCTTCCTTGCCTACCTGGTCATCTTCTTCGGTCTGGGCTGGGTGGCCAGCCTCAAGCGGGACATCACCTGAGCCACGTCACCCGGGCAGTGTGGTGAGCGACCAACCAGATATCGGCTGAAAACGTCTGGCACCGACAATATGGTGGAAAGGTGCCAGACGATCCCCGCAGTGCTGAACCCGGCCACGACCACAGCTCGACGACGCCCCGGCAGGGCTGGCTGCGGCGGCTGCTGCACGACTGCTGGGGCCATCCCGGCCTGCTGATCAGCGCGCTGGTCGCCTCGTCGCTGGGCATCGGCCTTGAGGCGGTCGGTCCGCTGGTCACCCGGGTCGGCGTGAACGACGCGGTGGCCGGGCGGACCGCGGGTATCGCCGGGCTGGCCGTGCTGCTCGGGGTGCTCGCGCTGATCCGGTTCGTCGGCGCGTTCCTCCGGCGCTACCTGGCCGGCCGGCTCGCGCTGAGCGTGCAGCACGACATGCGCCGCTCGCTGTTCGCCTCGATGCAGCTGTTGGACGGCCGCAAGCAGGACGAGCTGCGCACCGGGCAGGTCGTCTCCCGGGCCAACAGCGACCTGCAACTCGTGCAGGGCCTGCTGTCCATCACGCCGATCTCGATCGGCACGGTCGTGCTGGTGGTCGTCTCGCTGGTGGCGATGCTCTGGCTGTCCCCGCTGCTCACGGTGATCGCGCTGGTCATCGTGCCGCTGCTGGCACTGGTCGCGGCGCGGTCGAAGACCCGGCTGTTCCCGGCCACCTGGTCGGCCCAGCAGCGCGCCGCGGACATCGCCCAGCAGGTCGAGGAGACCGTCACCGGCGTCCGGGTGGTCAAGGGCTTCGGCCAGGAGGAGCGGGAGACCGACCAACTGGAGCGGGGCGCCCGCAAGCTGTTCGGTGAGCGGCTGCGCGCGGCCCGGTTGCAGGCCACCCCGCAGGCGACCATGTCCGCGCTGCCCTCGCTGGGCCAGGTCGCGGTGCTCGCGCTGGGCGGCTGGCTGGCCGTGCGCGGTGAGATCAGCCTGGGCACGTTCCTCGCCTTCACCAGCTACCTGGCCACCCTCGCCTTCCCCGCCCGGATGCTCGCCTACCTGGTCATCTCCGGCCAGCTGACCAGGGCCGCGGCCGAGCGGGTCTACGAACTGATCGACGCCCGGCCGGACCTGACCGAGGCGCCGGACGCGGTCGAGCTGCCCGAGGGTCCGGTCGAGGTGTGCCTGACCGACGTGCGGTTCGGCTACACCCCGGACGAGCCGGTGCTGACCGGGCTGTCGCTGCGGGTCGCGCCGGGCGAGACGATGGCGCTGGTCGGCACGTCGGGCTCCGGCAAGTCGACGATCTCCTTGCTGCTGCCCAGGTTCTACGAGGTGAACGGCGGCTCGGTGCGGGTCGGTCCGCCGGGCGCCGCGATCGACGTGCGCGAGCTGACGCTGTCCTCGTTGCGGCACACCGTCGGCGTCGTCTTCGAGGAGGCTTTCCTTTTCTCCACAACGGTTCGGGACAACATCGCCTACGGCAGGCCGGACGCCACCGACGAGCAGGTCCGGGCGGCGGCGAGCGCGGCCCAGGCGGACGGTTTCATCACCGCGCTGCCCGAGGGCTACGACACCGTGGTCGGTGAGCGCGGGCTGACCCTGTCCGGCGGGCAGCGGCAGCGCATCGCGCTGGCCAGGGCACTGCTGACCGATCCGAGGGTGCTCGTGCTGGACGACGCGACCTCCGCGGTCGACCCGGCCACCGAGGCGGCCATCCAGCGCACGCTGCGCGCGGTCACCGCCGAACGCACCACGCTGGTCATCGCGCACCGCCGGTCCACCCTCGCGCTGGCCGACCGGATCGCCGTGCTGGACGCGGGCCGGGTGGTGGACGTCGGCACCGAGGCGGAGCTGACCGAGCGCTGCGGCCTGTTCCGCGCGCTGCTGGCCGGCCCCGACGAAACAGCCCGACCGGTCGAGCCGGTCGAGCCGCTGCCGGCCGAGGACCCCGCGACCGGCATCACGCCGGAGCTGTGGCCGGCGTCCACCGCCCGGGCCGGTGAGCACCTCGGCGCGGGCGGCGGCGCGGACGCGGGTGCCGCGTTCGGCGCGATGGGCGCGGTGCCGCCCACCCCGGAGTTGCTCACCGCGGTGGCCGCGCTGCCGCCGGCCAAGGACACCCCGGAACTGCCCGGGATCGACCTGCGCGCACCGGACCCCCGGTTCCGGCTGGCCGCCCTGCTGCGTCCGGTCCGCTGGATTCTGCTGGCCGCGCTGGGCCTGCTCGCGGTGGACGCGCTGGCCGGCATCGTGCTGCCCATCCTGGTCCGCACCGGCGTGGACTCCGGCGTGTCCAAGCACCTCACCTCGGTGGTTATCGCGATGGCGGTGATCTCGCTGGTGGTGGTCGTGGCCGACTGGGTGGTGCTGCGGGTGCAGCAGGTGCTCACCGCCCGCTCCGGCGAGACCGTGCTGTTCCTACTGCGCGTGCGCAGCTACGCCCATCTGCAACGACTCGGGCTGGACTACTACGAGCGCGAACTCGGCGGCCGGATCATGACCAGGATGACCACCGACGTGGACGCGTTGTCCACATTCCTGCAGACCGGCCTGATGACCGCGGTGGTCAGCCTGTTGACCATGGTCGGCATGGCGATCGCGATGGTGGCCATCGACGCGAAACTGGCGCTGATCGTGCTCGCCGCCGTGCCGCTGGTCGCGGTGGCCACCGTGCTGTTCCGCCGGGTGTCCACCGCCGCGTACTCCGAGGCCCGCGAGCGGATCAGCATGGTCAACGCCGACCTGCAGGAGAACGTGTCCGGCCTGCGGGTGGCCCAGGCGCACAACCGGGAGGCACGGGCGGCGGCCCGGTTCGACGGGCTCTCCGACAGCTACCGCCGGTCCCGGCTGCGCGCGCAGACCTACATCTCGGTCTACTTCCCGTTCATCATGCTGCTGTCCGAAGTGGCCCAGGCGCTGGTGCTGGGCGTCGGCGCGGTCCGGGTGGCCGAGGGCAGCCTGACCGCGGGCGTGCTGGTGGCGTTCCTGCTCTACCTCGGCCAGTTCTTCGCCCCGGTGCAGCAGTTGTCCAACGTGTTCGACGGCTATCAGCAGGCCGCGGTGGGCCTGCGCCGGATCGGCGAGCTGCTGCGCACGCCGAGCACGCTGGTGCCGGCCGCGAAACCGGTAGCGGTGCCGGCGAAGCTGCGCGGCGAGGTCGAGCTGCGCGGGGTCGGCTTCCGCTACTCCGGGGCGAGCAACCCCGCGCTGGAGGAGGTCTCCCTGCGGGTGCCGGCCGGCCAGACGGTCGCCCTGGTCGGTGCGACCGGCGCGGGCAAGTCGACGCTGGTCAAGCTGCTCGCCCGGTTCTACGACGCGTCCAGCGGCCGGGTACTGGTCGACGGGATCGACGTGCGCGACTACGACCTGGCCGGCTTCCGGCACCGGCTGGGCGTGGTGCCGCAGGAGGCGCACCTGTTCACCGGCGACGTGGCCGACAACATCCGCTACGGCCGCCCGGACGCCGACGCGGCCGAGGTGGAGCAGGCCGCCCGCGAGGTCGGCGCGCTGCCGATGGTGGCCGGCCTGACCGAGGGCTTCCACCAGCCGCTCGGCGAGCGCGGCCACGGCCTTTCGGCTGGTCAGCGCCAGCTGGTCGGGCTGGCCAGGGCGGAACTGGTCGACCCGGACGTGTTGTTGCTGGACGAGGCGACCGCGGCGCTGGACCCGGCGACCGAGGCGGCGGTGCTCGCGGCAAGCGAGCGGGTGGCCCGCAGGCGCACGACCTTCGTGGTGGCCCACCGGCTGGCCACCGCGGCCCGCGCGGACCGGATCGTGGTGCTGGCCGGCGGTCGGGTGGTCGAGGACGGCACTCATCACGAGCTGCTCGCGGCCGACGGCCACTACGCCCGGCTGTGGCGTTTCGGCAGCGCGGAGGGCGGTCCGGACGAGCCCACTCGATCAACTGCCGGGAAAGTGACCAAAAGCACTGTGGACGGCCGACCAGCCCAGGCAGTGGACCGTGAATCGATCAGGTAATCGATCCCGAGAACGACTTGGTATCCAGCGCACCGGTCACGGGCTCCTTACCTGTGACGGACCACTCGTTGCCGGGCCCTGGACCGGTGTGAATCAGGTCCGGACACGGACTAACCTTGGTGACGAAGTTTCACCAGACAGGCGCTCAGGGGCGCCTAGCGAGACGGATAGAGGCGAGTGCCAACCGTGTCCAGTAGTGCGCCAGAGTTCGGTCCCAACGAGTGGCTAGTCGAGGAAATGTATGACCAGTTCCTCAAGGACCCCTCCTCGGTAGACCCGGCGTGGCACGACTTCTTCGCGGACTACAAGCCGATGCAGCGCGCGGCCGGCGTGGGGGACAACGTCGCACAGCCGACCGGCAGTGCGGCCACCGAGTCCTCGGCCACCGTGGGCGGCGCGGCCAACACCACGACCACCACCCGCACCGCCACCGCGGTGCCCACCAAGACGCCGATCAAGACGCCGACCAGGACGCCGGCCGGCACCAACGGCCACGGGCCCAGCACCGCGACCCCGCCGAAGGCGCCCAGCACCGCGCCCACCGGGTTGCCCAGCACCGGTAAGCCGGCGCCGAGCCAGGCCGCCAAGGCCGCCCCGGTGGTCCCCTCGACCGCGGCCGACCAGCGTTCCCCGCTGCGTGGCGCGGCGGCAGCGATCGCCAAGAACATGCAGCAGTCGCTGACCGTGCCGACCGCGACCAGCGTGCGCGCGGTGCCGGCGAAGTTGTTGGCGGACAACCGCATCGTGATCAACAACCATCTCAAGCGGACCCGCGGCGGCAAGGTCTCCTTCACCCACCTCATCGGCTACGCCGTGGTGCGGGCGCTTGAGGCGTTCCCGAACATGAACCGGCACTTCGCCGAGACCGACGGCAAGCTCACCGTGGTCACCCCGGAGCACGTCAACTTCGGCCTGGCCATCGACCTGCCCGGCAAGGACGGCGCGCGCACCCTCGTGGTGGCGTCGATCAAGGCCACCGAGAACATGTCGTTCACCCAGTTCTGGCAGGCCTACGAGGACGTGGTGCGCAAGGCGCGCACCGGCGGCCTGACCGCCGAGGACTTCGCCGGCACCACGATCTCGCTGACCAACCCCGGTGGCATCGGCACCAACCACTCGGTGCCCCGATTGCAGGCCGGTCAGGGCACCATCGTCGGCGTCGGCGCGATGGAGTACCCGGCGCAGTTCCAGGGCACCAGCGAGCACACCCTGGTCGACCTGGGCATCGGCAAGATCATCACG